>DIBR01000029.1:90174-105474 GCA_002415025.1 Spongiibacteraceae bacterium UBA5047
CTGGTAATGATGCCGCCAACTTCGCCCAAACCAATTAAAATGGCACAGACGATCATTCCGGAGCTGAAGGGGTCGTCGATAAAATAGGTTCCGCCGTAGCCGGCAAATGACACCAGCAACGCTACCGCCAATGCGTGTACGCGGTTGATTTTGTCGCACAGTATGCCAAACATCGGTGCACCGAGCAGTGTGACTCCCTGAGCGATGCCGACAATAATGCCGGCTTTTGCGAGTGCTTCGCCGCGCTCCAGCCCCATGACGCTGGTGCCGTAATTGGCGAGCCACAAGGTAAAGAACGTGCCCACGATGGCCAGGTTGCCCCGCGAGACAAAGGCGGCCCCGTAAGCGAGCGCGATACCGGGGTCTTTGGCTGCTCTGAATCCCATAACGGTCAGTTCGCGAATGCTGGGCTCTTGATGTTGTGAGTCAGTTTTGGTGCGCGGCTTCAGGCCCAGCCACATGACAATGGCGATTACCACGGCTATCGCGGCAACAATCAGATACGCGCGCTGCCCGGCGGCCTGTGAATCCAGCCCCTGGGCCTGAAACATGCTCGGCAGGCGCAGCAGAAAAAACACGGTAATCATGGCGCCAATGCCATTGCATACCCCAAGGATGCCCGTTGCCTTGCCGCGACTTTCATCGGCAATATAGTCGGCGAGAATGGTAAAGGTCATGCAGCTAAAGGCGGCAACGCCCAAACCGAACAATACCCGGTAAACGAGCAGTTCGTGATAGCTGGTGGCCTGCGGGTAGAGCACAATGCTGATGGCCATCAAGCCAAAGCCGACCGCCATGACCGGTTTGCGGCCAATCTTGTCTGAAAGCGAGCCCCATACGCCAACCGCAAGAATGATGGCAATTTCACCCCAGAACGCGATGTTGCCGCTAACGACTCCTTGCTGTGCCTGTGGAATGTTCAGGAACTCCGACAGCAAGTATGGCTGCATTTGCGGCATAAAGGTGGCGAGCATGATGCCGCCCACACAGGCCAGGTAAAACGTTGCCAGGTTGCCTGCGCCGACGGTCGGGAGTAACTGCAGACCGAGAAAACGTCGTCCTCTGCTGTAATCTTTCATAGGGAGCTTCTCTTTTGTTCTTTTTGGGTGAGTCGGTAGGCAGCAAAAGCCAGAGCTCCTTGCGCGCCCGTGTTAATGATTTCTTCCAGCCATTGCATGGCTTCTGAATGATCACCCGTACGAGCCAGTGCGCTCAGTACAAAGGCTGCCAACAGATTGAATACGAAAAGACTGGCGGTTAGCCGCTGGCCGCGTGGCCAGGCATATATGCACAGGCGGCCTATAATCATGCAATTGAATAGCGTGGTCACGCCTACCAGTGCCAGAAACCAGGCGCGTGGATGTGCGCTCAAGGTTGAAATAACGACAGGGCACAGGAGCGTCAGCAAGAGGCCGCCGTAAATCAGGGGGTCGCGTGACGGGCGGGTAGGCGAGCAGGGCACTGCACGCCAGACTGCTGCAAATATCAGGGCAAAACCGGGCATCATGAACAAAAAGAGATTGTTGTTGAGAAATTCTATGGAATTTCCTGAAACGGCAATAACCAGTTTCCAGCTGACCTTGGATATTCCGCCCAGAACGACCAGAAGGCCACCGACTACAAGGGCAGTCTGATATTGCGGGGCTTTAAGGGATACCCAGCGGCTTAACCAATACCAGCCCAGCCCCGACAGAATAACGGGAATAAAGTCGAATAAAGCCAGGCTGAGACTATAGTTATACATAGTGATCTCTCATCTCTACGGCATGCCTGCAGGAAGCGCATGTTGACTTAAAAGCTATAATGATATTAGATTATAACAAATCGAGGTCTCGGGCCAGTATTGAGCCTGTAATCTTGTGGGGGTAAGTGTGGGGGACGCTTGCCGGTTTTGGGGAATCACGTCGAATAATTCAGGTATAGTTACATGGTCGGTAAATCAGGATACGCAGTATTGCTGCCCGCGTTAGCGGTGCTCAGCAGCTTCTCGGTTGGGGCTATCGCGCAGGAAGGGACAACCAAAAAGCGTGCAGTCAAAAATCTGGCAGTGGAAGAAGTTATTGTTACCGCGCGAAAGCGTGAAGAATCGATTCAGGATATTCCGGTCGCCGTAACGCCTTTTACTGCTGACTCAATGAATCGCAGAGGCTTCTCGGGTCTGGACGACATTGCTGCGGCTACACCTGGCTTCACTTATGAAGGCTTTATCACCGGTGGTAACCACGGCAACGCCGTTATTAGGGGGCTTGCCCAGCAGTTCACTACCTCTCGTATTCAGAACGTATCGTTCTTTATTGACGGCGTTTACCTGCAGCGCCAGAGCATGCTTAATTTGGGCATGATTGATATGGAGCGTGTCGAGGTTATCAAGGGGCCCCAGAACGCGCTGTTTGGCCGCAACGCCTTCGCCGGTGCCGTAAACTACATCACGGCAAAACCGAAAGCTGAATTCGAAGCCTACGTTAGCGCGACGGTGGGTGACAACGAGCGCGAAGATATCAAGCTGAGTTTTAACGGACCAATCGCACTTGACGGCCGATTGTTGGCGAAAGTGACGGCCGGGTTCAGCAGTTATGACGGCCATACCGAAAATGACCATCCAATGGCGGATGCCGATGCTACCGGCCCTACAACTACAGGTAATTTGGGTGGTTGGGACGACGAGGTCTACTCATTGCTGCTTGCTTACGAGCCATCTGACGCTTTGATGTTGCGTACCAGCTACTACAAGAACAAGGCGATCAAGGAAACTGGCCCGGGTTACAGTATCTCGGGTGTGAACGCGGCTCGCTTCGGGTTTCGTCGCGACGACCAGCTCGATCTGAACTGTAATGAGCGCACTGTTAATGACATTGGTAATCCGTCGCCGACGGCTGCCCATACAGGGTTTTCTGCCTGGTGTGGAGAGTTGCCGACGACTGCGGCGGGCGCTTTAGGTCCGCGTACCAGTAATGGTGTTGTTATCGACCCGCGCGGTATCGGTCAGGTAGCGTCAACTGAAGTAGTGACATTCACGTCTGATTACAATATGTCTGAAAACTGGAGTGCACATTACCTGTTTGGCTTTGCGACTCACGAAACACTTTCTACCGGAGGCCCAGGTGGTGAAGACCCGTTGGTTGGTCGTGGTATAGCCGTTGATACTGTGGTGTACGCGATAGACAACCAGAATCCCGCCGCGTATAAATTCGCGAATACGTTCAGTGGCCGTCCGAACTCCGAACTGGACGCCTTTTCGCATGAATTCCGTTTTGATTACGATAGTGGTGACCGTCTGCGCGGTAGTGCCGGTTTGTACTATGCGGTTACCGAAGACCGCGAGTTTTCGACCGTTTACATCAGCGACTTATGCAACGGTGATACGCCTGAGACTCGCGCAAACTGCAGCGAGCCCCTGTCAACGCCGTCCTCGGTATTGCCAAGCCTGGGTCAGCTCACAACCGGTGTCGTCTATGATCAGGTCGTGCGTCAACACCACAAAGCACGACTGGAAGATACCAGTTTTGAAGATGAGATTCTGGCAGCATTTTTCTCGGTTTCATATGTGCTTACCGACAATGTAGACGGAACCTTTGAAGCCCGTGTTACACGTGAAGACAAAAGTGTAACGCGTCATACCGACCCCTTCGGTCTGACTTTTGGGCAATCCATAACTTATCGTTTACCGCAAGATCCGGTTGTGCCTGGTCTGGCTGATACCGTAAGCAGCACTCTCGTCGTGACAGACGACGAGGAGCAGTTCGTATATGCAACACCCCGGGCAATACTTAACTGGGCGGTTAACGATGATCAGATGTTGTACTTCTCAGTTGCGAAAGGCTTGAAGACCGGCGGCTTTAACAATGCTGAAAGCGAAGATCAGCTCGTTTACGATGAAGCGACCAACTGGACTTACGAAGTTGGCTCAAAGAACAAGTTTCTTGATGGCGCACTTACCCTGAACGGTGCGTTGTTCTATATCGACTGGACCGGTCTACAGGGTTCGATTCCACCGAACTCAGCCAGTCTGTCATCGTCTGATGTTGTTACCAATATCGGCGATGCTACCAGTATCGGTGTTGAGCTGGAGGGCGTGTACGCGGTCAATGAGCACTTCTCTGTCGATTTTGGCATGACCTACAATGACGCTACTTACGACGATGGCGTTATTTACTCGCCCGGTCGCAGCACTGCGTCAACCGGCACCGGCTGTGATGGCGTTACCTGCCCAAGTAATGGTGATGTTGGTGGTAACCAGTTGGCTCGCGGTTCGAAAGAGCAGTACTCACTGGGTCTGAACTTTTTTAATAACTTCGATTCAGGCTGGGCGATGACGGCGCGCGTTGACGCTAACTATCAGTCCAAGCAGTTTCTGACGCCGCTCAATCTGGGCTGGGTGCCGTCTCGTACAATCATGAATGGCTCTTTGAGTTTGCTTGGTCCAAGTGATCACTGGGATATATCACTGTGGGGTAAGAACCTCACCGATGAGATTTATCCGGGTAACGCATTTGTTATCGGCGTATTCAACCAGTACATGGTTGGCCTGGGCGCGCGTCGCAGCTTTGGCGCAACAGTTAAATATCTCTTCCATTAAGTAATATTCGCAGCCCGGTCAGCCGGGCTGCGACAACCCCGAAATAATGTTTATACCGCATGCTTTGAAATAGTCAGGAGTCAACAGTGGGTAGTCAGCAAATACGAGCCGCTGCGGCGCAGTTTCACGTTGGCAGTGATATTGCTGTCAATCTTGAAAGTTGTCTGCGGGTGCTGGATAAAGCCGCAGCGCACAAGCCACAGCTCGTGGTGCTGCCTGAGTTCTGTAATCATCTCTCCTGGTATGACAATGCCGAACACTGTTTTGATGTGTCATTAACACTGGACGGTGATTTCCTGCAAGCCATAGCCACTAAGGCAAAGGAGATTCAGGCCTTCGTGGTGATCGGCGTTACGCTGCAACGTGACAATAGCAAAGTGTCTGGCAGCAATCTGTTGTATTCGCCCACAGGTGAGTTGCTTGGTATCAGCGACAAGCAGGTGCTTATCGGGCACGAGAATGATTTTCTGGAGCCTGCGACCACGCCGGGCGCCGTTGTCGATACCGAGATAGGCCGCCTCGGTCTGTATATGTGCATGGACGGCGTAATCAACGAAACACCGCGCTGTCTGTCACTGCGTGGCGCTCAGGTGCTTTGTAATAGCCTGAACTCCTTTGCACCTGACGAAGGCTCGCTCCATATTCCGGTGCGCGCACCTGAAAACCGTGTGTTTGTTGTTGCAGCAAACAAGGTTGGGCCACTGGTGCCCGAAGCAATGATGGATGGCATCAGCGCTGCTACCAATATTCCTGTCGAGTTTCTTAATGGCGCGGGTGAAAGCCAGATTGTAGCACCCGATGGCACCGTGCTCGCCATGGCAAAAACCCGTGACGAAGAAGTGGTTTTCGCCGATTTCTGCCCCTCGGATGCGGACAGCAAAACTCGCCCGGATGGCACAGACGTTTATCGTAGTCGGCGCCCCGAGCTATATGCCAGCTTAGGCCTTGATCCGGCTGAACAAGCGGGCAGTAAATTCACCGGCCCCGAAAAGGCCGAGGTTGCTACTTTACAGCTGGCTCAAACCGGATTTGCCGCACTGGAAGAGGCGCTGTCGGCAATTGCCAATTCCGGTGCCAGCCTGATTGTATTGCCCGGCCTGTGCCTGATCGATGCAGCTGAAGGTGGCAAGGCTATTGCCCAGAGCGAGTCGGTTATCAATGCCATTGCGGCGCAATGCGGCGATAGCCTGGTTGCGACGTCACTGGTGCAAACCACTGCGTCGGGTGAGCGGCAGCACTGCGCCGTATTGATCGGCTCGCAAGGCCTCGTGTTTGCCCAGCCGCAAGTGCACTTCAGTGAGCGCTTCGCCTGGTCTGCGCTGGCGGAAGGTTTTGCCAGCTACGATTCGCCCATTGGCCGTATCGGCCTGATGGTGAGTGACGACAGCGTGTATCCGGAATCCGCTCGCTTGCTGGCGCTGCAAGGTGTGCAGATTCTGGCCGTGCCGCTCATGCCGCTGGAAGCCTGGGAACTCGAAACCGGTTTGCTGGAGAGGGCAGGTGAGAATCGCATGAATCTGGTGGCTGCCGCCCAGCCTTCTGCCCATGGTTGCAGCACCATAGGCGCACTGCAGCGCGACTTTACAATTTTCGGGGAATGGCAGGAGCGCGCGTTCGATGGTGTGCTGACCCGCCCGGTTGTGACTCAGGCAAGCACGAATGCCGGGTTGACGACGGCAGAGATTTATCCGCGCTGCGCCGAGAACAAAGTGGTGTCGCACCGCACCCATTTGCTGGATAACCGGCCCTGGCATTTGCTGGCACCGATTACCGCAGCGCACTAAACGATTTTTAATCAGCTCAATAAGAATTTGAAAGAGGAACATCTATGTCACTGCCCAAGGATTTGCACGACCACGTACTCAACCGCATTGTTGATAGTCTGGGGATGAAAGAAGAGCTGGGCGCCGACGGCGGACCTTTTTTACCACTGGAAAGCCACGTTCCCATCGCTGAAGGCAGCGTTGGCCATATGCGCAAGTTTACCGGCGGCCCGCTGTTTCAGGTGGTGACTTCGTCGATTGTTGTGCCTGCCATCCATCTCGATTCCCACATGATTTTTGCGTTCACCCCCTCCGACAGCCCGGTGCCGCACTACACGGTTGATTCAGTAAAGGCTGGTGAGCATCACGCCTTTCACCTAGACCTGATACCGCGCGTGGATATCGGTTCGCGTTTGAACTATCTCAACGAAGTCTATCAGCCACTGACTGATGCCTGTATGGCGGCGCGTGAAACAGAGGGTTTGACCATGGCGCATCTGTCGCCGCGACAATACGCCATTATGTCGCCGTGGATGCTGGCCAATCGCGCTACCGCAGAAGCGTTTACCGAAATTCGCAAAACCGTGGATATCTATCTGGATCACTGGTTTGAATTGCTGGAGAAAGGCATTTCCGCAGGAGCTTTGGAAGATGTAACGGCCGCCGAGCTGATTGCCCGCGACAAACGTAACAAAGAAGCTATTTTTAACAAGGATGTTGATCCGGTGTGGCAGCAAATTGAGCCGCTGGTTGGCAGTGAGGCGGCGAACAAGCAGATTGCAACGCTGCGTGAAGTTAGCGCCTGATCTGCTGACGCAGAATCAGAATACTGATCGACGATACCGCAGCAGAATTTGAGGATTTAACGTGAGTAAAATGATAGCTGAATTGCTGGTTGAGGATCTCAGCAGTGAAGAAAGAGAGCGGGCCGAACGGGTCGAAAGTATTTTGCCGGTATTGCGCGAGCGCGCCGCCGAAACGGATCGCAAGGGTGAGTTCAACACGGACAACGTGAAACTGCTAAGCGACGCGGGTTTGCTCGGCCTGGTGGTGCCGCGCGAGTTCGGTGGCTTGGGTGGCGGTTTGCGCGACTGGTCGGCAGCCTGCTTCGCCATCGGCAGTGTTTGCCCGTCTACGGGGCTGGCCTACTTTTTTCACAACACCTCGGCATCACGCGGCACACTGGCGCTGTCAGCCCTCGATGAAGGTTTGTTCAGTGCTGAAGAAGCGCCCAAGGTGCGCGCCTTTGCTGAAAAAGTGCTGTACACCATGGGCCGCGACGGCAAATGGTTAGCCAACTACGCCAGCGAATCGGTTAAATCCGAAAAATCAGCCATCACTATCACCACCGAGGCCAGCCCGGTCGATGGCGGCTATATGCTCAACGGCGAAAAGTCGTTTGGTTGTGCCACCGGTATCGCCAATTACTATCTTGTGACGGCGGGCTTGAAGGGTATCAGTGACGCGTCCGCATTGTGCACCTTTATCGTTGACCGCGATGCTCAAGGCACGCGCGGCCGGATTGAATGGAATGCGCTCGGTATGCGCGGCACGGCAACCGAAGGTCTGGTGCTTGAGAACGTGTTTGTTGCCGAAGAAGATGCTCTGGCGATACCGGGTGCCTTTGCGCGCAGCTGTCAGATGAGCCGCTCAAGTTTCGTCGGCAATCAGGTGGCAGCCTCGGTGATCTATCTGGGTGCGGCAGTGGCTGTGTATCAAACAGCGGTAAAAATGCTGCAGGACAAGAAGTTTGTCGATACCGGCAAGCCGCTCGGCACCGGACCTTTCCAGGCGCAGTTGGTGGGTGAGATGTATGCTGATCTGCAAACCGCCTTGCTGTGGGCGCGTCGCCAGATTCAGATTGAAAGTGCCGAGCCACCAATTGTATCCAAAGACGAAGTGATTAAATTCTGGCGAACCTGCAAAGGGCAGGTGGCGGAATACAGCTTTAAAGTCGGCATTGCTGCGCTGAAGTGCGCGGGTACTTCCGGCACCATGTTCGACACGCCATACTCCCGCGCCCTGCGTGATTTGGCCATGGGTCTGGTACAGGCATTTCCCGCCGAGCGCGGGCGTCTTGAAACCGCCAAGCTGGTGATTGAAGGTCAGGAACAGCAGGCGTTCGGGAAGGCTTGATGGAACTCAGGAATTTTATTGAAGGGCAGTGGCACGCGCCAGCGCATGAACTGTCTGCCGATGTCTGCGATGCCAGCACCGGCGAGGTCTTGTTCCGCCAGCGCGGCAGCAGTAGCCAGCAAATCGAGCAGGCCATTCGCTGCGCCGAGGCGGTTCACGCCTCGGCAGCATGGTCGTCTCTGGCACCAACGGAAAAAGCCGAAGCGCTTGAAGGCATCGCAAGCCTGATTGCCGCGCGCGCCGAGTCGATTGCAGTGGCCGACGCACGTTGCACGGGAGTGATTTTATCGTTGACGACGGTGGTCGCTTCCATCTGTTCGGCGGCTTTCAACGCGGCGGCCAAGCTGCTGCGTGAAACCGATACCCGCGTAGCTTTCGAGGGCCCCTATGGGGACGTTGAAGTCGAGCGCCTGCCTTTGGGGCCAGTGGCGGTGATCGCGCCCTGGAACGCGCCATCCGGCATTCTCTGTCACAAACTGGCTTCTGCACTGGCTGCCGGATGCCCGGTGATTATCAAGCCGTCGGAATGGGCGCCTGAATCGGCGCAGATTATTACCGAAGCGATCAGTGAGGCCGGGCTGCCGGTCGGCCTGATTCAATTACTGCACGGCGACGGTCAGACCGGCGCCGCGCTGGTGGGCGACACGCGTATTGCGGCGGTATCCTTTACCGGCGGTCTGCAGGGCGGGCGCGCCGTAGCCGCCGCCGCTGCACGCGATATAAAACCTGCACAGCTTGAACTGGGTGGCAACAATCCGGTTGTGGTGCTTGCCGATGCCGATATTAATGCCGCTGCAGATGGGGTGGTGACGGGGCTGACAACGCTTAACGGCCAGTGGTGTCGGGCGCTGGGTCGCCTGCTGGTGCACCAGTCCTGCTACGACGCCTTGATGGAGGCCGTGCGCAGCAGACTGAAAACTGTGCGTATCGGCAGCGCACTGGATGCCGATAGCGCCATGGGGCCGGTTGTGCACAAAGGGCATTTACAGCACATACGCGACGCGATTGCGCGATATCAGGAGAAGGGTGCTGTGGCGGTTGCGGAATCTGCGCTGCCTGACCTTCGCGGAAATTTTATTGCGCCAACGCTGCTGACCGGGCTGGCCTCAAGCGATGCGCTGGAAGAAATATTTGGCCCGGTTGCTACGGTGCATACCTTTGATTCTGATGAAGAGGCGATAGCACAAGCGAACGAAACGCCTTTTGGTCTGGCGGCGTATGTATTCGGGGAAGAGCAGCACGCGCTTGCGGTTGCGCGTCGTATCCGGGCGGGCAATATCAAGATCAATGCGGTCAGCATGCTGAATCTGCATCCGCTGGCGCCAAGGCCAGCCTGGGGCTTGAGTGGCCTCGGAGATGAGGGTGTTCGTGAAACCTTCGAATTTTTCCGCGGTACGCGCATTATTGGTGTAGCGGGGAGGCCTGCCTGATGGATACCGGATTACTGATAGCGGGTGTTGAAGGGCCGGCAGCGTCGGGACAAACATTTGAGGTTCTGTCGCCGGCGAGCGAGCTTGTGATAGGCAATGCTGCACGGGCAGATGCGAGCGATGTTGACCGGGCCGTTGCTGCGGCGCGAACAGGTTTTGAAGCCTGGTCGTCGCTGTCGCCAGGCGAGAGGGAAGCCGCGCTGCTCAAGGCCGCCAGTTTGATGGAGCAGCACGGCGAAGAGCGCTACCTGGAAGCGCTTATCGACGAAAGCGGCTCAACCATCAACAAGGCGCGCCACGAAATTCGCTACACCGTTGATCTGCTGCGCACGGCGGCCGGTGAAGTTCGTCGCCTGTATGGCGATACCTTCCCAAATGACAGAACCGATCGTCTGTCGATGGTGTTTCGCGAACCGCTCGGCGTTGTAGCCATTGTCTCTCCTTACAATGCGCCTTTGGCCTTGCTGGCGAAAATGACCGCCTTTCCGTTGGCCGCAGGGAACAGCGTGGTTATCAAACCTTCGGAAGAAACACCGCAGATTGCCGTCGCGTTTGCCAAGTTACTGATAGAAGCAGGGCTGCCCGCCAATGCGGTGAATGTGGTCACCGGCTTTGGCGCCGATTGTGGCGCGCCGCTGGTGTCGCACCCCGATATCGACGGCATCGCTCTGACCGGTTCAACTGCAACCGGCAAGGCCATTGGTGCCCAGGCGATGCAGAAAATGCGCCGGGTTCAGTTGGAGCTGGGCGGCAAAAGCGCGCTGCTGGTGCTGAAAGATTTTGACCCGGAGCAGGCAGCGCAGATAGCGGTGCAGGGTATGTTCAATCACGCCGGGCAAATCTGCATGGCGAACTCGCGCATCGTCGTGGAAGCGCCGGTATTTGATGCCTTCTGCGCTGCCTTCAAACAGGCTTGCGAGACGCTGCCGCTGGGCGACCTGCGTGACCCATCTACGGCTTATGGACCGCTGATCAACCGCCGTGCGTTGAATAAGGTCATCGAACATCAACGTGATGCGCTCGCCGCTGGAGCCAGGCTGCTGACGGGCGGCGACATCGAATCGGGCCTGCGCTATCAGCCGACAGTCATACTTGAGCCGCCACGGGATAGCAGCATCTGGCGCGACGAAAGTTTCGGGCCGATCACCAGCGTCGTATGTGCTGCCGATCTGGACGAAGCGATTGCGCTCGCCAACGACAGTGAATTCGGACTGTCGGCCGCTGTGTTGACCCGCGATATTGTTGCCGGCTTCAAGGCGGCGCGTGCCATTCGTAGCGGCGCGGTGCATATCGGCATGCATTCCTTTCAAAGCAACGCCATGGCGCCGGTTGGCGGGCTGGGTCTGTCCGGTATCGGCCGCAGCGGCGGGCATTACAGCACCGAAGAATTTACCGAACTGAAATGGATCAGCGTGGAGCTGGGTTGAGGCGATGGCGAGTGTGATACGTAAAGCCTATATCGACCTGCCGTACGGCCAGATGCACTACCGCTACGCCGGTGATGCACGCTCGCCGGCACTGCTGATGCTGCATCAAAGCCCCAGCAGTTCGGTCATGTTTGAAAAGCTGATGGCAGCCTTGCAGGAGAGCTTTTATCTGCTGGCACCGGATAGTCCGGGCTTTGGTATGAGCGACCCTCTGCCCGAGGCGGTAACGACCCAAGCCTACGCCAGCGCCGTGCGCGAATTTCTGGTTGCGCTGGGTATTCCTTCTGCGGCGGTATTCGGCCATCACACCGGCGCGGCCATTGCTGTTCAGCTTGCCTTTGATTTTCCGCAGCAGGTCAGCGCGATGGCCCTGTCCGGCCCGACCCTGTTGAACGATGCCCTGAAGACTGCGCTTCCCGAGAAAGCAAAACCCTTTGTCGCCGACGAAGAAGGCAGCCATCTGCTGGGCATGTGGCAACGCATGCGCGCCAAAGAGCCGGCCGCACCGCTCGAGTTGAGTTTGCGCGAAACGCTACTTGGGCTAGCCGTGGGCGATGCCTACCCGGATGCTTATACCGCGGTTATCGAACAGGATTTTGAATCGCAGTTGCGTGAGCTGGATATTCCCGTCTTTGTTTTCGCTGGCGATGGCGATCCGCTGTATCCCCAGCTAGACGCGGCTTTTGCCGCCTGCAAACGCGGCGAGAAGGCCGTCATTCCCGGCGCCAGAACCTACGCTTGTGATTTGTATGCAAACGAGATTGCCGCAATGCTGCAGGCATTTTTTTCACGGCAGTCTGATGTGGAGTTGAAAGGCTGATGGATTTACAACGCCATGCACAGAATCTGGGGCAACGCCCCGCGTTGATACTGGTTGATATGATCAACGGTTTTACCGATTCGGCCTGCCCGCTGGGCAGTGACTGCCCCGAGGTGGTGGCGGCAAATGCCGAGCTGCTGGCAGAGTTTCGGGCGCGCAAGCTGCCGGTATTTTTTACCACGGTGGTATACCGCGAGCGCGCGCAGGCCAGAGTGTTTCGCGCACGCCTGCCGGCACTGGATTGCCTGACGCCAGATTCCGAGTGGGTAAAGGTCAACGATGCGCTGGCGCCGCTGGCAGGTGAGGCGCTGATTGAAAAGCAGTGGGCCAGCTCGTTTTTTGGAACCGATTTGCAGTTGCAGTTACAGCAGGCGGGTGTGGATTCACTGGTAGTAACCGGCCTGACGACCAGCGGTTGTGTGCGCGCAACGGTACTCGACGGTCTGCAGTATGACTACCCGGTGCTGGTGCCGCGTGAAGCCGTGGGTGATAGAAATGCCGATGCCCACGCCGCCAACCTCCACGACATGCATGCCAAATATGCTGATGTGGTTAGCCTGAAAGAGGCCGTAGCGGCACTTCCGGCCACGTAGAGCTGAATAGTGCCGAACAACAAAAGATATCAATTTTACCGGTGGATAGGCGCGGGAAAGTTATTTAGCTATAATATTATAGTTTTAAGTATTTCAGCGAGTTAGCAGGTGTAGTTGTTGTCATGGCTGCACTTGCACACGGGGAGAAAGATATAGATGAGCAGTGCCATAGAAAAACTATTCAGCAAGCGCGATCTGGAGTTGATGCAGAGTGAGGCGCCAACGCCGCTTTACTTCCAAATGTACAGCTTGCTGAAGGGGCGGATTCTGGATGGCTCCATTGCTCACGGCACGCAAATGCCGACCGAGCAACAGCTGGCCGAAATGTTTGGTGTGTCCCGCATTACCGCCAAGCGCGCGATGGATGAACTGGCAGCGGACGAGCTGGTTGAACGTCGTCGTGGCAAGGGCAGTCATGTTACCCATCATTACGAGCCCGAGCCGGTGCAGGCGCCCTTGGTGGGCATGCTTGAAAAGCTGGCCAGTATGGGGCGGCAAACGCGCATCAAGGTGCTGGACGTTGAAAAAGTCATACCGCCAGCCGATATTCGCTCAGAACTGGGTTTGGCCAAAGGTGAAAAGGCACACCGGGTGATTCGTGTGCGCAGCAGTGAAGAAGGGGAGCCCTTCGCCTATTACATCAGCTGGACGGTCGGCATTAAAAAAGGCTTCTCCAAGCGCGAGTTGGAAACCAATGTGCGCCTGGACACGATTAAGGAAAACGGCCTGATTCTCTCCAAGGTCGAACAGTATCTGGGGGCTGACGCGGCAAATAATGAAGTTGCACGAGAACTGGAACTGAAAGCGGGTGCGCCTACCTTAACCCTGGTGCGGCACTCCTATACGAAAGACGGAAAATTGGTTGATATTCTGTTCTGCCAGTACAACCCGAAGCGCTTCCAGTATCGGATGAGCCTGAGCATGGACGACTATCACAGTGAATAAACTTCGCCAGCGCTGGCGTTAGCAAGAGAACCGGAACACCGGCGCACAACGACACTAAACATGACAATGACCGGCAGGGGAGGAGCGGGGGCTCTGACCGCCGGAATTGTCGACGCATCGAAAAGGTATTCAGAATGAGTAGTACAGATCCTGTGATTGTAGCCGGAGCTGGCCCCGCAGGCTCCGTTGTCGCCTTGTATCTGGCGCAGCACAATATTCCGGTTATTTTGCTGGAAAAACACGAGTCCCTGCCGATAGACCTGCGTGCTTCAACCTTTCATCCGCCCTCGCTGGAAATGCTGCACACCCTCGGTGTCACCGAGCGCATGCTCGCCAAGGGGCTCAAGGTCGACAAATACCAGTACCGTGACCGGCGCACCGATGAGGTGGCGGAGTTTGATATGGCGCTGATCGCCGATGAAACCACCTTTCCCTTTCGGCTGCAGCTTGAACAGTACGAGATGACGCACATTGTTCGCGATATGCTCGCAGAATACGACTGCGCCCAGGTGCTGTTTTCCCATCAGGTTGTTGGCTGTAAAAATGTCAAAGACGGCGTTGAAGTGACGGTGGAAACGCCCGAAGGTATCAAAACCCTGCAGACGCCCTTTCTGGTCGGCACCGATGGTGCCTCCAGCAACGTGCGTAAATCGGCGGGTATCGGCTTTGGCGGCTTTACCTACGATGAAAAATTTCTGGTGGTCAGTACGCCCTTTCCCTTTGAAACCGTGTTTGAAAACCTGTCCTACGTCAATTACGTGTCTGATCCGGACGAGTGGTGCGTCATTCTGCGTACCGACAAACTGTGGCGGGTGCTCTGGCCAACCCAGCCCGGCGACAGCGACGACCTGCTGTTGTCTGAGGATTATATTCAGGCTCGCCTGAAGCATCTGTATGACAAGGGCAGCGCCTACGAGATTGGTCATCGCACCCTCTATAACGTGCATCAGCGCGTGTCCGAAACCTATTTTAAAGAGCGTGTTGTGCTGGCAGGGGACGCCTGTCACATCAACAATCCGCTGGGTGGCATGGGCATGAACGGCGGTCTGCACGATGCCTTTAATCTGGCTGAGCGGCTGGTTCGAATCATTGAAAGTGGGTGCGATTACGCGCCCGAATTTGAACAGTACGACCGTCAGCGTCGCGAACTGGCAGTGAAGTTTGTGCAGAACCACACCATTGAAAACAAAAAGCTGATGGAATCCACTGACAAGGATATTCAGGACAAGCGCCAGAAAATGCTGATGGAAACAGCGGCCGACCCGGTTCAGGCCAAAGCATTTTTGATGGAGCGTGCGATGATTAATTGTGTGCGTGAGAGTTTGCAGGTTAGCTGACTTGTGGTTCGACAGGCTCACCACGAACGGAACACTGGGCTGGGCAGATATCCGACCCGTTCGCCCTGAGCCTGTCGAAGGGCCGGGTCGACAGGCTCACCATGAACGAGGCTGGTTCGACGGGCTCACCACGAACGGAGTACTTCGCACACTTCCCACCCGTTCGCCCTGAGCTCGTCGAAGGGCATTGCAGAGCCCCCCACCCGTTCGCCCTGAGTTTGTCGAAGGGCATTGCAGAACCCCCGAACCGTTCACCCTGAGCCTGTCGAAGGG
>DIBR01000029.1:105684-126868 GCA_002415025.1 Spongiibacteraceae bacterium UBA5047
CCGTTCGCCCTGAGCCTGTCGAAGGGCTCAACCTGCCTGACGAAACCCTTTCGGTAACCCCGCCGCACTGGTAAAGCCGTACATCTCCTCATTGGGCAGCATCCGCTGCACCTGCTCGCGCACTGCCAGCAATTTGTTCAAATCGATCCCGGTTTTCAGGCCCATGGCTTCGAGCATAAACGCCAGGTCTTCAGTAACAATATTGCCGCTGGCGCCGGGCGCGGCGGGGCAGCCGCCTATGCCGCCAAGGCTGCTGTCTATCGTTGTCAGGCCAATGTCTACCGCGGCCAGTGCGTTGGCCAGACCCTGACCGCGCGTGTTGTGCAAATGAACACCGTTCAGTTTGTCGCGGCCGCAATTATCCCAAATACCTTGCGCCAGTCGTTTCAGTTGGGCCGGATTGCCATAGCCGGTGGTATCCGACAGTCCAACTTCATCCACGCCGAGAGCGACCACTTTTTCTGCAATCGAGATCACTTTCGCTTCAGCAATCGGGCCTTCAATGGTGCAGCCAAAGGCGGTCGACAAGCCCACTTCGAATTTGGGGCGCGTTGCTACAGGAATGTCTTTCAGCAGCTCTATAATGCGCGCGATTTCCTCAAGCATTTGCTCGTGGGAGCGCTTCACGTTCTTCAGGCTATGGGTTTCGCTGATGGACAAGGGAATGGACATCTTGTGAGCACCGGCCCGGATGGCGTCCTGGGCGCCGCGCAGATTGGGCACCAGCACGGCAACCGTCAGCCCCGGCAGTGTGCGCGCGTATTCAACCAGCTCGGCAGTATCTGCCAGTTGCGGCAGTACTTTGGCGGGCACAAAGGAGCCCACTTCTATTTCGCTGACACCGGCGGCAGCCTGCGCTGCAATCCAGGTTTTTTTGTCGGCGGTTGGCATGATGGTGTCGATACTTTGCAGGCCGTCGCGGGGGCCAACTTCGCTGATTTCTATGTCCATGCTTAAAAGTTCCTGCCAGACCGGCATAGCGGCCGGAAAAGTTCAGTATTGATTCATAAAGCTATAATGATATAACATAATATCAAATATGGAGCGGCAAGGGTAGCTGGTGTTGGTCTGACGCCAACGTCAGGCATCGCTCCGAAGTTTATCGGCAAGTATCAGGAGATTGCGAGTTGTCCGAGCAACAGTCACTGCCTCTCGCGGGCATCAAGGTCGTAGAATTTACCCACATGGTGATGGGGCCTGCCGCAGGTGTGCTGCTCGCTGACCTGGGTGCCGAGGTGCTTAAAATTGAACCCTTGACCGGCGATAACACTCGCCGCCTGAAGGGCTCGGGTGCAGGCTACTTCCCGATGTATAACCGCAACAAGCAGAGTCTCTGTGTTGACCTGAAATCCGACGCCGGAAAAAAAGTTGTACTCGGCTTGATTGAAGATGCGGATATTCTGATTGAAAACTTTCGTCCGGGTGCGATGGACAAACTGGGCTTTTCCTACGAGGCGCTCAGCAAAAGCAATCCGGGCCTGATTTATTGCTCGCTGAAAGGTTTTCTGGACGGCCCCTACGAGCACCGTACGGCACTCGACGAAGTCACCCAGATGATGGGCGGCCTGGCCTATATGACCGGCCTGCCCGGCAAGCCCATGCGCGCGGGCTCCTCGGTCATTGATATTACCGGCGGGATGTTCGGAGCGATTGCCATTCTGGCGGCGCTGGAAGAGCGGCATCGCACAGGTCATGGCCAGAAGGTCAAAAGCTCGCTGTATGAAAGCACCGCCTTTATGGTGGGCCAGCATATGGCGCAGCAGGCGGTGAGTGGCGTTGCGCCACAGCCCATGTCGGTGCGCACTTCAGCCTGGGCGGTGTACGATATTTTTGATACGGCTGACGGTGATCAGGTATTTGTTGGCGTGGTCAGCGATACCCAGTGGCGCTTGTTTTGCGAAGCCTTTTCCTTCGATGACTTTGCGGCAGACGAATCGCTGACATTGAACAACGATCGTGTGGCGCAGCGCGAGCGTATCTTACCCGTTATCCGTGAGCGCTTTGGCTCGATGACGAAAATTGATCTGATGGCGGCACTGGATAAAACCGGTTTACCGTTCGCGCCTATTGCTTCGCCGTCGGACCTGTTTACCGACCCGCACCTGAACGAGTCGGGTGGTCTGCTTGATCTGACTCTGCACACCGGCGAGAAAACGAAATTACCCGCCATGCCCGTTGATATGGGTGGCCGTCGTATGAGTGTTCGCCACGACCTGCCGCGTGAAGGTGAGGGTTCCAGACTGGCGCTATTAAATACCGGACTGACTGACTCAGACATTGACCAGTTGGTGAGTGACGGGATATTGCGCGCCGCAGATTAGAGTCTAGTGCCTGATACGCGCCGCCTGATCAGGCTTGCACAAAAGGCTGTAGGCCCGAATAAGCCGTAGGCGTTTCGGGCAAGCGCGATAAGCGTCGATTCGATTCTACGCGTCCAGTTTCTAAACGCCCAGATAGGCCCAGCCGCGCTGATCGCGGTCACCGGCTTCAAAAGCTTCTATGTCTGCCGCGTGCTGCAGGCTCAGACCAATCTGGTCAAGGCCGTTAATCAGCATATGCTTGGCAGCCGCTTCAATTGAAAACTCATATTGCGAACCGTTAAGCAGGGTGACTGATTGCTCTTCGAGGTTGATCAGCGGTTGCTGTGTTTGCGGGTTGTCTGTGCAGGCTGCAGCGATTTCGCGTATCGCATCCTCATCAAGCACCACGGGCAGCAAACCGTTGTTGATGCAGTTGTTGTAGAAAATGGCGCCGAAACTCGGGGCAATAAGAACCCGTATACCGTACTCACGCAGCGCCCACACCGCGTGTTCGCGCGATGAGCCGCAGCCGAAATTATTGCCGCACAAAAGAATGCTGGTGTTGCGGTAGGCTGTCTGGTTGAGAATAAAATCGGGATTGGCTTCGCGCCCGCCGGGCAGAGTGTAGCGCCAGTTGGCAAACAGACCTTCGCCGAGCCCTTCCTTCGATACAATCTTCATTTCCCGGGAGGGAATGATCACGTCGGTATCAATGTTGGCCTGGAGTAGGGGGGCGGCTACGCCGCTGTGCCTGACAATGGGTGCGTTGCTTGTGCTCATGGGCATGGCCTACAGAAAATCCCTGGGGTCAGTGATGCGACCGGTCAGCGCCGACGCCGCCACCGTCAGGGGGCTGGCAATATGGGTTTTGACTTTCGGGCCCTGACGGCCTTCGAAATTGCGGTTGGTGCTGGAAATAACGCGCTTGCCTTCACCAAAGGTTTCACCGCCGGCATAAAAGCACATTGAGCAGCCCGATTCGCGCCATTCAAAACCGGCGTCAATAAATACCTGATGCAGACCTTCGGCTTCGGCCATTTGTTTGACCTGGCTGGAGCCGGGTACGCAGACAGCGGCAACGCCGGGGGCGATACGCTTGCCTTTGAGCATGGCGGCAGCGGCGCGCAGATCGCTAATACGGCTGTTGGTACACGAACCGATAAATGCAGCATCAATCGCAATGCTGTTCAGTTTCTGCCCCGGCTCAAGTTGCATATAGCGCTGGGCTTTTTCCATGGCGGAGCGAACTTCCGCTTCCGGGTTTTCTGAAGGGCTGGGCACCGGATGGCTAACGCCCATACTGTGTTGCGGATTGGTGCCCCAGCTAACTGAAGGCTCAATACTGCCGGCATCAATGACAATTTCATGGTCAAAGCGGGCGCCGGGGTCAGACTGTAAGGTGCGCCAGTGGGCAACAGCCTGGTCCCAGCGTTCGCCGGTGGGCGCATAAGGGCGGCCTTTCACGTAGGCAATGGTTTTTTCATCGGGTGCAACAAAGCCGGTCACGGCAGAAAATTCGACCGCCATATTGCATAAGGTCATGCGCGCTTCGATGGACAGTTCGCGCACAGCTTCACCGCAGAATTCAACCGCAAAGCCAGCGCCCCCATTGGCGCCATGCGCAGCAATAAGGTGCAGGATCATATCCTTGGCGGTAACGCCGGCCGATAGTTTGCCGTTGAACGTGACGCGCATCGCCTGCGCCTTTTTCAATACCAGCGTTTTGGTGGCCAAGGCATGTTCTGCTTCGGTTGAGCCGATGCCCCAGGCCAGTGCGCCAAGGCCGCCGAGCGTGCAGGTATGGCTATCCGGGCAGACCATGGTGCAACCGGGCAGGGCGATACCCTGTTCCGCTGACACCACATGGGCAATACCCTGGTTGGCGTCACCAATATCGAACAGGCGGATACCTGCCTGCGCCGTGCTGTGGCGGGTGGCTTCAATAAACAGGTGGCCGGAGGGCATCTGGGTTTTATCGCCGCGCCCCGGATGGGTGTCGACAATATGGTCCATGGTGCAGAACACCTGCTCGGGACGTTGCACGGTCCGGTTCGATGCGGCCAGGCTCTTCAGGGCAATACTGCCGGTTCGCTCGTGCAGGAAAATGCGGTCGATATAGATCATGCGGTGATCCGCGTCGAGCGTTTTCACAGTGTGCGAGTCGAGTAGTTTATCCAGCAGGTTTTTTGCCATGCCCTTTTTAAATCCTTTCTGCGGCGCTGGTATCACGCCCCTTCATGGGGCAAATGTTAGCATAACTTTACTCAAATGTAATAACGATATATCATTATATTTAATTGGCCGAGAGCGCCACTTTTTTGCCTGTCTCTGGCGGGGAGCAATCCGCTGTTTCAAGCCTGTTTCATTGATGTTTTCTACGAGAAGAGAGAGTTATGAATAAGCCCCTGGCCGGTATCCGGATACTTGACCTTACCCACATGTTGTCGGGCCCGTTTTGCACCATGACACTGGCCGATCTGGGTGCCGATATGATCAAGGTGGAACCGCTGCAGGGCGAGGGTACGCGCAAATTGCTGGCGACCGACCCGCGCAATTCCATTGACGGTATGGGCGCCTATTTTATTACCCTCAACCGCAACAAGCGCACCATGTCGATTGATCTTAAGAGCGAAGCGGGCCTTGAGCTGTTTTATGATCTGGTTAAAACCTCGGACGTGGTCATCAACAATTTTGCCGCCGGTGTGCCGAGCAAACTCAAGATTGATTACGATCATCTGAGCAAGGTGAACCCGAAAATTATTACCTGCTCCATCACCGGCTTCGGTGAGCAGGGGCCTGGTGCCAATCGCCCCGCCTTTGATCAGGTTGCACAGGCCTTTGGCGGCGGTATGTCGATTACCGGCTCTGACGCTGCGCACCCCATGCGTGCCGGTATCCCCATTGGCGATCTCGGTGGCGGCATGTTTGGCGTTATGGGCGTTATGGCGGCGATTATCGAGCGGGACCGTTCCGGCGTAGGCCAGCACGTTGATATCTCCATGCTCGACGTGCAGATTTCACTGCTCAACTACATGGCAACCATGTACTTTCTGTCGGGTGACGATCCGCACCCGATCGGCAACAGTCACTTTGTCCATGTACCCTACAACAGTTATCCGACCAGCGACGGCCATCTGGTTATTTGTGTTATTACGGATAATTTTTGGCAGAATCTGAAGCAGGTTGTTCACTGCCCGGAATTCGACAAGCCCGAGTACGACGGACAGCCGGGGCGACTTGCCGACAAGGACTTTATTGATGGTACATTGGCTGAAGCCTTCAAGACCAACACGACGGATTTCTGGCTGAAACAACTGAACGAGAAGCGTATTCCCGCCGCGCCGGTCAATACCTTCAGCAGGGCGCTCGCCGATGAGCAGGTGCAGCACCGCAACATGGTGGTCGATCTGGGGCACGCATCCGGGCGCAGCACGAAAGGGCCGGGTAACCCGATCAAGCTGTCGCGCACCAACGAAGAATCATTTACCCCCGCGCCGCAGCTCGGTGAAAACACCAATGAATTGATGGCAGAAATATTCGGTTATGATCAGGCGCGTATCGACGAACTGAAAGCCGCCGGGGTTGTCGGCTAGGAGATTTTAGCATGGCAGAAAAAGTTATTATCAACGACGTAGGCCCGCGTGACGGCTTGCAGAACCAGTCAAAAATTCTGTTGCCTGCTGAGCGTATTCAGCTGATTAACAAGTTGCTGGCTGCCGGTCTTACCCATATTGAAGTTGGTGCGTTCGTGTCACCCAAGGCAGTGCCGGCCATGGCGGGCACCGATGAGGTCGCAGCCGGTTTGCCGAAGGGTGACTACGCATTCTCGGCGCTTATCCCTAATCGCAAGGGCTATGAGTTGGCGACGGCCGCCGGTATTCGCAACGTCGGCCTGGTTATTGCCGCCAGCAACACCATGAACGAGCGCAATATCAATATGAACAATGATCGTGCGCTGGCCGTGTGTGAGGATGTTCTGGCTCAAGCCCGGCAGGATGGCGTTAATGCACAGGTGTATGTGGCCACGGCATGGGAATGCCCCTTTGAAGGGCAGATTGACGCTGCAGTAGTGGCTGATCTCAGTGAGAAACTGCTGGCCGCCGGGGCAACCGAAATTGTACTGGCCGATACCATTGGTGCTGCGGCACCTGCCCAGGTTAAGACCCTGCTCAAGCCACTGGTGGCGAATCTCGGCGCGGCAAACCTGTCCTGCCATTTTCACGATACCCGCGGGATGGGTGTTGCTGACGTATTTGCTGCCGTGGAATGCGGTATCCGCAAGTTTGATGCATCAATCGGTGGTCTGGGTGGCTGCCCTTTTGCGCCCGGAGCAACCGGCAATGTGGCGACCGAAGATGTGGTGTTGATGTTGAATCAGATGGGTTTCGAAACCGGTATCAATCTCGCGGCGCTAATTGCGGCGGCCGATCTGGCGGCGGAATTAACCGGCAATTGCGACGGTGGCCATTCCAGCCGCTGGATTCGCAAACAGATAGAAAAAGGCGCGATCGCAGCCTAGCCATTCGATACCCGGCTGACTTAGCCGGTGTAGCGCTGCCATATGGCAAAAGCCAGATAAATCCATAGCGCAGAGCAAATCAGCAAGCCCAGCGGACCGCGGGGCTTGTCTTCCTCCTTTGCGGTGCCGCTTGCTATGTTGGCCGAGCCGCAGGCCGGACACCGCCCTTGTTTAAAGCGCTTTCCTGAAAAGCTGCAATCCTTGCATTGATACTGTGGCATTCATCGAAACCGTATTTTAACTGTTTATCGTTAGCCGGCTTCAGGAATGCGATTTAACGCGGCGATATTCGCCTTCACTTCCGTTGAAACCTTCCCTTCAAGCAGGGGGATGTTAGGCGCAATGGCCTCAAGCATAAAGTCCCTGAAGATACGAATTCGCGCGGTGGTGCGCAAGTCAATGTGCGACAAGACCCAAAAGCCCGCGTGAGGGTCTACATAGTCGCAGGGAATGCGTACCAGTGAGGGATCCATTTCGCCCAGCCCGGTCGGTAGCTGGGCGATGCCGTGGCCGTGGCGAACCAATTCCAGCGCGACGTTAAGCGAGTTCACCCGATAGCGAACGGGCATGTCGGGAAAACCCTTTTCTTTCCAAAGCGGGCCGGATTTGTTGCTGCCGAGCCAGACGATGGCGGCCACATTGTGATCGTCCTTTTGCAGCTCGTCATAGATCTCGTGAGAGCAATAAACGCCATAGGCGAAATCGGCGATCTTTTTGCCCAGTACATTGGGCGGCGGGTCGTTGGTAACCCGAAAGGCAATATCCGCTTCGTGCACTGCCAGATTGAAGGAGTCTTCCGAGGCAATCAGTTCAATGCTGATCTCCGGGTACTTTTTGCAGAATTCTTTGAGTCCTGGCTGCAATACCCGCTGAATGGTCAGATCCACGGCGGTAACCTTCACCGTACCGCGCAGCTCCTGGCTGTCTGCCAGTACGTGACGCCGGATGGTATTTACTTCCTCGGCCATGGCTTCGGCCGAGGCGAGGATGGATTCGCCGACCGGGGTAATCAACCAGCCAGCGGTTGAGCGGTCGAATAACCTGACGTCCAGTTGTTTTTCCAGCGCCGAAATTCTGCGCGAGACCGTGGTGTGGTTTACATCCAGTGCCCGGGCCGCAGCCGTTACCGAGCCTTCGCGCACTACGGCCAGACAAAATTGAATATCGTTCCAGTCCAAGTTCTGCATGTTTGCACACCCATTCTGCCAAAAGTGATATTCCTGTGTATCGGTGCACATAGTACCTTGTGCATCGTGGCTTGCACAAGAGGCGCCACGCAAACACATTAGGGGACAAAGCAGATGAAAACACTACTCAAACTGACAGCAGCAATCACAACCGCACTGGTACTGAGTGCCAATACCCACGCCGGCACCGGAGTCAGCGAGATGGCCAAGATCTGCAAGGCTGGCGCACTGGATCAGTACTCGAGCATGCAACCCTCTCGCGTGAAGTTCAAGGGCGTTTCGGGCCCGCGCTCGGCCAAGCAGGTGCGCCTGCAGGTGATTCCCCAGGATGGTGATGCCTTTGATGCCACCTGTGAACTGAACACCAAAACAGGCGAAATCATCTCCCTGAACCGTCAGACCTGATTTGGGCTAAGCCCTCGAATTCAAAGGTTTCTATGGGATGCACCCCGCCTCGGCGGGGTTTTTTTTGCTCGAGAATTCCACTTGCTCCGCCGGATCAATCGGTATTGGACGGCGGCGCGGGCAAGTCCGCTGCCAGCAGCGGCAACTCAGCGCTGCCAGCCACAGTAACTTGTACCGGTACCCGTGACCCCGAGTTGGGGTAGCGATCGTTGTCGCCAGAGTAAATCAAGAGCCTCACTTCGTCGCCGGGCTGCAGGCGCACATTCACGCCGGTCAGCTCGATTTCGTGGTTGCCAAAACCGCGCATTGGTCGTACCTGATTGCCCATCACCAGCGTATCGCTGCTACTTCCGGCGCTGCGTATACCAATACCCAGGAACAGGATAGGGTCAACCGGTACTAGTTCAGTCAGGCCGGATACCGTAAGCGTGACTTTTGGAACGCCGGCGAGTACCGCTCCAGCGCTGCCCGTGGTACTCAGCAGGATCGAATTTGCCTGGTCGACGTGGCTGAAGGCTGTAATGCTTTGTTCTGGGACCATAAAGCCGTTGATATTGGTCGGAAAGTCGTCGGTTATCACGGCATCGGTGCCGGATTCTCCCAGTGTAAAGCAGTAGTTGGGAATGTAGCTTGCTTTACCAGCCTCACCTTTGAGCTTTTCGTCGAACCAGTCGCGAATTGATTGTACTTTGTCCAGGTCACCACAACGTTCTCCATCGCCTGCGTCGTGACCATTGGTTTTGGTGAGTAAGCGTACGTCGCCGCCCAGTGCCTTGAGGCAGTCGGCGTTGTCGCGGGCGTCGTTCATATTGAACAGGGTGTCACGCGCGCTTTGCCAATAAAGGGCGGGAACAGGGTCGAGCGCCACGCCTTGGCCATTGTGGGAAAAAGCGTTTGCTTTTTCGCAGTGAGAAATCAGGCTGACTTCATACAATAGCTGAAGGTTTTCCTCGCTGAGCTCGTTGAGCAGCAGGCCTTCGAGCAGGCCCTGGTTCACCTGAGGGTCCTGATTGCCCAGCGCATTGCCTGCTGCCGACAGCAATGTAGCCCAGTAAGTTTTAAATACCTGCCCGGAAAACAGCGAGTAGCGAAGGTCGTGCCAGGTGATTTCCGGCGCCAGTGCATCGATGCGCTTGTCGGGGTCGAGGGCGTAAATCGTATGCTGATAGCCGCCCCCGTAAGAGCCACCAATGGCGCCGAGCACGATATCGCCATCGCTTTTATCCAGCCAGGGAATATTGGTCGCATCTTCGGCCCAGTCCAGAATTTGCAGTAGATCCTGGCCTTCCAGACGAGGGTCAAACAAGCGCACAGTGCCGCCCGATTCGCCAAAACCCCGCTGATCAATTGATAGCACACCGTAGCCATTGGCCAGCAGGTTATAGAGTCGACCGCTGGAACGGCTGGCGGCATTGACTTTACTACCACCGTAGCCGTGACCTTCCAGAATCAGGGGGTAGCTCTGCCCCGGCTCGAGTACGTCGGGTTCGTGCAGGGTGAAGGAAATATCTTCGCCATCGACATTGGATGAAATAGTGATATCGCGGCTCACCCCATTCACTGGACCAGCGGTGACATTGATGTTGACAGTGGCGGGTGAAGAGTCGCTATTGCCGTCGTTGGCGACAAAATTAAAGCTGTCGGCACCCACGTAGTCGGTGTTGGACCTGTAACTGAAGCTGCCGTCGCTATTGAGAGTCAGGGTGCCGTTGCTAACAGTTTGATCGAGAGCGTAGCTTAGACTGTCGCCGTCGGCATCGGTCGCAACCAGTTGCCCAGTGAGTTCGAGATTTGTTTGAACAGCGAAGCTTGCGCTTTCGGCTACCGGAACGTCATCGATCGGGTTGACCGTGATGGATACGGTTCCGGAGGACTTGCCACCTTGGGTGTTTGATACGTCATAGGTGAATTGATCTGAGCCGTTGAAGTCTTGTACGGGGGTATAAGTGAAACGCCCGTCGTCGTTGACGGTTGCCAGACCATTGCTCGCGGCTTGGGAAAGCGTAAAGGTTAAGGTCGATTGGGCAGGAGCGCGGGCCGTTAGCTGGCCGTTGGCCGTTGTATCCTCATCAGTAGCCACTGACAAATCATTGGCAGCAAGTTCAGTGCCGGGAGTGGTTCCACCGCCATTGTTGCCTGCAGTGCCAGTGTTTACTGTGCGGCCGCTGTCACTGTCGGGGCAGCCAGTTAGCACCACAGTGGCCGCGAGCATAAGACCTATTAGGGCTATGCGCATTGTTGAAACCTCTATTATCAAGAATTGATTATGCCGCGCAATTCTGCGGGATTGCCGGTGCTACTACAAGGATATCCACGGCACCGCAACAACAGCTCTTTACAAAAGACCACTTAAAAGATATATTGGTATGTGTATAGGGTATTTGCAGTTGTGCAGTCGCAAACCCTGTGCACCGCTAGCCGGTTGTTCTTCTGAGGGGGAGGCAACCGGCAACGCGGTTTTCAGATTCCTGTCACTCCGCGCCGATAGTCGTTGCAGTCACGGCATCCTTCCTCCGGGATTGTTGCGGCCGTCGGCGCGGAGATTTTTTCCAGGCGATTCACTCAACCATGTCCAAAACGCTGTACGACAAATTGTGGGATACGCATGTTGTTGTCGACCGCGACGATGGCAATTCCCTGATCTATATCGACCGCAATATCATTCATGAAGTCACTTCTGCCCAGGCCTTTGAAGGTTTGCGTACGCAGGGCCGGCCGCTATGGCGTGCTGACAGTATTTTTGCGGTGGCCGATCATCAGGTGCCGACTACCGATCGGGCCAAGGGGCTGGACGGATTTACTGACCTGATAGCGCGCGAACAAGTTGAAACGCTCGACAGTAATTGTCGCGACTACGGAATCCAGCAGTTTTTGTTGAGTGACCCGCGTCAGGGCATAGTGCATATTGTTGGCCCCGAGCAGGGTATTACGTTGCCGGGGATGAGTGTGGTTTGCGGTGATTCGCATACCTCGACTCATGGCGCATTGGCCGCCCTCGCGCAGGGTATCGGTACCTCTGATCTTGAACATGTGTTTGCTACCCAGTGCCTGTTGCAGCGTAAATGCCGCAATTTACGCGTTGAAGTGAATGGCGAGCTTGGTGCCGGCGTTAGCGCGAAGGATCTGGCGCTACATATTATTCGCCTGCTGGGCAGTGCTGGCGGCAACGGCTATGCCATTGAATACGCGGGTGAAACCGTGCGCGCGCTGAGTGTGGAAGGGCGCTTTACCCTGTGTAACATGACCATCGAGGCTGGCGCGCGTACCGGGCTGGTGGCTTTCGACGAGGTAACAGAAGCTTACGTGCGTTCCCGTCCCTACGCTCCGAAAGGAGAAGACTTTGTGCAGGCGCTGGATTGCTGGCGTGCCCTGTACAGCGACCCCAGCGCAGTCTTTGACAAACAGTTGACGATTGACGCGGCAACGGTGGCGCCCTCGGTCAGTTGGGGTGTGCGCCCGGATCAGACGCTGGCTATTAACGAGTGCATACCACGGCTAAGCGATGCCGAATCTCCTGAGCAGCGCAGCGACTGGCAGCGCGCGCTCGCGTATATGGGCTTGGCAGAAGGCACTGCGTTAAGCGATATTGCGGTAGATCAGGTGTTTATCGGCTCCTGTACCAATGGTCGTATCGAAGATCTGCGCGCGGCGGCTGGCTGCGTTAAAGGTCGTACCAAACACAGCGACGTTAAGCGTGTGTTGGTTGTGCCCGGCTCGGGTGAAGTTAAGCGGCAGGCCGAACAGGAGGGCTTGGATGAGATCTTTCGCGCCGCCGGATTTGAATGGCGAGAGCCCGGTTGCTCTATGTGCAATGCCATGAACCCCGATCAGCTGGCGGCGGGAGAGCGGTGTGCCTCGACCTCTAACCGCAACTTCGAGGGGCGTCAGGGCTATCGTGGCCGCACCCATCTCGTTAGCCCGGTGATGGCGGTAGCGGCTGCTATTCACGGTCGTCTTTTCGATTGCAGGGAGGATTTGGCATGAACGGAAAGCTCTGTCTGATCACGGGTGGTGCGCGTGGTATGGGTCGAGAAACCGCCTTTGCGCTAGCCGAGCGTGGTGCAAGGGTGGCGCTGTTGGATTGGGCGGGCGAAGAGGGCGCGCGCACCCGCGATGAAATCAATCGGCGCTATGGTCGTGGCCGGGCATCATTTTATCTTTGTGATCTTTCTGATCTGGATCAGTGCCATAGCTTCGCTCAACGGTTCAGGCAAGAGCATGACTCGCTGGATGTATTGATAAACAACGCCGGTATTACTTATCCCGAATATCGGGTCAGCCCTCAGGGAAATGAATTTCATTTTGCGATTTGTCACCTGGCACATTTTTTTCTGACATCGGCGTTGCTACCTATGCTGGAGGCTTCGGCCGCGGGGCGCATCGTGGTGGTAAGTTCCGAGGCGCATAAGTCCTGTGAATCTATCGACTTTGACGACCTGCACTGTGCGCGCTACTGGAAGGGTAAGGCCATATCGCACACGGCTGCTTTCAGGGCGTACTCACATGCCAAGCTCTGCAATATCCTGTTTATGCGGGAACTTCATGAGCGATTGCAGGGCTCCACGATTACGGTTAATGCGGTATCTCCCGGATTCTTTGTCAACACCGGTATTCATCGGGAAATGCGCGGAATTTTCAGGTTTGGCTCGTCGCTCGTGTTTGGCGCTGGCCAGATATTGGGGCTGAATACACCGCAGAAAGGGGCGCGTTCACATATATATGCGGCGTCGTCGGCAGAGGTTACGGGACTGTCGGGATGCTATTTTGAACAGTGTCGTGAAAAGGCGATGAGCCCTGAAGCAGACAACAACGAATTGCGCAAGCGATTGTGGACTGTGAGCGAATCACTCGTTAGCCGTCCCCTTTAACTGTTAGCTGGCAGCCGACGTTTGCCCTAGGATCGCGGGTTTTCAAGGTACTGCAACACGGCAGCTTTCAACTTTTCTGAACGCTTTTGCAGCGCGCTTATGATGGATTCTGTCTGCAGGTACAAGCAAGGCACAAGCACCAGAGTCACCAGCGTTGCAAATACAACCCCGAAGGCCAACGAGACCACCATCGGTTTCAGGAACTGAGCCTGTGTGCTTCCCTCCAGCATAATCGGCCCAAGGCCGATAAACGTTGTCATGGACGTGAGTACAATCGGGCGAAAGCGGCTGCGTGTCGCTTCCAGAATCGCTTCGCGAAGGGGGAGCTTTTCCTGTCTGAGCGTATTAACGCGATCAATGAGCACCAGATTGTCGTTTACCACAACGCCGGCGCAGGCGATCATGCCCAATACCGAAAACATCGCCAGTTCCTGTTGCAATAGCAGGTGGCCTATCAAGCCGCCGATAAACCCGAAGGGTATCGCGATCATAATCAATATGGGCTGCCAGTAAGAACTGAATACAATGGCCATCAGCCCGAAGCTCAGAATCAGCGCCATTATCATGAGCTGCAAGGTGCGGGTCATAAATTCTGACTGCTGCTGTTGTTCACCGGCCTTCTGTACAGTGGCCCCCGGAAAATCCCTGCCCCAACTTTCCTGATGTGCAGCGACCAGTGAGGCAATGGTGGCGCCTGCGCTAAAGCCGGGCTGAATGTCGGCGGTGATTGTGGCGACCTGGGTTCTGTCTTTGCGCGTGATGGCACTATAGCCGGGGCGGTAGTCCAGGCGGGCTACTTCGCTGAAGGGTATTTCAATACCTTCACTATTGCGGATGCGCATATTGCGCAGGTCCTGAATGGAGTCGCGCTCCGCGCGGGGATAACGCACCATAACCCTCACGTCTTCACGCAAGCGCGGTATTTTTTGCGCTTCAATGCCATAAAAGCCGTGCCTGACTTGTTGCGCAAGCTGCTCTTCAAAGACTCCGGAGGCCGGTGCATTAGGCAGGAGTGACACGTCTATTTCTGTTAGCGGGTCTTCCAGCGAATTGATGACATCAAACACTCCGGGGTAGCTTGCCAGCTGATCTGCTACGCGCTGTGAAAATTCGCTGAGTTCCTCCTGGTTGGCCGCCGTAACCTCGAGCGCAATGGCCTGACCGAGGGGTACTATGGTGAAACTGAAATCTACGCTACTGGCATTGGGTAAGGGGCCGATCAGGTCGCGCCACTGATTGCGAATATCCACAAGGGGCGTTGACAGCTGCTCGGTGTTCAGTAATTCCAGATTGACGCGAATCTGGTTGTTGTAGGCAACAGATTCTATGTCGCCGGCGTAAATTTTGCCGTCGCTGTTCAAGGCGGCCTTTATGCTATTTACAGCCGTAACGATGTGATTCGTCGTTTTCTCAACTTCAGAAAACGGGGTGCCGTCGCGCAACGTCACGGTTGCCAGAATATTGTCGCCGGGCACGCGTGGAAAGAAGCCTGATTTTATCCAGCCGCCAACCAGAAAAGACAGCACCAGTGAAAAAACCATCGCAAAGGCAATGATCGTTGTGCCTTTGTTGTCAATGGCCTTGTGCAGGAAGGGCTGGTAAATACTCTCCGATACCTTGTTCAATCCGCTGGCAAAGCGTGCGCGAATGGCCTCTAACCCACCGAGGAATCGATAGCGTCCTGTCTGTTCCGGCGGCATATGGGCCAGATGAGCCGGTAGAATAAGCAGAGCTTCTACCAGGGAAAATAGCAGGGCGAGCACAACCACATCGGCGAGATTGGGGGGTTCGGCTATCTCTTCGGGCAAAAAGTAGAAGGGTAGAAAAAATATGATCGTCGACAATACGGCAAATACGACGGGCTTCATGACCATTTCAGCGCCGGCAATCGCATTTTCAGCGCCGCTGATACCCGCTCGCTGTTGCTGGGCGTAGATGGATTCACCGACGATGATGGCGTCATCGACCACGATCCCGAGTATAAGAATAAAGGCGAACAGGCTTACCATATTGAGGCTGGTGCCCAGAACCGGCAGCAACCAGATCGCGCCGAGAAAGGCGACGGCGATGCCGGTGCAAACCCAGAATGCCAGCAGCGGTCGCAAGAACAGTAACAGCAGGATAAAAACCAGCGCCAAACCGCCGGCGCCGTTGCCCAGCAAGGTTTGAAAGCGGTCTGCAAAAGGTATCGACATATCGCGCCACACGCGCAGTGACACGCCCTGGGGCAAATGCTGCCGCGCCTGTTCAACGAAGGCGTTGACTTGCTCCGAGGTGCGCATGACGTCGGGGTTGTTGGTAACGTACACGTCGATCGCGAGCGAGGGTTGCCCACTGAAGTCTGCGACGACATTAACCTCTTCAAAGCCGTCCTGAATATCGGCAATGTCGCCAATCAGCAGGCGGCTGCCGTCGTCGCGGGTCAGTATGGGAATCGCCGCAAAGTCTTTGGCCTGGTAACGCTGGTGTTTGCTCTGTATGCGCAGGTCACCATCAGCCGTTAACAGCTTGCCGGTAGAGAGGTTGAGTGAACTGCGGCGAACGGCATTGGCAACATCGGTAAGCTGGAGGCCGTGCTTTCGCAGTTCGCTTTCAGGTACTTCAATGGCCAGTTCATAATTACGCGGACTTCTTAATTCCACAATGGAAACGTCGGGAAGCGCAGCAATTTTTTCGCGCAAATCCAGCCCAAGCTCTTTGAGTTCAGCCTCGGGCAAGCTGCCATAGAGCGCAAGGCTGATCATGCGGCTACGCCAGCGACGTTCGCTGATGAGTGGTGGTTCGGCATCACCGGGGAAACTGTTGATGGATTCAACACGGCTCTTTATGTCATTCAACAGGCGGGAAGGGCTGGTGCCGCTTTCAACATCAATGACCACCGTTGCGGCGCCTTCGGTCGCCGTTGACCGAAACTCGCTAATGCCATCGAGGTCGCTGATAGCTTCTTCGATGCGCAGCACAATCTGCTTTTCAACTTCGGCGGGGTTAGCGCCCGGGTAGACCATGCTGATTTCAATCTGATTGAGCTTTCGCTGCGGGAAGAATTCCTTGTCGAGCTGCGGTAGCGTGCTGATGCCGCCGATAAAAATGAGCAGCATCAGCAAGTTTGCAGCAATCGGGTTTTGGACAAACCAGCGTATCAGGGGAGACATGATTTAATCCTGTTCGCTATGCACAGGCATGCCAGCGAGAGGGCGTGCAATGTAGGAGGTAATCACCTTGAGTGCAGGCGCGTCGCCGCCGACGGAAACAATCAGCTCGTCCATATCGGTTGCGAGTACCTGAGCATCAGTAATGGCCAGTCGCTGGTTGTTATCAACGAGCCAAAGTTGGTCGCGAGCGCGCAGTGCATCGGCGGGAATGCGAAGGGTGCGGGCGAATAATTTGCCGGTCAGCGTTGCCTCAACAAACTGGCCCGCAAACAGTGAAGTGCTTTGCTCGGGCAGTTGCAGGTCGGCAACCAGATACAGGAATCGTGATTGCGGATCGGCGGCGGCTTCCAGTCGGGTAATGCGCGTGTTGATTTGTTCGCCGTTTGCGCCGCGTATAATCGCGTTTATGCCTTCGCCCACCGGCGGGAGTAGTGCGAGCTCCCGGCTACTGACAGGCAGTCTCAGTTCAAGCCAGCGTGTATCAACCACACTGCCAATCTGCCCTCCCGCGGGCAGGTACTGTCCGAGCTGGGTGTTCACCGCATTAACTACGCCGGCAAAGGGCGCTTTAATTGTCGCGCGCTCCAGATTAAGTTGCGCCCGCTCGAGCTTGGCCCGGGCAGCAGCGACGGCGGCCTCGGCGCTGGCGAGTTGTGGTTTGCGCAGGAACAGGTCATTGGCCTCGGGGCTGCCGAGGTCTCGCCATTCGCGTTTGGCTTGACGGGTTCGGCCAAGCTCCACCGACAGCAATTGTCTGCTTTCAGCCAACTGGGCCTCGGCTTCCTTGACCGCTATGGCGTAATCGCGTGGGTCGATCTGGATCAGTACCTCGCCCTGGCTAACCGCCTGGCCGCGGGCAAAAGCCTCGCTCACCCGGGTCACTGCACCGCTGACTTGTGCGGTTAACAGGGTTTCCCGGCGGCTTTCCAGTGTGCCCTGGGTCGTGACTTCGACGGGGCGGGGTTGCGCTTGTACGCCAATATAGTCAATGCGCGGTGCCGGGGCGGGTTCCCGGGGGCCGGCCTGCGGTTGCGGCTTGCCGGTAACAATTATAAAAGACAGGCTCAGGCCGCCAATAACCAGCAGCGCGGGTAGACGATAGCGTTTTATACCTTTGGTAGTCGCTGTATTCTCACTGGCTTTGTCTGCTCTGCTGCCCGGTGCCATGTGGTGTTACCCCGTTGTGCGTGTTGTTATGTGGCTTGCTTGAGAATGAAAAGATATAAAGATAATATATTAGAACAAATGGTCTGTCATCGCTTGGTGCCTGCCTGGAAATTACCGGAATGTAACCATGAATGAATATCTGCTCCTGCAATTCGCCCACATTATCGCCTTTGTCTATTGGCTGGGGGGCGATTTGGGTACGTTTATCGCCAGTCGCTACGTAGTGAATGACTCGCTGGGTACGGAAGCACGCGCCACCGCGCTAAAAATCATGCTGGCCTGCGATCAGGGCCCCAAGCTGGCGATGCCCCTGATTCTGCCGCTGGGTATTCATATGACGGTAATCACGGGCCTGATGCGACTGCCGGCCTGGGGCTTAGTCCTCGTGTGGCTGCTGGCCGCAATCTGGTTCACGAATGTGTTGGTGTTGTATTTCAATGAGGGCAAGGCCTTTACCCAGCGTCTGTCGAAGGCGGATTTACTATTTCGCATTGCGGTAGTGATTGCGCTCATTGTCTTGGCGTTGGTGGGGCTGGGTGAAAGCTCGCTGATCGCCGCCAATTGGGTGTCATGGAAGTTGCTGGTATTTGCTGCGCTGGTCAGTTGCGGCATCGCCATACGAATCAATCTCAAGCCCTTTGTGCCCGCCTTTGTGAAGCTGATGAGCGAGGGGCCGAGTGAGCCCGTCAATGCGGCGATGCGTGATTCTGTTGCGCGTTGCCGACCTTTTGTATGGACGATTTGGGCGGGGTTGTTTTTGAACGCGGCCATTGGTTTGCATTTAATCTGAACGGTTGGAAAAAATAATGAGTGACCTGATCCTGTACAGCTTGCCCCATTCCCCGTATGCGGCCCGTGTGCGCATGCAACTCAACCTGAAAGGTATTGCTGCTGCCATCGAGGCACCACCGGAAGGACTCGGCTCGGCCTCTTTCAAGGCACTGACGCCCACGGGCAAAGTACCGGTGCTGAAAGCAGGCGATCAGCATCTACCCGAATCGATCGCCATTATGGAGTTTCTGGAAGAGCGTTATCCGGAGCCTGCGTTACTGCAGGGCAGCGATCTTGAGCGCGGCTGGTGCCGCTCGGCTACCCGCTTTGTGGATTTAGGATTGGCGCCTGCGTTATTTCCACTGTTTTCACAGTTGCGCGCCAAACCCAGAGATGAGGCGCTGATCGAGCGGTCGCTGGTTGAAATGAAAAAGCAACTTTCAATCCTGTCGCAATTTATCGAGCGTTCACCTGCGCCTTTGCTTGACGCAAAAGCGCCAGCCTTTTTCGACTGTGTGCTCACGCCGGTTATGTTCTATATCACCACTATTGCCCCCTTGTTTGGTGACAAAACCATACTTGAAGGGCAGGAACCGTTGGCGACCTGGTGGGCGGATATTCAGGAACATGCTCAGGTCAGCAAGCTGCTCGACGAAATGCGCGCCGGCTTGGCCGCCATGATGGGCGGCTAGGTGAACGTACTGCGATCGCTTTTGCGAGGCCTGGGCTGGATGTTGGCTGGCCTTATTGTACTTGCGGCTGTTTACGGTATGTGGAGTGCCTGGGCCTATCGGGATTTAGCACCGGACGATGTGCTGGCTCGCTATGGCGGCGACAATGTGCACCGCGTTGAGCTGGAAGGGCAGCCATTGTATTACCGGCTCGACGGACCGCCTGTCGGCAGCGCGCCCGTGGTTCTGCTGGTACATTCCCACTACTTCGATTCGCGGATGTTTGATGGCTGGACGCAGGTTCTTCAGCAGGATTTCACGGTTGTGCGCTTTGATATGACCAGTCACGGGCTGACTGGCCCTGATGTGACGAACGACTACAGTATGGCGCGCAGCCTGTGGCTGATGGATGGGCTGCTTTCGCATCTTGGCGTGTCGAAAGTAGCCGTTGTCGGTTCGTCGCTGGGCGGCAATATGGCCTTTCACTGGGCCGCACAATACCCGGAACGCGTTTCCCATCTCGTGCTGGCAAACTCTGGTGGTTTAAAGCGAGAACAAAACAGCAAGCGCAGCGCCGCCGGCATTGCGCCGTGGTTTTATCGGGTTTTTTACTTTGTGCCCGAAGTTGCCTACCGCAAGTTTTTGCAGTGGATGATAGTGGACGATACGCGGGTCGATGATGGTTTGGTCGAGGGCTTTCACGCCATGTTCCGGCGCGAGGGCAACCGCCAGGCCGAGATGGAGCGGATGCGCACTTTCGATGTTGGCAATCCTGATCCTATTCTGGCGTCTGTTACCGCGCCGACGCTCTTGCTCTGGGGAGAAGACAACCCCCAATTGCCGGCGGCATTGGTAGGCGATTTTCGGCAGCGTCTGAGTGCTGCCGAGCGCGTTAACAGCATTGTCTATCCGGGTGTCGGCCATGTGCTGCCATTGGAAAGCCCTCATCAGGCAGCGAACGATATTCTGAACTTTTTGCAGGACTAGCCTATGGCAAGGTTTTTCGGTCAGGCGGTGCGCCGCCTCTCGCTGGCGGCTTTGATTTTTCTGGTCGCATGTGGCGGCGAACCACCGGTGTTGCCAGCCGCCAAACCCCTGACGATGGAAAAGGCTGTCGCTGCGTCGATCCCTTATATCACGCCAGGGTCTCACAACATTACCTCCCCGGTAGAACAAACTCTGGCGGCCGATGAAAAGTACAGCTACGCCTTGCCGCTGCGCCTGTTGTTGCCTGAGAAGGGCGATTCGGATGACAAGGCATGGCCGGTGATCGTGTTTTCCCACGGCAACTGGTCCGACGCAGATCGCTATGAACCCCTGCTGCGTTTCTGGGTGAGTCATGGCTATGCGGTGATTGCGCCAACGCATCTGGACGGACGCAGTATGGCGCGCGGAATATTCAATAGCCTGCGCTATGGTCAGCTGGGTCTGATTCGCGCGCGGGTAGAGGATGTACAGCGGATACTCGATTCCCTGTCAGCGATAGAACGGCGCACTCAAGCCAGCTTTGACCGAACTCGCATAGCCGTTGCCGGGCATTCGTTCGGCGCGTTCACTGCCCAGCAATTTGCCGGTGCCATTGCCAGCGATGAGGATGAAGTCGTTGCGGTAAGTGATCCGCGTGTGCGCGCGGTCATCGCGGTGTCACCGCCGGGACCGATGTTTGATGTGATTCACGATAAAAGCTGGGTGGATATGCGTGGGCCGGTACTCACCACAACCGGCACCTGGGATTCCAACCCCCAGTTCTGGCCGGATTGGCGAATGCACCTGATGTCTTATGAACCCGCGCAAGCCGGTGGTCAGTATTCGCTGGTGATTGACGGCGCGGATCACTATCTGGGCAATTTGATATGCCGCCCGGAGCGGGAAGAGGCGCCTCAACACGATGCCTTGCGCATGGTGAATGCCGTTTCCCTGCAGTTTTTAGCGGCTTATTTGAATGATGATGCTAAGGCGATGGCTTACTTGAAATCAGGGGTGCTTACTGAGCAGACGTCGGGCTTTGCGCAGGTAGAAAGTCGTTAGCAGCTCTTGTAACGGATACATTCGCCAGCAGGGCTGGCTCCCACACTTGTAGGAGCCGGCCCTGCTGGCAAATGCCCGCCGCGATGCCGAAGTGTTTGTGGGAGATTCTATGTTCG
>DIBR01000029.1:127074-135027 GCA_002415025.1 Spongiibacteraceae bacterium UBA5047
CTACGAATCCTGTTCAGCAGCAAGCGCTCGCAGCTGTGTGAGCCTGCCCTGCAGGCGAATACCCGCCGGACTATAAATGAGAACTCGCGCCGGCGTCTTCAACATTTTCTGCGGGCAGTCGCAACTGCGAAATTGCCCAGACCAGAATCATCAGGCTTGCAACGATGCCCAGTGACCAGGCGGCAGTATAGCCAAACTGACTGAGCAGGATGCCTGCACCCAGCGGCCCGAACATTCTGCCAAAGGCCGAGCTGGAACTCCCCATTCCCATCATTTGTCCGCGCAGGCTGGGCGCGCTGCGGTTGGTTAGCAGGGCGTTGAGCACCGGTGTGCCAATCGTGCCGCCGGTTACGCTGATAAAAAAGGCCAGCAGAATCACCGTCTCCGAATCGGCGGCAATCGCCAGAATAAAGCCGGCGCACATCAGGCTTGCACCTACCGCGAGCAAACGCAGTTCACCCATCTTGCGTACCAGCAGGCCGATAACGCCCGCTTGAAGTATGGCCATGGTGACGCCAATGGCGCCGAAGGTCATACCCACCTCCCGTGCGCCCCAGGCAAGACTGACGCCCACCCACAAAGGAAACAGATAACTGAAGCAGGTATGGCAGGTGTTGTTGAGAAAATACTGGAAAACCAGCTTGCTGTTGCCCGAGCGCTTCAAGGTTTGAAACATGTTGCCGTTGAGTGCTCCGGCGAGCATTTCGGCTTTTTGAAAGGCGCGCGCTTCACGGTCATGGCTTTCTTTCAGAAACAGCAAACCGGCGAGCAGGGCCGCCGCAGACAAACCGGCAGCCACCAGCCCCGGCAGCATGAAATCGCCGTCGTCGCCCGAGAGTATTCCGCCGAGAAAGGGGCCGATCACCATGCCCAGTCCGAAGGCCGAGCCCATGATGCCCATATATTTGGCGCGGTCTTTCGGTTCGGTAATATCGGCGACCATGGCCGAGGCGACGCCGAAATTGCCGCTCATAATGCCGGCAATAATGCGGGAAACGTAGAGCATGGTCAGGGTGTGGGCAAAGGCGAGAATCACATAGGAGACCGCCGCGCCTGACAGGCAAATTAGCAGTACCGGCTTACGGCCTATGCGATCGCTCAGCTTGCCCCAGAAAGGTCCGACAATGGCGCCGAAGATCGAGTAGGACGCGATCAGCAGCGCAATATCCATATTGTCTGCGCCGACCTGCGGTGCCATAAAAGGCAGAATGGGAATGATAATGCCGAAGCCGATAAGATCTATCAGAACGGTTACAAATAGAATCGGCAAAGGGCTATCTCCAGTGGCCGCGTCGCAAGGTTCTGCGGCATCGGATTGAAAAGGGCGGATGTCTCACAGCCGGGGGGGAGCGAAGCGAACCAGACCTAACTCCAGAACTGAGAGACATCCATAACACGGTTAACGGATGACGTTTTAATGTTCGGCCAGTAGCGAGCCGAATCCGCGAATACGATCGTTTATGCCATTGGCGCGCAGGGCATGCCAGAACGTCAGCGCATTGATTGCCAGAACCGGTTTGCCCAGCTCTTTCTCCAATTGCGCGGCAAGTTCAACAAAAAACAGATTGGTGCCGGCCTGCAGAATCAGATCAACGTCGTCGCCGTTCACTTCTTCGACAAGCGCGCGGGTTTTGGCAAAACTTTCGTGAGCGATGCTGACCGGGCTATCGGATTTGTGCCCGGCAATACGCACCACTTCATAGCCGATATCACCGAGAAATTTTACAACCTGCTGATCGCCCACCGGCATGTACGGTGTGATCACGCCGATGCGTCGCGCTTTGGGGTAGCAGCTCAGGGCATCGAGAATAGCCTGCGCACCAAAGGTGATGTTACAACCGCCCACGTCCTGGGCAATGGCGTTGTACTTTTGAAATTCGCGATCGGAGCGGTCTTTGCCGTCCCAGAAAGTTTCCGCTGAGTAGCCAAAGATCACGTGGTCCGGCTGACAGGTCAGTGCATCGCGCAAACCCTGCTCGGTAGCCGCACCGATGGCCTTCACCATATTCACGAAGTCTTCCTCGGTTTTGACCGAGAAGGGTGGAATCACACAGGCGCGGGTTGCCAGCACAACGCCTTCGGGGCGCATCATGTGATATTCGGTTTCAACGGCGGTGTTGGTTGAGGGCACCAGCACAGAGAATTTTTTCCGGTAACCGTAGTAGTCGCTCATAGCTTTGCCGTTCTTGCAATAAAGAACTAAAGATATAACAATAGTTCAAATGGTGCAATATCGAGTGCTCCAATCGGTGGAATAAATAAGGGAAGGCGGCTTCATGACTTCAGAGAACACGACAAACAAGGTGGCTTTGGTTACCGGCGCCAACCGGGGAATTGGTCTGGAGATTGCCCGGCAACTGCTGGACAAGGGTATGCGGGTGATCGCCACCAGTCGAAGCGGCGACAGGATTGATGAACTGGCGGGTTTCGAGCACGTTGATGTTCAGGTCCTCAATGTGGGTGACGATAGCAGCGTCAAGCGTCTGGCGGATTATGTAGAACAGCAATACGGCGGGCTGGATGTGCTGATTAACAATGCGGGCATCGCTCTGGACAAATGGGTGCCGGCCCTCAGCCTGAAACTGGATGATTACCGGGCGACGATGGAAACCAATCTTTATGGCGTGCTGCGCTGCTGTCAGGCTTTTGTGCCGATGATGCAGCGGCGTGGTAGCGGTCGGGTGGTCAATCTCTCCAGCGAGCTGGGTTCATTAACGGATGTGCAGATGGGCTCATCGCTGGCTTATCGCTCTTCCAAGACGGCATTGAATTCGCTTACGGCCTTGCTGGCCTGTGAGTTGAAAGATTTCCCCGATATTCTTGTGAATGCCTCCTGCCCCGGCTGGGTTCGTACCGAGCTCGGTGGCGACGATGCGCCCCTGTCAGTCGCCGAAGGCGCAGATACCGCCGTGTGGCTGGCGACGCTTCCCGCCGGTGGCCCCAGTGGCGGCCTGTTTCGCGAGCGCGCGCCTTACCCCTGGTAGGTTTTGGCTATTGGCAGAATCAACGCCGGAAATAGGGTCTTTGTCGAGGATTGATGTAGGCTTGTCGTCAACAATTGAGCCGCAGGGCGCAGGTAATGACGAAGGACCGATTCTCCCAGCAGTCTGACCACTATCGGCTATACCGGCCGGGTTATCCGCCGGAACTGTTCTCCCGGCTGGCTGCCATCGCGCCCGGCACGCAAAGGGCCTGGGACTGCGGTTGCGGCACAGGACAGGCGAGCCTTCCCCTGGCGGGTTATTTTGACGAGGTGATTGCCTCTGACTTGAGTTGGCAACAACTGAGCCAGGCAGAGCGCGCAAACAACCTTCGCTTCTGTGCGGCCAGCGCCAACGCGCCGCCGTTTGCCGATAACAGCGTAGATCTGATTTTGGTTGCGCAAGCCTTGCACTGGTTTGATTTACCGAAGTTCTTCGCCGCCTGCGAGCGGATACTGAAACCCGGTGGTGTGATGGCAGTGCTGACCTATAACCTGCTGAGTATTTCAGAGGAGATTGATCCGCTGATCCAGCATTTGTATTTCGATGTGCTGGGAGATTACTGGGACGCGGAGCGCAAGCTGGTTGAAAATGCCTACGCGGATATTGATTTTCCCTTTACCGCACAAAGCTTCGCTGACTCGGAAATGCGCAGTGCCTGGAGTTGCGAGCAATTGTTGGGTTATCTCGGCACCTGGTCGGCGGTGAAGCAGTATGCCAGCGCGAATGGTGGTGATGCGGTGCGACAGATTGCGCCCCAGGTGAAGGCCCTATGGCCTGAATCGGGTAATGCTACCTTGCCGGTGCGCTGGCCCTTGCGCTGCATCGTCAGGCGCAAGAACGGTAGCTAGTTTTCCGTGTATTTATAGATTGAAAGTTTTCCCGGCGGCAACTGCAGATCTTCCGGCCCGTCGGTTTCAGCCGGGTCCATATCCAGCGAGTTGTGCTGGGCCGCTACAATTTCATTCAGGCCGTCGCCGTCGACATCGGCCACAATGGCCATGCCAAACATCTTCGCCTCGTCTACGATATCTTCGCGAAAGCTACCGTCTGGCTGCTGAATAAAGGCAAAAAGTTTGTCGTTGCCGTCACCGGGTACGGCAACATCGGGGCGGCCATCATTGTTGATATCACCGACATTGAATATGCCGGGCACACCCTGGCTGGCCGGGCTGCCGTAGTAGAGTGTTACCCGAAAGTTGGTTGAAATGGTGTGTTTTTCCCACTGGGACGTGCTGGTGGGGTCGTCGGGAATTTCAAACCAGTACAGCCCCGGTGGTACGGTGACATTGCCGTCGGCGTCCTGAAAGCGCGGGTCGCCATCGTTGTTGTGCGAGTCGACTACGAGTTCATCCTTGCCGTCCATATCAATGTCGGCAAATTCCATGTGATAGCCAAGCCCGATGGTGTTGTCGATAACATGGTGACGCCATTTTCCTGCGTAGCCATTGGCAGCGCTCGGCGCTTCCCGGTTTTCCAGCCACACCAGAGAGGGGTTAAGCGTTGCCGGGTGTTCTTCGTCGTAGCCGTGACCGAAGAACTGGCTCAACACGATATCCTGATCGCCGTCGCCATCAATATCGTGCAGCTTGATAAATACGCCGCCCATATTGTCTACGTTATTGCCGTTGGCATCGGTTGCGGTAATTTCATAGTAATCAAACATTGCTGCGGCGTTACTGCTGCCGTTATTGCGATACCACTCAACTCGCATTTCTTCACCACCATCAGGCGAGCCCAGTGGGTTGTCGGGACGTTGGGTTTTCGCGGATGTCGTGACGATATCGGGCAGGCCGTCACCATCGAGGTCAGTCTGGTCGCTTTCGTGCCAAAAGTAGAGCTGATTGGTCAGTAGTGTAGTGTGTTGCAACGAAAAGAAGTTATGTGTCGGGTTGCCAAGGTTATTGCCATCGAGCCAGAAGTACGCTCCGCCAAGCGTGGTCAAAAAACCGGTCTGGACGATGATGTCCTTGCGGCCGTCGTTATTGACGTCAAAAATCTGGGGCGTATTGATAAACGGGTATCCCTGCAGATCGCTGGTGCCGATAAGCACGGTTTCGCTCCAGGGGCCGGCAAGACAATCGGTGCCCGCTGTTCCGCAGCCACTGGTGTTAAAGCGCCGCAGTGCGCCTCGCGACAAGGCGGTGGGTGGCCCCGGTGGTGTTTGCTCGACCAGTGTCGACAGGAATATTTCGAGTCCGTTCGTGCTGTCGCCGTCGATATCGCCTACGGCGATAAACCCGGCAGATTGCTGCTCGCTGACAATGGGGTACTCGATATAACGTACGTTTACGCTGGCGTTACCCGTGCCGCCGGAAGGTGTTGCCGGGCTGGCAGAGCTGCTCGATGAGCTACTGTTACACCCGGTGATTGCAACCAGGAGTGTGCAAAACAGCGCTATTGAAAGTGGTGATGTAGGTTTCATGCGCTGGCAGCCTCCGCATTGACGGGCATATCCGTGTCGGGGGGCACCACGACCTTACGGCGTACCATTGCTGCCCAAACGCACACCACGGCATTGAGTACGCCAAATAACACAAAGGGAGCTGCGGGGTTTATATGGCTGAAAAGCCAGCCGCCGCCCGCGGTGCCAACCAGAATACCGATGGCCCCTGCAACACCGAAAAAGCCGATAACCGCGCCACGACGCTGGGCCGGAGCTTGCTGGCCGACCAGCGCCTGACTACTGACAAAGGCGCTGATCTCGGCGACGCCCATCACGGCCAGCAAACCAAATACCCAGGGGGCCGTGGGGTCGGTCACAAATGACACTGACAGGTAGACCACAGCGGCGAGCCCGGAGGCTAACATAACCGCTGTGCTGCGGCTGACGCGGTCGCTGATATAGCCCATGAGCAGCGCGCCAATCATGGCGCCGGTAACAGTGGTGAGCACGCGAGGTACGGCGAGTTCCTGCATGGCCTGACTCGGCGCCATGCCCATGGACTGAATGCCGAACTGTACTAGCCACAGGCCCATAAACGCCCCGGTTACTGCAAGATCACCGCGCGAAATAAACGCGGCGCCATAGGACAGTGCAACACCCGGATCGCGTCCGGCTGCCAGACCGTGCTTTAACATCACGCCCACAGATTCGCGTTGAATGGGTGCGGCGGGTTTGTGCGGAGCAAGCCCGATCAGAGCAATGATTGTGCCGGCTACGCCCATGGCGCCACCAATGGCGAAGGTGATTTGCTGGGCTTCCAGTTCGGAGTAGCCCTGGCCTGCAAACACACCCGGCATAAAGCCGAGGGCGGGCGGAATGAACGCACCGATGGTGGCAATAAAGCCCTGCAGGCCATTGGCCTTACCGCGGTCTTTGTTGGTTGCATAATCGGCTACCACAGTGACCATCATGCCGACCATGGCGGCTCCACCAAAGGCGATGATAAGCCGGTACGCCAGCAGCTGCGGCACATTTTGGGCAAAGGGGTAGAGGAAAAAGCCCAACGAAGTCAGACCCAGGCCAAGCGCGTACACCGGTTTGCGACCCAGGCGGTCTGCCATGACGCCATACAGCGCCATCATGACAATAAACACGGCCTCCTGCAGTGCCGCGAGCATGCCCGTTAGTGTTGCCTGGTCGGCAATAGGAATGTCGATGACCTGAAGCAGACCGGGTTGAAGAATGGCCAGCGCACCGGCATAGCCGGAGGATATAAGGGCAGCCAGCAGATACGCTGTCATATGCCAGCGCGTAATACCCGCATTCAGTTCAATGCCTAAATAACGTGTGGCTGCGCTCATATCGGTTCCCGCTTTGTATTGTTAAAAATCAGCCTTTTTTGGCGGCTGCCATTTGTGTAGCACCCATGCGCAGTTGAATCATTTCGTCAACTTTGTCTGCGCCAAAGACCTGCTCGGCCAGCTTGTTCATCGGGTCTAACTCATAGCCCAGGCGGCGCACGGTGTGGTCGTACTGCTGCAGGGCAGAACGCTCGGACTCGGGAACCGGTGTTGCGTTATCAACCCAGCCCAGCCAGCGGTTCAGAAAACGGTAGGCAAAGTCTTCAAGGGTATCGAGGTTCTCGTCGTTCAGGTCGGCACTCAGGCTCAGTGCTGACGGTGACAGTAAAGCGCGCATATAGGTACCGTGGCTGACCGACCACTGAAAGTTGGGATTACCGCGCAGTTCGAGAAAGTCTGCGTTCGCATCGCCGCCGTAGTAGCGCTCCAGGTAGTCTTTATCAACGCGTATATCGCGGCGCGGGGTGTAATCAAAGTAGAAAAACAGCTTGGGAATGGTGCCGAAAACCATAATGAAATGCGGTACGTCGGTTTCCTGCCCAAGAAAGGCGGTTGCATTCATATCGAGAATGCTGGCCTTGCGATTACCCAGCCACGAGCTGACCAGCCATTCCACGCCACCGCCAGACCAGGATTTGTAAGAACCTTCAAATTCCCCGTTGGGTGAGGTGTAGTATTCGCGGCCGGCACAGGAGGGGTGCAGTTCTGCGCCGGGAAAACGTGTGGCGATCTTGTCTTTGATATCGGTGAGAATGCCCCAGCTCCGCTCCCAGGCTTTGCTGACATCTACGTCGGGATTTTCGGCAAGAAACTGATCAATGGTCTTGGTATCGGTATCAATCTTGGTGCTCATGGTGTACTCCTGAGTCAAGGCCTCGGCCTTGTAATTCGAAATGGATAAGCCAGTAGTTACAATCCGAAGTCGGCGAACTGGTCCGGCCGCGGGCGTATGCGCGACAGCATCATGCGCTTGGCGATTTTGCCGCCGGTGAGCCAGCGAATTTTGGTGCCGGATTTTTCAGTCGCCAGAATCTGATCGGCGAGATAGGGGGATACGGTTTCAACGCGATCTACCAGGTTGTTCATGGTTTTGCGTGATTTCTGGAAGTTGTCAAAGTCGGCCTTTGCTTCGCGCACGACCGCCTCGGTGATAATCATGCCGGGACGAATCTTGCCGACGATGACCTGAGTGTCTTTCAGCTCTTTCACCAGGGCGCGGGTGAAA
>DIBR01000015.1:0-3112 GCA_002415025.1 Spongiibacteraceae bacterium UBA5047
CTGTGCGCTTCGCATCCGGCGGCACGAGCGGAAACTCGCCCTTCGGGCTCAGACACCCACTCGCTTTTCCCGCCGGATGCTGCAGTGCTCGGCTGCTCCAAGGGGGCTGAGCGCCAGCGTCAAGCCTTCAACATTGACTTAGCAACACTTTAGATTAATAGCTAGCGATGCCGGGGCCTTTTAGTGTCAAGCAAAACGACGCGGATTTGCGATCCAGAGGCTAGCGCTGCTCACGCCAGTGCTCACGCCTCTCTTCGCGCTTCTCCTGCTGCTGTTTCTGCCACTGCTGGCGTTGTTCCGCAGTCAAAATCTGCGCCACCGAGGTCTTGATACTTAAACGCTGACGCATACCTTCTGCCGACAGCCGTCCAAACTCTGCGCTCAGTCTGTCAATCTCGGCCGGTGTTAAACCCTCCTGACCCTGTGCGTGCAGCTGTTTGAATAACGCTCGCTTTTCGCTGCGCAAGGCCTTGCGCCCGGACTTCGAGGACTGGAATACCTCCTTGATTGCATCCTTTTGCTCGGCGCTCAGCGCCAGCGCCTCCAGTTGCTGCATGACATCGCCTCGCTCGTAGCCGCGCTTATGGCCCGGATCGCCGTAGGGCTTGGCCATTGCGAGCCCGGCAGAGAGCACCAGCGCTGCCACTACAAGATTTCTGATTTTCATAACAATTCCCTCCAGGGTGTTTGCACTTATCTGCCACTCCATACTAGGCGCCAGACCTGTAAAACTCTGTATCGCTAGTGTAAATTTTGTGTAAATCCCTTGGTTTATCATCGCTTGCCAGACAACAATACGCCCAGCCCCCGATTGCACCGAGATAACCATACGCCATGCCCAAACTCCTGATAGCCGACGACGACGAAGCCTTATGCACACTGCTGAGCGACTACCTGTCGATGGACGGCTACGAGATTGAAACCGTGCACAGAGGCGATGAAGTTGTGCCGCGCCTGTATCGTGGCGACTTTGATCTGCTGATACTCGACATTATGCTGCCGGGTCAGCAAGGGCTTGATGTACTGCGCTCGGTGCGCACCAGCACGCTGCCGACCCCTGTCATTATGCTGACCGCTCGCGGCGACGACACTGACCGCATCATCGGCCTGGAGCTCGGTGCCGACGACTACCTGCCCAAACCCTGCAACCCGCGAGAACTCTCGGCACGTATCAAGGCCGTGTTGCGACGTGCGCCTGCAGGCAGCAAATTACCTGCGAGGGAAGACAAGCTACGCTTCGGCGTGTTTCAACTTGACCGTCGACAGCGGCGCCTCAGCGGCCCCGGGGGCGACATAAAGTTGACCGTGCGCGAATTCGATTTGCTGCGCGCGTTGCTGTTTCAGGCCAATCAAGTTGTCAGCAAGGAACAACTCAGCGAGCAGGTCTTACTGCGCACGCTGGAACCCTTCGATCGCAGTCTGGATATGCACATCAGCCACCTCCGCAAAAAGCTCGGCGAGCACAGCAGGGTCGACCATATCGCAACCGTTCGCGGCGTTGGCTACTGCCTTTATCCCGAGGGCGCCACGTGAACCGGCTGTTCGTCAGGGTATTTCTCGGCTTCTGGCTGGCGACATTGCTGGCGTTGGTTGTCGGCCAGCAAGTGGCTCACTATGTCAGCCGAGAAGCACCGCGACAAAATGCGCTGCGTGAGCAGCACGAACAGGGGCGGCAGTTTGTACGAAACTTTTCTCGGCGCTATCACCGGCAAGCGGAATCGGAATGGCGCCCCTGGCTGGAAGTTCAAAACACCGGCTTTAACTGGCTGTTGCACCGACCGGACGGCGAAGATATTTCCCATAACTTCAGCTTTGAACCTGACTTGCAGCCACTGCTCGACCGGCGACCCAAACATTATCCACCCCGGCCTGTTGACTACAAAGGCAGTCTGATTCACATCAAAGTCCTGCGCGCTCGCGGCTCCAGCCAGCGCGCCTATCTCATCATTGCAGTGAAAAAGCCCAATGCCCTGGCTGTTGCGCTGTTCCAGCAACACCTGTGGTTGCGTCTGCTACTGGCTCTGCTTGCAACCGGCGCACTCAGTTACTGGATGGTGCGCCGCTATACGCAACCTATCGAGGCACTGCGCAAAGCAACACACGCTCTGGCCGGTGGCGACCTGACGGTAAGGCTCGATGAAACTGACAGCGTTGACGACCTGAACGCGCTACGCCGCGACTTTAACCGCATGGCTGAGCAACTCGAGGCAGCCCGGTCACGCCAGCGCACACTGATACATGACGTATCGCACGAGCTGCGCACCCCGCTGGCACGGATTCAGGCTGCCCTCGCGCTGGCAAGCAGGCGCAAGGGTGACTCGCCGGAGTTGGCTCGCATTCTGGAGGAAAGTGAATACCTGAATCGCTTGATTGACCAGTTGCTACAGGAACCCGAACAGGGGCTGGAACTGTCGGATACACTCATCGTAAACGATTTGCTAGCTTCGCTACTCAGACAAAATCAGCTGGAAGCCGATGGCCGCCATATTACTTTGCATCTTGAAACGGTATCAGAAGAGATCTGGATACAGGCCAATACTCACGCCCTGCGCATGGCCATCGAAAACGTGCTGCGCAATGCCATTCGCCACAGCCCGGCAAACGACGTGGTGACAGTCAGCCTTGCACTGACGAAACCCGGCGATATTACAATTCGTATACGGGATTGTGGTGACGGCGTGCCCGACGATGCGCTCGACAAAGTGTTTTTGCCCTTCTACCGGCTTGATGCGTCGCGACAACGCAGCAGTGGCGGCCACGGTCTGGGGCTGTCTATTTGCCAGCGAATTATCACCAGCCACGGCGGATCTGCGACCGCGCGCAATGCCCTCCCGGGACTCGAAGTTGAAATGCATCTGCCCGCGAGTTTACGGGTATCGCCGCTCTAGCACTTCAGGCTTCCACCATTGTGTCTTCAACATTCGGCGGCAGGTTCTATGTTGGCGTGCAAGGTTTTTGCCGTAGGCCCGCATAAGCGCAGCGTTGCGGGCATTGCGAAATTGCCTGATACGCTTCGCTTAATCAGGCCTACAAAACTTCAGGCTCCCACCATTGTGTCTGGTGGCAGGTTCTATGTTGGCGTGCAAGGGTTTTGCCGTAGGCCCGCATAAGC
>DIBR01000015.1:3380-3528 GCA_002415025.1 Spongiibacteraceae bacterium UBA5047
AGCACAGCGTTGCGGGCATTGCGCAATTGCCTGATACGCTTCGCTTAATCAGGCCTACAAAACTTCAGGCTCCCACAATTGTGTCTCCAACATTCGGTGGCAGGTTCTATGTTGGCGTGCACGGGTTTGCCGTAGGCCCGCATAAGCA
>DIBR01000015.1:3732-86578 GCA_002415025.1 Spongiibacteraceae bacterium UBA5047
AGCACAGCGTTGCGGGCATTGCGAAACTATGTAGCTCTGCATACCAGCTCGCGAAAAAGGTTCTACCTTAAGCGGCCGACTTGGCAGCGTCGGCAATATTGTCACCCAAACTCTGCAACAAAGCCGCACTGGAGCCGGCAGTGAGTTCAATCTGCCGCGCAATCAGGCAGTAACGGAACAAGGGGTAGTCCCGGTCTACGCCAATGCCGCCATGACAATGTTGCGCCGCCTGGCTAACCCGGTGACAAACGTCGCCACACCAGATTTTCGCAACCGTTACCGCTTCTTCAGCCTTACCCGCATCCGCGCCAAGCTGAAAAATGGCCTGTTGAGTTGTCAGGCGCAAACATTCCACGTCTTTGAAACAATCGGCCATACGATGGCCGACAGCTTGAAAGGTGGCCACCGCACGGCCGAATTGTTCACGCTCAGTCGTATAACTGGCTGTCATGCGCATCATTCTGTCGCACAAACCGATGGCCATTGCACACAAGCCGGTCTGGTAGTGCCGCTCGGCGAATGCCAGCCATTCATCCGCACGAGACCCGCGCGCCAGAACAGATTGGGGCGGCAGGGAAACGGAATCCAGACTTAGCTCATAATAGTTTTCACCGCTGGTGACCAGCTGCGGGCGAATGCTCACGCCGCTTTGTTTCGGGTCGATCAGCGCAATGAGTGTTTCGCCGGCCGCATCGCGGGCAGCAAGCAGAATATGGTCAGATTCTGCCGCCACAGGCACACAGTGCTTGCGACCACTCAACAGAAAATTGTCGCCATCAGCACTCGCTTGCACCGCCGGCGACAAAGGGTCTTCATTGTCGGGCTCTATACGCGCCCAGGTAATAAGCTTTTCGCCGCTGGCGATTCCCGGCAGTAGCACTTTTTGTTGATCAGCGGTGGCAAATTTCTGTATCGGCAGCGCCGCCCCCACCAGAACCGGCAATAGCGGCAATTTTGCTACCGTGCGTCCGGCCTCTTCAAGCAATATACACAGGCTTTCATAATCAAAGCCCATACCCCCGAGCGACTCATCGATTGCAATGCCGATTAAACCCGCGCTGCACAGAGCCTGCCAAAGTTCTTTGTCGAAATGCCGGCCCTCTGATTCGAGACGCTTTAATCGCTCGGGCGTGCACTGATCGCCGAGTATTTGCTGAGCCAGATTACGAATATCGTTTTGTTCTTCGCTGTAAGAAAAATCCATCGTTTCGTTTCCTGATGTTAGCTTTGTCACGGGTCGGTGATAACGATTCCGGATCAGCGCGAACGCGGCATCCAGAGTCCGGCCATGGCGATAATGTCCCGTTGAACTTCGTTGGTACCGCCTCCAAATGTCAAAATGGAACCGGTTCGATAGCGGTGTTCGAGTTTGCCTCTGAGCAAGGCGCCCGGCGAGTCGGCCGCAATAGCGCCCGCCTCGCCCAGTATTTCCAGCAGCAAGCGATACAGTTCAATAAAAAACTCGGTGCCGTATACCTTGGCAACCGAGGCGTCAGCCATTTCAAGCGTGCCCGCCGAAATAGCCCAGGCCTGCTTCCAGCAAATCATTTTGAGCGCCTCCAGCCCTGCATGCGCTTTTGCCAGATTGTTGCGCACCCACGGCCGGTCAATGATCAAGGTGCCGCCCTGACTAGTGGTGGCAGCCCATTGCAGCACTTCGTCGTATAAGCCCGCCACCATGCCGTGCGTTACCAGTGACAGCCGTTCGCGATTCAACTGCCCGGTGATAAGTTTCCAGCCACCGTTCACCTCTCCCACGCGGTAACTATCGGGAATACGAACATCCTCATAGTAAGTGGCGTTGGTGCGTACGCCCAGGGTCCAAATGGGAGTACACGAAAACCCCGGCGTATTCGTGGGCACCAAAAACATGGTCAACCCTTTGTGCTTTTTGCTTTCGTCCGGGTCGGTGCGTGCCGCTACCCAGACATAATCGGCAAAATTGGCGAGACTGGTCCATATTTTTTGTCCGTTGATCACCCAGTCATCGCCATCGCGCTCGGCGCGGGTTTTCAGGCTGGCAAGATCGGTGCCGGCCGAAGGCTCTGAATAGCCGATGGCTATAGCTACCTCGCCTTTGCGAATGCCACCCACGACTTCGTCACGCACACGATCATTGCCGTGTTCCATTAATACAGGCGCTATGGCCTCTGTGGTGAGAAAGGGATACTGAAAGCCGGCGCGTATCACCTCCTCGGTAAAGATGTATTGCTCCATTGTGGTCCAGTTCTTACCGCCCCACTCTTCGGGCCAGCTCACACCAATCCATCCGTCGGCGCCCATTTTTGCAAACTGCTTGCGGTGTTCGGGGCCGCCGCCTTCCGAGAATTCGGGAACCTTCCCCTCTTCTATCAGGGCAGGAGTCATCAAAGCGTTCATGTACGAGCGCACTTCACCGCGTAGCTTTGTTTGTTCGGGGCTGAGCTGAATATCCATAGAAGCCTCGTCTTTTTATCGTTAAATTTTGGACGACTGATCTTGCCAGTATCGATCCCGCAGCGCGCGTCGGTAGACTTTGCCTGCCTCGCTGCGCGGTATCAGGTCAAGAAACTCAACACTGCGTGGCACTTTTTGCTTGGCAAGTGTAGCTTCGCAATGAGCTATCAAGGCGTCCTCCAATGCGCTATCGCCGCGTTCACCTTCTTTGAGCTGTATCAGCGCCTTCACCTCTTCGCCCCACTCGGGGTTGGGCACACCCACACAGGCAACGTCAGCCACTGCTTCGTGCTTGATCAATATATCGTCGATCTCCTGAGGGTAGATATTCACACCACCACTGATAATGGTTTCGGCGCTGCGGCCGGTCAGAAACAGGTAGCCATCATTGTCGAGGTAACCGATGTCGCCGGCAGTGAAATAGCCGTCACGCTGCGCGGCGGCTGTTTTTTCCGGAGATTTGTAGTACTCAAACTGACTATCGGCCGGATTGAGTATCCACAGCTGCCCCTCTTCGCCCGCGGCAAGCGCCTGGCCTTCATCGTCCAGTATGCGAATCTGGTTCGGTGCCGGTTTGCCCACGGTTCCGGGCTTCGCGAGCCACTCCTGCGGGCTGACAAAAGTGCCCGGCCCTTCGGTGCCGGCAAACATCTCCCAGATGATAGGGCCAAACCAGTCCATCATCTGCTGCTTGGTGCTTTTTGCGCAGGGAGCAGCGCCGTGAATCACAAAGCGCAGTGACGAGAGCTGATATTGCGCCCGTGTTTCAGCCGGTAATTGCAGCATTCGGGTAAACATGGTCGGCACAAAGAAAGCGTGGGTAATACCGTAATTCTGAATCAGTTCCAGGGTTTTCTCCGGCTCCCAGCGATCCATCATCACGATGCCAATGCCCGAGGTAAGTGGCGTCTGCATACACAGATTAAAGGGGCCAGCATGATACAGCGGCCCGGTAACCAGTCCGCAGTCGCTGCCGCTGTCAGGCTCAAACTGAAACACCGCCGTGAGCAATTGCTGCATATCGGCAGCCTTGGCCGGGTCAGCCTGCTTGCGCAGAACACCCTTTGGCTTGCCGGTGGTGCCGGAGGTGTATTGCATCACACTGCCGCGCGCGGGGCTGTCGATATCGCTGGCTGACAGTTCTACCCCCGCCGTGTCGTAGGACTCGAAGCCGGCAATACTGCCGCCAATCGCCAGTTTGATACGCAGCACGGCATTTCCGGCAATTGCCTGCCCCGCCGCTTCACTTATGCGTGCATCGGCAAACAGTGCCTGCGCTTCACAGTCATTCACAATATAGGCAATTTCTTCTGCCTTGAGGTGCCAGTTAACCGGCGTTAGACGCAGCCCCAGTCGATGGGCCGCCATCACCACTTCAACAAACTCGGGCCGATTGCTGCACAGCAGCGCAACAGGATCGCCAGCCTTGAGGCCGGCTTCACGCATCAAACGAGCCAGTTGATTGGCGCGCTGATTAAGTTCGCTGAAACTGCGATTGCCATGCTCTGACACAATGGCACGGCGCTCAGGCTCGCGAGCAGCTACGGCGGCTATCTCCATGCCCACCGGGGCCAGCGCGCAAGCGGCCTGAAAAATGGTCTGCTGATTATCTACGTGTTCCGGCATGGCAACTCTCTGATTGAAGGGGACTGGTTGAATAACACGTGGGAGAGTTTAAAAGACGCGCTCGTCAATGCATCTTAATTTTAGGTAATTGCGCTGCTGTCTTTACTCCAGCACATCCCTAATCTGGTCATGGGAAAAGCCCCGATACTGTAAAAAACGCTGGCGCCGCGCTTTTTCCTTCAGATCGGCCGGGGGAGCGTCGTACTTGCGATCAACAACGTCGCCAAGTATATCGAGCCAATTAATAGCGTTGCTCTCGAACGCCTGTGCAACGTCGGAATCCGACACTCCGCGCTGGCGCAACTCCTGTCGAATTCGCACGGGTCCGTATCCTCGCAAGGCACGGTGGCGCACAAAGCTTTCCGCAAACCGTTTGTCCGATTGCAAACCCTCGTCCGCCAGCGCATCCAGAACCGGTTCGAGCTGTGTTTTCTCAAATCGCCGCCCCAGTTTTTCCAGCAACTCTGCGCGGCTGTGTTCGCGGCGCGCGAGGAAATCCATGGCCGCAAGGCGCAGCTCTGCGGGTTTTACCGGCTCATCGGGCGATTTTCCTTCCAGTTTCAATAGCTTGGTCTCTCTCGGTATGTACTTATTTCTCAAAACCGGTTGCGGCGTGACAATCGGTACCAAGACGCAGCTCCACGGTGCTCGTCCCTAATCCCAAACTCGGAGAGTTACATTATGATCACGCAACTGAAAGCAAAAATGGTTCGCTTCACCCAAAACGAAGAAGGCGCCAGCGCAATTGAATACGGCCTGATTGCCGGCCTGATTGGCGCGCTGATCATTGTTGCGGTAACCGGTATCGGTACCAGCGTACAAACCTTCTTTACCACCATCTGCACCAGCCTTGGCGGCTGCGCTTAAGTAACCCGGCCAACACCGAGCGTACGTCATGGATACGGGACACCCTGTCATGGCAATCATACCCGTCGCAGTTGCATCTGCAACATTGACTCTGGTTGCCTGGCAGGACTGGCGCTATCGCCGGATTCCTAATCTGGCGGTATTTGCGCTACTGCTCTGCGCACTCCTTCGCTGGTCACAGTTCTCGGGAGTAGAACTGGAGCGGGTACTGGAAGTCCACGGCATCAACGTGCTGCTGGCACTCCTTATCGCCATACCCGGCACGCTGAAATCCATCTTTGGCGCTGGCGACACCAAGTTATTAATCGTACTGGCCCTGCTCTGGCCAACCGATCAGTTTTTGCAGGCATTCAGTATCGGCATTCTGGCATTGCTGGCGGGCTGTATTGTGCACGACACCCTGAAAATCCGCCGCCAACCGGCATTGACGGGCAACGCAGCCAGCGGCGCGATGCCCACCATGGCTGAACTCAGGCTGCGGGGTTTGCCGCTGGGTACCGCCCTCGCACTCGGCGCACTGTTGAGCATCATCATATGAACAAGAGAAACCGAATGAAGCCCGGGCAAGCCAGCCAGCGCGGCGCATCGGCAATTGAATTCTCGCTGGTGTTCCCAATATTTCTGGCGATGATTTACTCGATTGCCACTTACTCCACCGTATTCATGCTGATTCAGGGTTTTACCTATGCCTCTGAAGATGCGCTGCGCGCAGCTATTGCGGTGGATTGCGACGGTCTGACATCCCAACAATGTATTGACGACCGCATTACACCGGCGGTTCGCGCGCAAGCGGTAAGCTCCCTGTCATGGCTGCCCGCCAGCGTTAAGTCACAGGTGCTAGGCACCGACGGTGATCAGGTTATGGTCGACTGCAGTGGCGGCACCTGCACAGTAGAAGTTCGCTACAACAACTATGCGGGCAACCCGCTGATACCGGCTATCACGCTGCCGGCTATAGGCACCATACCCCGTATTCCCCAGGATTTGGTCGGGCGCGCCAGTTTACGGGTGTAAGTGCCGAATCGCTCAGGCGGAATGAAAAACTGACAAGGATGAGACAATGCAAGCCCGGACGTTAAAGATTCTCGCATTTTCACTGATCGGCCTTTCGGTGCTACTTGCCATCGTGGGTATTCGTCTCAGCCAGGAGCCTGCGGGTAATGCAGTTGCCCTGGCTCCCGAGTCGCCCTATCGGGTTATGGTTACCAGCCGCGACTTGGTACCCAATACCGTTATCACCGCAGAAGATGTGCAATCCATACCCTACCCTCTGAGTACCGGCGGCACCTACACCCAGGCCGATGACCTTATCGGCAAGGAAGTTTACGCAGCAGTGCCGAAAGGTGAAGTGTTGCGTACCCATCATTTTGAAATGAGCAGCATCCTGTCTGAGCAGGTTAAGCCGGGTTTTCGCGCCATGGCCGTCAGCGTTGACGAAACCATCGGTACCGGCGGTTATCTTCTTCCGGGCGACAAGGTCGACATTATCTTTGCCACCCGCGCCAACCGTGAAACCGGTAATCAGAGCGTAGCCCGTCGTATCCTGAGCGATGTCACCGTGCTCGCTTTCGGCAATGTCATTCAGGGCAATGTGATTCAGGGCAACTCGGTAAAGCCCGAAGATGCAAGCGGTAAACGCAGCCGCACAGCCGTTCTGGAGGTTCCTGAAGCCGACATCAGCAAACTGCTGCTTGCCGAAACCTCCGGTTCCCTTCGTCTCGCTGCCGTGGGCGAGCGCGAGCTTAACGCCATCAAACTGGAAACTGACCCGAAATCACGCCAGGAGGTTCGTGCCAGGATCGGCGATCTCGTGGGAACCGCTGCCAATCGCAGACCGCCACCACGCGTGTACGTATACCACGGCGACAGCGTGGAAACCGTGAGGACACAGCCATGAACTCTATCCGGTTGCTTCGACCCACTGCGGCACTCGCGCTGGCCTTGTCTCTGCTGGCAAACACGACCGCCGCCTTCGCTGCACAAACCACAGACCTGCAATTGGTAACAGGTGAGCAATACCAGATGCGCTCACCCGAACCGGTGGTAAGAACAGCCATTGGCAACCCGAATGTCTTGACCGCAAAGGTGATTAACAGTCGTGAACTGTTGTTGACCGCAAAAGCGAACGGCAGCACCTCACTGATGCTCTGGAAGAAAGGATACAAAAACCCGCTGCGCTACGCTGTGTCGGTAACGCCGTCTCTGGGTACCCACTCAAATTCGGTGAAGGCAGTCCCGCTGGAGGGTGGACTGCTCGTCAGTGGTATTGTGAGCTCACTGGCAGAACACCAGCAAGTTATCAACGCTGCCGGCAAAACGGTTGTAGACGCAACCCAGTCCAAGGGCCCGATACAGGTTCAAACCGATATTCGCATTGTTGAAGTCAGCCGCAACGAACTGAAATCGTTGAGTGGCGGCCTGTCGATAACGGAACTGCTTAGCAGCGGTAGCGCCACCAGTGTACTACTGCGCCCTTTCAGTAATCTTTCTACGCCGGACAGCCCGTCAATTTCAATTATGAAAGACAGCGCACCGCGCCAGTACAACTCCATTATCAATGCGCTGCAGAAAAATGGTTACGCCTACACGCTCGCCGAGCCTTCACTGGTAGCGTTGTCAGGCCAGACAGCCAGCTTTCTGGCCGGCGGCGAGTTTCCCTATCCGAAAAGCAACAAGAACGGAGAAGTGGAAATTGAATACCGCGAATTTGGTATTCGACTGAAACTGACGCCGACCGTACTCGACGAGCAGAATATTATGCTCAAGGTTGCGCCGGAAGTCAGCGAGCTGGACTTTATCAATGGCCTGCAGGCAAGTGGTGTAGCCGTCCCCTTGTTGCGTGTTCGGCGTACCGATACGGCGGTGCAATTAGCCTCTGGCGAGAGCTTCATTCTCAGCGGACTGATCAGTTCCCGCACCGTTGGCAACGCTGATAAATTTCCCGGCCTGGGAGACATCCCGATTCTTGGTGCCTTCTTCAAATCTACCCGCTACGAGCGCGAAGACAAAGAACTGATCATGATTGTCACCCCCCATCTGGTACGCCCGATGGCGGCGCAAACCCAGCTGCCCGAATTGCCGGGTGAAGTCTACCGGCATAACAACCCCAGCTTCGCAGACCTGTTGTTTGGCGATGGTCAGCCCGACCACAACGGCAACACCTGGGCTTCTCCCGGCGTTGGTTTCGCTAACTAGAGCGGGGATCACAATGAATATTGTTGATATCAACAAACCGGAAACAGAGCCCGCTGACGAGTATCAGCGTCTCAAGGCCGCCCTGCACCGCTTTGTCATCGAACGCATAGAAGACGAAGATGTGTTCTACGACGGCGATACCAAGCGTCTGGCCAAGTCGATCGCCGCCTACATCGGCCAGTACTGCCGTATTTACGAGTTCCCGATTGCAGAGGATGAGCAAGCAGTTCTGGAAAAGGAGTTGCTCGACGAAATAGCCGGTTATGGCCCGCTGCAAAGCTTACTGGAAGACCCCGACGTCAACGATATTCTGATCAACGGCCCAACGTCTATCTTTATAGAACGCAATGGCGTACTGGAAAAAACCAAATTGCGATTTCTCGATGACCGCCATGTGTTGCGTGTTATTCGTCGCATGATCTCGCCGCTGGGGCGACGCATTGATGAATCCAGCCCGTTGGTAGACGGCCGCCTGCCCGACGGCAGCCGCATCAATGCCATCGTACCGCCGCTGTCACTTGAGGGGCCCTGCCTTTCCATTCGTAAATTCCGACAGGAAGCCTTGACCGAAGACGACCTCGTTAGCGGTGGAGCTATCTCACAGGAGGCGATGGATTTTCTGAAAGACGCCGTGCATGCGCGGAGAAATATCCTGATCAGCGGAGCCACCGGATCTGGTAAAACGACTTTACTGAATGCACTGAGCCAATACATTGTGGATGGACAGCGCATTGTCACTATCGAAGACGCCGCCGAGCTACAGCTCCAGCATAGTCATGTTGTCAGGCTGGAAACGCGACCGCCCAACAATGAAGGCATTGGCGAGGTCACTGCACGCGAGCTGCTGCGCAATGCGCTTCGTATGCGCCCCGATAGAATTATTGTCGGTGAAAGCCGTGGGGGCGAGGTACTCGATATGCTCCAGGCGATGAATACCGGCCACAGCGGCTCTATGAGCACGGTGCACGCCAACTCGGCTGAAGATGCGATTACACGTCTGGAAATGATGGTTGGTCTGGCAGACTTCAAAGGTTCAGATACCCTCTGTCAGAAAATGATCAGCAGCGCACTGGACTATATTGTTCACGTTGGCCGCTGCCAGGACGGCCACCGTGCGGTTTTCGAAATCGCAGCGGTATCCGGCAAACAGTGCGAGTTGGAGCCTGTTTTCTGCTACGACCAGACAACCCGCACCATGATTCGTAAAGCCCGCAATCAAAACGGTGTAGAGCGCCGCAGCGAACCGCGCACTCCGCAGACCGGCGGGGGTCTGTCATGATCTGGGTTCTTGCCAGCCTCATGCTTTGCGGTGCCGGGCTGACGCTGGTGTTGCTGAGCAAGCAGCAACAGATTCCGGCACGCAAGGACGACAGAGAGGAGGAATTTGACCCGCTGAACGCCAGACAATCGCGCTGGACCATACCGGCGGTTACACATTATCTGAACCGCTTGGGCCTGAATCTGCAAGCCGGGCTGGTCCTCTCAATTGCAGGGATAGAGGGGTTTATAATCGTTGCCCTATTCGTACTGCAGCCAGCCAAAATAGCGTTTCTGGGCAGCGCACTTTTGCTCGCCGTTACGCATCTGGTACTGCAGGCAATTGGTGCCAGCCAAAAGAAAAAGCTGTTGCAATCCCTGCCCTCCTTTCTCAATCAGGTGGCGCGCCGGCTGTCTTCAGGTGTTTCCGTCGAGCACGCCTTTACCGACTCGATGGAAAATATCGATGGCCCCCTGGAGTTAGCCATGAAACGCGTTATGCAACGCGTAGGGCTCGGTCTTGAGCTTTACCAGGCCTTTGAGCGGGAAGCCCGCGCAAACGGCCTGAAGGAGCTGCTAATCATTTCAACGGCTCTGCATATCAATGAGCAGTTTGGCGGCAGCATTCGCTCCATTCTCGACGATATTGTGCAGATTTTACGGCTCGACGACCTCGGTAAACGCGAGCTGAAAGCACAAACCGGCGAAACACGGATTACCGCCATGGTGCTGACCTTGCTACCCATCACCATGCTGGCAATTCTGCTCAGCATGAACCCCCAGTTTCTCAACCAAATGTGGGAAGACGGTCTGGGGCAGACCCTACTGATTACTGCGGCGGTGTTGCAGTGCGTTGGTGCACTGTCACTCTGGCGCATGGTGAGGATGGTCTGATGGAATCGTGGCATCTGCTCATTCTCGCCTGCCTGGTAATGATTGGCGCGGTACCCGCGCTATTGATGGCCTCGCGCGTGGAAGAACAACCGAAAGTTGCGCCGCCAGCACCTCACAAGCAACAGCGAGCTTTGGAAAAGACGGTTCGTCGCAAGCGCGCGCTGCAAGGCATGCAACTCGAACCGTGGAAGCAACTGCGGCGTCAATATCAAAGCATCGACGAACTAGCCCGCCAGTTTCGTTATTGCGGTATCAACAGTGCCGCCGAGCAAACCCGGCACCTGATTATTGCGCTCGGTTCGGCCTTATTGATAACCCTCTGCGTCTGGGCAGTATTGCTAAGCGCAATGAGTTCCGCTGTGAATGCAACGCTGTACAGTGCGGCCACATTGATCACCTTACTGATAGCAATGAACCGCACGTTGAAATCGCGTGCCGGGCGTCGCCAACAGGCACTTGAAGACGAATCACTCATGTTGATTCAATCAACACGCATGCTCTGGCGGGTCGGGCTTTCCATGCCCAAAACGCTCGCCATTCTCTGTGACGAACTGCGCCACCTGACCCCGAATGCTGCATCGGAATTACGCATTGCGGTTAAACGGATTGACGCAGGGCAGGCTCAGGACGACGCCTTGCAGGAACTGTCCAATAACACGGTAGCTGAAGGCTTCCGCGAATATCTTATTATTCTGCGCCAGGAGTCTGCCAGCGGTGGCGGCATAGACGCTGCGCTGCAAGAGCTATACGAAGTGCTGCAAAGCCGTCGCAAAACCGGCCTGCAGGAAATGGTAAGCAAGACATCTGCCAATATGTCCATCGTGATGATGCTGATGATGTTTCCATCGCTCATTATCGTTATCGGTGGCCCGGGGTTTATTGCGATATCCAAAGCTTTGGCAACTCTCAACGGGGGCTAATGCCATGAAGAAAATGATGATTCTACTTGCTGCACTGGTGCTATCAGCCTGTAGCAGCCAACCAAAAGTCAGCGGAAATATGGCTGAAGGCGGCAATCAATGCTATCAGGAAGGCAATCAGGAGCGCAGCGTTCGCCTTGACCTGATTCGACAACTGGTCGATGGCGGCCAATATTATTCGGCGCTGGCACATCTGGAGCGGGAACCATTCGAGTCCGAAGGGGCGCAACTTCTGGCGGCAGAATCACTGCGCAAAACCGGACAACTGGAAAAATCAGCCAGTGTTTACAAGCGCCTGCAAAAGGGTTGCCTGCGCGCGTTCGGCCATCTGGGTCGCGGCAAGGTTCTTGCCGTACAAGGCAAGCTTGGCGATGCATTGCCCGAGCTGAAGAAGGCCCGGGACATACTGCCAACCGATGCGAACATTCGCAACGACTACGGCTTCACCCTGCTTGCAAGCGGTGACTTTACAGCGGCGCGGCAGGAATTCGTGACGGCCATCCAGCTTGATAACAAGCTCAGCATTGCCGCGCGCAATCTCGTGCTGTCGCTAATTCTCAGCGGCGATACCAAAATGGCATGGACAGTGGCCAGTCATCATGCAATGTCGCCGGGTGATTTTCAGGATCTTATGGGGCGTGCAGCCCAATTTCAGAAGCAACTCGACAAACAGCGTGTTGCGCATTTGTTAAACAATCCGGATACCGGCATTGATCGTCCTATTCTGGTTCGCAAAGGATCGTCGCTATGAAACTTATTCTCTTCAGTGTGGTATTTCTCGCCAACATTCAGATGGCACTCGCAAGCCCGGAACAAACGCGCGACCCGGCGGAACTCATGCGCACCCAGCAAAGCAGTGCAACTGCCCGGCTACTGCAACTGCAGCGCTCGGGCGAAGTCGCCTCACGTAGCGAGCAACGCCTGCCCGGTCCGGCACAAAACAAAATCTACGAGCGCTATATAAACAGTTTCAGCCACCCGATTCCTGACATCTATATCAACGAAGAGTTTAATGAATAATGATCCGGCTCCGGTACGTGCCCATCAGCGCCAGCCGGCGAAACCAGCGTGGCGCTATCGCCATAATGGCCGCTACGGTACTGACGGCCGTACTGCTTTTTGTCGCCCTGGCGGTCGATACCGGACGCCTGTATCTGGAAAAGCGCAGTTTGCAGCAGCAAGCCGATATTGCTGCGCTGGAAGCGGCCCAGATTTACTGCAGCGGTTTCGACTCGCTGGCAACGGTTGAAGCGGGCGTTAAAGCGGCCCTGCTCAGCAGCGGCTTTGACGCAGACAGCACGGGCAACTCCATGAGCGTAGGGCTGGGAACAATCAGTACCGTTGCGAACAAACGTGTGTTTAGCAACGCAACAGAATTTCAGTCCATTCAGGTGGTACTCACTCGCTCAGTACCCGCAGCGCTATTCGCCGGCAGCCTGTTCAACGACATTACGCTAACCGCAACGTCGGTGGCCGAACGTGACCTTATCGCTACCTTGTCGGCCGGTAACGCAGCCCTTAGTGTTGATTCTGAACAATCCTCCGCACTCGACGCCGTGCTCGGCGGCCTGCTCGGCTCGGCAATCAACCTCTCGGTAGCGAGCTACGAAGGCTTACTGGAGGGCACCCTCACCTTCGGCGAGTTAATTACCGAATTATCTGCGGCGGGGCTCCTCGGCGCTGCGGCGAGTCTCGATGATCTAAGCGATCTGGACTTAACGCTTGCGCAATTGCTGACAGCACTCAGTGACGCATTGACCGTCAATGGCGGTAGCAGCGCTGCCATTACTGCGGTAGACGAAATGCTGAATCAAGCCATCGCATCCGGAGCCAGCGGCGAGAGTATTGACCTCAATTCTGTTCTGTCGGTTGACGATGATTACGCCGGCAGCTCGCAAGCAAACAATAGCGAGTTCACCCCGCTGCAGTTAATCACCGCCTCGTTGATGGAGATCAATCTCGGCGATACCGTCAACCTGAACCTCTCTGTAGATACTGCCAGCATTCCCTTGATTAGCGAGGTGTTCGGCAGCACCCTGAACCAAACTGTTAGCCTGGTTATTCAAAGTGTTCCCACCATTGCCATTGGTCGCTTTGGCTACGATACCAGTGGTCTGCCACGCACACTCGCCAGAGCCGCAGCACTGGACCTGTTAACCAGCGTACATGTGGATTTCGGCCCGGGAACGAGCGGGCTGCTTAATGCGCTGCTCGGTTCACTGCTGACAGTTGAAGGCGACATCTCGATTGGTGTGACCTCTACCGACACGGAAGCCTGGCTGGACCAGATCAGTCAGTGTCCCAGATTGCTGTCGCGAGATTTTGATTTCACTGTCAGTAGTTCGCCGGGGATCGCCACCGTTGATCTGCACGGGGCAAACCCGGCCGACCCGGCAAACCTGTCGGTAGATCTGTCCTTATTGGGTCTGGGCCTGGTACGCACAACCGTTGGCATCGCAGGCAGTTTGCCGCTCAACAATGGCAGCGACGAAACCATTCCCTTCAGCGTTGACCTCTCGCAGCCCGACGCTCTCCCCACGGAAGAGGGAACCAGTTCAACCAGCCTGTCCAACGCAATCACCAATGGCATTACCTCGGCGGGTAGCAGTCTGGTGGGCAGCATTTCGGCAAGGTTTCTGGGTTTCCCCATAACACTGTCGACGGGCAATCAATCTACTCTCGTCAATAACTTGCTGCTGGCCTTGGCGCCCCTGCTGGGCGGCGTTGCCGAACTGACGCTCGACCCCTTGCTCGACGCTCTCGGCATAGCGGTGGGTGAAGTGCGAGTGCAGGTTCTGGACGTTGAAGAGGGTCGCGGCGAGTTAATGCTATAAATCGAATCATGCCGGTGGCGAGCGAACAATGCTGCGCGCGCAACATCGTTTGCAAATAGCCGTAACACGCTGCTTGTCGGTCATACTCTGACAACACAGCTCGGAAACACACAGGGCACCGCTGGCAATCAATCGCTCAAGCACCGATTCCGGCACGGTCAAGCTGACGGTTTTTGAGCCAGGCTCCATATCAGTTGAGGCTTTGCCGCGCAGCTCTCATCGCCGCGTGAGAGCTGCGGCTGCCCCGGCGTACCGAACCGGAGTAGGCATCCAGAGTCACCGTCAGCCTCTTCTCCGGCTCGGGCAAGCGGTCAGCCAGCAGTGGCGTGCGCAGTTGCTCCTGGTACATCAGTTGTCGAATCCTGTTCAGATACTCCCGTCGCAGCGCCAGGTGGCCGCATCTCGCCAACGACTCAGCCAGGTCTGCCCCCGCCTGCAAGAGCCGCTCGCAATGGCGCAGGCCATCCGCTTCGGCATGGGCGGTAAAACGTTCGACGAGTAAAACAGCGAGATCGAAAGCGCAGCCGAAGTATTGAACACTCAACTCAAGGTTGGATGCCCGGCGAGCAGCTTCACCCTGGCGCATCCAGCTCGACCAGATTGGCGCTGTGGCGTCCAAATGTGAAGCGAGCTGTTCACTGTGGGATGTACATAAAAACTGATAGTTCACGATAGCCTCCGCACCAACCAAATGATAATGGTTATCATTTGCGATTAAGGCTGCGGATGTCAAGCGCTAATTATCTGGCCGCCATCCTGTGCGAGATGTGTCACAGATCGCGGGGAAAAATCAGGGAGGTGCAGTCTTGCACTCCGTCAAAATGTTCATGGCTGCAGTCAACCCGCAGGAGAATCTGCGTTCAGCGTGCCCTCTCCCGGCGTCATAAACAGGCAAGATGCCGCGTGCTTTACCCTGGCTGTATGCCAGGTGTTCTTTGGCACAATCACATAACTGCCTGAACTGTTTAGCAACACGGTCTCAACGCCGTCTGCGGTGTTGAGGAGAAATTCGATTTCACCGCTGACCAGAAAAACCATTTCGTCGCCGTGAGGATGTATCTCCCAGGTTGACCAGTCAGCGGTGAAATTGTGCAGCGCTATCAGCGCGTGGCGGTGAAACTGATCGTAGCGCTCATCCAAATGCTGATACAGCTCGGGGGTAAGCGGCACCACATCACACGCCATATCCGGCTTGAATACCACGGCGCTTTCAGAAAAATGCCGGCTTGTCATATGTTCGCCCTCGTCAATGCTTTGAAGCTTGCAACAATCCGATGAGTAAATTCACTAACCAAAGAGCCGGCCCAGAAGACGTTGTAGCAGACCGGGTTCAGGCTCCGGCTCGTGATATTCATCGTTATCGTCCACATTCTCGCAGCCCGGATCATCAGGGTAGTCTGTCAAGCCATCGCCGTCGTTATCCTCGTTATCGGCACAGGCAGGAGGCGGCGCATTGTATTCGTCCTCGTCCCCCGCGCTGTCACAGCCAGGATCATCAGGATAGTCTATCAAGCCGTCACCGTCGTTATCGCGGCCATCGTTGCAACTGGCGGGTGTGGCGTCTTGCTCCGCGCAGAAGCCAAACTTGCGGGTGCTTTGCGGATGCACATAATTATTCCAACTCACCCCCTCCGCTGTAACCAGCCGGCCGCTCTGCTGATAGGTGGCGTTCCAGATATCGTAAACAATCTCATCAATCTCAAAGTCAATCACCCAGTCAATCGGCTCGCTGCCGGGGTTGTAAATTTCGACATCCGAACAATAACCGTCATTCCATTCAGAGGTACGGGTGAACGTAAGCTGCAGGCCCTGACTATCGATCTCGCCATTGTCTTCGCTCGAGCTACAGCCGGGGTCGTCGGGATAATCTACGAGCGCATCGCCATCATTGTCGAGGCCGTCGCTGCAGGCAGGTGCAGGTGGATTGTATTCATCGTTATCGACCGCGTTGTTGCAACCGGCATCGTCGGGGAAATCGGTATCACCATCGCCGTCGTTGTCCTGACCGTCGTTACACGCCGGGGGCGGCGGGTCTGTTTCATCCCGATCCTCCCCTGACTGGCAACCCGGGTCGTCGGGGTGATCAATCAGGCCGTCGTCATCGTTGTCGACACCATCCCTACAAGCTGCGGGGCCTGTGTCCAGGGTTGGATCCCAAAAGTTGCCGGTCAGCACCAGCAGCGACAACAGATTGACAGAATCCTCGTAGTACCCGCCCTGACGACGGTAAATGCTGTTATACATTGCATTGAGAAAAGCCTGCCGGGAACTGTCCAGCATTGCGGCCACCGCTATTGGCGCCACAAAAAAGCTCGTAAAGTAATTGCCGATCGGGTCGCCATTGAGCTTGTACCCTGCCGCGATACCGTAAGGGTCACTACCGCTGGCCGAAACAAAAAAGTTCAACATGCGCAGCGCTATCTGAGCAGACCCGTTATCATCATTGATAATGGCATCAAGCCCGATACGCCAGGGAGCCCGACCCGCGTTGTAGTAATAGTCGCCGTCATTCTCATCTTCAAGGAAGTTGGGCGGTGCCGCCCGGCAGTTTTCCGCCGCGTTGCAATCAATAATAAAATCCGGCAACAAACGGGAACCAGACTGATTCTGGATGCTGTTCATGACGGCTTCGCTGGCTTCATTGACCGAATTCCAGACACCGTCACCGCTGTGCCTTGCAAATGCAGCAAAGTGCCCCGGCATAAAGTCACTACTTCGAGGAGTGTACTGGCTATGTGTCGCGCCGTTCGGGTTAACCCAGTCTCCCAGCATTGGCAACCGACTGTCTGGCCCGATGGTAGAGGCCAGTACGCCCGCCAACACGGAATCAGCCGCGGCGGCGTAGTCAATTTCACCACCGACACCCCACTGGGCGCTCGCCAGCAACAGGCCGTAGGCAATGTCTGCATCGCCATCAAACGCAGACGCGTTACCCCCTACAATCTGGCCGTTGTCTACCTTCCATGACATCAACCGTGAATCAATACCACTGGGATAGGCGCGACTGAAACGCCACAGGCCATCAAACAGGACTTTCGCCTCGGGGTCATAGCCGGCCATCAGCGCAGTAATAATCATGCCGTAGCCCTGCCCTTCCGACACCGTTGCAGTCGAACCCTCGCCAAAGGCTACACGATAGAGAACCTGCCCCTGCGCATTGGTGCCTGCGGGCACCAGATACTCGGCTTTCCAGTAATCATAGAAAGTACGGACATGCTGATTCTGTTCGGCCTGAGTAAACGTGGTCGGCCGTATTGCTGCACTCCCGTACGTTAGCTCTTGCGGGAAAGGCCGATCAGGGCTGGCCTGAACCAGCGTTGCGCAAAAAACAAACAAACTTGCCAACCAACGAAAACCCACCACAACCTCCATCACAACCTGTGCATACCATGGCCACCTACCGCTAAGCCATTCCGGTAGAACCCAACTATACCCCCTGAGATAGTCTCCGGCCACAAGAAAGGGTTCCGATATACACCTGCTTCACCTATTATGAAACGCGTTAGGGACAACCCAAAAAAGACAATAACCATCCGCCTGAATTATGGAGAAAAACAATGGGCACAATCGTCATTATTCTAGTGGTACTGCTCGCCGGCATTGCTTTTACGTTTATCGCGCAATCAGCCACCGAAGCCAAGAACAAACGCAGCTTACAAAGCGTGAGCGTAATCTGCTATATCGCAGCCTTGGTGATACTGGCCATGGCCAGCTACACCACAGTGCCTGCCGGGCACGTAAAAGTGGCCAGCCTGTTCGGCAAGGTTCAGCCAACGCCCTATGAAGAAGGCCTGCACTTTCCGGTAAACCCGCTGTACTCCTGGTCAGAATTTGATTTGCGCCAAAAGACACACAAGGAAACGGCCGGCGTTCCTTCGGAAGATAAACTCATCACCGATATGGATGTTTCGGTTCAATACCGCACTATTGGCAGTATGGCGCCGGACATTCTGAGAAACACCGGCCAAACCCGCGACATTATTGATGTGCATATGATTCCCAAACTGCGTTCAATTCTGCGTGAACAAGGCAAAGGGGTAAATCAGGCTCAGGACTTTTTCCTTGAATCTGTGCAAGCGCAGTTGCAGGCCACCCTGCAGGCCTCGCTGGCAGAATATCTGGCACCCAAGGGGCTACAGGTAGAAACGGTACTGATTCGCGACGTTGTGTTACCGGCCGTTATTCGCAACTCCATCACCGAAACCAAAAAGCGTGAGCAGGAAGTACTAAAACAACAGGCTGAACTTGAACGCTTTGCGACCGAACAGAACCAGAAGGTTAAACAGGCAGAATCCGAACTACAGGCCGCGAAACTGGAAGCGGAAAAAATCAGGGCGCTGGCGGATGCAGAAGCCTATCAAATTGATGTTATCAACAAACAGCTGGCCAAATCGCCGAATTACATCAAGCTGAAACAGGTGGAACGCTGGAATGGTGTACTGCCCAAATATACGGGCGGCGAAAGCGTTCCCTTTCTGGATTTGCGCAAGGAATAGTATCGTAGCAAAAACCTTCGCGAGCAGGGCTCGCTCCTACAACGATACTTCACGTAGGAGCGAGCCCTGCAGGCGAACATACTCCCCGCCTACAATACGCAATAGCCACCGTCAGACAACAGCGTTGAGCCAGTCGTGTATTTAGACATATCACTTAACAGATACATCACCGGCCCCAGAATTTCTTCCGTCTCAGCAATACGTTTTTGCAGGCAGGCATCAATTGCGCCTTGCTCAAGCCCCGGAATGGCCGCCGCACTGTTGTCAAACAGATCCGAGTAGTAACTACCCAGCGCCAACGAATTAACGCGAATATTGTCTGCCGCCCACTCTGCAGCCATCACTTTCGTCAATGCATTCAGGCCCGCTTTCAACGCGGCATAAAAACCTTGATAGGCCGGGGGTTTCAAGCCTGCCACCGAAATCACATTGATCACATTGCCGCCCCCCGCTTTCTTCATATCAGGTGCAGCGCGTGAGGCCAGATACCAGGGACCCATGAGATCCACATCAAACATTTTCTGAAACAACGAAGGCGGAAGTTCAGACAAGGGGCCTACGCCGGGGTTGATGGCCGCATTGTTGATAACAATATCAATGCGCCCGTAGTGATCACGCGTAGTCTGCAGCAAAGTGTCGATACTGTCGGCATCACCGGTGTGGGTGGCAACCGCCAGTGCATCACCTCCCGCAGCTCTTATCTGCTCGCAAACCGTTTCGCAATTTTCCAGTTTGCGGCTGGCCACAACAATGCGCGCACCCGCCTTGGCCAAACCGATAGCCATGGCCTTGCCCAGACCGCGACTGCCACCGGTAATAATGGCGACTTTGCCACTGAGATCGATTACATCCATTGCTAACTCCCTCGCCAGGATATCCCCGGACAACAATACTATGCCAAGGCGCTACTCTACGAGATCGCAAAGGCCTCAAACATTTCCATCCGGCAAGACTTGACGTCAGACCATCGCGCTCGCTAGAATTTCGTAAGAGCGCAAGCGCGCTTCATGGGAATATATTTGCGACGCAACCATCAATTCATCCGCTTCGGTTTGCCCGATAAAGCGTTGCAGCTTCTCCGTGACGAGCGCTGAGTCTCCCACCGCCGAACAGACCATTATTTGCGACAACAGTGCCTGATCAGCAGGCGATAATTCGTCGAGGTAATTCTCGCTCGGCGGCTGCAGCTTGCCGGGCGTTCCCCGCCTGAGATTCACGAAACCTCGCCGTACCGAGCTGGCCAGATACTCGGCCTCATCAGTCGTGTCGGCGGCAATGACGTTGAAACCCAGCATCACATAAGGCTTGTCGAGATACTTGGATGGGGAAAATCGGTGCCGGTACAACTCAATCGCTTCCTGCATTTGCGCAGGCGCAAAGTGCGAGGCAAACGCATACGGCAGACCCAGTGACGCGGCCAATTGTGCGCCAAACAAACTGGAACCCAGTATCCATACCGGCACATGTGAACTTGCGCCGGGCGTTGCCACCACAGCCTGCCCCGGCTCCGGGTCATCAAGAAAGCGCAGCAACTCCAGCACATCTCGCGGAAACTGGTTAACGTCTCCATCAAGATTGCGGCGCAGCGCATTCACCGTAACCATGTCTGTGCCAGGTGCTCGGCCTACGCCAAGGTCAATACGCCCGGGAGAAAGCGCTTCAAGCGTGCCAAACTGCTCGGCAATCTGCAGCGGCGAATGATTGGGCAGCATAATACCGCCAGCACCCACCCGAATGGTTTTGGTTCCCGCCGACACGTGGCCAATCACCACCGACGTCGCCGCGCTGGCGATACCGGGGAAGTTGTGGTGTTCCGCCAGCCAGTAACGGTGATAACCCCAGCCTTCGGCGTGCTGCGCCAGATCCAGTGAGTTGTGTAGCGATTGCCTGACGCTGCCACCTTCAGTGACGGAAGATAGATCCAGAATCGAAAATTTTGTCATTACCCTGCCCGCACTAAAACCCGCGTGCATAGTAACCGCTGTCGAAGGCAGATTTAAAGTTGCCCATGAGGCCAACACCGTAAGGCAGGGCTAAAGAGCTGACCGGACAGCTACCTCGGCGGAGGTTTACTGGTGTTTGTGTTAGTCGCTTAACGCAATTTTGCGTTTATGATGGAGTCCAACTGCTCAAGTTCAGCAACCGAAAATATTGAGTCCCGAGTCAGCCTTTCACTCTCGCCTGTAGCCAAAGAATCAACCCTTGCTGAAAATTCAGATTTCAGTCGACTACTGGCGGCTGCCGCATTGACAAAGCCATTAGAAGTAGCCTCATCTTTTAGCCAGGCCTCCTCATAAAGATTTGAAAGAGACTGACAGAGTTCAGCAAACGTTCCCTCCGGCAATTCATAAGACACCGCGTTGCCCAAGGCAGCGATATTGTCGGCGGTGCTGGCTAATAGCTCGAAACCGCGCTCCGAATAAACCAGTTTGGATACGCGGCCATCGTGTTTGTCGCGGCTGCTTTCTATGTAGCCCATGCCCAGTATTTCCCGCACGCTGCGGCTGATGGCCTGAGTAGACAGCGCCTGCTTCTCGGCCAGTGCAGCATTGGTGCTGCCACTCAAGCCCAGATCATGCAGCACTCGCCAATGGGCAAGGGTGATCTGCCCGTAACCACTTGCGGCATTCATGCGGCCGATGGCCCGCTGCACCAGTTCAGACACGGCACTTAAACTTACGGCGCTCAGCTCACTCTGTAAGCCTGGTGGTAGTGACGATCGTTGCTCGTGTGCCGCTAAAATTGCACCAGCAGTCGCCAGGGAACTCAGCAAGTGATGATAGGCCGTGTCGCCCAGCCGCGTCCGGTGTTCGAGACTGATGGCTTTCAGTTTTTCCAGCGCCGCCCCGATCAGCGTGCGACCTGCTGGCGAGAGCTGAACCCGACGGGTCCTGCGGTCGGCGGCATCCTCCGTCCTCTCAATATAGCCAGATTTCTCCAGCCTATTCAGTAACTTGGTGGCGTAGCCCGGCGATACACCCAACGCAGTCGCCATGTCCGATGGACGCTGCTTTTCCACATACAATAACGACAGTGGCGCTATTAATTGCGAATCCAGAGAGGAATAGCCAGCCGCCTCCAGAGCCTCCCGGACAAAGCGGTCTCCCCGCTCGGCAACCACCCCCAGATGCCTCACCCAATTGTCTGAGTAGCGCAGCCAGAGCCGCTGTTGATCAGCACTCGGTCCTTTCGATCTGGCGGATGAACACACAGTAATACATGCCTCTTGATTAGGTAACTACAGTTAAGTATAAACGTAACAAAGGAAAAATATAAATCCTGCAGCCCTGAAATAACAATAACGAAGGCCAAGACCATGCCCGGTATTGCTCGACAATCGCTCGCCCGCCTCCTCTTTGGAACGCTCGCACTACCCACCCTGCCCACAGCTGCTTCCGAGCCAGCCGCCTCGGCTATTGAAGAGGTGTTTGTAACCGCGAGGAAGCGGCGGGAAAATATTCAGGAAACGCCCCTAGCGGTCACTGCGCTCACCGGCGCTGACCTCCGTGAAGCTGGCCTCGGCCAGACCGAAGAACTGTCAACGGTTGTGCCCAGCCTGCATATACAAAAAGGCGCCAGCAACCAGATTTACATCCGCGGTATTGGCGAGCGCACCGGCTACGCCAGAGTGGACCCAACCGTCGGCATCTATCTGGACGACCTGTATCTTCCCCGCTCCGACGGGCAGCTCGTCGGCCTCCTGGACCTGGAAGCTGTACAGGTACTGCGCGGACCGCAAGGAACACTGTTCGGCAAGAACACTACCGGCGGAGCTATAGTGCTGACGCTTGAAAAACCTCACGACACTTTTGATGCCTATATTGAGGGGAGCCTAGGCAACTTCAACACGCGCAGCGCCAAGGCCATGATCAACGGCGCGTTGACAGATACTATTGCCGGGCGCCTGCTGCTCAGCAGCACCAAAAATGATGGCTTTGTTAGAGACGCCTTTACCGGCGAACGTTTCAACTCACTGGACCAGAAAGCCCTGATCGGCCAGCTGCGCTGGGACATTAACGATGCGGTGACCCTCGATACCCTTGCATACCACGGCAAAGTGAGGGAAAACCTGCCCGGCAATAACTGCAAAATCAATAACGAAAACGCCCTTTTCGTGAATGGCCTCGGTTTAATGTGGCCCGGCGACACTGACGCCACCGCTCCCCATGCCTATCAGGATAACTGCAATAATAATTCGCAGGAGGTGCTCGGCGACCTCCGGGTCAGCCACGGCCCCAACCCCAATTACGACAAGGATCTGGATACAACGCTGGCGGGCATCACAGCCAATATAGAATTGTCGGAACAGTTTCAATTGAAAGCCGTGGCCGGCTATCGCGAAGAAACCAAGGGCCCGGCACTGAAATCCGACAACGACGGTGGCCCGGAAAACTTCTCCGAAGCCATTCAGATTGGCGACAGCGTTGGTCGCTCCCACAGTCTCGAATTGCAACTTAATAGCAGTTGGTTTGACGAACGGCTGGACATCAGTACCGGAGTGTTTTACATGGGCGAAAGCAATAGCGAAACATCGCTATTGACCGCGCAACTGGTAGGCATCGACGCAGCTTCTCTGCTGCAACTCGGCCTTGGCAGCCAACCCACTACACCGCTGGTCAATGGACTACCCCTGGTTGGCCAGCTACTCGGAAGCCCGGTATTGATCTCCGAGTTTGATTTGGACAACACGACTTCAGCCGCGTACCTACAGGCCGTATGGGAGGCTACGGAACAATGGCAATTGACCGGAGGCCTGCGCTATACCGTTGAAACCCGCGATTCTCGTCTGGGTATTCGCAGCAGCGACGCCGATGCAATTGCCAACCGTCTGGTGCTCAGCGGCCGCTTTGGTCCCGGCAGCGACGGCCTGCATCCCTATCTGGGGGCGGGCTGGATAGATGACCCGGTTCGCATCGCCCATAACCTTTTCGCCGATCAAAACGGCGACGGTTACCCCGACTACCCGATGGCGCCCGGCTACTTGCAACGGGATCAACGCAAAATTCGCTTTACCGAACTAACCCCCATGCTCTCCGCATCGTATCAATTTGATGACACCCAGCTTGACGGTAGTGCCTTTAACGCCCTCATGGTCTACGGCACCTGGAGTAATGGCTTTAAATCCGGCTTCGGTGAACCGCTGCTAACCGATGGCCTGCAGGTGATCGAACCAGAAACCGTTGAAAACTGGGAGTTGGGCTTCAAGGCTGATCTATTCTCGCGCGCGCTCAGATTGAACGGCGCCACCTATTACATGATCTTCCAAAACATGCAGCTAAACACCGTGGGCACCGATACGCAGGGCAACCTCGCCGTCACTCACCAGAACGCCGGCGAATCCAGTATTCAAGGGGCGGAACTGGAACTGTCGTGGATGCCGTCAGCCAACTGGATGATCAACTTCAATTACAGCAACAACAATTATCGTTTTACCGAATTCACAGAACCCGACCTCATTACACTCGCGCTAACCGGAGAGAAAATTCCGATAGACCGCAGCGACGAAGAATTTCCCTTGTCACCAGAAGAAAGTGCCAGCGCGAGCATTCAGCACACGGCCAACGCAGAATGGGGAAGGCTGACGACGCGTCTGGACGCCAGCTACAAAAGCGACATCTACCACGGACTCGACCGCGGCTCCTGGCTCGCCGGACGTAAAGACAAAGACCTCGCCTATTCCGAGCCTTACAGTTTGCTGGGAGCAAGAATCAGTTGGCTGTCGCCGAGCGAAGATCTGTCAGTAACGCTTTACGGCAAAAACCTGCTCGACAAACGCTACTTTTTTGGCACCTCGGTGGGTGACTCTCTCGGCACCTTTAATCGCCTGATCGGTGAGCCGAGAACCTACGGGCTGATCGTTCGCAAACAAATTCAATAAGGAGCTTCATATGGTCGATGCAACCAAACCCAAATCTGTTCCTATAGCAATTGCGCTCATTTCCCTGCTCGCAATACCGTTTTCCTACGCTGTTGCCTACCTGTCATTCTTTCACGACAACCCGAGCGCCGTACTGGGTGTTGGCGTTATCGCGCTGGTGCTGCCGGCGGTAATCGCCTACGCACTGGTATTCCGACACATGCCTGACAACGTTCGCAAAGACCCCTTTCTTTACATCTTTACCGTCTTTGCCTTTGCCTGCGTGCTCGACTTACTCATCGGCTTTACCCTGATGGGCTATACCGACGTCATGGCATGGTATTTCGCCTCCGGCGAGCCCTACCTGAATACCGCGCACGGCATGGCCATCAACATTTGGGATGGGACCGTTCACTACGCCCTCTACCTCACCATCGCCTACCAAATGGCTGCTGGTAAAAGTTATCGTCGCACCGGACTTATCTGGGTTGGCTCGATGATGGGGTCGGGCATGGTGTTTCTGGTGGGTAATTTGATCGGCGTTTTTGCCAACCACGTTGAACCCTCCTACCTGCTCAACGTACCTTTTATGCTGGTTCCCATCTTTATCGCCTGGCGCATATTCGGGCAGAGCAGCCCATCATCAAGCCCGGCTGCATCCGCTGGCACAATGGCTACCGGAGCGCTCACCATCGCACTGCTGAGCCTTGCTGGCTTTTCACTGTTCCGTCTTTTGGTGGCCTTCAACCCCGAAACAGGCATCACCTCCGGCTGGGCAGGTATCGAACCCTACCTGCAGTCCCCCATGGCCTACCCCCGATTGCAAATAGCCGTCTATGCCTTCTGGTTGGCGCCTTTCTGCCTGATCGCGGCGCTGTCGCTATGGCGAACATCCAGCCAGGGCATTTCCCACTGGGCCTGGATTTTTGTCGGCGTGGTGTGTCAAGGGCAATTCGCGCATATCATTGCCGGCATGAGTGACAAGAACGAGGCGGCATATCAGATCGCCAGTGGCAGCAGCGCAACCTTTGTTATCGCGAATATCGCCGTGGCGGCTGTGGTGGTATGGCTGGCCTTGCGGCAGAGTGCTGCCACTAAATAAAAGCGACCGCTCGATTACGTTTGACTGGAATAGCAACGCAAAGCTACGGCACGGGATCATAACAGGCTGGACCCTGTTACGATCCTGCTGAACAGATGTCGCCTCGTTCAGAAGCGCATACGTCCCTCAATAAAGTACGCGCGCGGCGGCTCGGCGGTAGCGCGGTAACCCCCGATATCCAGCAAGCTCGGCGCGCCAATTCCAATGGTGCGCTCATCAGTCAGATTCTTGCCAACCAGCGCGACCGACCACCCATCGCCTTCGCTGCTGACAGCAAGGCGCGAATTAATCTTGGTATACGAGGGCTGTATGCCACGCTCATCCAGGTCACCGGAGGTGAAATGCTCATCTCTGTAAGAGACATCAACATTAAAATCGAGCAGCAGGTTTGCGGGCAGCGGGAAGGTAAAGTGGCCGGAAACGCTGCCGGTCCATTTAGGTGTTTGCTGGTTTTGCTTGCCGGTCAAGTCGCAGATATCTTCTTCGTCTGTTGCCTTGCAGGGGCCTTCCTTGTAATCGGTCCACTCAAAATCCAGATACGCCAGCGAGCCGCTCAACATAAACCATTCGCTTAGCAGCCAGCGACCATCAACCTCAACACCCTCGGTCAATGCACTACCCGCATTGGTGACAACAAAACCGGCTACGCCATCGAATACGCTAACCTGCATTTCCTGATAATCAACGTAGTACAGGGCAATATTCAGGTCTGCGGTGCCCTCAGCGAGTGTCATTTTTGCCCCAACTTCATAGGCGTCTGCTTCTTCATCATCGAATTCAAAATTGGTTGCACCACCGCCTGGCCCCTCGTTGGCGTTATTGCCACGCAAATCAAAACTTCCCGACTTGGCTCCTTTGGTTGCCGTTACGTAGGTCATAATCGAGTCAGTTGCGTCCCATTGCACATTAACGGATGGCAGCACATTGGACACTTCGCGAGTGCGCTCCAAAGTATGCTTTCGATATTTAATGCAGCGAGCACCGCAGCGCTGGCCGGATTAAGCCCGCCAAGGGGTAACTGCGACAACAGCGTGCCATCCTGTTCATACAACCGTAAATTACGGAAGCCGTATTTCTCTTCAGTCACAAAGCGAACGCCTAACGTCGTGCGCCATGCGTCGTTCCAGTTGAACGTCGTCTGCACGAACGCGGAATAGGCCTCGCTATCCAGAAAAGTGTCTTTCTCCAGATCGCTGGTCAGTAAAACCTGGGTATCAACATCACAACTCGGCGAATCCGCCAGCGCGCCGTTGCGCACAACCAGCGTGGTGAACTCATCAAACTCCATTTCACCTTTCTGGTAGAAAACGCCGGCAATGTAGTCAACAAATTCGCCGCCCGGCGAGGCAAAGCGGATTTCATGGCTGAGCTGATCGTACTTCTCGATGCCCAGTAGCGGAACCGTATCGAAACTACTGCTATCGGCATCAAACAGATCTTCGGAATCGAATCCATTCATCGAGCTGACAAAACTCAAGGTACCGCGATCGAAATGCACGTCGATATTCAGGGTGCCATTATAGGTCTCGATTTCCGCATACTCGTCCGTATCTGAATTCTTGGTGTTGTCCAGCACGGTGTTTTCGCCACTGCAGTCCGTCAACACGCTTGAGTGGGTAAACTCAAACTGGCGACCGATTTGCTCGCGCCGGGTTTTTTCAAGTTTCAGGGTCGATTCGATCATATCGTTCGGGTTATAGGCCAGCACAATGCGTCCGGAAAATTCGTCGACATTGGGTTCGCTCCGCTGCAGACTGGGGTTGACGTTCTCCATATAGCCGTCTTCATCACGCGTTCGCACCGCAACGCGCACACCGAAGGCATCCGTTAATGGCATTGACGCCGTCGCCGTAATCTCCTGCTGGTCATCAGGGCCGCCCCGGCTAAAGCCGATCGAGTATTCAGGCTCTTCGGTGGGTCGCGCTGAAATCAGACTGAGCGCACCGGCGATTGCATTCTTACCAAACAGAATTGATTGCGGCCCGCGCAGCACCTCAACACGCTCCAGGTCCATAAACGCACCGCGGGTTTGATGCGGCCGCCCCAGATGAATGCCATCGGAAAATATGCCCACCGACAATTCAAAGCCCTGATTCGACCCCGAGCCAACCCCGCGCATATACACGTTGGGTATCAGGCCCCCCTCTACCAGTTTGAAGTTCGGGGTGTATTCAGACAGGTCACTGAGGTTTTCAATCCCGGCTTCGGTCAGCTTGTCGCCGCTCAGCGCCGTTACAGAGACCGGCACATCAGAAAGAGATTGCGTGCGCTTTTGGGCGGTAACTACCACCTCCTCCAGCTGCAAGCGCTTGCCAGCGGACGCATCCGGCTGTGCCCATGCGATTGGCGCCGCCAACACCGAAACGCCCGAGATCAGACCAACGTAATGTTTTATAGACATTTTTACCCCCGGAGATTGTACCCATTAGCGGGTACTTATTATTATCGGTCGTGCTGTCTCCGGGCTGCGTGCTACTGACAGCCTAAAGACCTAACCCAAGCACATAGCTTAAAAGTATAGATATTTTTGGAAGTCGACAAATACTTTTCTAATCGTCGCCGGCGGGCCTATTTCTGACGCCGCATCGCTAATTGTGTTGTATTTCAGCTCAATCAGGCTTCGCATCTTGCCCGCGGCCAGTTCTCGCACCCCATCTTCAATGTATCTTTCCAGAATAAAATCGATAAACTCCCGCTGTTTGTAGTTGCCGTACTGCTGCCTGATCGCCGGTTTGGCATGCTTCACCCGCTCTGCGCGTGTGCGTGTTTCCATGGCATAGGCGACAAAGGCCAATACGTCGTATACGTCGCTGTCTTTTGCGTCTATCAGGTCTTTCATACTGTCCAGCTTTTCAGCGTCGTAGCCTGCTTCGCTTAATTCATCTAACAGCTTCTCACGGGTCGTCGGATCACTCCATATTTCACGCAGCTCGTCTTCATTCCCAAAGAATCTCGGCAGGTCATCAAACATGCGTTCGAGAAATTCTTTAGCGGTTATCGGCTTACCGTCGGGGCTCCAGTACATGGCAGAGGAAATGTGTTTGATCTGGCGGGTACGCCCGTCGGATAAAGTAATCACCACTTTCTTTTCACAGGCGCAGGGGCGCTGGCCGCAATCCGGGCAGGGCTCCACGGGCTTTTCACACAGACAGGGGGCGTGCTCGCATACCGGGCAAATTCCCGGCTCGCCTCCCCCGCCTTCACAACTACAGGGCGAACTTTCGCAGCGCTTACACACTTCAGGCTCAATCGGCTCACCATCCCATTCCGGGTCGGCAAAGTTATAGTGCGCTTTGACAAAGTCGTAAACCGTGAAATAGTCTTTGCCGTCATACATGCGGGTGCCGCGGCCGATGATCTGCTTGAACTCAATCATATTGTTGCAGGGGCGCATCAGCACGATATTACGCACGTTGCGCGCATCCACGCCGGTTGAGAGCTTGCGCGAAGTGGTTAATACGGTGGGAATGGTCTTTTCATTGTCCTGAAAAATCTTGAGATCATTCTCCCCCGCTGTACCGTCATTGGCAGTGACGCGCACACAGTAACTGCCGTTGGACGTCCAACCCCTGGCAACCGCATACTGATTGATAAAGTCGCGCACCATGCCCGCATGTTCCTGCGTGGCGCAGAACACAATGGTTTTTTCTTTGGGATTAAAGCAATCCATCCAATAGCGCACACGTATCTCTTCGCGCTGGGGAATCGTAATAATACGGTTGAAATCACCCTCCTTGTAAACGCGGCCTGACTCCGGCTCGCCCTTAATCACAACGCCGTCGCCGGGGGTATAAACGTATTCATCCATGGTGCCAACAATGGGCAACACCTTAAAAGGTGTCAGAAAGCCGTCGTTGATGCCTTCTTTCAGGGTATAGCTGTACACCGGATCACCAAAGTAATTGTAGGTATCCGTGTTCACCGTGCGCTTGGGCGTTGCAGTTAAGCCCAACTGCACGGCGGGTGAAAAGTAAGTGAGAATCTCGCGCCATGAGCTTTCGTCACTGGCACCGCCCCGGTGGCACTCGTCGATAATAATAAAATCGAAAAAGTCTGGTGGGTAGTCACCAAAATACGGCGTGGGCATGCCCGCTTCATCTTCACCACCGGACATAAAAGTCTGGAAGATGGTAAAGAACACACTGGCATTCTTGGGCACCGAGCCTTTCTTTCTAATCTCGCTCGGCTCAATGCGCACAATGGCGTCTTCACCAAATGGGCCAAAATCATTGAAAGCCTGATTGGCCAAGACATTGCGATCTGTCAGAAAGAGAATGCGCGGGCGCTTTTTGGCCGCCTCCGGGTTCTGCTGCGCACTCAGGCTCCAGCGGCTTTGGAACAACTTCCATGCGGTTTGAAACGCAATACAGGTTTTACCGGTACCGGTCGCCAGCGTAAGCAAGATACGCTGCCTGCCCCCGGCGATAGCTTCCAGCGTGTTGTGGATCGCATTCTCTTGATAGTAACGGGGCTGCCAGTCGCCTTTGACTTCAAAAGGGATTTTAGCGAAGCGTTCACGCCATTGGCCACTAACATCATCGGCTGCTTTACCGGCCTGTTCACCAAAGGTCAGTTGCCATAGGGCTTCGGGGCCGGGAAACGCATCCACCAACACTTCTTTACCCGTCAGCGTATCAATCTGGTAAATCTCATGGCCGTTGGTGGCATAGCCCATTCGGCACTGCAGGCGGTTGGCGTAGTCCTTCGCCTGACGCACGCCCTCGGTATAACTCAGGCTTTCTTTTTTGGCTTCTATCGCCGCCAGCTTATGGCCGCGATATTCCAGTACATAATCACTGCTTAGCGCAGAAGCCCGCTTGCCGCCGCCAATAATCCGCCCCTGAGTAATGGACACCTCGCGGCGAATAAAGCTGTCATCAACCTGCCCCCAGCCAGCCGCAACCAGCTTGGGGTCAATCAGATCGGCACGGGTATCAGCTTCATTACGGGGCATAAGAATCAATACTCTCGGGCTACATTTGGTTCGACAGGCTCACCACCGACGGGGACAGGCTCACCACCGACGGGGACAGGCTCACCACGAACGGGGGCAAGCTCACCACGAACGGCAACAAGCTCACCATACCCCAAACCCCGTTCACCCTGAGCCTGTCGAAGGGTAACCCGTGGTTCGACAAGCTCACCACGAACGGCGACAAGCTCACCACGAACGGCGACAAGCTCACCACGAACGGTAACAGGCTCACCACGAACGGGAGCACGCCCATTGCCCGCAACAAGCCCACCATACCCCAAGCCCCGTTCGCCCTGAGCCTGTCGAAGGGCGCTCAGGACAAACGGTTCATAGTTATTACCGTCACGATAGCAAGGTTCGATTATAGATCTCGAACCAGCCAGCGGTATGCCGGGTAAGCCTTGGCTATCTTCTGCCACGCTACGCATCAGCCAACTCCTTATTCTTCTTTACCCGCCAGCATGGTCATCACCAGCCGAATAATCACCTCTTTCTGCTTGGGGTCAGACTCGGCAATCAGCAGGGTTAAGGCGGCCAGGCCGGTATCGTTGATCACCAACTCGCCACCGGGTTTAAACAGTCTGCCATTGCGGTGCAGGAAGTCTACAAACAAAAACGCGCCGCTGCGCTTATTGCCGTCGCTGAAGGGGTGGTTTTTGATCACAAAATACAGCAAATGCGCGGCCTTGCTTTCAACACTGGGGTAAGCGGGTTCGCCGAATACGCTCTGGTCGAGGTTGCCCAAAATAGAGGTCAAACCATCCTCGCGGAGGTTGGCGAACAGGGCTGTGGCTTCTCCCCGCTCAATTAAAGTCGCCTTGAGCTGATTGAGGTTATCCATCGCCAGCTCGGCGGAGGGCAGCACCCCACCCGCCTGCCCTTTAGGGTCTTCCAGCAGACCCTCATCGTACTGCTGCAACCATAGAAAGGTCTGGGTATAGCGGCTGACAATTTCGACCAGACCACTGCCCGCCTCGGCGGTAAGCTGGGGTGACTGCGCGGTTTTCTCGATCAGAGCCAGCGCCTGTTTCAGGGCCTGGGCATTTTGCTCAAAGCGCAGCTGATTGAGGGTATAACCCCGTGTCAGATGCTCGCGCAGGGTACGGGTGGCCCAAATGCGGAACTGGGTGCCTTTTTTGGAATTAACCCGGTAGCCGACCGAGATAATGGCGTCGAGGTTGTAATACTCAATCTCCCGGCTAACCTGCCGCCCCCCTTCCGTTTGAACTGTTGCATTTTTTGCAACAGTTCCCTCCCGCCCAAGCTCTCGATCTCTATAGATATTTCCAAGGTGGCGTGAAATAACCGACTTGTCCCGCCCAAACAGATCAGCCATCTGCTGCAGGCTTAACCAAAAGGTCTCCTGCGCAGTATCCAGGCTAACCTCTATTTGCCTGTCGTCGGTTTCATAAATCAGAATATCGTTTTTCATAGCGTCACTTCCTTGTGGGTTGTTGATGTTACTCACGCCGCATCCTTGGCGGTAAGTTGGCCGGTGAAGGCTTTTTGGAGGATGGATTTTTTTAGTTCGTCTAATGCAGCTAACTTCTTCAGGTAAACAGATATTACATTTTCAATCTGTTGTGAAAGCTTATCTATCAGATCAGATATTTCCCTCTGCTTGCCAACTGACGGCAAATGAATGCTTAGGTTACTTAAATCGGAATTACTTAGATTTGGCATTACTGCGCCACCAGAAATTCTTTCAAGTCGCGCTTTGCAAATTTCTGATCGCAAATACCGAACGAGATACTCTCCATCGCACCGATTAGATGCCTTAATATAAAAGCTTCCTGTTCCGCATAAAAACCCATCTTCATTCGCGGAGATTATCGCGCAACGCCCCATTTCACCTCTTCGACCAATGACTATATCTCCCTCTCGCATGATGTACGCCGAGAGGCGTTGTGCCGTTTTCGGATCGACAGTTTTTCGGTGATCAACTTCTATACCCGTATTGGTAATATGAGCTGGATTTACAAGCGGCACTCCATTCTCGACATAGTCACTCTTATGAAGTAAGGAACCAAATGGTCCCGTGTAAACTCCTTCGGTCGCTTCCCCTAGTGTTGTTTTCTCCCATCCCTCTCCACTCGGGCTAAACACTTGCTGCAAATAGCATTCAAACAGTTCGCGGGCGTTTTTGAGGTTTTGTTCGGTTTTGGCGCGGGCTTGTTCTATGTAGGCAAAGGCTTGGTCGAGGATGGCGACGATTCGTTTTTGTTCGGGGATGGGGGGGTACGAAATATTCATTTTCTGGAGGTGGGACGGCCCAACATTCTTGATAGCGGTCCCCGTTGAGTGGCCTAGGAGCTCATTGATGAAGCTTGTTGTTTTGAAATAGTAATACACAAAATTTGAGTCTAAATCTGGAGTGAGCGATCTAAATCGAACTACACTCGTATTCATAAGCAGGGGAAGATCGCTCGCCTTGACTATTGCTGAGCGGCCGATCGTCCCAGATATTGTATAAAGAATATCACCTTCATCGACTTGAAAATGCTTCCACTTACTTGTAGCCAACTGGTTGCTAGCGCTTTTTGATTTAGACATATCAATGTATCCATCCTGAACACACCGAACATTGATCATGGGGTAACCACCCTCTTCATATTCGTACTTTCGTATGCCCGGCCCCTCTTGGATAAATAACACCTCCGGTAGCTTTTTTGTTGTCCAGCTCTTCATAGCAACTCCTGAATATTTTCCAGAATCGCCTCACTCTCTTTATCCAGCGCAATTATTTCCGCGATAATTTCTGAAGGTTCGCGCAGCGCTACCTCTTCGCCACCATTCGGGTTTTTAACCGATAAGTCTAGCCCTTCGTCAAGCTCAGGACGAACGGGGTTTGTGGGTGCGGGGATGGACCAGGATTTTGCGGAATCGGCGAAGGTCTTTTGCAGTTCAATAAACTCTTTCAGGTCATTATCATTCAGCGGGTTGGTTTTACCCAGACTGCGGCCGGGGTCGAGCTGGTAGTACCAAATCTTCTGGGTGGGTTCGCCCTTGGTAAAAAACAGCACCACGGTTTTAACGCCCGCCCCCAGAAAGGTTTTGGCGGGGCAGTCGAGCACGGTGTGCAGGTTGCAGTTCTCCAACAGCTCCTTGCGCAGGGCAACGGCGGCGTTGTCGGTATTACTCAGGAAGGTATTCTTGATAACAATCGCCGCGCGGCCACCGGGTTTGAGGGTTTTGATAAAGTGCTGCAAAAACAGAAAGGCGGTTTCGCCGGTTTTGATCGGGAAGTTTTGCTGCACCTCTTTGCGCTCTTTGCCGCCAAAGGGCGGGTTGGCCAGTATCACGTCGTGCTGCTTGCCGGGGGTAATGTCTTGCAGGTTCTCGCCCAGGGTATTGGTGTGAATGACGTTGGGCGCTTCTATGCCGTGGAGAATCATATTCATGATGGCAATCACGTAGGCCAGTGACTTTTTCTCTTTGGCGTAGAAGGTGGATTCCTGCAGGGTTTTCAGGTCGCTGGTGGATAGCTTCTTCTGTTCGCGACCGCCCTGGCGCAAATAATCGTAGGCCTCACACAGAAAGCCTGCAGAACCGGCTGCGCCGTCGTAAATGGTCTCGCCGATCTGTGGCTGTACCACGTCGATCATGGCGCGAATCAGCGGGCGCGGCGTATAGTATTCGCCGCCATTGCGGCCGGCATTGCCCATGTTCTTGATGCGGGTTTCGTAGAGGTGGGAAAGCTCGTGTTTTTCTTCCTGGGAGCGAAAGCGCAGTTCGTCCACTTTCTCCAGCGCATCTCTGAGTGAATAGCCGCTTTGGATCTTGTTTTTGATTTCGCCGAAAATTTCACCAATCTTGTATTCGATGGTCTGGGGGCCGTCGGCAGACTTTTTGAAGGCCTTGAGGTAGGGAAATAGCTCCTGATCCACATAGTCGATCAGGTCGTCGCCTGTCAGGGCATTGTTGTGGTCAAAATTGCCGCTGGCATCCTTGGGCGCGGCCCAGGTGCCCCAGCGGTGGGCCTCATCAATAATGTAGTTGTATTCCTTGCCCATCAGCTCGGCTTCGAGGGACTTTTCGTACTCCAGATCATCTAGATATTTAAGAAACAGCAGCCAGGAACACTGCTCGGTGTAATCCAGCTCGCTGGAGCAGCCAGCGTCTTTATGAAAGATGTCGTCGATATTTTTAAAGGTTTGTTCAAACATGGGGATTGCGGACTTCTCTGACACTTTTTATGACTGAGCATAGTAATCAATTCGCGCTGTAAAAGGTAAGTTCCTGTCGCTCTCGTAGGTGTGAGCGTTAAAGACTTAAATCCTGCCCCGCCAGTCAAATGACCACCAGAGGGCCTGAAAACACGAACTTGCCATTTCACTATTTCAATACCGGAATGTCTGCTGTATTATGCTGCCCCTGAAATCGGGGCGTAGCGCAGTCTGGTAGCGCACCACACTGGGGGTGTGGTGGTCGTAGGTTCAAATCCTGCCGTCCCGACCAATTAAACAAAAAAGGCCACTCAATCGAGTGGCCTTTTTTGTTTAACCGGCGGAACGCCGGCGCTGTTCGTTAGCGAGCCCTGCTCTTTTCATTTAGGGGCGAGCGTACCCGGGTTCACAAATTGCACAGCAATTTGATACAAGCGGCACTGCCGCGCAGCCCGAAGGGGCGAAACAGGCCCTAGCCTGTTTCGATTCAATCCTGCCGTCCCTCTCTCAGCATCTAGGATTCTTGGCTCTACAACATTAACGAGGGATGGCACCAGCATCCACACCCTTCTTAACCGAATACCCGCCACTCATCACATCCGCCAATATAACCTGCTCTATCGCCATACGCCGCGACGTGGGCACGGGCAGCCGCATGGCCAGGTGAATTTCTTCGGGTGCTGGCACTTGAATGGTGACGCGCGGTTCTATGGAGGGGGCTTCAAGCCCCCGCTGGTTGCTGAAGCGAAGTAAATCACGTCGGGCTTCGTTGATATAGGGCTCGCACTCTCGCTTGGCGGCGGCCAGCATCGCCCGCTGCGCCCCTTGCCAGTCGTGGTCACGTTTAAAGGGCACAATAATCACATGGAACATATAGCGGCTAGTCGGGGTTTCATTGATAACCGCATCGGTGACAAATAGCGCGTTGGGAATGGTAAGTACGCGCCCGGTACGCTGGTTTGAGCTTTTTCCCGGCCCCACTTCCAGCAAGGTAGTAGTCAGCAGGCTGTGGTCGATTACATCACCGCGATAGTCCTTGATCTGTATTCGGTCGCCTATGCCAAAGGTGCTGGAGCCGGATTTTAGTATCGACCCAATGAGGCAAAGTATCAGCTCCTTGGTCGCCACTACCAGCGCTACGGCGATGGCCACCACTGACAGTGCCAGCGTTCTCAGTTCCTGCGCCCAGATCAGCACCAGCCCCAGCATGAACAGCAGCATGAGAATATTGCGCGACTGTACCAGCCATTTGCTGCGCAGCTCGGCCACGGCGACCTTGCGGCGTATAAAGCGCGCGCTGACGGCTCTCAGCGCCAGTATTGCGATGGTTAGCAAGACCGTGCTGATTAGCAGCCTGAATACCGGCGCCAGCAGCTCGACATGCTCCGGGGTAAGTTCAACCTGATCCAACATCTGTTCACTCCAACCACACCAGACAGCTTGCCGGCTATCTTACATGAAGGTTGGGAGCTGTTCGCCTGCAAGGCAGGCTTGTATGTCTCCCAAAGATGCGGGGCGTTACAAATGAGTTGGTTTCGCAGGCCTGATTAAGCGAAGCGTATCAGGCAATCCTTCGGTGCCCGCAACGCTGCGCTTATGCGGGCCTACGGCAGAAAACGTGCACACCAACATAGAATCTTTCACAGAATAGACTGGGGACATTGTTTACCGCACCCTCTCGAGGGGGAGAAGGTGGGGGCGAAGAGCTTGCGGAAGCAGAATCAGGCTTTGAGTTCTTTAAGGAGATCTTCAAGTTCTGTGATCATTTGGCGGATCAACTGCTTGTATTGCAGCTCGTCGCCCTTGGCCTCGTCACCCGACAGGCGCTGGCGCGCACCGCCGATGGTGTAGCCCTGATCATAGAGCAGGCTGCGAATCTGACGGATCATGATAACGTCTTGGCGCTGGTAGTAGCGGCGATTACCGCGACGCTTAACCGGCTTCAGCTGTGGAAACTCCTGCTCCCAGTATCGCAGCACATGGGGTTTTACCAGGCACAAATCACTGACTTCACCGATAGTGAAGTAGCGTTTTCCCGGAATCGCAGGAAGTTCGTCGTTATGACTCGGTTCCAGCATACAGTTCTACTCTCGCCTTTAGCTTTTGACCCGGCCGGAAGGTGACCACTCGACGGGCTGATATCGGAATTTCTTCACCGGTTTTAGGATTACGGCCCGGCCGCTGGCTTTTATCGCGCAGGTCGAAGTTACCAAACCCCGACAGCTTGACCTGCTCGTTGTTTTCCAGACAGTTTCTTATTTGTTCAAAGAACAGCTCTACCAGCTCTTTGGCTTCGCGTTTATTAAAGCCCAGCTGTTCATACAGGTGCTCAGCCATCTCGGCCTTGGTGAGAGCTCCCATGACTCTAGTTCCTCAAAGTTGCGCCAAACCTCTCTTCCAAAGCACGGACAACATTGGCTATGGATTCATTCACTTCTTCTTCGGTAAGAGTGCGTGATGAATGCCGGTACGTCAAGCCTAATGCCAAACTTTTTCGTTGTGGATCAATGCCTTCACCCTCATAAATATCAAAGAGCTTAAGGTTAGCTAGGTAACTGCCTGCCACACTTCGAGTGACATCCAGCAGGTCTTGCGCGGGGGTCGCACGGTCAATCAACACTGCCAGATCGCGCCGGACTTCCGGATAGCGCGATGGTGTTTTAAATGATGGTACTTGTCGGTCAGTGATCGCAGACAGCGCTATTTCGAATAAGTATACGCTCTGCCCCAAATCAAGCTGCTGCACCAGGGACGGGTGCAAGGCGCCGATGACCCCCACTTTTTCCCCATCCAAAAAGATAGCCGCACTTTGGCCGGGATGCAATGCCGGATGCTCATCTGCCGCGAAGCGAAATTCTTTGCCCGCACTCAAATTCAACAAGGACTCAAGGTCGCCTTTGGCATCATAAAAGTCCACCCCAACGCCCTTTTCATGCCAGGATTCGGCTGAACGCGAGCCGGTTATTACGGCAGACAGGGTGGCTTCTTGCTTTAAATTGCCGGCATCGTCTGGCAAAAAGCACAACCCGGTTTCAAACAGCCGTACGCGGGGCTGCTGCCGGTTAAGGTTGTGCGACACCGCCTTGAGCAGGCCCGGCCAGTGGCTCACCCGCATGTCGGCCAGGTCGGCGGAAATGGGGTTAATCAGGGAGACCGCCGCTGTAGCCGGAAACAGGGCTTTTTGCCAGGCAGGGTCAACAAAGCTGTAGGTAATCGCTTCCTGATAACCCAGCGATGTCATGCGCCGGCGCAGTTCACCCACACCGATACCAGCCTCGGGTTTTGCCTGAATGGTCAGCGAATCGGTGATCGGCTTAACGGGCAGATTGTTATACCCGACGATGCGCGCCAACTCTTCCAGCAAGTCGACCTCTATCTCCAGATCAAAACGCCAGCTGGGATTGGAGACCGACCAGCCGCCGTCAGCGCGGTTTACAGTCAACCCCAAACCCTCAAGTATGGATTCAACACGCTCGGGAGCCACCGGCATGCCCAGCATTTTTTCAATACGCGCTTCACGCAGGCTGATGTGATTGGGCTCAGGCAGCGCCGCTGTCGTCCGCTCGGCGACCGGACCGGGCTCCCCGCCCACAATCTCAACAATTAATCGGGTGGCCCGTTCAATCGCCTTCATGGGCAGGTTGTAATCCACACCGCGCTCAAAGCGATGGGATGAATCCGTGTGCAGGCCATAGGAGCGCGCCCTGCCCGCCAGCTTCTCGGGTGCAAAGAATGCCGACTCGAGAAAAATATCGCGGGTCTGGTCGGTAACGGAGCTTTCCTTGCCACCCATGATACCCGCCAGTGCCAGAGCTTTTTCCTGGTCGGCAATCACCATGGAATCGGCACGCAGGGCTAATTCCTGTCCGTCCAGCAAGGTCAGTTTTTCGCCCTCGGTAGCCAGGCGCACACAAATGCCACCCGAGAGCTTTGCCAGATCAAAACCGTGCAGGGGCTGGCCGAGTTCCAGCAGAATATAGTTGGTAACATCCACCACCGCGTCGATGGAGCGCAGTCCTGCGCGGCGCAGCTTTTCCTGCAGCCAGCTCGGCGAGGGGCGGGAAATATCGATATTGCGAATCACGCGGCCTACATAGCGCGGGCAATCGTCAACGGCTTTAATATCAATATCAACGAGGGCATCGCAGGCGGGCGCTACCGCGCTGCAATCCGGCTCGGAGATAGACATTTCATTTAATACTGCCACGTCGCGCGCGATACCGCGCAGGCTCAGGCAGTCTGAGCGGTTTGGCGTCAGCCCCAGTTCTATCAACTGGTCATTCAGATCCAGCGCTTCTCGCAGGTCTTGACCAGCCGCCAGCGTCGCACTCAGCTCCAGCAGGCCCCCGGTAGACTCACCCAGACCCAGCTCGTCAGGCCCGCACAGCATCCCGAAGGACTCGACACCGCGCAGTTTGGCCTTTTTGATTTTAAAATCGCCCGGCAACACCGCACCCACCGTGGCAAAGGGCACTTTGATACCGGCACGCGCATTGGGGGCGCCACACACAACCTGAAACTCGGCCTTGCCGTCGCTCACCTGGCAAACGCGCAATTTGTCCGCATCGGGGTGTTGCTCGGCAGACAGAACTTCGCCCACGATGACGCCGCTGAATTCACCGACCACCGCTTCAATGGCGTCTACTTCCAGGCCTGCCATCGTGATCTGGTGGGCCAGGTCTTGTGTGCTCAGTTCGGGGCTGACCCACTCTCTAAGCCACTGTTCGCTAAATTTCATTGTTGTTCCAACTCTCTGTTAACTATCTCGCCTGCAACGCTGCGCTTATGCAGGCCTACAAAATTTGCCGGGCAGCCCTGAAGAAAGCCCGCGTTTTGGGCGAACCTATGCAGGCCTACCGGGTCACATCGGCGGACCCAAGCCTGATAAAGCCGCGCTTCAGATGCACCACCAAAGCCCTTTAGGTAGGCCCGAATAAGCACCGCGTTTCGGGCGAACACCGCAAGACCTCAGGCAAATTGCCGCAAAAACTGCAGGTCATTTTCAAAAAACAGGCGCAGGTCGTTTACGCCGTAACGCAACATGGAGAGACGCTCGACGCCCATACCAAAAGCAAAACCGCTGAATTTATCCGGGTCAATATTGGAAGACTCGAACACTTTCGGGTGAACCATGCCGCAGCCCATAATTTCAATCCAGCCGGTTTGGCTGCACACCCGGCAACCATCGCCGCCGCACATCACACATTGAATATCAACTTCGGCAGAGGGTTCAGTAAAAGGGAAATACGAAGGTCGAAAGCGCACCGCCAGTTCCTTTTCGAAAAAGGCGCGCAAAAAGGATTCAACCAGACCTTTCAAATCGGCGAAGCTGCTGTCTTCGGAAATCAGCAGCCCTTCCACCTGATGAAACATGGGCGTATGGGTCAAGTCCGAATCACAGCGGTATACGCGCCCCGGGCAAATGACCTTTAGCGGCGGCTCGCGATTCTCCATCACCCGCACCTGTACGGGAGAGGTGTGGGTGCGCAGCACAGTCGCATCGTTAACATAGAAGGTATCGTGCATGGCGCGCGCCGGATGATGCGCCGGAATATTCAGGGCCTCAAAGTTGTGGTAGTCGTCTTCAATCTCCGGCCCTTCAACCGACTCGAAACCAATACTGCCAAAAAAGGCTTCGATACGCTCAATGGTGCGGGTAACGGGGTGCAGGCCACCGCTGTCGACGCCGCGACCGGGCAGGCTGACATCAATGGTTTCCTTGCCAAGCTTCTCCGCCACTGCGGCATCTTCCAGCAGGGTTTTGCGGGCCTGAATCTGATCAGACAAAAGCGCCTTAACACGGTTGATCTCGGCGCCCGCTTTGGGCCGCTCTTCGGCTGACAGGCCACCCAGGCCTTTCAGCAAGGCCGTGATTGAGCCTTTTTTGCCGAGGTATTCAACACGCACGTCGTCCAGTGCGCGCGGGTCGGTGGCGGCCTGAATTTTTTGACTTGCCTCGTCAGCCAGTGCGTCGAGGTTTTCCATGGTCTTGTCCCTTTCTCATACTTCCCGGACGCCGGAAACGTTGCACTTATTCCGGCCTACATTCTATTGTCTACGCCAAACGCCGGACACGCTGCACTTATTCCGGCCTACATTCTATTGTCTGCGCCAAACGCCGGAAACGCTGCGCTTATGCCGACCTACACACCACTCACGTAGGCCCGCATAAGCGCAGCGTTGCGGGCAAATCTGCGACTACAAAAAAATAGGGAAAGAGCGGCAGCCCTTTCCCTATTCCGAATCTACTTCCGGCGGTTAACCCGCCAGGGCACTTACGCCAAGGCTGCTTTTGCTTGCTCTACGATGCTTGCAAAAGTGTCTTTGTCGTGAACTGCCAGATCAGCCAATACGCGGCGATCAAGACCAATCTCGGCCTTTTTCAAACCGGCGATCAAACGGCTGTAGCTCAGGCCGTTAGCGCGTGAAGCCGCATTGATACGCGTGATCCACAGAGCGCGGAATTGGCGTTTCTTTTGGCGACGGTCGCGGTAAGCGTACTGACCAGCTTTAATAACAGCCTGCTTGGCAACACGGAATACGCGTGAACGCGCGCCGTAATAACCTTTAGCCTGCTTCAGAATTTTCTTGTGACGACGGTGTGCTGTCACACCACGTTTTACGCGGGGCATAGTCTTCTCCTTTCCTTAACCGGCTTAGTTGGCGCGCATCATACGATCGACAAGAACCTTGTCAGACGCATGAACAGCAGATGTACCGCGCAGCTGACGCTTACGCTTGGTGGTCATCTTGGTCAGGATGTGACTTTTATGAGCGCTTTTACGCTTGTAGCCGCTAGCCGACTTCTTAAAGCGTTTCGCTGCCCCACTGTGAATCTTTTGTTTCGGCATCGTTAGATACTCCGCATTTGGTACTGCAAATATAAAAGTAGGCCCAATGAGCTCGCTACTTACGTTTTTTGGGCGCAATAACCATAGTCAGTTGGCGGCCTTCCATTTTTGGAAACTGTTCAACAGCACCGTATTCAAGCAAGTCGGTTTCAACCCGCTTCAACAGCTGCATGCCCAGTTCCTGGTGGGCCATTTCCCGACCGCGGTAACGCAGGGTTACCTTGGCTTTGTCCCCGTGCTCCAGGAAACGTATCAGGTTGCGTAGTTTTACCTGATAATCCCCATCTTCAGTTCCGGGACGGAACTTTACTTCTTTGACCTGGGTTCGCACTTGTTTCTTTTTAGCGAGGTTCTGTTGCTTCTTCGCTTCAAAAACGTGCTTGCCATAGTCCATTACTTTACAGACCACAGGGTCTGCATCAGCAATTTGTACCAGATCCAAGGCGGCTTCTTGCGCCACTTGCCGAGCCTGCTCGATGGGAACTATACCAACCTGCTCTCCATCGGCACCGATCAGGCGCACTTCGCGCGCCAGAATATCGTCATTAATCGGCGGTCTTTTGTCGCGGCTTTTACCGTTATCTCGTCTGATTGTTAACTCTCCAATACAACACGGCCGCGTCGGGCTACGTCTGTGGCAAGAAGTTCAGCAAATTGGTCCCAGGTCATGGTTCCAAGATCTTCGCCTTGACGCGCACGCACGGCCACGGTTTGATTTTCAACCTCCTTATCGCCAATAACCAGCAGATAAGGAACCTTCTGAATTGTGTGCTCGCGGATTTTAAAGCCGATCTTCTCATTTCTCAAGTCCGCATTTGCCCGGAAGCCCTTGTGAGCCAAGAAATTTTCGAGTTTTTTGACCGACTCGGCCTGATTATCCGTGATATTACAGATTACGGCTTGGGTTGGGGCAAGCCAGGTCGGGAAGGCCCCTTCGTAATGCTCGATCAAAATACCGACAAAACGCTCAAAGGAGCCCAGCACCGCACGGTGCAACATCACCGGGGTTTTGCGCTCGCCGCTTTCGGCGACATACTGCGCGCCAAGGCGCCCCGGCATGGAAAAATCGACCTGAATAGTGCCTAATTGCCAGACTCGGCCAATGCAATCCTTGAGGGAAAACTCGATTTTGGGCCCGTAGAAGGCGCCCTCGCCGGGCAGTTCTTCCCAAGGCAGGCCTTTGGCATCCAGCGCTTCGCCCAGCGCTTTCTCGGCACGATCCCAGTCTTCGTCACTGCCAACACGTTTTTCCGGGCGGGTAGACAGACGATAGATCACCTCTTCAAAGCCGAAGTCATCGTAGATATCATGAAGAAAATCAATAAAATCAGCCACTTCAGGCTGAATCTGATCTTCTGCGCAAAATATATGGGCATCGTCCTGGGTAAAGCCACGAACCCGCATAATGCCGTGCAGGGAGCCGGAGGGCTCATTGCGGTGGCAAGAGCCAAATTCGGCCAACCGCAGCGGCAGGTCCCTATAGCTTCGCAAGCCCTGATTGAACACCTGCACATGGCAGGGGCAATTCATGGGCTTGACCGCAAACTCGCGTTCATCGGCCTTGAGCATAAACATATCGTCGCCAAACTTGTCGGCATGGCCGGATTTTTCCCACAGTGACATGTCGACCACCTGTGGAGTACGAATTTCTTCGTAGCCATTCCGGTTTTGCTTTTCACGCATGTACTGCTCGATAGTTTTGTAGATGGTCCAGCCCTTGCTGTGCCAGAACACCATACCCGGCGCCTCTTCCTGCATGTGGAAAAGGTCGAGCTTCTTGCCAATTTTTCGGTGGTCGCGCTTCTCGGCCTCTTCAATGCGGGTCAAATAGGCTTTGAGTTCCTTTTTATTGCGCCAGGCGGTGCCGTAAATGCGTTGCAGCATCGCGTTGTTGCTGTCGCCACGCCAGTAGGCACCGGCCACTTTCGTCAATTTGAAGGCCTTGAGCTTGCCGGTAGACGGCACATGAGGGCCGCGGCAGAGATCCATCCACTCACCTTGCTTGTAGACGGAGATAATCTCGCCGGCGGGTAAGTCGCGAATAATCTCGACCTTGTATTCTTCACCGAGCTTTTTGAAGGCTTCGGCAGCTTCATCGCGCGGCATTTCGAGACGCTGTACCGGGAAGTCGGAGTCCGACAGCTCGGCCATGCGCTTTTCAATGGCCTCAAGATCATCGGGGGTAAAAGCGCGCTCGAAGGCAAAATCGTAGTAAAAGCCATCTTCAATGGTCGGGCCAATGGTGACTTGGGCACCGGGAAACAGGTCCTGTACCGCCATCGCCAGCAAGTGCGCGGTAGAATGGCGAATGACTTCCAGGCCAGCCTCATCGCGCTCGGTGATAATTGCCAGCGCGGCATCAGCGGAAATCGAATAACTGGTATCGACTTCTTTGCCGTCAACAACGCCAGCCAGCGCCGCTTTGGCTAAACCGGGGCCAATATCGGCGGCCACTTCAGCAACCGTAACAGGGTGATCGAACGAACGCTGACTTCCGTCAGGGAGGGTAACAACAGGCATTGCGTATCCTTAATCCAGTGGTGGCCCCTACCAAAGGCCACGTGCTATGGCGAATGCGCCGCAGGGGCGCAATAAAATCTTGATAAATCACGAATATAAGTGGCTGGCTATTATCCGGATTGCAACCGGTGGGCGCAAGCAAACACGGACCACCGTTAACCTGCGCCGGCGCAACCAGAGCGATAATGTTGTATTTCCTGTGGCGTATTGCCAATGAGCTGTCTAAGCTTGTCCCCTCTCCGCACCATCACCCTCGCTACAGAGAAGTTAGTCACTATGAATAAAATACTCGCCATGGCCCTACTCGGGTGTTTGAGCCTACCCGCACATGCCGGCTTTTGGGACGATCTCTTCGGAGGCGGCAACAGTGAAGAGGCAACGCCTGAGCCAGCAGCCAAAAGTGCACCGCCAGCGCAACCGGCGCCGTCAATGGTTGAAACCGGGCTGCAGCTTCTGCCCCTGCTCACGCAATCACTGGGTGTAAGTTCCGGCCAGGCTGCAGGCGGCATGGGCTCACTGCTGCAAACAGCTCAGGCACTGCTCTCGAACAGCGAGTTTGCAACAATTGCAAAAGCCATCCCCGGCGCAGAAACCTTAATGAAGGCAGCGCCGGTAGTTAAAGAATTGAGCGGCGGCAGCGGCATGATGAGCAACGCCATGAATATGGCATCGAAGTACAGTCCCGAGGCTAAAGCAGGAACGGAGCTGGTGTCTCAGTTTAAATCGCTGGGAATGGGCGCCGACATGATTCCCGGGTTCACCCGGGTGGGTAGCGACTACCTCCGGCAAAACGGCAACCCTGAAGCGGGAGCCTTGTTGCAGAACGTCATTTCGGGTTTGCTTTAAGCGACTGACGCCGGTTAACGCGGGTTTATGTGCCGCCCTTCAATCAGTAGCCCGCCCTGCGGGTTGCTGAATCTACTGAAGCAACGCTTTCACTGAGCATCCCTGCCTTGAATATCTGTCAGAAATTCGACTAACACCCGATTCACCTCGTCGGATTTTTCCAGCTGCACCAGATGCCCGGCGCCCGGAATCATCTCCACCCTGCGCAAATCCGGAAACTGCTGACGCATCAGGCTGATGGGGTCGTCGCCATGAAAGGCTTCCAGATCCACGTCGTGTTCGCTGCCCAGAAAATAGGCAGGCACCTTGCTTTGCTGCCCTTCCAGCGGCTTGCGCTGCCGCCATTTCAAATCCATTGAGCGATACCAGTTCAGCCCGCCGGTAAAGCCGCTGCGCGCGTATTCCGAGTGGAAGAATTCAAACTCCAGCTCGCTCAACCAGGGCCAGGGTAGCGGCGGTGCGTCGTCCATCGCCTCGATATACGTAGCCGTCGGCGGATAATTCCAGGTGGCAAAATAATCCCCTTCGCCGCTCAAGGCCCACAACACTTTCTGCAGAAACAGGCGCGGCTGGGCGGCAAGATCGCGATCTGCCGGTCCTACGGGGCGAAAATAATCAATATGCAGAAAGTGCTTCTTCGCCATTTCCGCGTATTCGGTCAGCGGCGGCACGTCGGGATTATGGGGTGCCGCCGGGTTTTCCAGACCGATCACCGCCAGCACCCGCTCCGGGTGCAGATGCGCCAGGTCGTAAACCGCAAAGGCACCAAAATCCAGCCCGGCAAACACCGCCCGCTCAAGGCCGAGATGATCCATCAAGCCCAGCAAGTCGCCGGTAATGGAATCCACCCCGTAATCCGCCGCATCGGGCGGCGCCTCGGTCTGCCCCATGCCGCGCATATCCGGCGCAATCACCCGGTACCCCGCAGCGGCCAGGGCCGTGATCTGCCGATGCCAGCTGAACCATACATGGGGAAAACCGTGACACAGCACCACCGGCAGGCCTTCGCCCTGCTCTACCCAGTGAGTGTGAATACCGTTGATCTGCGCGTGATGGTGTGTGAGCGGCATGGGATCTCCTTTCGGGTAAGCGTAGTGCCGCCGACGGCGAATTACTATGAACGTAGTGTTAGGTGAGCGGCAGGCGCTCCTGTAGGAGCTTGCCCTGCAAGCGAACCGCTACCATATTCGCCAGCAGGGCTGGCTCCTACAGGGCTGACTCCAACAGGGGAAAATGAACACAACCTACCGTTGACGTTAACGTAAACTTGCCGCTAGAATCCTTCCTGTCACCAAAATCAGGCCTGCGCCATGACGACCAAAACCCGCAGCTACACCATTTCACACTTGGCTGAAGAATTTGCCATCACCACCCGCGCTATCCGTTTCTACGAAGAAAAGGGCCTGCTTGAGCCCGCGCGCAATGGTCAATCGCGGGTCTACAGCGCCGCTGACCGGGTAAAACTTATTCTGATATTGCGCGGCAAGCGCCTCGGGCTGTCGCTGGAAGAAAGCCGAGACATTATTCAGATGTACGCCCCCGATCAGGACAACAGTCACCAGCTGCAGAAACTCATCGACAAAATTCGTGAAAAGCGCGAGCAGCTCAAGGAACAACTCAACGACCTGAATACCATGATGCAGGAGCTGGAAGAAGCCGAGACCCGCTGTCTCGATGCACTGACCCAGTCTGTTGCCAAACCCAAAAAATCTGCCGCCCGTTAACAGGACTTCCTATGAACACACCCTACCCCACGCTTAACTTTGGCCTTGGCGAAGATATCGACATGCTGCGCGATGCCACCTACCAGTTTGTGCAGGATGAACTGGCGCCGCGCGCCGAAGCCATTGACCGCGATAACGCCTTCCCCATGGATATGTGGAAAAAATTTGGCGACATGGGCCTGCTCGGCATCACCGTGAGTGAAGAATATGGCGGCAGCAATATGGGTTATCTGGCCCACTGCGTGGCGATGGAAGAAATCAGTCGCGCCTCGGCGTCGGTGGGTCTGTCTTACGGCGCCCACTCCAACCTGTGCGTAAACCAGATATTCAAAAACGGCAACGAAGAACAGCGCCGCAAGTACCTGCCCAAACTCTGTAGCGGCGAGCATATCGGCGCGCTGGCCATGTCTGAGCCCAACGCGGGCAGCGATGTGGTGAGCATGAAACTCAAGGCCGAGAAAAAAGGCGATCGCTATATTCTTAACGGCAACAAAATGTGGATCACCAACGGCCCAGACGCCCACACCTATGTGATCTACGCCAAAACCGATATCGACGCCGGCCCGCGCGGCATGACCGCCTTTATTGTCGAGCGCGATTTTCCCGGCTTTTCCCAGGCCCAGAAACTCGACAAGCTCGGCATGCGCGGCTCCAACACCTGTGAACTGGTATTCGAAAACTGTGAAGTGCCGGAAGAAAATATACTCGGCGGCGAAGGTCGTGGCGTCAACGTATTAATGAGCGGCCTCGACTATGAACGCACCGTGTTGTCCGGCGGTCCCGTCGGCATCATGCAGGCCTGCCTCGATATCGTGGTGCCCTATTTACATGACCGCAAACAATTTGGTCAGAGCATTGGAGAATTCCAGTTGATGCAGGGCAAGGTCGCCGACATGTACACCGAACTCAACGCCAGCCGCGCCTACCTCTATGCCGTGGCGCGTGCCTGCGATCGCGGCGAAGAAAGCCGCAAAGATGCAGCCGCCGTCATCTTGTATACCGCCGAGCGCGCTACCCAAATGGCCCTGCAGGCCATTCAGACACTCGGTGGAAACGGCTATATCAATGAATACGCCACCGGCCGATTATTGCGCGATGCCAAGCTGTATGAAATTGGTGCAGGCACCTCGGAAATTCGCCGGATGCTGATCGGGCGCGAATTGTTTAAAGAAACAGCCTAAGCCGTGGGAGCCTGCCCTGCAGGCGAACATCCACAGAAATTCGCCTGCAGGGCAGGCTCCTACACAAGCGAGCAAGGAAACAGGAATGATTATTCAGTCGAGCATCAACACCCGCTCCGATGACTTCGAAGCCAATCGCCAGCACATGCAATCGCTGGTTGATGATCTGCGTGAAAAAGTGGCGCAAATCAGTATCGGCGGCGGTGAGAAATATCAACAGCGTCACACCGAACGCGGCAAGTTACTGCCACGCGAGCGCATTAATGCCCTGCTCGACGAAGGTTCGCCCTTTCTCGAACTGTCCCAACTGGCTGCCTGGGAAGTGTACGAAGACTATGTGCCAGCCGCAGGCATTATCACCGGCATCGGTCGCGTTGCCGGTCAGGAATGCATGATTGTCGCCAACGATGCCACGGTAAAAGGCGGGTCTTACTACCCGCTTACCGTTAAAAAACATTTGCGCGCGCAAACCATCGCCGAACAGAATCACCTACCCTGTATTTATCTGGTGGATTCCGGTGGCGCCAACCTGCCGCGACAGGACGAGGTTTTTCCGGACCGCGAACATTTTGGCCGCATCTTTTTCAATCAGGCCAACATGTCCTCAAAAAACATTCCGCAAATTGCCATTGTTATGGGTTCGTGCACCGCAGGCGGCGCCTACGTGCCTGCGATGGCCGACGAATCCATTATTGTGCGCGAACAGGGCACCATTTTTCTGGCCGGCCCGCCGCTGGTTAAAGCCGCCACCGGTGAAGTCGTCACCGCTGAAGAACTCGGTGGCGCCGATGTTCACTGCCGCACCTCCGGCGTGGCCGACCACTACGCCAACAACGACCACCACGCATTGCAGATTGCGCGCAACTCACTGCAACGGCTCAACCGCATCAAGCCCGACCAGCTCGACATACAACCGGCTACGGAGCCGATGTATCCGCCTGAAGACATCTACGGCGTTATCCCCAAAGACTCGCGTAAACCCTACGACGTGCGCGAAGTCATAGCGCGGATTGTTGACGGTTCAGAATTCGACGAATTCAAAGCCCTATATGGCACCACACTGGTGTGCGGCTTTGCCAGACTCTACGGCTACCCGATAGGCATTGTTGCCAACAACGGCATCCTGTTTTCGGAGTCGGCACAAAAAGGCGCGCACTTTATCGAACTCTGCGCCCAACGAAAAATTCCGCTGATATTCCTGCAAAACATCACCGGCTTTATGGTCGGCAAACAATATGAAACCGGCGGCATCGCCAAGCACGGCGCAAAAATGGTGACCGCCGTTGCCTGCGCACAAGTGCCCAAACTCACCGTACTGATCGGCGGCTCCTTCGGCGCCGGCAACTACGGTATGTGCGGCCGCGCCTACGATCCCCGCTTTATGTTTATGTGGCCCAATGCACGCATCTCCGTTATGGGTGGCGAACAGGCCGCCGGTGTACTCGCGCAGATCAAGCGCGATCAGTTTGAGCGCGAAGGCAAGGAATGGTCGGCAGAAGAAGAAACCGCCTTTAAAAAACCGACCCTGGAAATGTACGAGCATCAGGGGCACCCCTACTACGCTTCGGCGCGTTTGTGGGATGACGGGATTATTGATCCGGCAGATACACGCAGGGTGTTGGGGTTGAGCCTGGCGGCGACATTGAATCGGCAGATTGAGGACACCAAGTTTGGTGTGTTCAGGATGTGATCTGGAATGCTACTCGCAATGAGCAATAGTAATCATTTCAAATCTGGTTTCGCCTGCCGGCGAGTTACTTTCTTTGCTCCTGCAAAGAAAGTAACCAAAGAAAGCAGGCCCCGTTCCGCAGTCAGTGGTCGCTGCGCGCCCACTGATCCCTTGCGCGCTTCGCATCCGGCGGCGCGAGCAGAAACTCGCCCTGCGGGCTCAGACACCTGCTCGCTTATTTCCGCCAGATGCTCCAGTGCTCAGCTGCTCCAAGGGGTCACGACCCAGCTCCGAAAGCTAAACGCCTTCGCTACTTTGTCATCACCTTCAGAGTGCAGGGGTTGGTCCCCCTTGGAGGCGCCGAGAAGCGCAGAGCAACGCCGGAGAGAGCGAGCACTGTTCGAGTCCCGTAGCGGCGGCAGCCGCGTAGGTCGAGTTGCGCAGCGACCGGTGTTGATCGAGCATCGCAGGGAACCCGCGACTAGCGGGCGCCGGAACGGGGGTGCCCTTTTTCTTGGTTACTTCTTTTTGGGCACGCAAAAAGAAGTGACTCGCCAGCAGGCGAAAAAATCAATATCAGAACATTCTGAAATAAAACTTTCTGCACGCAGGCAACGACCATGACCACCCTACTCCAAACCATCGACAATCGCGGCGTAGCAACCCTCTCCCTAAACCGCCCCGACAAACACAACTGCTTCGACGATGTGCTTATCCTAGACATCACCGCAGCACTAGAAGCACTTGCCGCTAACGATGCCGTCCGCATTGTCATTCTCGCCGGTGAAGGGAAAAGTTTTTCCGCTGGCGGCGATCTCGGCTGGATGCAGCGCATGGCTGACTACAGCTACGACGACAACGTAAAAGACGCGGCAGCTTTAGCTGAGATGTTGAAAACCCTGAACGAACTGCCCAAACCAACCATAGCCCGAGTGCAGGGTGCAGCCTTTGGCGGCGCCGTCGGCTTGATCAGTTGCTGCGATATGGCCGTTGGCAGCGAGCGCGCCAGTTTCAGCTTGAGTGAAGTAAAAATCGGATTGATGCCGGCGACCATCAGCCCCTATGTGCTTCAGGCCATCGGCGCACGCGCCGCCCGACGTTTTTTCCTGACCGGTGAACGCTTTGGTGCTCAAACCGCTCTGACGCTCGGCCTGCTGTCAGAACTCGTGCCTGAAGCAGAACTCGATTCGAGCATAGACAAAATTATCAGCGGCCTGCTTGCCAACAGCCCGGCCGCTGTCGCCGGAGCCAAGCGCTTGATTCAGGACTACGCCAATCAAAGCATCAACGAGGCATTAATCAGCGATAGCTGCAAGCGCATTGCCGATATCCGCATCTCAGAGGAAGGTCAGGAGGGCCTGAAGGCCTTTCTGGAAAAACGATCACCTAATTGGGCGCAAGCACATGTTTAGTAAAATACTGATCGCCAATCGCGGCGAAATTTCCTGCCGTATCATTCGTACAGCCAAACAACTCGGCATTCGTACGGTGGCCGTTTACAGTGATGCCGACAGCCATGCCCTGCACGCTACTCTCGCTGACGAGGCAATACATATTGGTGCCTCACCCGCTGCCGACTCCTATTTGCAATACGAGCGCATTATCGAAGCCGCGAAAAAAACGGGCGCTCAGGCTATCCACCCCGGTTACGGCTTTCTGTCTGAAAATGCGAGCTTTCGCCGACGCTGCGACGAAGCCGATATCGTTTTTATCGGCCCACCCGTGGGCGCCATTGAAGCGATGGGTTCCAAATCAGCCGCCAAAACCATTATGGAAAAGGCTGGTGTGCCGCTGGTGCCCGGTTATCACGGCGACGATCAGGACGAAGCTATACTCAAGGCTGCCGCTGACAAGATGGGCTACCCCGTTCTGCTAAAAGCCGCCGCCGGTGGTGGCGGCAAAGGTATGCGTCAGGTCTGGGCCGAGTCGGAATTTTCGGCCGCGCTGGCTGCAGCCAAACGCGAATCCATGAAATCGTTCAGCGACGATAAAATGCTGGTCGAAAAATACCTGACCGGCCCCCGCCATGTCGAAATTCAGGTTTTTTGCGACGGGCACGGCAACGCGGTGCACTTGTTTGAGCGCGACTGCTCCATTCAACGCCGCCATCAAAAAGTGATTGAAGAAGCACCCGCGCCCGGCATGACGGAAGACTTGCGCAAGGCCATGGGCGATGCCGCCATCCGCGCCGCCCAGGCGATTGACTATGTCGGCGCAGGCACGGTGGAGTTTCTGCTCGACACTGACGGCTCATTCTACTTTATGGAAATGAATACCCGCCTGCAGGTTGAGCACCCGGTTACCGAAATGATCAGCGGGCAAGATCTGGTGGAGTGGCAGCTTCGTGTTGCCAGCGGCGAAACCCTGCCCTGTGAGCAATCCGATCTCAGCATTCGCGGCCACGCCTTTGAAGCACGTATTTACGCGGAAGATCCTGCAAACGATTTTCTTCCGCAAACGGGCACCTTGAACTTTCTCAAGGAACCGGGACAAGACGACCACGTACGTATTGATACCGGCGTGATTGAAGGCGATACCATCAGCGTGTACTACGACCCGATGATCAGTAAACTCATTTGCTGGGATGAAAACCGCGATCGCGCGCTGAAGCGCTTGCAGAATGCACTGGCCGCATACAGTGTCGGCGGGCTTGCGACCAATATCGACTTTCTTTACAACATCAGCCACTGCGCTGCCTTTGAACGCGCCGAGCTGGACACCGGTTTTATCGAGAAGCACAGCGATGAGCTGTTTCGCAACTCGCCGGGGCAGCGTGCCGAAGACCTGCAGTCTGTTATACCGATGGCGGCGCTGTATGTGTTGCTGGATCAGGCGCAAACCTCAAACACCCGTCGTCAACATAGCAAGGAAGCTGATTCACCCTGGAACTCTGCTTTTGGCTGGCGGGCCAACAGCCCCGCCCATTGCGTACTGAAATTGCGCTGGCAGGATCAGGAGGTGACGGTAGCCGCAGAGCCACTGGCAGATGCAAAAACGCAGGGCTTCCGGCTCACTATCGACGACCTGAGCATGGAAGCGAGTGCCACACTGGAAGAGCGCAGCCTGACCGCCGTGATCAATGGCCACCGGCTCAGCGCCAGCGTCGGCAAACATGGCGACGAGTACAGCCTCTACCTTCCCGATCGCGCTTTCAGTTTCAGTCGCCTCAAGGCTGATACCGGCGAATTCGACAGCGCGCAATCGGCTGATCACTTTGCTGCGCCGATGAATGGCACCATTGTCGCCCAAATTGCCACGGCGGGCAGCGACGTAAAAAAAGGCGACGTACTCCTGATCATGGAAGCCATGAAAATGGAGCACAGCATTACCGCGCCCAGCGATGGCAAAGTGGTGAATTTTTTCTTTGATGCCGGCGAACTGGTTGACGGCGGCGCACAACTTCTTGAATTTGAGGCAAGCGAATGAGTCACACCGGCGACTATCCAAGCAAGGTCAAGATTGTCGACGTTGGCCCCCGCGATGGCCTGCAGAATGAAAAGCAGGCACTCGAGGCCAGCGACAAGATCGCCCTGATCAATCAACTCGCGGAAGCGGGACTGCAGGTAATCGAGTCCGGCAGTTTTGTAAACCCTAAATGGGTACCGCAAATGGCCAGCAGTGAAGAGGTCTTCGCGGGCCTGACACGAAAATCAGGCGTTACCTACAGCGCGCTCACCCCCAACCTGAAAGGCTTTGAACGCGCAGTGCAGGCAGGCGCCGACGAAGTCGCCGTATTCGCCGCCGCCTCCGAAGGTTTTTCCCAAAAGAACATCAACTGCTCCATCGCAGAAAGTCTTGAACGCTTTGCTCCGGTGATGGAAGCGGCAAAAGCCGCCAGCATTCCGGTGCGCGGCTACATTTCCTGCGTTGTTGGCTGCCCGGTTGAAGGACGCATTGCGCCGCAACAGGTGAGCACTGTGGCGCGCGAGCTTCTGGCCATGGGCTGCTACGAAATTTCGCTGGGCGACACCATCGGTGTAGCTACCGCTGCCGATTGCGAGACGCTGATTGCTACCCTTGGCAAAGACATCGGCGTTGAAAAGCTCGCCGTACATTTTCATGACACCTACGGTCAGGCGCTTGCCAATATCCTGCGTTCGCTGCAAATGGGGGTTCGCGTTGTAGACAGCTCGGTGGCGGGCCTCGGCGGCTGCCCTTACGCAAAAGGCGCTACCGGCAATGTCGCAACCGAAGATGTGGTCTACATGCTCAACGGCCTCGGCATTGAGCACGGCATCGACCTGGAAAAACTCATGGCGGCAGGCAACGCCATATCAGCGCGCCTGGGTCGCAAATCGCAATCGCGGGTGGCTGTTGCACTCTCAGCGAAAGAGGACGGCTAAAGCCCATGACTCAGCCTCTGTGGACACCTTCCGCCGAACGCATTGAGCGATCAAATATGACGGCCTTTTCCCGGTCAGTCGAGCAGCGCTATAACACTTCACTGGACAGTTATGCCGAGCTTCAGCGCTGGTCCGTAGATCACCCGGAAGCGTTCTGGGAATCGGTCTGGAATTTTTGCGACTTGCGTTATTCCAAGCACTATTCCAGCGTACTCGGCAATGGCGACCAGTTCCCCGGGGCGCGCTGGTTCGAAGGTGCTGAACTGAACTTTGCCGAAAATCTGTTGCGACGGCGCGATAACAAAATTGCTCTGGTGTCCTTACTCGAGAACGGGCGTCGCAGCGAACTGAGTTACGCCGAGCTGTACCACAAGGTAGAACAACTCGCCGATGCCATGATCAAACTGGGTGTTGCGCGCGGCGACCGCGTTGCCGGATTTATGCCCAACATCCCGGAAACGGTTATCGCCATGCTGGCTGCCAGCAGCATTGGCGCTGTGTGGTCGTCCTGCTCACCGGATTTCGGTTTTCAGGGTGTAATGGACCGCTTTACTCAAATTGAACCGACGGTTCTGTTTGCAGTTGACGGCTATTTTTACAATGGTAAAACCATCCACACACTGGATCGTGTTCGCGATATCGCCGCGCAACTTCCCGGCGTTAAACAGGTCGTGATCACAACGCTGCTGGATGAGGCCGTCGACACGGATTTGATCGACAACGCTGTATTGTTCGATGACTTTCTCAGCAGCCAACCACAGCCCCTGGCGTTTACTCCGCTGCCCTTCGACCACCCGCTCTACATTATGTATTCGTCCGGCACCACTGGCGCACCCAAATGCATTGTACATTCTGCGGGCGGCACCCTGCTTCAGCATCTTAAAGAGCATCGTTTGCATACCGACATCAACAGCGACGACGTACTGTTTTATTTCACCACCTGCGGCTGGATGATGTGGAACTGGCTGGTCAGCGGCCTTGCGAGTGAATGCACGGTGCTCTTGTATGACGGCTCACCCTTTGCTGATGGCGGTAAATTTCTGATCGACGCCATCGACTCGGAGAAAATCAGCGTATTCGGCACCAGCGCCAAGTTTATTGCTGCCCTGGAAAAGGCAGAGGTTAAACCGCGAGAAAGCCATTCCCTCGCCAGCCTCAAAAGCATTCTTTCAACCGGCTCGCCGCTGAGTCACGAGAGTTTTGATTACGTTTATCGGGACTTTAAAAGTGATATCTGCCTGTCGTCCATTAGCGGCGGCACCGATATCATCTCCTGTTTTGTACTGGGCAACCCGGTGCTGCCGGTGCGTAAAGGCGAGATCCAGTGCATTGGTTTAGGCATGGCAGTCGAAATCTGGAATGACGAGGGCAAAGCCGTGGTTGCGGAAAAAGGCGAGCTGGTCTGCACACAGCCCTTCCCCTCCTGCCCCATCGGCTTCTGGAACGACAACGATGGCCATCGCTTTCACGACGCCTACTTTTCCCAGTTTGACGGCATATGGGCCCACGGTGACTACGGTGAAATCACCGAGACCGGCGGCGTTATCATTCACGGCCGCAGCGACGCCGTGCTTAACCCCGGCGGGGTTCGCATCGGCACTGCTGAAATTTACCGTCAGGTTGAAAAGGTAGAGGAAGTTCTGGAAAGCGTTGTTATCGGTCAGCAGTGGCAAGACGATGTGCGCGTGGTATTGTTTGTGGTGCTGCGCGAAAACTGCTGTCTGGACGAAGCCTTGACCCGGAAAATCAAAGACTGTATCCGCAGCAACACCACTCCTCGCCACGTACCGGCCAAGGTGCTGCAGGTGGCTGATATTCCGCGTACGATCAGTGGCAAGATTGTCGAACTGGCCGTGCGCAAAGTGGTTCACGGAGAAGCGGTGAAGAATACCGACGCGCTGGCTAACCCCGAAGCGCTGGATTATTTTCGCGATTTGCCGGAATTGGCGAGTTAGCCCCCGGTTCGCCTGCAGGGAAGGCTCCGGCCCGAAGCGCGCCGGAAACGCTGCGCTTATTCCGGCCTACGTGGCGTAGTAGGCCCGCATAAGCACCGCGTTGCGGGCAAGATTCCCACGGGTTAGTCGCGTTTTTTGTGGGAGCCTGCCCCGCAGGCGAATAATCGATTTGGGTTATACGCCAATCCGTCACTTGCGAGGCCCCCTCACAGTGATAAGCTGAGCGGCAAACAAATACCTATAGGCTTCTCATGCTGCGCCCGTCCCTTAACTCGTCCCTTGTAATTCTGCTTGTTGTGGCTTTGCTCGCTGGCTGCAACGCCGACTCCACCAGCAACACTATCGCCCCCGCCGGAACCGGCTCGACGAATGCTGGCGGTAATACGGGAGGTGCCGGAAACGGTGGCACGGGCAATGGCGGCTCCGGCAACGGAGGGAATAACGGAGGCGGCAACAATGGTGGCGGCGCGCCGGTCGACCCTATTCTGGCAAAAATGCCTGCCGGGGTTCCGGATGCAGCCAAACGTTCACTGGATCAACGGGTACTGCCAGCACAGTCTGTTTGGCCCTTTGAAGACGGCACGTCCAGAACATCCGGAACGGGCCGTTACTTTGGTGGCGCCGTATACTGGACGGACTTCATCTACGATGCCTACGGCGCCTTTGCCGGCCCGCCTTCAGCGCAAAATGTCACTACGCCCAATGCCGGCAGCCTGTCCTACCCGCGAGTAGCGCTCGATGCCGCGGACTTTCCCGGCCCGGATATGAGCACAGATGGCTACGACGCGGCCAGTGACCCCTATCAGGGGAACGGCGCCGACATCTTCACCCTTGCCATCGCCCGCGACCCTGACGCCAGCTACTGGCGAGTGGACTGGGTCACACTAGCCGACCCGAATGCACCGATCATCGCGTTTGCGCTCGATATCGACAACGATACCAACACCGGTACCAGCGGCCAGTTTTCAGCGGGCTGGGCTGACATTCCCAATATCCGCACGGCCGGGGTAGACCGCATTATCTTCATCTCCTCTGCCGGGATTTTTCTGCGCGATATTGCCGCCGACACACTTGAAAGAATCGGCGATACCAGCATCGACACCAATAGCCAAAGCTTTATTGCCAAAATCAGCAGTGCAGATATGGCTCTGCCCGATACGGCAGTTACCGTTTATGCCCTGTCGGGGCTGCACAATGGCAGCGGCGGTTTCTTTACCAATATGCTCGCACTGGGCGGGCTGCCGTTCTCGCCGCCGGTGTACAACCTCGGCTTTCGCGATTACGACGATGAGCCCTTTGCAAACAACTTCTGGATGAGCAACAGCCAGGCACAAGCGCTGGCGCAGGGTGATATTTCAGCCTTCGCGCTTGCCCTGAACCCCGACCTGCTCGGCACGGATGAGGCGGAACCGGAACGCCTCGAATACTCCGTGCGCTGGTATGTGTCATCACTCGGGCCCGAGCAGTTTGGTCGCGCCGGCATCTATACCGGTCTTGATGCCATCATTCATCAAACCGCACAAAACAGTGATGACATTTCGCTCTACGCAGGCTACTACGACAAACTGCAACCCTACGGTTTGTGGCTGCCGGACCAGTATTCGACCAGTGAACCCCAGCCAACACCGATGACGCTGGTGCTGCACAGCTTTACCCAGAACTATATGCAGTACCGCGCCACCATGCCCAATTTTCACCGGGAAACCTGTAATGATTTGCGCCAATCCTTTTGTCTCACAGTGCTGGGCCGAGGTGTCAGCGGCTTTTATGAGTTCGCTTCGGGAGTAGACCTGTGGGAAGCCTGGCGCGATGTTGCCAGCCGCTATGAACTGGACCCCGCACGAACCTTTACATCAGGTTTCTCAATGGGAGCACTGGGTTCCCAACGTTTGATGATCAAATACCCGGATGTCTTTGCCGCAGGCGTTATTCTCGCCGGCGCGCAATCCGACGAACCGGGCATTGCCGATCAAAATGGCAACGTGCCCGGCTGTTTTGGCGAGATTCAACTCGAGAACCTTAAATGGAATGGTTACTACCACGCCGCCGGTTCGCTCGACCAACTCATACCGATTACGCAGCAACGCGACACCGTGAACCGTATGCGGGATTTGGGCTATCAATATACCTTCGATCATTATCTCGCCGAAGACCACGTAGCCTGGGTGCTTAAAGACGGCCAATACCCCGCCTTTGCCGAAGCAACCGACTGGCTGATTGGCGCCAGCGACGGAGGCGACAAGGCACCGCTTGGCAACAAACTGAACCCCGGCGAAATTATCTACCGCTTTACCGGCAATGATCAGCATCCGGAGTTTGCGCTGGGCGCGGATGGCGCCTGGTGGATTGACGATCTGAAAATTGCGGATGACAACGCAGCGGTGCAAGGCTACGAACCCAGCCTCAGCCAATCGGGCCGCAGTTGTACCTTCACCAACAACTTTAGCCAGACCACTATTTCAGCCAAAGCTGGCCGCATTCATGCTGTGTCAGGTGCGCTACCCGAACGCGTTATCAGCAATGTGCTTGGCCCCGCTGCACTACCCGATGGCGCCAACCCCCAACTCCGGCCAGACCAGAATTCCAGCGCTCGCATCCAGCAGACCGGCCCCCACATTCACGAGTTTCAAACCTGGGAGCTGGGCGACGCGCCTGCGGCGAACGGATTACTGACCCTCAACCTGCAAAACGTCGCGTCGCTCACCGTGGATTTGAACGCCGCAGCCATAGCCCCGCGCACCGACAAGCGCATCGAAGTCACAACTGACAGCGCGCTCGCACTCACGCTAACGGGCCTTGCCGACGGCACACAGCTTAGCGCGCAGAATGCGCTCTACACGGTTACCGGCGGCGTGATAAAAGTGAACCTGACGCCCGAAGGCGGCACCCCCATCGCCATTGAATTTCCGTAAAAACACACTCGGGTAACCGCTATGGCGTTAAAGCCAACAATTTTCAAACTCAGGATCATGCTGTCCGACCTGGATCGCAATATCTACGAAACGCTTAATCTGACCGTTGCCCAACATCCCTCGGAAACAACAGAAAGAATGATGGTTCGCATACTCGCGTACTGCATCAACCGGGATGAACATCTGGATTTCGGCAAAGGGCTGAGCACCGCCGACGAGCCTGACCTCTGGCTGCGAACGCTCGATAACCGAATAGCGCTCTGGATCGATGTCGGCGAACCCGCGGCAGAACGCATTAAAAAGGCTTCCCGCATATCCGAGGCAGTGCGAATTTACAGTTTCAATTCCAAATCGGACATGTGGTGGAATCAGGAAGGTAGCAAACTTGCATCATCAGGCGCCGAGGTATTTAAGGTCGAGTGGAGCCAAGTCCAGAACCTCACAACAATGGCAGAACGGAGTATGGATTTTGCACTGACACTATCCGGTGGCTCGGCGTATTTTTCGGCGACAGATCAGGAATGTGAAGTGTCCTGGCGGCAACTGTCACCTTAGGCCTGTGCCCTTCAGCACCAAAAACCTCATCACAGATTTGAGTGGGAAACAGCAATTGCATTGAAGGTGAGTGTGGGAGATTCTATGTTCGTGTGCAAGTTTTTTCACCGTAGGCCCGTATAAGCACAGCGTTGCGGGCGTCGCAGAACTGCCTGATACGCTGCGCTTAATCAGGCCTACGAATCCTGTTCAGCAGCAACCGCTCGCACCTGTGGGAGCCTGCCCTGCAGGCGAATTAACTAGCCACTAAGGCGCCCAGCGCACAAACTCTTTCCAGTGCTGTTGGGACCGAACAATCCAGCGCGGCGCCGCCGAGCCGGTACCGGCAAACTCGAGCTTGCGATGCCCCTGGGTGATGAGTTTGATCAGTTGATCCTGACCGGTATCACCGTCAACCACCAGAACGTGGCGCCCCTGTTGCAGCGCCTCCTGAAACTGGCGAAAGCGCGAGTTGGGCTGCTGAATGCCCCACATGCCACCTTCCCAGGTACAAAAACCCAGCATCACCACAGACAAAAAGGCAAAGGGCACCCAGCCCACCACCTCCGGCAGACCGCTGAGATAGGCCAGCAGCACCGTGAGCACGGCCACGCCCAAACCGAGCATGGCGGCTCGCAGGGTGGCATGCACCACATCCTTCTTCATAAAATCGTGTACTTCGTTGAGGTGGTGCTGCTCTACCGCCGCCGAATTGCGGCTGAGCACGTGGATTTGGGGTGAACCAAGCCCTTGAGAGTTTAGCTCTTTTTCTAATATTTCCAGGTCATCCAAATCGTCGCTGATATAGAAATAACGCTTCATTGCACATCTCCTGATACTGCGGTCGGGGCCGACACGAACATAACCGCGAACAATTACATACCCCGCACTACCAGCGTAGTACAGCTATTGGCATACCGCGAGGCGCGCCCGCTGTACGCAAAGGGCTTGAGTCCCGCCCCCATTCTTGTACTATTCGCAGTGACCCGTAGAGTGTGAATTTTCACATTCGATGGCTTGCCCTCTTATTGAATAACCCGCTATAGGCACCGGCGTGACTGCGCAGAGACTAAAAACAACAACCGCTTTCATGCAGGGCAAACGCCTGGTTGCTGCTGCACTCGTCAGCTCACTATTGTTGCCTTTCAGTGCAGCACAGGCCGCCGAGCTCTATAAAATAGTTGACGAGGACGGCAACGTAACCTTCAGCCAGTTCCCGCCCAGCAAGCCGCAGGGCGAAATGGAGAGCATCAAGGTTGCGGGCACCAACGATGCCATGACGACGCTGTCGCAGAGTGGCAACATCGAATACTGTGGCGACATTGAACTGCCGGCCAAAGACTATTACCGCTCGTACCAACACCCCAATGACCGCTTTTTGCGCGAAGTGGGCAGCAAACGCAAATACTGGCAACGAAAACTTGAGCGCGCCGAGAAGCAGGTTAACGAGTCTACCCGCAACCAAAATGCGCGCAGCAACAAGTACAACAGTTACTACCGCAATAGCAGCTATCGCTCACAACAGGATGTTGCGCATTTTGAACGCCAGGAAGCGCAGCTAAAGAACATTCGTGATTTGCGCTGCGCCCTGCACTGGGCAGATAAGCGCGACACCGACATGGAACAATTTCGTGCGCAGAATCACACGGAGCTCAAGCGTCTGGAAGATGTGCAGAAAACCCTGCTAAGCCAGTTGCAGCGCAATTGTGGCAACGAACCGCCACTGGACCCAAGCGACAAGGGCGCAACATTGCGACTGGAACAATGGGCGCAGTGCAGCCAGCAATATCAACGCGACCTGCGCGACGTATCACGCCAGCTACAAGCCGTATCCCAAAAAATTGGTGCGACGCTACCCTGAGCGTTGCCACCCGGGCAACGGCTAACGACAACGCAAAGGCAAAAAACGCAGCTCGAGGTCGGTTTGATTTTCGACCGTTGCCGCCATTCCCTCCGGCACTGCGTCAAAACCGCATACCCACGAGACCGGGCTGTTCGGCGAACCTTCAACAATCATCGGCCGAAGGCTCAAACGCTTGCCCGACAAGGATTCGGGAAACTTTTTCCCAAATTGCAGGTGCATGGCACCGTTCTCTACGTCTACACGCTGCACGTAACTGCCAATAATTTTGTCGGGCTCGGGCATATTGGCGGCTTCGTTGTCGGCGGGGAAGGCACCGGTCGCACTGTAGAATGCTTCCAGGTTCCCTTTGTAACGCTCAATCAGCTCAACGCTTTCCAGCACCTGTTGCTGGAGGTGGCGATTGGCGTTCGAGGGCATAACCAGCGTTGCCAGAATAGCGATGATTGCCAGCACCACCAGCATTTCCAGCAAGGTAAAGCCCGCGCCTGTTCGACAATTCATTTTGACCGTTACGCCCTGATTCATTCCCGGTTTGCGCAGCTTACTACAGCACACAGATGAGCTGAACCGGCGCTAAAGACTCTGCAGCAGGTGGCCACCATCTACCGGCATTGCCACTCCGGTCATAAACGAGCCCGCGTCGCTGGCCAGCAATAACAGCGGACCGCTCAATTCGTCAATGTCGCCCAAGCGTTGCGGCGGAATTTTCTTCAGATAGGCTGCGCCCTTGTCGCTTTGAAAAAAATCGCCATTCATTTCGGTTTCAAAATAGCCGGGGCACAGAGCATTCACCCGAATATTCTTGCGCCACAATTCCAGCGCAATGGTTTTGGTCAGCTGCACCACGCCCGCTTTGGCCGTGGCATAGAAGGTCTGATCGAGCCCCGGGTGCAAGCCTAGTATCGACGCGATATTCACGATACTGCCGTGGGTGCGAGATGCCACCATACGTCCGGCAGCTTCCTGGGAAATACGCCAAACCGCCTTGAGGTTGGTGTCCATGGTGAAGTCCCAGCCAGCTTCGTCGCCGTCGAGAAAACGGCCGGGGGCGGCAACGCCTGCATTGTTAATCAGCACGCTCACCACGCCAAAGGCGTCTTGCGCCGCATCAAAGCCCGCTTGAACGGACGCGTGATCATTGACGTCCATCGCTACTGCAAGGGCTTTACCGCCGCCCTGCTCAATATCGGCAACCAGCGCCTGCAGCCGCTCACGGCGCCGCGCCGCCAGCACCACTGACGCGCCCGCAGCAGCCAGCACGGTTGCGAAATGCGCGCCCAGACCGCTCGACGCACCCGTAACCAGCGCTACGCGACCGCTCAAATCAAAGCGCTCTGACAGTGACTTATCCATGGTTTGACATACCCCTTCTCTCTTGTTTTTACCTACCGCCTGTCAAGCACCCTGTTCGGCCAGCGCAATACCCATTTCAGCCAGCGGCTTTGCCAGCCCGCCATAGGCGGTTGCCTTGTCGCTGGAGGCATTGCCGTCGATGGCTCGCTTTTGAATGCCCTGCAAAATAGCGCTCAAACGAAAAAACGCAAAGGCGATGTAGAAGGTCCAGTGATCTATACCGGCAATACCCCGGCGCTCACAGTAGCGCTGCACATACTCCTGTTCGGTGGGAATACCCAGTGCTTTGCGATCAATGTCGCCCAGGCCGGGAATTGCAGCGTCACCGGGAATACGCCACTGCATGCACTGATAGGCAAGATCAGCGTAGGGGTGGCCCAGCGTTGACAGCTCCCAGTCGAGCAGGGCAATCACCTCACAGCGGTCTTTGTGGAACATCATATTATCGAGCCGGAAATCGCCGTGATTGATGCACACCAAACCATCGTCCGCCGGCTTGTTTTGTTCCAGCCACTGCATCAGGTTTTCCATCGCGGGAATATGCTCGGTTTCGCTGGCGCGGTATTGCGTAGTCCAGCGGCTTAGCTGGCGCTCGAAATAGTTGCCGGGTTTGCCGTAGTCACTCAAGCCCACCGCCGCAGGGTCAACATCATGCAGATCTGCCAGCACTTTATTCATTGCGTCGTACACGGCGCTGCGCTCTGCGCTTGTCTGCTCCGGCAACGCGGCATTCCAGAAGATCCGGCCGTCCATATAGTCCATCACGTAAAACATGGAGCCGATAACCGCTTCGTCGTCGCAGAGCACGCGCATGGCCGGCACCGGCACCGGGGTATCAGCCAGCGCTTTCATGACCCGGAACTCGCGGTCTACCGCGTGAGCTGATTTCAGCAAAACACCCGGCGGCTTGCGCCGCAGCACATAGCGTCCGCTGCCTGCCGTCAGCAGGTAGGTTGGGTTGGATTGGCCTCCGGCAAACTTCTCAGCACTCAGCGGCCCGCGAAAGCCGTCTATGCCGGTTTCTAGATAGCGCGTCAGGTTGTCCACATTCAGTTCAAAGGCGTCAGCCACAAGATATCTCCCTAGTTGGCATAGCGGTCGATGATTTTCTTTCCCAGAGCCATCTGGTGAACCTGATCAGGGCCATCAGCCTGCCGACACCAACGCGCGTAGTTGAAGGCCTCGGCCATAAAATAATCTTCGGTGAGGCCGCCGGCACCGTGCAACTGCATACAGCGATCAATCACATTTTGCACCAGTAGGGGAATCGTGGTTTTGGTGGCAGCAATCATGTCGACGGAATCGGGGACTCCTTCGCGATCTATTTTGTCGCAGGTTTTTAGCACCAGTAAACGCGCCATCTCGATTTCCGAAAAACTTTTGGAGATATCTTCGCGTACGGACTGATGCTTGCTCAACGGGCGACCAAAGGTTGTTCGCGATTGAGCGCGCTGACAGGCCAGCTCCAGTGAACGCTGAGCGGCACCAATAAGCCGCATGCAGTGATGCATTCGGCCCGGCCCCAGACGGCTCTGGGCAATTTCAAAGCCGCGCCCTTCGCCCAGCAAGACATTGTCTGCCGGCACCCGCACATTTTCAAACACCAGCTCCGCATGGCCGATAGGCGCATCGTCGTATCCCAGCGTTGTCAGCGGCCTGATAACACGCAAGCCGGCGGTATCTTTTGGCACCAGCACCTGGGTTTGCTGCAAATGGCGGTCAGGGTTGTTCGGATCAGACTTGCCCATCACGATCAGGATTTTGGTGCGCTCGTACAATGCGCCCGTAATAAACCATTTGCGACCGTTCAACACCCATTCGTCGCCCTCGCGCTGAATGCTCAGTTCAATGTTGGTTGCATCGCTGGAGGCAACCTGCGGCTCGGTCATCGCGTAGGATGATCTGATCTCGCCTGCCAACAAGGGCTTTAGCCACTGCTGCTGTTGTGCAGCCGTAGCAAAGTTCATAAACACTTCCATATTGCCGGTGTCCGGTGCGTTGCAATTAAACACTTCCGGGCTCCAGATAACGCGGCCCATCAATTCTGCCAGCGGCGCATATTCACTGAAGGTGAAACCGCCGTGGTCAGCGTATTGGGCATGCGATGGCGGCACGAAGAGGTTCCACAAGCCGGCCGCTTTGGCCTTCTCTTTAAGCTCATCCATCAATGGCAGTGCCGCGAAGCGGTTTTCTGACTGATGCAATTGCTCGGCGTAGCGCTGTTCATTGGGGTATATATGCTTGTCAAAAAATGTATTCAGCTTGCCAAGCATTGCCTGTGATTTTTCGCTTGCACTAAAGTCCATGCCAAATCCTCGGATAACCAGATTAATCGGGTGTAGGTTTTTACCTGCAGGTTTCTGTGTGTAAGCCTTCAGGTGTAAGTAATCAGATGACTGTCTTGCGGCTGCTCAAGGTGGGGCACGGCGTTGAACATATTCAGGCGCAACGCTCCGGGCCTGCCAAAATAGCGCGTGATGCCGGTATTAATTGCCTGCAGGTTGAGGTTCACCATGTTTTCCACGCTCAAGTTTAAAACTTCGCGCACCAGCGCACTGATGGGCCCACCGGAAGTGACCACTAAAACCCGCCCGCTCACGTTACTGATCTGCTCCAGTGTGCCGCGCACCCGAGTCTCGAAACCGTTCCAGTCTTCGGCAACATCGGCAAACTCGTTGCGGTTCCAGGCCAGCAACGCATCGCGCAGGCAGCCATAGAAATCGCGGGCGTTGTTCACATCAATATTCTCGTCGGGGTGAAGAGCCCGATAGGCTGAAACCAGCTCGTGAAAATCAAACTCGTTCAAGCCCGGCAGTTCTTTCGCTGCAGGTTGCGGCGGCAAGGCTTCAAGAACCCCTGCCAGTGTTTCACGCTGCCGCCGCAGAGTGCCGGTAAACACGGCATCGAAGTGAAGGGCATGACTGGAAAAATACTCACCGAGCAGGCGTGACTGCTCCCAGCCGATATCCGTCAAGCGGTCGTAGTCGTCGGTGCCAAAGGCTGCCTGCCCGTGACGCACTACCAGTATTTCAGCCATCATTCGCACTCATCCAAAAATCAGTGCCCACCATAGGCTATTGGCTTTCATTAGTTAAATTGATTATTTTTATGTTTAACTATTAGCAACAGTGATTAACATTTCAGGATGACGATGAGCCTCGCCAAAGTCGATCTCAATCTGTTTGTGGTGTTCGATGCCATTTTTGCCCAGCAAAGCCTCACCCGCGCAGCGGAGGTACTGCACGTTACCCAGCCGGCAGTCAGTAATTCTCTAGCCCGGCTGCGCGACGTATTCGCCGACCCGCTGTTTGTGCGCAGCCCCCAGGGCATGAGCCCGACACCGCTGGCGCGGCAATTGATTGATCCGGTGCGGCAATCGTTAAGATTGCTTGATGACTGCGTTCGCGCGCGGGTGGACTTTGATCCGCACAGCGCCCAACACACCTTTCGCATTCACGCTACCGAACAGGCGGAAATCAGCCTGTTGCCGCGCCTGCTGGAGCATCTCAGGAAATTTGCGCCCGGCATTAAGCTGGAGATGGTGTTTATGAGCCGGCGTGATGTGCCGCTGGCGCTGGCAAGCGGCGAGTTGCAGTTGTCGCTGGACGCGCCCTTGCTGAATCACCCTGAGCTGCTGAGTGCTCCACTAAGCCGCGATGATTACGTATGCGCGCTGCGCGAAACGCACCCCTTGCGGCGAAAAAAGCTGGGGCTTAAGCAATATCTGGCGGCGTCGCATGTGAATGTGTCCAGTCGTGTGAAGGGTAGCGGCCATATTGACCTGGCGCTGCGCTCCATTGGTCAAAAGCGCTCTATCGCCCTGCGGCTGCAACACTACGCCGCGCTGCCCGGCCTGCTGGCCAGTTCGGATTTGCTGGCCTCAATTCCCAGATCCGTGGCGCAGTACTGGCAACTGCCGAACAAACCCCTGCCTTTTGAAACACCGGTAATGGAGCTGCATGCTTTCTGGCATCGCAGTGCCGATCACGATCCGGCTACCCTGTGGCTGCGTGAAACGGTGGCTTCACTGTTGCAGCAACACAGCGCCAACCGATAGCGAAGCCGTCAGGCGCACTCGCTGCGAAAGCCGAGAAGGTAGCGCTTGAATTCAGGCAGCGACAATGCCGGACTGAAGTAATAGCCCTGCACATAGCGGCACTTCATATCGCGCAGTATCTGGAATTGACCTGCCGTTTCCACACCTTCGGCAACCACATCGATATTCAGACCGTGAGCCATCGAGATAATAGCCCTGACCAGCGCTCGCGATTCCAGATCCTTTTCAATTTCGTGAATAAACGAGCGGTCTATTTTCAGAATATCCACCGGGAATTTGCGTAGATAACTCAGGGAGGAGTAGCCGGTGCCAAAATCGTCAATGGCGATTTCCACCCCGGCATCGCGCAGTGCGCGCAATTGGCTCACTGTGTCGTTACTTTCCTGCAGTAACAGGCTTTCGGTAATCTCTACGGTGATATTGGGAAACAGGGCCTGTTCGCGCAGTTTATCCAGCGCGGAGATATGCCCCCGGCTCTCCTCAACAAACTCGCGCGTTGATTTGTTGAATGCCAGCGACAATTCACAACCCACATCGCTTTTGAGCTGGTTGATGTCGGCGCAGGCCTTGAGCATGACATACTCGCCCAGCTCGACAATCATGCCGGTGTCTTCGGCCAGCGGCACAAATTCGGCGGGCGATACCTGCCCCAATGTCGGGTCGGTCCAGCGCAGCAAGGCTTCGCATTTCACGACCTTGTGCTGATAGGTATCGATAATCGGCTGATAGTAGACATCGAGCGCTTTGTCCGTCATCGCTTTTGCCAGCAGCATATGCAATTGATGCCGGCGAGTAGCTTCATCCTGCATGGTTTGCGTGAAAAAGCGGACAGTATTGCGACCGGCATTTTTGGCGGCATACATCGCCTGATCGGCCCGCTGCAACAGCACCTCAACATCCTGGCCGTCTTCCGGGTAAAAGGTGACGCCGATGCTGGCGGAGGTAAACACCTGATGATCGCCAACCATTACCGGTCGTTGTGCGGCTGCCAGCAGGTTTTGCGCGATCATGCTGAAGTAGTGGCTGCCTTGTGCCCCGTCCAGCAACACAGTGAACTCATCGCCACCCAAACGCGCGATGGTATCAGAGCTTCGCACCTCGCTACTGAATCGCCGCCCCATTTCTGCAAGCAAGGCGTCGCCCACGCCGTGGCCCAGCGAGTCGTTGACGTCTTTAAAATGGTCGAGGTCAATGAAGAGTATTGCCAGTTGGCGCTGATCGCGTTCCGCTACCTGCAGGGCCTGCTGCAGGCGGTCTCCGAAGAGGTTGCGATTGGGCAGACCGGTAACCGTATCGAAGCTGGCCTGCTGCTGTATGGTTGCGTCGGCACGGCGTATGGCCGAAATATCCTGCACCACGCCCATAAGCTGAACGACTTGCCCGCCCTCAAGCACCGGCTCGATCATATGACGCAACCAGGCTTCATCGGGTTCGCCGCCATTGACCATCAGTTCGAAATGCTGGGCTTCACCCGTGTCGAGCGCCCGCGCAATACTTCGTTCAACCACCTGGCGGTTGTCGTCGTCGTAATAGTTCAGCCAGCGCTGTTTGTCTTCACTGGCAATGGCGACCGGCACAAGGCCGTGCAGGTGATACACCTCGTCTGATACATATTCGCGGTTGTGACGAATATCAATTTCCCAGCCGCCGACTTCGGCAAGCCTGCCCACCCGCGTCAGAATGCCTTCATTGCGGCGTAAATCGCCGGATATCTGCAGGCGCTCCTGGAACTGGCGTATCGCCTGATAAAGCCCGGCCGCCATCGCTGCTGCCAGCAGAAGCCCGATCAGTTTGATCCACTTCAGTACCGGCGGATACTGCTCCCAACCGGCGGCAGGGATGGCCGCAATTTGCCACTCCACCGCACCCAGCGAAACCGGCATGGTGACCGGGTTTGTTGAAAATACCGACGCCGCCCCGAAGAACACCGCGTCAGCCTGCACCGCCGCCGATACTGACCCGTGACGCAGGGCAATTTTTATTTCCGGGTTAGGCGCCGACATGCCGACTTCATCCAATAGCCCGTCGAAATCCATGGGCGCCGAAATAACCCCCCAGAAACGCTCACCTCCTTGTGGTGCTTTTACAAACACCGGAGCCCGGCCGATAATCGCGCGACCACCCTGCACCAGTTCGAGCGGCCCTGCCACGACCATGCGGCGACTATCGCGGGCCAATTCGACCATGCCCAGTTGCGACGCCTGACTGCGGTAGTTGAGCCCCAGAGCTTCCTCGTTGTCGACTTCCGGGTAGATGTAGCGAATCACCAGCTCCGGGGCGGCAGCAATATTGATCAGCAGCGGCTCCAGGTCGATCAGGTTGCCGGCGAACTCGCTGAAGTTGCGCTGGCTCAGTTCCGGGTCACTCGACACCAGACCAACCACGCCACGCAGCATTGCAAAATTGCGGTTGATAACGGCCTCCAGCTTGAGCCTGACACTGGCGAGGTCGCTCCACACCTCGCGTCGCAGATTTTCCTGGTAACGCGCCAGAAAATAGCCTTCCAGCCCCCAGGTAAGCAGGGTAATCACCACCGCCAGCAGCGCTGGCAGGAACATCTGCACCGGCAGCGTAAGCACGAGAACGACAGCAATAACGACCACACTCAAGGCAATGACAGCGGGCTTCAGCCAGGCAAGTTGTGCTACCGGCGCCTGCGTCGCAGGATCAAAAAACAACGACGGCCCCGGAAATTCCCCTTGCAGCAATCCGGCAGACTTCATCAGGCGATGCATATCCAGCCAGCGCTGAGTGTTGTTCAATCCGATATCGACATGAGGATAGAAAAGGAATTCATCCGCCGTTGTCGCAAACAGCCGGTTGTATTCCTGCGGGTCAGAATATTTTACCGAGTAACGCGGAAGCGACGAGATAGCGGCAATCATTTCTTCCCGGTGTTCCATCGCGTAGCGCCAGCCTTTAAGGCTCGCTTCGGTAAAACGCGAGACCAGGCCGGGGTTGCGATCGATAACCCGCTGATGGGTGTAGAGAGTGTCGCCATAGAATAACTGCTCTGCATCCGCGTTATGCAGAAGCTGAATCTCGACCCCCTGCTGGGAGGCATCCTGACGCGCAGATACCGCGTAAGTGAGAAGTGCATCGGCTCGCCCCTCGAGCAGGGTTTGTATGGTCAGGGGCTCGTCCACGAGAACCGGGGCCGCATGCCGTGTTAGCCGGGTGCCCAGCAAGGTTCGAAACTCATCGGCAATGTAATCAGCGCGGCTAACGGCAATGCGCATGCCCGCCAGATCGCGAAGCGAGCGCAGTTTCTGGCTGCCCGTGGTCACCAGCGCACCGGGGCTTTTCTGGAAAACCGGCGCCAGAATCACTAAGGGGTGCCCCGCATCGCGGCCGGAGAGAATATCCGCACCGCCAATCGCGAAATCAGCCTCGCCGCTAATCAGGCGTTGCTGTGAGCTGTGGTAACGCCCGGATTCGTCGAAGGCGGGCTGGATATCAACATCAATACCGGCGTCGCGGTAGTAGCCCTGCCACAAGGCCGCATAGTAACCGGCAAACTGGAACTCATGCTCCCACTTCAGCTGCAGCACCACACGCTCGGCAGCAACGGTGGTCCCGGTGAAAGCAAAAGCGGCAGTAAGCGCCAGCCACACCATCGTCCGTGCCAGGAGTTTCAGCCAGCGCACTCGCGGAACGGTCCACGTTACCGGCATCTGACGTCCCTGTTCTCACTGCACACAGCTACCCCCACACTAGCAATCCAAAAGCCTATTGTAGAAAAGGGCCGTGCCGGGCCAATCGTGAGTTCTACCTACCCTCTTTTATATCGGTGCCTGTACAGGCAGAATGCGCCTCTGCCACGCCGTTGAGTTGTAACAATGCCACTACTGACCACCACCGATCTCGAATTTTCTGTCGGCCACCAGGTTTTGCTGGACAAGGTCAACTTGCAGCTCGATGAGGGCGAACGGGTTTGTCTGGTGGGCCACAACGGCTCCGGCAAGTCCACGTTGCTGGCCATAGTCGAAGGTAGCCTGCAGGCCGATGCGGGCAACATTCGGCGCCAGCCGGGCATTCATGTTGCGAGCATGCCGCAGTCACCGCTGGATGCCGCCCCGCAAACAACCGTCTTTGAAGCGGTAGCCCAGGGGCTCGAATCTGTTGGCGAGCTGCTGGCACGCTTCCACCACCTGGTACACAGCGACGACATGGATGCACTTGCCGAGGTGCAGGAGCAACTTGAAGCCGTCGACGGCTGGAGCTTTCACCAGAAGATAGAAAACACGCTCACCCGCCTGAATCTTGATGGTGAGCAGCGCATTGGCGAATTGTCGGGCGGTTGGCGCAGAAGGGTGGCTCTCGCACGCGCGCTGGTCGCGGAACCCGAAATCCTGTTGCTGGACGAGCCTACCAACCACCTTGATATCGCCGCCATTGAATGGCTTGAGCAAGCCGTGCTGGACTATCGTGGCTGCGTACTTTTTATTACCCACGACCGCGCCCTGATCGACAAACTGGCTACCCGCATTGTGCTGCTTGATCGCGGGCATCTGCGCGACTATCCCGGAAGTTTCAGTGAATTCCAGGTTCGTCGCGACGAGGACCTGCGCATCGAACAGGAGCAAAATGCGCTGTTTGACAAGCGTCTGGCCGAAGAGGAACGCTGGATCCGGACCGGAATCAAAGCGCGCAGAACGCGCAATGAAGGGCGCGTTAGAGCGCTGAAGAAATTGCGTGAAACCTACGCCCAGCGCCGCAATGTTCAGGGCAGCGCGCGCCTTAGTCTGGAGCAGGGTGAAAACAGCGGAAAAATTGTGGCCGAGCTGCAGGGCGTAACTCACGGCTACGGTGACAAAAAGCTTATCAGCGGTTTTGATCTCGGCATCATGCGCGGCGACAAGCTGGCCCTGATTGGCCCGAACGGTGCCGGCAAAACCACCCTGCTGCGCATCATTCTTGGCGAGTTGCAGCCCGACCAGGGCAGCGTGCGTCAGGGTAGCAAACTGCAGGTCGCTTACTTTGACCAGATGCGCTCCGTGCTCGATGACAATAAGACAGTTGTTGATGTTGTGGGTCAGGGCCGCGAAAGCATTACAATTAATGGCAAGCAAAAACATATCATCAGCTACCTCGGCGATTTTCTGTTTACCGCTGAGCGCTCGCGTTCGCAAATACGGGTGCTATCCGGCGGCGAACGCGCCCGCGTTATTCTCGCGCTGCTCTTCAGCCAGCCCGCTAACGTGCTGGTGCTCGACGAGCCCACCAATGATCTGGACATGGAAACGCTGGAGCTACTGGAAGAGTTGCTAATCGAGTTTGAGGGCACTGTTTTGCTGGTCAGCCACGACCGCGCTTTTGTGGATAACGTCGCCAGCGCCTGCCTGCTGTTTGAGGGCGCGGGCCGCATCGACAATTTTGTGGGCGGCTATAGCAATATCCCGCCCAAGCGCATTGAAGCCGCTTTTAGCCAGCGTGAAAAGGCGCAACAAGCCGCAACACCTCCGCCGCCTGCCTCGCAGGGCACGGAAGCCCCCGCCGCGGAGAAGAAACCCGCAGCTAAACTCAGCTACAAACTACAGCGCGAGCTGGATTCGCTGCCAGATACCATTGCCGACCTCGAAGCGGAGATTGACGCCCTGAACGAGCGCAGCCAGCGTCCTGACTTTGGTACGCTGCCTCACGACGAACTGACGGCGCACCTGTCACTGATGGCGGAAAAGCAGCAGGCACTGGACGATGCGATGGAGCGCTGGCTGGAATTGTCTGAACAGTAAACACTGCCACTGTGGAAACTACGCATTGGCGAGCGTGCTCCCGCCGCTAGACTGGGCATTCCCTATTTGTCTTGCGTCTGCCATGAGCCAGAAACTGTACCTGTCCATCAAGCCTAAATCCTACAGCGCCGGCGGCCTTGTCAAAAATGCCGAGCTCGGCGGAGACTATGTTGTCAGCCTGCGAGCAGATACACCTGAGTCCTGCCTGGCCAGCGCCGCCTTCGATACGGTGCTTCGCTATTTCAGTATCGACAACGGCGAAGATTTTAACGTCACCACACGCGACGCCGGCGGACAGATTGTGCTCGACACGGCCCTGCCCGCCATCGGCGCCATGGCCGGCTACGGCCTCAGTGCACAACGACTGGAATCAGGGCTTTGATTGGCTGGAGGAAAAATAGTGAATCTGCGGGTTGCTCTGGCGGGTATCAAGAAAAACGGTTGCCAAAATCTGCTTTTTGTCTTTCGTCCAAACGCTGTGCCGGTGGTCGTTCAGGGTAACGGTCATCCCGTTAATACCCTCCAGCAAGGCATCGGCGGGAATATGCAGATAGGGTGAGTAAACCCGGCTGAACTTCTTGCCGTTGATAAACAGGTGGGCATGCCCCTGAACGACTGCAGGCGCCTTTGAGCCGGCAAGTTCCGGCGGCTCGAGTTCATAGTGTTCAACCTGAATATGCAGATTGAACCCGGACTTCTCATCCCTGTACAGCGCCAACTGAATGGTTGGCACCTCCACATCGCCGGGCAATTCACGCAGGTCGTGTTGATGCGGCATATTTTGGGCGTTAGCTTCCGGCATCAGAAGCCCCACTACCATGCAGGCGATTGCTAGCCGGTATTTCATCATGGGCTGCAGCTCGTCAGGGCATTTTCCTGCAACGCACCCGCAAAGGTCGGACCAATATGGTATGGGAACGCCGGCGTCAGTGAGCCGTCAGATTCAGCCGTCACGGTGACGTGGTAGTGGTATCCCAGCGAGTCGTGACTGTGGCCGTTGTGCACATCCATTCGATCGGTCTGGCCTGTGGTATTGGTCAGGTCGCTGTCAAAGTAAAAGTCTTCGTAGTAATAGCCGGAAGTGGCCGGAATTGAATTTCCCGAAAGGGTCAGATTGGAGGCAGAGGTGTTTGGCCCCGCATTGGCTGTGGGTGTCGTACCTTTCGATTTATCAAACTCATCCACCATCAGACAGCTACGCTCGCCACTGACCGCACAACCAAAACCGGTGGCCGCATTGCTGTAGTCTCTTGCTACCCAGGCGCTTTTGGCCAGCACATTGGCTGCCACATAAGGCCCGTAGATTGCGTAGCCGTCGGCGGCAAAGCCGTAAATCGGCGAGTGCCCGCTACCGGTGTCACCGACCAGATCCGCCAGACACTGCGAGTGAAAATGGTGGTGGTATTCGCCATCCTGCTGGGCATGGCCGCCGCAGATATCCACATCGTATTGCTCGGCAACGCCAGCCAGTGAGTTCCAGGTACCCTGACCGTTAAAGCTTTGACCGTCACCCCAGGTAAACACCGAAACGCCATTAACCCAATAGCCCTGTGCCCCGAGCCCGACCTTACAGGTAGTAGACGTTGCCGCAGGCACCGAGGGGAACAAGGCGCTGATATTGGCATTCAGCGGGCAGGCCGGGCCCGGTGGCCAGAAACCCCGGCCACCGCCCGCACTGGTGCAGCCCTGGGTGCCTACGTAGCCGATATCTTCACCGAAAGCGACAACCTGCCCTACGCTCGCCGTGGTACTGCCTGTTGTGAAATCCGAGTTTGCCTTGGGGCGACCATTCAACTCATTGATGATGCTCTGCGACATGGTGATCTGGTAACCGGGGATGCCCGTGGCCTGCACACGCACATAGTCCTGGGTTGATGCCGACTCTACGGCAACAGACTGCACATTGACCAAGGGCCTTTCGCTGGATGCACTACTGGAAAATATGTTGCTTGCCTGCTGGCTGGTATTGACGATCCAGCTCGTGAACACAGGGAGTGAGGTTGTGGTTGAATCGGTTGTTGTGCCCGAATCGCTGCTCGAACCCGAGCCATTGCACGCCGTCAGGAACAGGCAGGTTGCCGCCCAAAGTATCTTGTTATTCACCGGAATCCCCTTATGTATTTCAGGGGAATTAAACGTAAAAGGCGCTCTCGTTTCCAGCGTCAAGCCTGGCTTTTACACAAACTTTACACTGCCGGGGACTATCGGCAAGACCACACGAATGTGCGGCCTTGCCAGATGAGCAATATGATCAGCTCAAAGTACAACCAGCGCCGCGTTGATGGCCATGACCAGTAGCGCAACCGAACTGATGGCGAAAAGGCTGAAACGCAGCATGACCTTGTTGATGGTGGCATGCACCAGGCTGTGCACAACCCGCACGCCCACATACACCCAGGCCAGCGTCAGGTTAATGCCACCGCCCGTTCCGATTAACGCCCAAGCCAGCGCCGTGGCATAGAATATGGTGGGCTGTTCCATCAGGTGGTTGTAGTTGTCGGCCTTCCACTGCACCTGTTTTGGCAGCAGGCCACCAAGGTCAGCGGTGCGCTCGGCCTTTTGCGGGTTCAGTTTGGCCTTGTTCATGGCCGGCAAGCGGGTAATGGCCATCCAGCCTTGAACAAAAAAGGTCCAGAGTACGAGCACAATGATAGGGGCAAGAATCGGATCGAAATCAGACATTCATTTTCTCCACGGTCGTTGTTGTTATAACGCGGAGTTAGAGTATGTGGGTCTGCGCTTTACGGCAAGTGCCTTGATGCGCCGGACGTCTGCCGTCCGGCGCAAACAGTCAGTCAAACGGGTGGCGAAGCACAATAGTCTCAACCCGGTCCGGGCCGGTGGAAATAATATCAATCGGCACACCCACCAGCTCCTGAATACGGGTGATGTAATCGCGGGCATTGGTGGGCAGTTGCTCCAGCGTTTTCGCGCCCAGCGTTGATTCTGACCAGCCCGGCAGCTCTTCATAGACCGGCTGCAACGTGCTGTAGTCATCACAATCAATCGGCGCCGAAATAAACTCGCCTTCGGCATTTTTGTAGCCGGTGCACACCAGCACTGACTCGAGCCCGTCGAGAACATCAAGTTTGGTCAGGCAGATGCCGGAAATGCTGTTAATCAGCACGGATTGGCGCAAAGCCACCGCGTCAAACCAGCCGCAACGTCTGGCACGTCCAGTGGTGGCGCCAAACTCATGGCCCTTGGCAGCCAGATGCTTGCCGACATCGTCAAACAGCTCGGTCGGGAAGGGGCCGGAGCCCACACGGGTGGTGTAGGCCTTGGTGATACCCAGCACGTAATCAAGATACAGGGGGCCAAAACCGCTACCGGTGGCAGTGCCACCCGCCGTTGTATTGGATGACGTGACAAAGGGGTAAGTACCGTGGTCAATGTCCAGCAGCGAACCCTGGGCACCCTCAAACAGAATTTTTTCACCGCGCAAACGGTAGTCATGCAGCATTTTGGTGACGTCGGCCACCATCGGCAGCAGTTGCTCGGCCATTTCCAGCGACTCATCAAGGGTCTTCTGGTAATCAACCGCGTCGGCCTTGAAGTATTGGGTCAGCACGAAGTTGTGATAGTCCATCACTTCGCGCAGTTTATTGGCAAAGCGATCCGGATGAATCAGGTCGCCCAAACGCAGGCCCCGGCGCGCAACCTTGTCTTCGTAAGCGGGGCCGATGCCGCGACCGGTGGTGCCGATTTTGGCCTCGCCTTTCGCCGCCTCGCGGGCCAGATCCAGAGCCTTGTGATACGGCAGAATGAGCGGGCAGGCCGGGCTCAAGCGCAGGCGCTCGCGCACGGGCACATTTTTCTCTTCGAGTTCACCAATTTCCTTGAGCAGTGCATCAGGCGCCAGCACCACACCGTTGCCGATGAGGCAGGTTACGCCTTCGCGCAGAACACCCGAGGGAATCAGGTGCAGTACCGTTTTTTCACCGTCGATAACCAAAGTATGACCCGCATTGTGGCCACCCTGAAAACGCGCCACCACAGCGGCCTGGTCGGTTAGCAGGTCAACAATCTTACCCTTGCCCTCATCACCCCACTGGGTACCGAGCACGACGACGTTTTTGTTCATTCAATCAATCTCAATGTCTGGAAAGTTATCTGTTAACGAGGCTTTACAAGCCATTCGCCGTTTTCAAAGTGCAGCTCCCGATCACAGCGGCTGGTCGCGCTGTCGCCGGGAAGGGCATAAATCACCTGTTCGCCTTGAGCGCGCAGGGATTGAACCTGCTCCCACAAGCGGGGGTCACGGCTATCGGGCGCGGCTATGGCAGGCGCCGGGGCCGCCTCCGGCAACAGGCCGAGCAGGGCTTTCAGGTCAATACTGAAGCCGGTCGCAGGCCGCGCCCGACCGAACACGACGCCAATATCGTCGTAACGCCCGCCCGAGGCGAGTGCCTGATCGCAGTCGCTGGACAGCGCCGAAAAAACAGCGCCGGTATGGTAGTGATATCCGCGCAATTCTGCCAGATCAAAATACAGAGAGACTTCCGGGAAGCGCTCCTGCACCTGCACCGCCAGTTGCTCAAGACAATCGATGGCGGCAATGCCGCGCGGGTAGGCTTTTAGCGCTTCGCGGCCACGGCCCAGCACAGCCTCTCCGCCGTGCAGTTCACTTAGCGCCCGCAGGGCGGCAATGATTTTCGGGTCGAGCGGCAGCCCGGCCAACAGTACCTCGAGTTCGGCGGCGGCCTTACGCTGCAGAATATCGAAATAGCGCTTCTCGGTTTCTTCATCCAGCGACCCGACTACAGCCTCGTAAATACCCACGTGCCCCAGGTCGAGCGTGATATTGCGCGCGCCGGCCAATTGCAGGGTTTGCAGCATCAGGCTGATGATCTCAAGGTCGCTCTCGGTACTGGAGTCACCGTAGAGCTCTGCGCCCAACTGAATGGGGGAGCGCGACGCCAGCGGCGATTTGGGGCGGGTATGCAGCACACTGCCGGCATAACACAGGCGAGTTACGCCTTCGAGGCCCAGACTGTGGGCGTCAATACGGGCGGCCTGCGGAGTAATATCGGCGCGTAGGCCCATCATGCGACCGGTTAACTGATCGGTTACGCGAAAGGTCATCAGGTCGATGTCGCTGCCCAGGCCTACCAGCAGGGATTCGGTGTACTCAAGCAGCGGCGGAATCACCAGCTCGTAACCCCAGCTCTGATAAAGGTCCAGCAACTGACGGCGCAGCTGCTCTACTTTGGCAGCTTCGCGGGGCAGTAATTCTTCGACGCCATCAGGTAACAGCCACCGGTCGGCAGTGGTCATAACACGGATTTCCTGTCTATCGACTAAGTTCGGACGACTATTGCACCCAGTTAAGCAGGACTACACCGGCCAGCATGCTGACCAGGCCTACTATGCGAATCTGTTTATCACTGCTGCGGGCAACGGTCAGCACCACTGTCCGCCACTGAACCGGGCTGATAAAGGGGATAATACCCTCGATAATCATCACCAGGCTGAAGGCAATCAGCAATTCATGCCACATGGAAAACCCCTGAATTGCGCCCCTGCAAACACAAAAAAACCGCGCAGTTCTGAACCGTATTTGGTCAGCACTGCCCGGTTATCGAATTGTACCACGATCCACCCCGGATGGGAGGTTTAGCGCTTGCTGCCGCCCCCGTCCTTGAGGTATTTGAAGAAATCACCCTCGGAGTCTACAACCAGAATATCATCCTTGCCTTTAAACGAATCCCGGTAGGCCGCCAAACTGCGGGTGAAGTTATAAAACTCCGGATCTTTGGAATAAGCATTGGCGTAAACCTCGGAGGCGCGGGCATCACCGTCGCCGCGCACGCGCTCGGCTTCGCGGTAGGCATTGGCGCTGATCACCGTACGCTCGCGATCTGCTGCGGCGCGAATGAATTCCGCCTGCTCGCGACCGGTTGAACGATGCTCGCGCGCTTCGCGTTCGCGCTCGGATTTCATGCGGTCAAACACGGACTGGCTAACCTGCTCAGGCAAGTCGATTCGCTTGACCCGAATATCCACCACTTCCACACCAAATTCGGTGGTCGCAACTTCATTCAGCTTCTCGGTCAACTCAACCATCAGCATATCGCGCTGGCCGGACACGACTTCGTGCACGGTGCGCTCGCCAAACTGGTTACGCAGCCCGTCGTTGATCCGCTGAGCCAGCAGGCGATGGGCGCGAGCCTCTTCACCGTTGGTAGCGGTATAGAACTTCAGGGTGTCGATAACACGCCATTTGGCGTAAAAATCCACGTCCAGCGGTTTTTTCTCTGCGGTGAGAAAGCGCTCGGGCGACGAGTCCAGGGTCAAAATGCGACCATCAAACTTACGCACCACGTGCACCATGGGCACTTTAATATGCAGGCCTTTCTCGATATTGCTATCGACAACTTCACCGAACTTCAGCAACACGCCGCGTTCGGTTTCCTTGATAATGTAAAGGCTGTTAAAGGCCAGCATCACAATAGCGCCGACCAGTATCAATATTCCTAATCCACGATTACCCATGATTACCGGCCCTCCCCGCGACGCTTCTGACTCTCTCTGCGCAATTGTTCCACTACGCGATCCGTCAACTCCTGAATATCCAGCTCATCGAGATTGCCTGAACTGCTCCCCCCGCTGCTGCGAGCGATTTTATCCAGAGGCAGGTACAACATGTTGTTGCCGCCATCGACATCTACCATCACTTTCGTACTGTTGCTGTAGACATCCTGCATGGCATCCAGATAGAGGCGACGACGCGTTACTTCCGGCGCCTTACGGTATTCCACCAGCAGTTTACTGAAACGTGCGGCTTCACCCTCGGCCCTGGCGATAACCTGATCGCGATAGGCGTTGGATTCTTCCAGCTGACGCTGGGCGGCACCGCGCGCCTCGGGGATGATGGTGTTGGCGTAGGCTTCAGCTTCGTTTTTCAGTCTCGATTTGTCTTCCTTGGCCCGCGTTACATCGTCAAAGGCATCCTGAACCTGCGCCGGCGCGCGCGACTCACGAATATTCACCTCGGAAACGAGAATACCGGTCTGGTAGTTGTCGAGATAGTTCTGCAGGCGCTGCTTCACATCGATAGCCATCTGTTTACGGCCTTCGGTGATCACCTGATCCATGGCCGAGCTGCCCACCACATGGCGCAGGGCACTTTCCATGGCTTGCTCAAGACTGTGCTCGGGGTTGCGCACTTTCAACAGAAAGTGGGCCGGGTCAGACACCGTGTACTGAACCGACATGGGCACATCGACGATGTTCTCGTCTTCGGTCAGCATGGAAGCGCGGTGCTCGGCACTGCGCACCTTGGTGACGTTAATTTTTTCCACCACGTCAATCATGGGCGGATTCCAGTGCAGACCGGCGGTCACGGTGTCGTGATATACACCCAGGCGCAAGATAACAGCTTTTTCCTGCTGATCGACCTGATAAAAACCGAATACTGCCCAGACAAAAGCCGCAATCAGCGCAACGACACCTAGCGAGCCCGCACCAAAGCCCGGAGCCTGCCCTCCACTGCCGCTGCCGCCGCCAAAGAGGCCGCCGATTTTTTCCTGAAACTTTTTCAGGGCTTCATCGAGATCCGGTGGCCCCTGGTTGTTACCACCCCAAGGGTCGTTATTGTTGCCACCCGGTTCATTCCAGGCCATGCCATTCTCCTAACAAACGTGAATAGGGTTGCGATCGCGCAAGCGACCAGAAGTCTATCAAACTTTTACTGTGGTTCTAACAACGAGGGGCCGTTATTACGCCTGAATCCGCAGATTCTCCAGTTGCTCGCCTTCGGCGGCAAGCAACTTGAGCAAATCCCCACGCGGCATCCGGATGTGCAGCCTCGCGCCCTGCTCGCTGTAGGCCTCGGCTTGCACGCCACCCTGGGCAAAGAGGCGCGAGCGCAGACGGGACTTTTCCGGCGGCAGCAGCACGTCGGCTTCTACCACGTCACCCGCCAACAACTCACTCAGGGCTTGCGCCAGCAGCTCCAGACCCTGCGCGCGGCGGGCTGAAAGCCAGACGCGGTAGGGCTTGCCAGCCTCGTCGCGGTCAATGCGCGGGCTCTGCCCGTTGAGGTCAATCTTGTTGTACACCTCCAGCATGGGCAGCTGGTCTGCGCCAATTTCTTCCAGAACCGCATGCACCTGCTGGCGATGACCATCGCGCTCTTCATCGGCGCTGTCTACCACATGTACCAGTAAATCCGAACTGACAGCCTCCTCCAGCGTGGCGCGGAAGGATTCGACCAGTTTGTGGGGCAAATGGCGGATAAAACCCACCGTATCGGCCAATACCACCGGCCCGACGTCGGCCAATTGCATACGGCGCATGGTCGGATCCAGCGTCGCGAACAGCTGGTCTGCGGCGTAAACGTCAGATTGGGTCAGGCTGTTGAACAGGGTGGATTTGCCGGCATTGGTATAGCCGACGAAGGACAATGTGGGAATTTCGGCGCGCTTGCGGGCACGGCGCGACTGGTCACGCTGTTTGCGCACCTTGCCCAAACGCCCCTGAATACTCTTGATCCGCGCACGCAGCAAACGGCGGTCACTTTCCAGCTGGGTCTCACCCGGACCGCGCAAGCCGATACCGCCTTTCTGGCGTTCAAGGTGAGTCCAGCCGCGCACCAGACGGGTAGACATATGTTCCAGCTGGGCCAGTTCAACCTGCAACTTACCTTCATGGGTGCGCGCACGCTGGGCAAAAATATCCAGAATCAGACCGGTGCGATCCAATACCCGACACTGCAGTTCTCGCTCTATATTGCGCTCCTGGCTGGGCGACAGCGAATGGTTAAACAACACCACATCCGCCTCGTGCTCCACCACCGCCTGCCGGATTTCCTCCAGCTTGCCGGAGCCGACAAAGGTGCGGGCCTGCGGCCCGGGGCGCTGACCACGGATAAAGGCCATGGGCTCGCCGCCGGCCGACTTCACCAGCAACATGAACTCGCCCGGGTCTTCGCGTTCAGTGTGACCAGAGAAATCGATATGCACGAGCACGGCGCGCTCGCCGGTATCCGGACGCTCAAATAACAAGGGGTTCTCCCGACGCACCAGCGCCGGACACTGGCAAAAAGCAGTGTCCGGAGCCGATCAAGGAGTTCAGCGGAATAGGTTTAGAGAGTTCAGGAGCCGGAAATTGCTTAGACTTCATCATCTTCCGGTGGGTGCGCCATAGGCAAGCGCACAACCCGCGACGGCACAACCGTCGAAATTGCATGCTTGTAAACCATCTGGCTGACAGTGTTTTTCAGCAGCACCACAAACTGGTCAAAAGACTCGATCTGGCCCTGCAATTTAATGCCGTTTACCAGATAAATGGATACCGGCACTCGTTCCTTACGCAAAATATTTAGGTAAGGGTCTTGTAAGCTATGCCCTTTTGACATGGTGTAGCCTCCCTGAATGGCCATCGGCCGAAATAAGCGACAAACTGCAATACCCACAACGGAGACCGATAGCACAGGAGTATCGGGCATCTTCGCTTGTCGCAAGCGAACTCAAGTGCCGCAAGTTACTGCAGCGCTTGAAGATTAAGGTCTAGTATAGCCCATGGACCGGGAAATCTGCATCAGCCAAATGCGCACAAAGCTCCGGTATCAGGCTTTTTTCTGCATTAGTCCACAAAATCCAATGAAGATCGGGCCATTTGCGCAGCCAGGTGTATTGGCGTTTGGCCAATTGCCTGGTTGCCACCAGTGCCCGCTCTTGCATGGTCTGCTCATCGGTCTCACCGTCGAGATACTCCCAGACCTGCCGATATCCGACAGCGCGAATGGCGGGAAGGTTCCGCGCGAGATCATCGCGCTGATGCAAAGCGCGCACTTCATCGACCATGCCGGCGCTGAACATGGCCTGCAGGCGCTGCTCTATACGCTCATGCAGCAGGTTTCGATCAGACGGCGCCACGGCAACCTGCAGGATGCGGTAAGGCAGTGCAGCGCTGGCTTGCCCGGCGCGCCATCGACTCATCGGAATGCCGGTACTGCGAAAGACTTCGAGCGCGCGGCCAATACGCTGGGAATGGTTGGGGTGAATCCCGGCAGCGACTTCCGGGTCGCAGTCAGCCAGCTCTTTGTGCAGCGCCGGCCATCCTCTGACATCAGCCTCAGCCGCAATAGCTTCTCGTATTCCCGGCTCGACAGGAGGCGTCTCCGCCAAACCCTCAAGCAAAGCTTTGAAGTAAAGCATGGTGCCGCCAACCAGCAGCGGCATGCGCCCACGCGCTGTGATATCCGCCATCGCGCTGAGCGCATCACGACGAAATTCTGCCGCCGAATAGGCCTCGGCAGGGTCGCGAATATTAACAAGGTGATGCGGGTAGCGGGCCAGCTCGTCCGCCGTGGGTTTGGCGCTGCCAATATCCAGACCGCGATAGACCAGGGCCGAATCTACGCTGACAATTTCAGCGTTGCTGCGCTCGCAAATTTCAAAGGCCAGTCGAGTTTTACCGGCGGCGGTCGGCCCCATGAGGAATAACGCAGGAGGGAGTGACTCTGACTTATCGACCACGCACCTATCTGCCACGCACCTATCTACCTCTCAAAAACCACTTGTCCAGCTCAGGCAGCGATACCTGAACCCAGGTCGGGCGACCGTGGTTACACTGACCGCTGCGCTCGGTGGCCTCCATATCGCGCAGCAAGGCATTCATTTCCGGAATTGTCAGCCGGCGATTTGCGCGCACCGAACCGTGGCAGGCCAT
>DIBR01000015.1:86758-92493 GCA_002415025.1 Spongiibacteraceae bacterium UBA5047
CGCACCGAACCGTGGCAGGCCATGGTGGAGAGAATTTCGTCAACGTGGGCCAGCATGCGGTCGGAGCTGCCGTATTCCATAAAGTCCGACAACACATCCCGCACCAACTGTTCGACGTCGCTGTTGGCAAGCAGCACTGGCAACTCGCGCACAACCAGTGATTCCTCACCCACTCGTTCAACCTTCATGCCCAGCTCACCAAACATCCCGGACGAGGATTCGGCACACGCCGCCTCACGTTCACTGACCGCAATACTCATGGGGACCAACAAAGGCTGGCTGCGAATACGCTCGGTGTCGCGCGCGGTTTTCATACGCTCGTAGGTAATGCGCTCGTGGGCGGCATGAATATCCACCAGCACCAGCCCCTGAGTATTTTCCGCAAGAATATATACGCCCTTAAGCTGCGCCAACGCATAACCCAACGGCGGCACTTCTTCATTTTGCACAGCCTCATCCACAGAGGGCTGGCGCGGGGCGAACGCGGCTGCGGTTGAATCACGCGACTGCAGGGCGCCATAACCGGCCACCTGTTCGCGCACGGCCTGCTCGCTCACCGACTTCCCGGAAAAGGGCTGCCGATCCGAACCAAAGCTGATGGGCGCTTGTTGGGGGGCGAACGCGGGCTGTTCTTCGCCGCGCTCCAGTTGTGCCGCATTGACCTGATCTGCCGGGCGCACTTCAGCCAGCAGGCGGTGCAAATTCCTGAAGATAAAATCGTGTACGCTGCGGCCATCGCGAAAACGTACTTCGTGCTTGGTCGGGTGTACGTTGACATCGACAACGGCCGGGTCCAGCTCCAGATACAGCACAAACGCCGGGTGGCGGCCGTGAAACAGCACATCGCGATAGGCCTGCTTGATGGCGTGTACCACCAATCGATCGCGGATCATGCGGCCGTTAACGAAAAAATGCTGCATATCGGCCTGACTGCGGGAGAAGGTGGGCAGCGCCACCCAGCCCCAAAGCGTCAGGCCCGAGGCCTGCGCATCTATACGCAGGGCATTTTCCAGAAAGGCCGGGCCGCATACCCGGCTGAGGCGCCGCTCTTGTTCGAGCTGATTGCCCGCCGGCGGCAGGTTGTGAACGACCTTGTTATTGTGCCGCAGCTGAAAGCCGACATCGTAGCGACTCAGGGCCAGCCGTTTGACCACTTCTTCAAGGTGATTGAATTCGGTCTTTTCAGTACGTAAAAATTTTCGTCGCGCCGGGGTATTAAAAAAGAGGTCGCGCATTTCCACGGTGGTACCGCGAGGATGTGCCGCCGGCGCCAGGCTTGCCTGCATATCGCGCCCTTCACAGCTCACCTGCCACCCCGATTCGCTCTGTGCAGTCGCGGAGGTAAGCGTCAAACGCGCCACCGAACTGATACTGGCCAGCGCCTCGCCACGAAACCCCAGGCTGGCAACACACTCGAGATCTTCAAGATCGCGGATTTTGCTGGTTGCGTGGCGACTCATTGCCAGCGGCATGTCGTCTTTGTCGATACCGTCGCCATTGTCGCGAAGCCGAATAAGCTTGACGCCGCCCGCCTCCACATCCAGTTCAATTTTCGAGGCACCGGCGTCCAGACTGTTTTCCAGCAGCTCTTTCACCACCGAGGCGGGGCGTTCGACCACCTCGCCGGCGGCGATCTGGTTGGCGAGCCGGGGATTGAGTAGTTGTATTCGGGACATCAGGACTCTTGGCTTTATACGCGTTAGGAATTCGACAATCGGGTAATCAGGACTCAGGGATGACGAGCGTTTGACCAATGCGGATGTCGGTGTGCGCCATCTTGTTTTCACGCTGCAGCTGCGCGACGGACACTTCAAAGCGCGCAGCAATTTCCGACAGTGTATCACCACTGGCGATGGTGTATTGGCGCGGTTTGACTTCACCGCGCTTGAGGGCCGCCAGATAGGTATCGGGGGGCGGGCTCAAGCGAAAGTGCGCATCAACCCCGGTAAAAATGGCTTCAGCCATTTTCTTGCGGTACCAGCTGGTGGCCAGCTTCCTGGCCTCACCGGGATTGGAGATAAATCCGGTTTCAACGAGAATTGACGGGATATCCGGTGATTTCAACACCGCGAATGCAGCTTGCTCAACCCGGCTACTGTGCAGGCGCGACATTTTGCCCATGCCGCCGAGCACGTTCGTACCAATTCGCAAACTGGCGTCCAGGCTGGCGGTCATCGACAAATCTGTGAGTACCCCGGCGAGAATATCGTCTTTGTCCATCAGGCTTACACCGCCGACCAGATCGGCCTGATTTTCTCGCTGCGCCAGGAAAGCCGCCGAGGCACTGGTGGCACCGCGCTGAGACAGGGCGTATACCGAACTGCCGTTTGCCTGCGCATTCTTGAAGGCATCGGCATGAACCGAGACAAACAAATCCGCCTGCATTTTACGGGCAATATCGCGGCGGTTGCGCAAGCCAACGTAGTAATCGCCGGTGCGTACCAGCTCGGCCTTGTAGCCTTTGGTACTGTTAAAGAGCGCCTGCAGTTCTTTGGCAATGGCCAGCACTACGTCCTTTTCTTTCAGGCGGCCCGGCCCGATCGCACCGGGGTCTTCACCGCCGTGGCCGGCATCAATGGCAATGACCACCGGCCGGCGGCCACTGGTAATATCGACGGCATGTTTTACGGTGCGGGCCGGGCTGTCTTTATCCAGAAAGTCGATCACCAGCCGGTCGTGCAGGTCGTCACTCGCCGCCAGCATAAAACTGCGGATATTGACGTCTTTATGCAGATCAAACACCACGCGCAAATCACTACCGTTGCGAACACCGTGGCGCATATTGCGGATGGGCGTATTTTCAAATTCCGGATCGGAAACCTTGCTCTTTACCACGCTGCCTTTGATATCAACCACCAAACGACTGGGGTTGCTCAGCGGGAAGACCTGATAGCTCGCGGGGGCACTTAAATCGAAGACAACGCGGGTGTGATCCGGTGCGCGCCAGAGGCGAACATCACGAACGTCAGCTGACCAGGCGGAGGCACTCGCCAGCAACAACAACAGCATCACAGTTTTTTTCATTATTGCTCTGCATCCCGATAGTTGGCGGCCAGCTGTTCACCCAACCGGGTTTGCGCCGCCAGATCAAGGCATCGCCCTTTGCCGTGTGCGCTTATCCTAACCCGTATATCGGGCAAGGGCAAAGCACCTGCGCCGCGCTCGGGCCATTCAATAAGACAGATGCTGTCGACGGAAAAATAATCGCGAATGCCCATATACTCCAGCTCTTCGGCGTGCCCCAAACGGTAAAGGTCAAAGTGGTATATCAGACCGCCCGTCAATTCATAAGGTTCCACCAGCGTATAGGTAGGACTTTTAACCGCACCTGAATAGCCAAATGCCCGCAAAAACCCGCGACAAAATGTGGTTTTGCCCGCACCCAGATCCCCTTCCAGATGCACAACGGCCCCCGGCTTGCACACGCTGCCCAGCCGTTGCCCCGCCGCCACGGTGGCGGCTTCGTTGTTCAGAATCTCTTCTTTATGACTCACGCTCAATTCAACACCGTCCGCAATTGATCAACCACATCGCTCGCGAGCAAACCGCGCTCGCCGGTCAGGGCCGCGAGATCTGCCGCACGCGCATGGGCGCACACACCCAGACGCGCGGCCTGCGATACCGGCAAGCCCTGCGCGAGCAAGGCACCGAGCACACCACTGAGCACATCACCCATGCCACCACTGGCCATTCCGGGGTTGCCGTCACAACACACGGCCACGCCCTGCTCGTCCGCCACAATTGTGCCGGCACCTTTCAGGATAACGGTCGCCTGAAAGCGCTCGCGCAACGCCATTGCCGCCGCAAAGCGATTGCGATGGATATCTGCCGTTGATGTTTGCAGCAGGCGCGCGGCCTCTCCCGGATGCGGCGTGATAATCACGTCTGCGCACTGATGCTCAAAATCGCCGGAGGCCATCAGATTCAAGGCATCGGCATCGATCACTTTCGCACAAGAACTCGCCAGCACATGCGCCAGCAGCTTTTGCCCCCACTGCAACTGCCCCAGGCCCGGCCCGATAACCACAACGGCCGCCTTTTCCAGCAAGGGCTGAAGCTGCCCGGGAGACTCGACAGCATGTGCCATCACTTCCGGCCTGGCAGCCAACATTGCTGAAATATGCTCCTTTCGGGTTGCACAGCTAATCAGGCCTGCGCCACTTCGCGCGGCTGCGCTCACCGCCAGAAGTGCCGCACCGCCCATGCCGCTATCGCCGCCCACCACCAGCACATGACCAAAATGCCCCTTGTGAGCAAGGCGATTTCGCCGGGGTAGCGCATCCATCAGCAGCCCGAAGTCCAGACGCTGAATGCGCGGCGGCCGCTCGCGGTAAATGTCCGCCGGTGCCTGCAAATCGCTAAACACTACTTTGCCGCAGTAGTGCCGGGCATCAGCGGTAAACATTCCCTGCTTCAGGCCGATAAAGCTGAGACTCACATCGGCGCACACCGCCGCGCCGAGCACACAGCCGGTATCGGCACACAAACCGGAGGGAATATCCACCGCCAGCACCGGCAACCCACTGTTATTGATTGCCGCAATCGCGCTGGCAAATGCCGGGCGAACGTCTCCCTTGAGGCCCGTACCCAGCAAGCCGTCGACAAGCACTCCGGATGTCAGCGGCTGATCCTGCCAGTGCTGCACCTCCACTCCGGCAGCCTCGGCGCGCTGACGCGCCAGCAAGGCATCGCCCTCTGCGGGCGCTGGCCCAACCTGCCAAACCGCAACCTTGAAACCGCGCTCTTGCGCCAGGGCCGCCAGCAAGTAGGCATCACCGGCATTGTTGCCTTTACCGCAGAATAGCTGTAACTCCCTGCAATCCGGCCATTCCCCCGCAACCGTCGCGAGCAGCGCACGGGCCGCCCGCAGCATCAGTTGAATGCCGGGAACCCCGTGCTTTGCTATCACATCGGCGTCGAGCGCGCGCACATCGGCGCCACTATAAAGTGCGGCGGGCAGCTGGTCGGTAGTCGTTAGCATCGCAGAGCGAGCCCTCTATCTGGCAGAATACACCTATCATAACGCAGCCGGCTTTTGCGCCACGAGTCTCATGCTTCAAAATACCCCACAGTTATCCGATGACGAACTGCGCTCGCTCGCCGCAGACATACATCGATGGGGGCTGGAAATGGGATTTCAGCAAGTTGGCATTACCGATACCGATATCAGCACCCATTCCGGGAAACTTCGGGAGTGGCTAGCCAAAAACTACCACGGCGATATGCACTATATGGCGGATCGCGAAAGCCTGCGCCGGCAACCCGACGCATTATTACCCGAGACACTGCGGGTAATCAGTTTTCGCATGGATTACCTGCCCGACGAAAGCAACCCGCCTGAAGAGCAACTGGCACAAAAAGATGCCGCCTATATTTCCCGCTATGCCCTGGGTCGCGACTACCACAAACTGATTCGCAAACGCCTGTCGCAGATTGCCGACAACATTCGTGAACGCGGCGGCCTGGGGGGCAGGGCTTTTGTCGACAGCGCTCCGGTACTCGAGCGCGGCTTTGCCGAAAAAGCCGGGCTCGGCTGGATCGGCAAAAACTCCATGCTGATAAACCCCAAAGCGGGCTCCTGGTTTTTTCTCGGCGAAATCTACTCCGACCTGGCCTTGCCCACTGACCCGCCGCAGGAAACAGGACACTGCGGCAGTTGCCGCGCCTGTCTCGACGATTGCCCTACCGGCGCCATCGTGGCGCCCTATCAGGTGGATGCGCGGCGCTGCATTTCC
>DIBR01000015.1:92645-96964 GCA_002415025.1 Spongiibacteraceae bacterium UBA5047
TGGATGCGCGGCGCTGCATTTCCTACCTAACCATTGAACTCAAAACCGCCATTCCCGAAGATTTGCGCCCGCTGATGGGCAACCGCGTATTCGGCTGCGATGACTGCCAACTGGTGTGCCCGTGGAACAAGTTCGCGACGTCCACCGGTGAAAACGACTTCAAGCCCCGCCACGGCTTGGAAAACGCTCAACTGCTTGAGTTATTTAACTGGACAGAGCAGGAGTTTGATACCCGAACGCTAGGTTCGGCTATTCGTCGAATCGGCTATGAACGGTGGCTTCGCAATTTGGCGGTTGCACTGGGGAATGCGCCGCATTCACGCGAAATCGTTTTGGCGCTTAAGGGTAAGCGTGAAGGGGTTAGCGAGATGGTGCGGGAGCATATTGATTGGGCGCTGGAGCGGCAGCGATGTTCTCGCTAAAACCTGGCTACAAAGTCGCGATCCTTCCCCCTTGGAGCAGCTGAGCACTGCAGCATCCGGCGGGAGAAGCGAGGGGGTCGGTTGCAGCGCAGCGGAAACCGACTGCGGAACTCGACCTTCGCGGCTGCGCCTATTCTAGGCGAATAAAATGCTCCCGGTAATAACGCAACTCATCGATAGAGTCGCGGATATCGTCCATTGCCAGATGCGAGCCTTGCTTCTTTAATCCCGCCATCAACTCCGGTCGCCAGCGTCGTGCCAGCTCCTTGAGCGTACTTACGTCCAGATTGCGATAATGGAAATAGCGCTCCAGGATCGGCATTTCCCGTGCCATAAACCGCCGGTCCTGACAGATACTGTTACCACACATGGGCGAGGCTCCAGCGGGCACATATTCCTTCAAAAAAGTGATGGTCATCTGCTCGGCATCCGCGCAGCTGAATTTGCTCTCCAGCACCCGGTCGGTCAAACCCGATTTGCCATGCTGCCGCGTATTCCACTCGTCCATGCCCGCCATCACCTCGGCAGGTTGGTGGATCGCCACCATGGGCCCCTCTGCCAGAATATTGAGGTCAGCGTCTGTCACAATCGTGGCGATTTCGATAATCCGGTCATTCTGGGTATCGAGCCCGGTCATCTCCAAATCAATCCAGATCAGGTTGTTGTCATTGGCCATGTCACACGCACCCAAAGAATGAAGGCTGGATTGTAACAAAAGCCCTGCGCGATAATAGCGCTCACTTTCTTTTTCGGGCGGCACATGGCCAAACGTAAAATCACCAAACAGCAGCGACGGCGTATAGAAAGCCAACGACAGGAACGCAAGGATCGCGCTCACGATGCAGTGGCCGCGGCGCACAGTGACGACGCACTGGGGCCAGAGCAAACCGGTCTGGTGATTGAACACTTTGGTCGACAGCTCAGCGTTGAGGCCGGCAATGGCGAGATTGTGCGCTGTCACCTGCGCGCCAATCTGGAAAGCCTGATCGCCGGCGATCGCGTTATCTGGCAACGCAGCACAGACACCGGCGTGATCGTCGCCGCCGAAGCACGGCATTCGGTACTCACCCGGCCGGACAGTAACGGCCAGCCGCGACCGGTTGCCGCCAACATCGATCAGGCACTGATTGTTATTGCGCCGGAACCTCAAGCCTTCGCCAACCTGATAGATCGGTATTTGATTGCCGCTGAAGCACACGATATCCGGGCACTGCTCGTTCATAACAAGGCGGATATCACGGCACACCCTGACCTCGACGCAATGCTGGCGCGCTATCAGGCTATTGGCTACCCGGTGTTGCGGGTATCGAGTAAAACCGGTGAAGGGCTCCCTGAACTAACCGGCGCCCTGCGCGACAAGATCAGCATTTTTGTGGGGCAATCCGGTGTTGGCAAATCCTCGCTGGTGAACAGCCTGCTGCCCGAAGCCAACACGGCGGTTGGCGCCCTGTCCGAAGCAACGGTGAAGGGCCGGCATACCACCACCACCGCCAAGCTGTATCATTTTCCGGACGGCGGCGACCTGATCGACTCCCCCGGCATACGTGAGTTTGGTGTGCAAAACCTCAATCGCGACGAAGTGGATCGGGGCTTTCGCGAATTCCAGGCCTATATGGACCGCTGCCGCTTCCGCGACTGCCGGCATCAATCCGAGCCCGGCTGCGCGCTTTTGGCGGCGCTCGAAGCCGGCGAAATCTACCCGGAGAGAATTCACAGCTACCGCCAGATTATGGCCGAGCTCGGCGGGTGAATAAGCACGATATCCTGTCAGCACTGCCCGCAAGGGGTTACAATTCACGGCCCAGCATTGGAGGCCCCTATGGCAGATTTTCCCCTTCTCATTGAACCGGAAGAACTTGCACCCCATCTTGGCAGCGAGCACTTACTGATCATCGATGTATGCTCTGCTGACAACTACAAAACGCACCACATACCCGGCGCGGTGCACATTCCGCCGGCCGAGCTTCAATCAGGTGAAAAGCCGGCGCCGGGAAAAATCCCCGACAAGCGTCGCCTCGATGCGCTGTTTTCCGCAGCAGGCCTCAGCGCCGGCAAGCACGTAGTGGTCTATGACGATGAGGGCGGCGGCTGGGCCGGCCGCTTGATCTGGACACTGGACGTTCTCGGCCACAACCAATACAGCTATATCAATGGCGGCTTGCATGCCTGGCTGAGCTCCGGCCTGCCGGTCACGACCGACCTGCCCACCTGTGCTGCCAGCGAATTTAACGGTGGCTGGAACGAGGCGGTTATCGCCGAAGCCGTGGACGTGCTCGATGCCATTGACGACGATGAACAGGCCATCTGGGACGCGCGCTCGCCGCAGGAATACAGCGGCGAAAAAATTGTCGCCAAGCGCGGCGGCCATATTCCCGGCGCCATCAATATCGACTGGCTGGAATTGATGGATCGCAACCGGCAACTGCGACTGGTTGATTTAAACAGGCTGCAATCGCAACTGGACGAGCTGGGCCTGAGCAAGGACAAAACCATTATCACGCACTGCCAGACCCACCACCGTTCAGGCTTAAGCTATCTGGCAATGAAGATTCTCGGCTACCCTAAAATCAAGGGTTACCACGGTTCGTGGTCTGAGTGGGGCAATCGCGACGACACGCCCATTGTCACCGGCAACCAACCCGACTAGCCAACGCTTCTACAACAGGATTTAACTGTGAAAACTTTGTTCATCATTATTCAATACTTGTTACCGCAGCATTTGCTGTCGCGCGTCGTGGGCAAACTGGCCGAGACAAAAATTTTCTGGCTGAAAAACTTGCTGATCGAGCGCTTTATCAAACAATACGGCGTCGATATGAGCCAGGCTGCAGAAGAAGACCACCGCTACTACGCCACCTTCAATGACTTTTTTACCCGCGAACTCAAACCCGGCGCGCGCGACATCTGTCCGGATAAGAGTGAAATTGCCTGCCCGGCCGACGGCGCCATAAGCCAGCTGGGGGATATTCGCGACGGCCGCATTTTTCAGGCCAAGGGTCACGAATACAGCCTTTTTACCCTGCTCGGCAATAACAACGAAGACGCCTTGCCCTTTCGCAACGGCAAGTTTGCCACCGTGTATTTATCGCCCAAAGATTACCACCGCGTGCATATGCCGATGGACGGCAAACTGATCGCAACGCACTACATTCCGGGGCAGTTATTCTCGGTGAATCAAAACACCGCCGAGAACGTCGACAGCCTGTTTGCCCGCAATGAACGACTGGTTTGCCTGTTCGACACCGAAGCGGGTCCCATGGCCATGATTCTGGTGGGCGCGATGATTGTGGCAGGCATTGAAACGGTATGGGGCGGCCAGATAGCGCCGCCGCCCAAAACTGTTCAGAGCCAGCGCTTTGATACACCGCTCACTGTTGAGCTGAAAAAGGGAGAGGAGATGGGCCGCTTCAAGCTCGGCTCAACAGTGATATTGCTGTTTGGCGAAAAGGCAATGGAGTGGCTGCCCGCCTTTGATGCCGGCACAGAAACACGCATGGGCGAAGCGCTGGGGAAGGTGGCTTAAGCGCCAGTGTATTGCCCGCAACGCCTGTGGCTTATGCGGGCCTACCGTCTAGCCGGACGATTCGCGCTCACGTAGGCCGGTTTAAGCGCAGCGTAGCCGGCAATCACGCCCGACCAATCGGGAAGGCGAGCACTCCTGCGAGGGTGGTTTAAGCGCCAGTGCATTGCCCGCAACGCCTGTGGCTTATGCGGGCCTACCGTCTAGCCGAGCGATTCGCGCTCACGTAGGCCGGTTTAAGCGCAGCGTAGCCGGCAATCACGCCCGGTCAATCGGGAAGGCGAGCACTTCTGCGAGGGTGGTTTAAGCACCAGTGCATTGCCCGCAACGCCTGTGGCTTGTGCGGGCCTACCGTCTAGCCGGGCGATTCGCGCTCA
>DIBR01000015.1:97226-97392 GCA_002415025.1 Spongiibacteraceae bacterium UBA5047
CGATTCGCGCTCACGTAGGCCGGTTTAAGCGCAGCGTAGCCGGCAATCACGCCCGGTCAATCGGGAAGGCGAGCACTTCTGCGAGAGTGGTTTAAGCACCAGTGCATTGCCCGCAACGCCTGTGGGGCTTATGCGGGCCTACCTCTAGCCGGGCGATTCGCGCTCA
>DIBR01000015.1:97615-111956 GCA_002415025.1 Spongiibacteraceae bacterium UBA5047
CGATTCGCGCTCACGTAGGCCGGCTTAAGCACAGCGTAGCCGGCAATCACGCCCGGTCAATCGGGAAGGCGAGCACTTCTGCGAGACTGCTTGCGCCCAGTTTCAACATCAGCAAGCGATCCAGCCCGAGTGCTACACCGGAGCATTCGGGCAGACCGGCGACCATTGCCGCCAGCAGTTTTTCATCCTGCGGCGGCACCTCCCGACCGTGCTCACGACGCCGTTCGCAGTCACGATTAAAACGCCGCGCCTGCTCCCCGGCATCGGTCAGTTCGTCGTAGCCGTTGGCCAATTCGATGCCGTTGACAAACACCTCAAAACGCCGCGCCACCGCATTGCCCGAACTATCCCTCGCCAGCTTGGCGAGCGCTGCTTGCGAGGCAGGAAAATTATCAACAAAGCAATAATCTTGCGCACCCAGCGAGGGCTCGATATCGTGGCTAAACAGCAGATCGAGAGCACTGTCCCGATCGAGCAGCTCGGCGGAAACTCCGTGTTTTTGCTGCGCCAGCGCACATAGATCGGTCTCACTTGCGCGGTATATATCCACGGCCAGGACCTCCGCAAACAGTTGCCCGTAACTGATCCTGCGCAGCGGCCGCTCACCGAGCACCAGCGTCAGCAGCTCAGCCACCTCCTCAATCAACTGCTCAAGACTAAAGCCGGGGCGATACCATTCGAGCATGCTGAATTCGGGGTTGTGGCGCGAACCCTGCTCGCCACGCCGAAATGCTTTACAGATTTGGAAAATAGGGCCGCTGCCAGATGCGAGCAGCCGCTTCATGGCGTATTCAGGGGAAGTTTGTAAATACAGCTGCGCCTGAGCGAGTGAGTACGCGTCGATAGCGGGGTCTGTCACCGGCGCGCTGGCCAGCAAGGGAGTCTCTACCTCCAGCACTGAACGCCGGCTGAAAAAGTCGCGCAGACTGCGAAGCAGTTCTGCGCGAGCCTGCAGCGCCGAAAGCGCTGCGCTGGGCTGCCAGTTCACGGGAGCCTAGCGAACGCGGTTCTGATACTCACCGGTTCGCGTATCCACGCGAATCACTTCGCCCTCACTCAAAAACAGTGGCACTTTCACCACGGCGCCGGTGCTGAGCTTGGCGGGTTTGTTTCCGCCCTGCGCCGTATCACCCTTCAGGCCGGGGTCGGTTTCAACAATTTCCAGCTCGACAAAGTTGGCGGGCTGGACTGCCAGCGGAGCACCGTTGTACAAGGTAACAGTGGCGGTATCCTGCTCTTTAAGCCACTGTGACGCGTCGGCAACCGTTGCAACATCCGCTTGGTGCTGTTCGAACGTATCAGGCTCCATAAAGTAATAGAACTCGCCGTCGTTGTAGAGGTATTCCATGTCCATGTCGATCACGTCCGCGCCTTCCAGCGACTCACCCGACTTGAAGGTGCGCTCCCAGACCCGACCGGACTTCAGGTTGCGCAGACGCACGCGGTTAAAGGCCTGGCCCTTGCCCGGCTTTACAAATTCGTTGTCCAGAATGGAGCAGGGGTCACCTTCCAGCATAACCTTTAATCCGGAGCGGAATTCGCTGGTAGAATAGCTCGCCATAATCGTCCTCAAAGCATGTCAAATTTAGAAAGGCGCCAATGATACCGCTTAGCCAGCCACAATGGCAGACCGAAACCTGGCAGCAGCAACTCTCCGGTGCGTTTCGTTCACTGGATTCGCTGCTGGCTGCCCTGCAGCTCGACCGGGCGCAAGCACCCTACCCGCTGGACTGTGAGCCCGGGTTTCCGTTACGTGTGCCGCAGGCATTTGTTGCCCGCATGGAACCCGGCAACTGGTTCGACCCGCTGCTGCTACAGGTATTGCCGCAGGCACGGGAAAACGAGCCCAGCCCGGGTTATAGCCTCGATCCGCTTGAAGAAGCACGCTCCAACCCCGTTCCGGGGCTCATTCACAAATACCGGGGCCGGGTGCTGCTGATTGCCAGCCCCGCCTGCGCAGTACACTGCCGCTATTGCTTTCGGCGGCACTTCCCTTATGAGGATAACCAGCCAGCGCGCGCCGACTGGCAGCGCGCAATAGACTATATTGCTGCACGCGAGGACATCAGCGAAGTGATTCTCAGCGGCGGCGACCCGCTGGCATTGAACGATCAGCGACTAAAAGAGTTGGTGCTCACTATCAGCGAAATACCCCATGTAGAGAGACTGCGAGTTCACAGCAGGCTTCCTGTGGTTCTGCCGGACCGCCTTAGCAGCAGCTGCATTGCCGCTCTCAGCGAAAGCCGCCTGCAAACCGTTATGGTTATCCATTGCAACCACCCGAACGAGATCGATGCAGACCTGGCGGCTCGCCTGGGCGAATTACGTCAGGCCGGAGTTACACTATTAAACCAGACAGTCTTGCTCACAGCGGTAAACAACCAGCCCGATACACTATGCAGATTAAGTAAAAAACTTTTTAATGTTGGTGTGTTACCCTATTATCTTCATGTACTTGATCGGGTACAGGGTTCAGCTCACTTTGAGTTAAGTGATGACGTCGCCCGAGCGCTGCACGTGCAGATGATGGAAACCCTGCCGGGTTATCTGGTGCCCAAACTGGTACGGGAAGATCCGGCGATCGGCTATAAAGTCCCTCTCTAGCAAGAGATGACAGTCAGGCTATCGCTGCGATTTTCAAGGCAAATAGGCGCCGTTAGACTACACTTGATGAAAGTTACCGGCGCACAAAGACAATCTGCCCGTTGATAGGCAGGGTGACGTTACAGGCGAGAATGTCGAACCATATCGAGATACATATACCGCTGCCACAACAGTCGCTGGACAAGCATAGTCTGTTCGAATTGAACAAGGACAGTGCAGCGCGTTGGCTGCAGTCGCTCCCGAGCGCTAACCTCGGCGAGATCACACGCCAGCTGTATATTGCATTGGTAGAATTCAACAAGGTTCGCTGCAGCCCTAAAGACCGCCTGCACATCCTTGAGCAAATGCGCAATCACGTGCACGTGTCCAATCGGGGCCTCGAAAAACACTTTCTGAACAAGCCCATTATTCTGCCGGAAAAGTCACGCAAGGTTGCTCAGCTCGCAGACACCCTCAACAAGCAAATGGCCATTGGCTATACCATCACCGCCAACCAGTTATTAGGCTTGCACCGCCTGCGCAGGCCTAAAGATTTGCTGGCTATGGCCTTTCACCGTGCTATTACCGAGCACAGCCTGGTTCTGCTGCGAAACTTTCAGCTCTACCGCGATGAAGAACCGGGCTTCTGGAAAACCATTCATGAATTGTTTTACCAGGCACTCAAACACAAGCTCGGCCGTGAAAAGGTAGTCGACGACATCTGGGGCAGCAACACGCTGGAACAGTGTTACCTGCGACCCATGCTGATGTTTACCGCTCGCCCGCACCAGCTTCGACAGCACAATCAGGCTCAGGTGTTCGCCCACCTTAGCACCTGGACACAGAAGGCGCGCGTGCGCGGCGACGCCTTGCAAGACTGCGTTTTTCTATTCAACCCTACCCGCGATGCGCCGCCGGCCTACCGTGAATTGTGCGAAGACGCCGCCGGCTGGCTCGGCATCGACTCGCAAGCGCTGTGCAACCATCTGGAAGAAAAACTCAAACAGGGCCGCAACCACAAGGACAAGGAAGAAGTCAGCATTGGCCTGCTGACCCACCTCCACACGTCCTGGAGCACCATGATGCAGCGCCACTCGGTGCGCGTCGATCGCGAAGACGATTTACTGTTGTCGCTAGGGCTGTTTTCAAGTCACTACTTTATCGCTGACGGCCAGCCCTTCTCCGACTTCATGCGCAATGAATACGATGACAATTATGACGCCATCAACCTCACCGATAACCTTGGTGTGCGCAAACGCTTTGACCCCAACCGCGACGGCTGGTCAAACGCCTCTCACGCGGATGTTCGCGACCGCGAGAACCGGGGGCACAAACCCGACGATGCACTGGTTGAGGCGATTTCCTACGAAAACAGTGACAAGCCCGCAGGCAGCTCCCAAAGCTCACAAGCCTACCGCTTTTACCGGGCGAAAATGGTCAACTCCAGCGACCGCGGTTACTGCATTGAGTGGCCCTCTAACGAAGCCGTCAAACTCAATACCGGCGATGTTGTCGGCATGCGTGAAGAGGCCGAGTACACCTGGTCGGTAGGTGTCATTCGATGGGTGAAACAAGTCGACGAGAACAGCAACCAGCTGGGGCTGGAGGTGCTATCAACCACCGCCGACGCGTACAGCGCACGCAAGGTGCGCTCCGGCCTGCCCACCGGTGAACACCAGCGCGCCCTGATGCTGCCGCCGGATCGCGACAGTGGTTTGCCGCAACGAATTCTGGTACAAAGGTCTGCGTTTGCCGAGGGCGACTCAACCGAGCTTAATCGGCCCGGCCAAACCTATCGCGTCAAACTGCAAACCTGTCTGGTAAATACAGCTAGTCTGGGACTCTACGAATTTTCGGCCATGGTCAGGGCAGATCATGGCGACGGTGATCGCCATCAAAGCAGTGAATCGATTGATCTGCAGCTGCCGGAAGTTGAAGAGACTCCAAAAGCGGAAGCCAACAAAAGAAAGCAGGAATTCGACAATCTGTGGGAAGATCTCTAACGAGCCGGCCAGTCAGTAGTAATGAATAGTAATACGCTCAGTGCGCTGTTTATCGGCATCAATGAAAACCGCGGTGCGGCACTGGCCAGCGCTTTTCACAGGCTCGGCTACGTCTGCCGCCACAGCAGCATTGCGGAGATGGGCGCCCTTGGCAATGCAATTCGCCATGAAGCGCCCGACCTTCTGCTACTCAATCAGTCAGACTCGCAGATTGATCTGCCTAACTGCCTCGAAGCCATCAAGAACAACCAGATCGACCTGCCCGTTATTGTTCTCAGCGAAGACCCCGAACTGTTACCCGATCACCAGATTGCCGACGTGCTTAACACGGACGACAACGCCCGCATTGCGCGCAGTTGTGTGCGTGAGTTCTGGTCGTTGCAAACACGGCGCGCCCTTAAAGACACCCAGACCCAACTGAAGGCGGCGGAGGATCGCAGCGAATTGATCCTGTCCCAGTCGGACGACGCCATTGCCTACGTTGCCGACGGCATGATTATCAGCGTCAATAAACATTTCGCCGAAACCTTCGGCTTCAACGACCCTGACGACCTCGACTGCCAGCCCATCATGGACCTGGTCAACAGCAGCGATCAGGATCGACTGAAAAATGCGTTGCGCAGTGCAGGCAAGGGCGATAGCGCACAAATAAGCCTCTCGGCCCGACATCAGGATGGCAGTGACGTGGAAGCGACCATGACACTGACCATGACAACCTTGGACGACGAAGACTGCATACAGCTCGCCATTCACGATGAGTCGGCGATGGCTGGCGAAGGCGTTTCGGCGGCTATCGATACTCTAACGGGCTTCAGCAGCAGCGACCGCTTTCGCCTCAGGCTTGACGATGTTGCCGCGCATGGGCTTGGCAAAAACTCGGAAGGCGCACTCCTGCTGGTCGGTCTGGATCGCTACGCAGCCCTGCGTGCCGAATACGGCGTCAGCGGTGCTGATCTGCTGATACAGGACTTGTCACTGACCCTCCGCGACGAGCTGCCGCAAGCCGAGTTTGGCCGTGTTGCCAGCGATGCAATCGGCATTATCATCAACGGCTACTCCAGCGAAGAAGCACTGGCAACGGCGCAATCACTGTGCGCAACGATCGAAAGGCGCAGCGTCACTATCCGCAACGATGTCACCGGTTACACCATTAGTATTGCGGTATTTCCCATTACGTCCGCCAAACAACCCAGTGGTCAGGCCTTGCTCGACACCAGCATTGCCTTGTGCGAGGAAATTCGTGACGACGCTGGCGGCAGCGGCAACAATGCCGAACTCTACGTTCGCGCGCGACAGCAACTCAACACCAGCGAAGACCCCAGCGTGTTGTTTGAGGACGCAAAATCAGACAAACGTCTGCAGCTGATGTACCAACCCATCGTCAGCCTGGCTGAAGACGACAAGCACTACTACGAAATTACTCTGGGGCTGAGCGACCAGCAGGAAGACGAAATTTCCGGCGAGGGCCTGGTGTCGGCCTTTGAGGCCCTGGGCGACAACACCGACCTCGATCGCTGGATTATTGTCGAGGCGACCCGGCAATTTGTTAAAAGCCGCAGTACCGGCCGGAGCACGCGCCTGATCCTCAACCTCAGCAGCAATGTGTTTAAAGACAAGGGGCTGCTGGCTTGGCTCAATGTGGCTCTGAAAGCTGCCGAATTACCCGCCGACGCCCTGATTTTCCAGTTTCGGGCAGAAAGCTGCGCCAAAAGCCTGAAACCCGCCATCGGCTTTACCGACAAGCTCCGCGCACTTGGCGCCAACATAGCACTGCGCAGCACCAACCCCCTCAGCGACGACAAAAATTCGCTAACCCAGTTACAGCCGCTATTAACCAAGCTAGACGTCGACATCGAAAGCAGCAATGACCTCAGCGCGGCAATACAGGCGGTACAGGAGGTAGGAAGCAAGGCCATTATCACCGGCGTGGAAAGCGCCGCGACACTGGCGACGCTGTGGCAACTAAAGCCCGACTATGTGCAGGGCGGCTATATTCACTCGCCAAGCCTGACCATGGATTACGACTTCGGCGAAGGCTGATGCCTCACCTGCCAGGCAGGCGATAGCCGAGAAGGCTCAAGCAACATACAAGCGCTTTTGCCCGTGAGGGCTAACTAGCGATCGGTATGGCGGTCGCTGATTCCCAACAGATAAAGAATTCCGTCCAGACCCAGCGTACTGATCGATTGATTGGCGTTCTCGCGCACAATAGGCTTGGCGCGAAAGGCAATGCCGAGTCCGGCTATGCTAAGCATGGGCAAATCATTGGCGCCGTCTCCGACAGCAATCACCTGTTCGAGGTTGATGCCTTCACGGTCGGCCAGCTCCTGCAACAACTCTGCCTTGCGCTCGCCATCCACAATGCGCCCCGACACCTTGCCCGTCACACGACCGTTTTCGATCTCGAGTGTGTTCGCGTAAACGTAATCAATGCCGAGCAGCCTCTTTAAATGCTCACCAAAATAAGTGAAGCCCCCGGAGAGAATTGCGGTCTTATAACCCAGCTGCTTCAGAGTAGACACCAGCTTTTCGGCCCCCTCGGTCAAGGGCAAACGGTGGGCAATGGACTCCAGAACACCGGCGTCGAGCCCCTCAAGCAAGGCTACCCGCTGGCGAAAGCTCTCGGCAAACTCAATTTCACCACGCATGGCCTGCTCAGTAATGGCCGCTACCTGCTCACCGACGCCCGCAGCAGCGGCCAACTCGTCGATAACCTCAGCTTCTATCAGGGTCGAATCCATATCAAATGCCACCAGCCGACGCGTGCGCCGATACATGTTGTCTTCCTGATAGGCAATATCAATATCGAGTTCGCTCGCAAGATGCATGATGGCCTGCCGGAACTCGGCGATATCACTGAGGCTGCCGCGCACCGAAATTTCAACCGAGGCCTTGCTCTGCTGATCCACGCCCTGCAGAGGCACTCGCCCGGAAAGTCGGTCAATACGGTCGATATTGAGACCGTAGCTCGCGACTATGGCGGTCACCTTGGCCAGGTGCCCGGCCGTTATCTTGCGCGCCAACAGTGTAAGAATGTGCCGCTGCTTGCCTTGCCCGGCCACCCAGTGCTCGTAACTCTCCGCACTGACCGGTGAAAAGCGCACCTGAAACCCGAGTTCGTGGGTGCGAAACAGAATATCTTTCAGGATGGGCGACGACTCTTTCGTCGCAGGCACTTCAACGAGAATGCCGAGCGAGAGCGTGTCGTGGATGACCGCCTGACCAACATCGAGAATGTTGACGTCATAGGACGCCAGAATGGAGGTAATCGAACTGGTCACGCCGGCACGATCATCGCCCGCAATATTGATCAAAATAATTTCGTTCACGCAGGAGTCCTTACTGCAGAATCAGGGCCTGCCATCCATCACTGGTAATCGCCGGCCGCAAAAACGGGTATTGTAGCGGTTGCGGGTAATTCGCACCATCAAGGCACAACTTCGCTATACTGGCGCGTATCGCAACCATGCCTGGAACAATGCTGCCCAGCCTATGCCGCCTCTGATCAACAATCTGCTTAATCGCACGCGCGCCGCCCTGCTTGGTCTATCGCTGCCGGCAAAATGCGCGGGGCTCGTCGTCATCGCACTGACCCTGCACAGCCTGCTGCTGCTAACGGCAAGTGCACGGGGTAACCAGCAAATTATGCTGCAACAGCAAACGTTGCTGGCCCAGCAGTGGGCAGAGCAAATTGCCTACCAAACACAACAGAGCATGATGCAATCCGACAAACTCGCGCTACTGAGCGTGCTTAGACTGCATTTACAAAACCCTCTCCTGCACTATGCCCGCATCGCCGACAGCGAACAGCGCGTGCTGGTTGAAACGGGCGAACATCACCCCGATTTGCAGATGTACAGCAGCGATATTTACATCGGCAAGGACATTGCCGGCAGCGTTGCCATTGGTTTTGACCCTTCCCTTGGGCGCGATGAACGTAGCTTTCTGAATACCCAGCTGCTGATTCTCGCCGCAGTGTTAATCGGTCTCGTCGGCGCACTGCTATTTGTGGGCAGCAGCCGACTTGATCGCGCATTCGAGCAAGCCCGCCTGGAACTTTTGCGGCCGAGCGAAAACCCGCCGGAAGCCGAGTATTCAGCCAGCGACAGCGTTGGCGCACTGCTGACAACCATCCATCAAGGCGAACCCGCGCTACCGGACTTACTCACCGGCGACAGCAACTGGGTTGTGCTCCATCTGCACTGGCAGCACTTCCAGCGACTGTCCCAGCAATGGGGCAAAGCCGAGCTGGACAGGCGCCTGAGCCGCAGCTACCAATCTGCACTCTCGCTCGCCCGGCTCTATCACGGTTCACTGGATGTGATGCGCAGTGACGGCCTGAGTCTGCGCTTCAGTGCCCTTGAAGATGCCGACGAGCCGCTGCTGCGCGCATTGTGTTGTGGCTGGCTATTACAGACTCTGGATAAAGAGCTGGGCGCTTCGCCACGCATAGGAATGCTTCGCAATCAGGGCAACCGCTATCAACTGGCGGCGAGTCAGGCAAGCCTCATAGAATCCCTCGCCAAACTCACCGCCCAGGGCGGCATACAGACACAGCTCTCAAGCGACATGAATGACCTGTTAGAGCAGTGGGCCGAACGGGGGGAGAATGGATGGGATATCAAGGATCGCTTCCGCGCCCTGCTGGAAAAGCAGCTTACCCGGCTACAGGCACAGCTCAATGAAGCGGGACGTCAGACGCCTGACATCTGACGTCCCGCTCGACCTAGTTCGGATTGATTTCCAATCCATCAACCTTTTGAAACCCTCGCGGCAATTTGTGGCCGCGACGACCGCGCTCGCCAACATAGTGGTCGAGTTCGGAGAATTTCATGTTCAGATAGCGCTTGCCGGAGTAAACCCTGAGCGTATCGGACTCGCCGACGACAGTTGCGGAAATCATATACTCTTCCCGGGCCGCGACTCTTGCTCCGGGAATACCTATCATCTTGTTACCCTTGCCACGCGGCATTTCCGGCAGGTCAGCCAGCGGAAACACGAGCATGCGCCCCTCGGTCGTTACCGCCACTACGAAACCTTTCGTGCCGTCGATCACAACCGGGTTCAGTACCTGGGCGCCCTTGGGCAAATTCAGCACGGCTTTACCCGCCTTATTCTTGCTTTGCAGATCACCGAGTTTAGCCACGAAGCCGTAACCCGCGTCGGACGCGAGCAATACCCGCTGGTCATCACTACCCATCAGCATGCCGTTAAAAGCCACACCTGAGGGCGCATTCAGGCGGCCGGTAATCGGCTCGCCCTGACCGCGGGCAGAGGGGAGAGTATGAGCGGCCAGCGTATAAGAGCGGCCGCTGCTGTCGAGTACAATCACCGGTTGATTACTGCGACCACGGGCCAGCAGCTTGAAGCCGTCGCCCGACTTGTAACTGAGGCCGGCAGCGTCGATATCGTGCCCTTTCGCAGCCCGGATCCAGCCTTTCTCCGACAGCACCACGGTGACCGGATCAACCGGCATCAACTCTTCCTGTGAAAAGGCTTTTGCCTCTTCACGACTGACCAAAGGCGAGCGGCGATCATCGCCATACTCTTCGGCCACTTCCTTCAATTCCTTGCGAATGAGGTTTTTCAGTTTGCGCGGCGAGCCCAGAATGGCTTCGAGAGTATCACGCTCGGCCGCCAACTCATCCTGCTCACCGCGAATTTTCATTTCTTCAAGTTTGGCCAAATGGCGCAACTTCAATTCAAGAATGGCTTCGGCCTGCAAGTCGCTCAGCCCGAAGCGCTCCATCAGCACCGGCTTGGGTTTATCTTCGGCGCGGATAATAGCAATAACTTCGTCGATATTAAGAAAGGCTGCCAGCAAGCCCTCCAGTATATGCAGGCGCGCCAACACTTTATCGAGCCGGAACTGCAATCGGCGCCTTGTGGTTTCCGTGCGAAACTCCAGCCACTCGGTTAACAGCGTATTCAGCGCCTTGACCTGCGGCCGGCCATTAATGCCAATGACGTTGATATTGACCCGATAGGTGCGCTCCAGATCCGTAGTCGCGAACAGGTGGTTCATCATCGCCTCGAGATCCACCCGGTTGGAACGGGGAATAATCAGCAGGCGCGTGGGATTCTCATGGTCCGATTCGTCGCGCAAATCCGCTACCATCGGCAGCTTTTTTGCCTGCATTTGCTGGGCAATCTGCTCAAGCACCTTCGAGCCCGAGGCCTGGTAGGGCAGCGCGCTCACCACCACATCGCCATCTTCTGTATGCCACCGGGCACGCATGCGCAATGAACCGCGACCGGTTTCATACATTTGCAGAATGTCGCTGCGCGGCGTAATCAGCTCGGCATCGGTCGGATAATCCGGCCCTTGAATATGTTCACACAACTCAGCCACGCTGGCTTTGGGCGAATCCAGCAGCGCCATACAAGCACCTACGACTTCGCGCAGATTGTGGGGCGGGATATCCGTCGCCATCCCCACCGCGATACCCGTGGTGCCATTGAGCAGGACGTTGGGCACCCGCGCCGGCAATACCGCAGGTTCATCCATCGTGCCATCAAAGTTCGGGGTCCACTCCACGGTGCCCTGCGCCAGCTCCGACAACAGCACTTCGGCATAGGCCGTCAGCTTGGATTCGGTGTAACGCATTGCGGCGAAGGATTTCGGGTCGTCCGGAGAGCCCCAGTTGCCCTGGCCATTGACCAGCGGATAGCGGTAGGAAAAATTCTGCGCCATTAACACCATGGCTTCGTAGGCGGCTGAATCTCCGTGGGGGTGGAATTTACCGATAACGTCCCCCACCGTGCGCGCCGACTTCTTGAACTTGGCGCTCGCCTTCAGGCCCAGCTCGCTCATCGCATAGACAATACGACGTTGCACAGGCTTGAGGCCGTCAGCAATATTGGGCAGCGCCCGGTCGAGAATGACGTACATGGAGTAGTCCAGGTACGCTTTTTCCGTGTAAGCCTTGAGCGGCAGCTGCTCAACGCCGTCATCGGAGATATGTGTTTGATTTTCCATGAATTACTTCCATACTGACACCGCATCTTTGCGGTAGGCTATTTCGGTTTCAACGCGTAATCTACGTGTATTCCCTAAGTTTCGGCAAGTCTTGTGCTCCCTATACTCGCAGCAACAGTTAACAATACACAACCCGCTACGGGGGCAAAGATGAGCACACAAGGAAATGTGGTACACCTGAAAAACTTTAAGGAAGCATCCAGACAAGCCGTGCTGGACGATATCAGCGCTCAGGCCTTTATGTTTCTGCGCGAAGAAGCGCAAAACAATGACGTGCCGATGAAAGCTGTCCTGCTGGAGCATCTGCTGGGTTTGGCTCTGGTCATCAAGGCCGTGGAAGGTGCCGACGAATCGGCCCGCATTCTTCACAACATTGCCGAGCAAATCAACGCCCAATGAGCCTTGCTGCCAGCTCCCGGCTAAACCTTACTAATGCGCTGTGGTTTTTGTAGTACCGCAGCGTTTGCAACGATACACCGTCACCAGTTTTCCCTGCTTCACGTCAAAGCGACTCTTTTTTTCCACCTGCCAACTGTGATGCCCCTCCCGACACAGGCTATTGCCTTTGCCGACAGATTTCACGGTTTTGCGCGGTTTGAAGGGAAGGATATCTGCCATAGTCGCTCAAATGAAGTCCGCTTGCGAACATCTCTGTTATTTTCCGCAACGGCCTTATAGTATACGCGCCTTTCCACGGAGCGCGCAGCATGCAGATAGCCAAGAACAGTGTTGTTTCCTTTCACTACTCACTCACCGACCTCGACGGGACTGCAATAGAAAGCAGTCAGGGCGGCGAGCCGAGCCTCTACCTTCACGGTGCCCGCAATATTCTGCCGACCCTGGAGAAGGCAATGGCCGGCCACTCAACCGGCGATCATTTTGAGGTTGAACTCTCGGCCGAGCAGGCTTACGGGCTGCGGCAGGAAGGCAAAACCCAGCGCATTCCCGCCAAGTACCTCAAACATGAAGGCAAGATGAAGCCCGGTCAGGTGGTGAGCTTTCGCGACGACAACGGCGTTCACCAGGCCACCGTTCTGAAAGTGGGAAAATTCTCGGTAGATATCGACAGCAACCATCCGCTGGCGGGCCGTGCACTGCGCTTTAGCATCGATATTGTCGATATTCGCCAGGCAAGCGCCGAAGAAGTGGCACACGGCCACGCCCATGGCCCTGGCGGCCACCAGCACTAATCAGCTTGCGGTTGCCAGACTGTCGCTGCGGTCGCCGGTTTCAATAAAGAACTGCACTCGTCGCAGCAGCAACTTCTGCCGGTCGAACTGAAATAACGCCACACCGCGCTGCTGCTGTTCACCATTCTGGTAATACACCGTCGCGGTTGTGACCCGCCCCGCCGACAAGAGCTTTTCAACCCTCAGCACACCCTGCGGCAAGTGCCACTCGGATGCGGTGCAATCGTGACCATAGGGCCAGGCCACCATGCCATCGGTTGCGAACAGCGCCGACAGAGCCTTCTCGTTTTTACTGTTAAATGCCGTCACAAAGCCCTGCGCCTTGTCCTTACCGGTGTCACCAATGGTCTGTCGCGCCTGGGCAAAGCCTTGAATGCCCGACAACCCCATATGCTTGAACATGCGCCAGAAAGAGTGGAGCCCCACCAGAGCACTGGCAAGACCATAGCGCATCTGCTGCCTGACCATCGGTGCCAGTTCCCAATGAGCTGCGAGGCGCTTGATACGCACCTCGCCCCCCTCGGCAGTTAACTCATAGAGCAGGTGCATGGGCACACGCACTGATACCTTGGCAGACATGCGTATTTCTATATCCAGATCGCGCACCACCGCGCCCGCGCACACCACGTCGTGCTCAACGTGAAAACGGATTTCATTCTTGGCGATAAAGGTTTCGTAGAAGCGCCCGAGCGGGCTTTGACCTCGATCATCACACAGATTGATTTGCGGCTTGGAACCCACGGGATCTTCCACCACCGCGCAATCGGCAAACAGGGACAACCACTGGGGTTTATTGTGTACGGCAACCGCCGCAGGCGAGCCTTCGACACAGGCCATGCAGGCTTCCCGGTCGCGAAGGAGAGAACGCATAATTATTATCTCAACTGAATACTACAGCGGCGGAGCATAGCCCGCGCCCGCAGCCCGACACTGTGAATTATTTACATTTAAAAGCCGGATACACAACAAATTGCCAAAAACCGGGATCGATTCACACATGCGCGGTGATTTACTGCCGTTCGCCGGATGCTCCCTGACGAGAGGCTTTAGCTGCGCCGCCAAGATGGGCGTCCAGAAAATCCAACAAGCCCTGCCTGTTGGCCTCGTCATTAAAGGTCGCCGTATGCCGGCCCGTCGTTTTAATTCGCACTTTCGGCGCAGTTGCCCGTTCAAACAGGGTGTCGGCGTGAGAGGGAGGTACAACCCGGTCGTCGTCGCTGCGAAATATCAGCAAAGGCGCCGCCAGCCTATCGATCACAGAATCGGGATTGTATTGCCGGGGCATGGCACTGGCCGCCAGCGGTGCCAGTGGCCAGGTTAACCAGTGACGGCGAGCAACTTCTGCGGCAATTCTCGGGTAGGAAGCTACCGGAGCATCGAGCACCACGGCCGCCGGAGCCGGCGTTTCGGTCGCGGCCACAAAGCCGCCTAACGCGCCCCCCAAACTCTGCCCGAGCACAATAAGTGGCAGTTCCTGCTGCCCCTGCAGCCAACGATAGCCGGAGCGCACATCCTCGATAACGGGGCCAAGATCAGGCTCGCCCTCCGAGCGACCGTAACCCCGGTAGTCAATCAAAAACACATTG
>DIBR01000015.1:112144-112301 GCA_002415025.1 Spongiibacteraceae bacterium UBA5047
AAAAACACATTGTAGCCTGCACCCGGCAACCAGATGACATTGGCGATGTGAGTGCTGATATTTTCTGCATTGCCGTGCAGGAAATAGATTGTGCCTTTGGCCGCGGCAGGTACCGGGCGCTCGCCCGGCGATTGTGCCGGCAGCCACCAGCCATGCA
>DIBR01000015.1:112410-206701 GCA_002415025.1 Spongiibacteraceae bacterium UBA5047
TGCCGGCAGCCACCAGCCATGCAGGCGCGTTCCGTCACCGCTGTGCAACCACACATCTTCGTATGCCAACTGCCAATTTGCCGGTGTAGAAACCATCACTGACGACGGATAGAACAGCAAACTGCTGCAGCCACTCACAAACAACAACAGCAGCGCAGCCGCAGTTCTAAGTGCGACTTTCACAGGCAGATGGAGCAGACGCCGATGATTCAGAAATAGTGACGCCATTGCAGCGACACCTCCTCCCCTGCGCGACTGTCCTGCAGCTGCCGCGTCCAGCTCAATCGCAGCCCCTGGTTCACACTCAACGACCGCTGAATGCGCACGCTGGCCTGATTGCGGTCTACGCCGTTGATAAAACGATAGTGCTGCCCCTCAACGCTGGCAGCAAAACCCTCAAACTGCCAGCCAAAACGGGCGGCAAGGCCCGGCGCGAACTGCCAGTTATCCTGGAAAACCTCGCTGTATTCCAGCCTGGCAGTCGCCAGCAGGGAAGCCGTTGCCCCCAACAGGCGCCAGCTACCACCGGCGCCACCCTGGGCAAAGCTCGATAAACGGTCATCGCCGACGAGTGGCCGCTCGGCGCCTGCCTTTGCCTGCCAGCTCACGGGGCGGAAAAACCGATCACGCGCCGCCAGCGAACGGATATCGAGAATATCCAGTGACTGTAAGCGGGTAGACCCGCCGTCGGTTTTGCGCACTACCGCGCGCAGCATATTCAGCGAAGCGGCTTCCGGATAGGCGCTAACAGGGTCCAGCAAGTCGTGATAGGTCAGCCTCACATCCAGCTCGCTGTAACCCTGATGTGCTGCGCCGCCGCGAACCGATTCACCGCGCGCCAATCCCCACTGTGCGGTGCCATGCCCGCGGTCGGGCCGCTCCGGGAGCGGCACCGGCGACAACCCGGCTACACCGCGCGGAAAAGCATTCAGGCTGCGCAGCAGTGCAAAACTTTTTGCTGCCACGCCCTCATCGCGTGCCTCCCGATTGTAGCGATACCGCAGCAAGCGGTACGCCGCCAGCACCATCCGGTATTGTCGCTCTGGCGCATGCAGGCTGAACTCGGCGCTCTCTGCCAGCGCCGGATTGTCAGCCAGCCGCAGCACCAGAGTCTGCTCCGCCTGGCCAAGGTCATCAAGCAAGCTGCTCAACTCATTCTGGCGTGAAGGGCGGTAAGTGACATCCGACACCAGATTCGCAGCTTGCACAGAGCGCACGGTGTCCACCGGAATAGCATGCAAACTGAAGCCGCTGGTCAGGTTAAGGCTTGGCCGCGCCACTTCCAGTAACTCCAGCAATCGGAAGGAGCAGTTTTCGTCCATAAAGTAGTAATCGATGTTGATGTCGCGCAGCTCCCAAACATGGGCCATCAAACGCTCCAACTCGTCATCGCTCAAACTCAGTTCATATTCCCAGATGTCCCGATTTTCCAGCCGCGAATATTCCTGCAATTTTTCCACATACGATTGCAGGCTAAACAATCCGCGGTAGCCACCCGTCATTCCCCGCCAGGCAAATAAAAGGCTGTTATCGTTGGGCGGCACATGGGCCGCGTAGTTGATTGCATGCGACAACAGGGCCGATTCCGCGCGGTCGCCGGCGGGGTCTACCCGCAAAAAAGTGTGCCCGTACATGGATGAGGGGCTATTGAGATAACTGGCAGCAAACACTAACGCGATGGAGCCCGCGTCAATTTGCGAACGCCACCGCTCATAGTCGGGGCAGTGGCTCGTGATGCCAGCTTCCAGCAAACCCTGCTCTTGCAACCACGATGTGCGTGCAACAAAACGGCAACGCAATGCGGGAGTCGACGCCAGACGCTCTATAGATGCCAGCAATTCGCTGTGAGGGTTGCGCGGCCCGTCTTCAGCGAGAAAAAAGGCAGGGTCGTCAATATAGCTGGCGTTGCGGTAACCCGCATTCCGGCGCTTGCCGTAGTGAAGCAACGCCAACCACTGGGGATGTCGCGCGAGCACTTCGAGTGACGCCTTCGAGCGAAGGTCAATAGAGGCAGGTGTGGCCAACTGCGCAACCGACGAGGTCGAACTCAACAGGCCAAGGTGCAGCGCCACCAGCCATATAGCAACAGGCGCACCTGCGAACAGGCGCCGCAATATATTCACCATCATGGGAGAGTGCGGTGCAGGTTAGCCTGCACCGCCATACTGATTAAGCAGCGTATTTCGCGAGTTGCGCGTCAGCGCGCAGCAGCTCCATCATAGAGGCCGTAACAGATTCTGCAGTCACAGAATCAGAGGGAAAGAGCGTATTGAAATTGTCGTGCAGCACCGCTTTAAAATGCGCCCGGTCGCTGTTTTCAATGCCCATAGATACAGCAACGGCCGTCAGCGCCTCGCCGTCACCGCGTGCGACGTCTTCACTGAATTCGTCCATAATGGCGCCAAGGTTAATCATCGACTTGCCGCCATAGGTCAGCGCGCCATCGGCTGAACAACCGTTGGTGCCGGACGTCATGCCAAACGTATTATTACCCGAGGTGCCATTGGTAATCGACGCGACAACATGAATGGGCAGACCCGACTGGCCTTCAAACAACATGTTACCCCAACCACAGCTGTCACCACCGGGCACAACCGCAAAGCTGCTTGCAGAAGCTGCCGCCAGTACAGAAACCATTAACGTTTTTTTCATTGTCTTATCTCCATTAAACCAACCTGAAGCCGCTATTCGAATTATCGGCGCTATACTACCGCTATCAGACTAGCACAATGACCCATACTGTCCACACCGATGAATTCACGATGGCGACATAGGCTGCGCTTCTCTATACGACCTCCAGCATAAAGGTGACCGGGCCGTCGTTGAGCAATTCGACCTGCATATCGGCACCAAAACGCCCCCCGGCAACCGGCTCGTGCTTCGCCTTCAACAAATCAAGCAGCGCGTTATAAAGCAACTGCGCGTCAGCCGGCGCAGCGGCGGTAGAAAAACCGGGGCGCAAACCTTTGCGGGTATCGGCTGCAAGCGTGAACTGGGAGATCAACAGCAAGCCACCACCGGTATCGCGAAGCGAAGCATTCATGCGCCCTTCGCTATCAGCAAACAGCCGATAATTCAGCAAACGCTCGGCCATTCGTTCAAGCAACTCGGGGCTATCGTCCCGTTCAACACCGAGCAGCACCAGCATGCCGGCGTCAATAGCGCCAACGCATTCTTCATTCACACTCACGCGCGCGTAGCGAACGCGCTGCACTAAAGCTTTCACTGAGGGAAATATCCTGTTTCAGGCTGATTTTTCTGTGAGCCACTCAAGCATGTCCGTCGTCGCATGCACCAGCGCGTCACTCATGGCGGGTTCGAAAGGCGAGTGCCCGCCGTCGCGAATAATGCGCAGCTCGCTGTCTGCCCAAACAGCATGCAGGCTGTGGGCATTGTCGAGCGGACACACCATATCGTAGCGACCGTGCACAATAATACTGCGGATGCCGGCCAGCTTCCCGGCTTCATCAATAAGCTGGTTGGGTCTGAGAAAGCCCTGATTCACGAAGTAATGCGTTTCCAGCCGGGCCAGCGCCAGGGCATTGTGCGACTCACCCACCGATTCAATAAACCCTGAATGCGGGCGCAGGGTTGAGCAGGTGGCCTCCCACGTTGCCCAGGCGCGAGCGGCAGCCATGCGCTCAATTTCATTGCCTGAATCAAGAACGCTGTGGTAACTCGCCAGCAAGTCGGTTTGGTCCGGCACGGCCGCACGCAGTTGCTCCCAGGCTTCAGGAAAAATCCGACTCGCGCCATCGCGATAAAACCAGTCCAGGTCCTGCCGACGACACAAAAACACTCCGCGCAATACCATGCCCGACACTCGCTCGGGGTGCTGCTCCGCAAAAGCCAGCGCCAGCGTTGCCCCCCAGGAACCGCCAAACAACATACAACGCTCTATGTCGAGCTTATCAAGTATGCACAGGATGTCGGCCAGCAGGTCTTGCAGGGTATTGTTGTCGGTGCAGGCGTGGGGCGTAGATTGGCCGGCACCGCGCTGATCAAATAACACGATGCGGTATTGCTCGGGGTCAAAGAAACAGCGCCCCCGGGAGTTGCAGCCAGCGCCAGGACCACCGTGCAGGAACAGCACAGGCACACCATCGGGGTTGCCGCTTTCCTCAATGTGCAGAACGTGCGGCTCGCCCACGTTCAGGCGCTGCTCGCGATAGGGTTTGATGTCTGGAAATAGTGGCAGCACAGCAACCTCGAAACAAGCTACGTGTACAGCTTAGCTCAAGGGGGAGCGTTCAGCGAATAGCGGGCAGAGAACCCGCCTGCCATTCGCGGAAGGTTACGCGTTCGATTATGCGCCTTTACTCAGCGACATATTGCCTGCGCGCTTGCGCTCGTTCTCTTTCAGGAGCTTTTTGCGCACCCGGATACTCTCCGGCGTTACTTCAACGAGTTCGTCGTCTTCGATGAACTCCAGCGCCTGCTCCAGCGTGTGACGTATAGGCGGTGACAAGGTCAGCGCCTCATCCGTGCCGGAGGCACGCACGTTGGTCAGCTGCTTGGCCTTGGTCGGGTTTACCACCAGATCATTGCCGCGCGAGTGAATACCGACTATCTGTCCTTCGTACACTTCTTCGCCGTGGCCCAGGAACAAACGACCGCGATCCTGCAGATTATAAAGGCCATAGCTCAGGGTTTTACCTTTCACCATCGACACCAGTACGCCGTTGGTACGGCGACCGACATCACCCATTTTGACCGGGCCGTAATGGTCAAAAATACTGGTCAGAATGCCTGAGCCTGAGGTGAGCGTCAGAAACAGTGAACGGAAACCGATCAGCCCGCGCGAGGGTGCTATAAATTCCAGCTTCACGCGCCCTTTGCCGTCCGGCTCCATATTGGTCAGCTCGGCCTTGCGCAGACCCAGCTCTTCCATGACCGCACCCTGATACTGGTCTTCAACATCAATAACGACCTGCTCGTAAGGCTCTTGCACTTCCCCGTCGACAATTCTCTGCACGACTTCCGGGCGAGAGACACCCAGCTCAAACCCTTCGCGGCGCATATTTTCGATCAACACCGACAAATGCAGCTCACCACGCCCCGACACCTTGAATTTGTCAGGAGTGTCACCGGGCTGCACCCGCAGCGCTACGTTGTGAATCAGCTCTTGCTCAAGGCGCTCCGAGATATTGCGGGTGGTAACGTACTTGCCTTCCTTGCCGGCAAAGGGAGAGTCGTTGACCTGGAAGGTCATGCTGACCGTTGGTTCGTCTACCGTCAGTGCCGGCAGCGCCTCTACCTTATCGGGATCACACAAGGTGTCAGAGATACCCAAACCGTCGATACCGGTGATGCAGACAATATCCCCCGCGCGCGCCTCTTCCACTTCAACGCGTTCAAGACCCATATACCCCATTACCGACAGCACGCGGCATTTGCGGGTTTTGCCTTTCGCATCCACAACAACCAGTTGCTGCCCCGGCTTGAGAGTGCCACGGGTAATGCGACCCACACCGATAACACCCACGTAGCTGGAGTAGTCCAGTGCTGAAATTTGCATTTGCAGGGGCGCCGAATCATCCACGTCCGGTGCGCTTACCTTGTCCACAATCATCTCAAACAGAGGCGTCATGTCTTCGGCCAGATCATCGGGCTCGGGGCCGGCATACCCGTTCAGCGCAGAGGCGTACACTACGGGGAAATCCAGTTGCTCGTCGGTTGCCCCCAATCGATCAAACAGTTCAAACACCTGATCGAGAACCCAGTGCGGGCGGGCACCCGGCCGGTCGATCTTGTTCACCACCACAATCGGCTTAAGGCCGCGCTCGAAGGCTTTCTGGGTAACAAAGCGGGTTTGCGGCATCGGGCCGTCGACTGCGTCCACCAGCAACAGCACAGAATCTACCATCGACAGAACCCGCTCAACTTCGCCACCAAAGTCGGCGTGACCGGGAGTATCGACGATATTAATGCGGTACCCATTCCACTGGATGGCCGTATTTTTTGCCAGTATCGTAATACCGCGCTCACGCTCCTGATCGTTGGAATCCATGATGCGCTCGGCGCCCGCATTGCGACGATCCAGCGTACCGGACTGGCTGAGCAACTTGTCTACCAGAGTGGTTTTGCCGTGGTCAACGTGTGCGATAATCGCGATATTACGAAGATTTTCAATCATTTAAAACTCTACACGGGCGGCCTGCGCCCTATAAGTAACAACGCACCGGTGGGGTTCCGGTGTCGTCAAAATACGGATTCCTTGAGAGGATTTTCGCCAGAACATTACCTGGAGCAAAGCCTGAACCAGCGGCGAACCGTGCATACGCCTCAAAGGCGGCGCGCATTATAGCTGAAAAATCGACCAACTGCGCCGGAAAACTTTTATTAATTCACTCAGTCACAGCGGCTGCCCGACTTCGCCGCCACGGGTTTGCAGACAACTTGGGAAAACCCCGACATTCCCGCTACAATTCACCGCTTACAAGGCGCAGAACCGCCGAATGCATGTCGCAGAAAACCCATAATAAGCAGGCCCAAGCCACCCGATGAATACTCAAACACCTGTCAGCTGGACCAATCGCTGGACCTTTATCCTCGCCGCCACCGGCTCAGCGGTCGGCCTGGGCAATATCTGGAAGTTTCCCTACATTACCGGTGAATACGGCGGCGGCGCCTTTGTGCTGGTGTATCTGGGCTGCATCTTGCTGGTTGGGGTGCCTGTGATGGTGGCCGAAGTCATGGCCGGGCGAGCTGCACGCGCCAATCCGGTTGACGCCATGCTCGGCCTCAGCCGCGATGCGGGCGCACCTGCAGCATGGGGATTCGTGGGCCTGGCCGGTGTAGTTGGCGGCCTGCTGATCCTCATGTTCTACAGCGTGGTTGCCGGCTGGGCGCTGGACTATGTCTGGCAGAGTCTTACCGGCACCTATCAGGCCCAAAGCGCCGATTCAATTAGTGAAAACTTCGCCTCGCTCACCGGCAGCTTTCCGCGCCAGTGGCTGTGGCAAACCCTGTTTGTCGCCCTAACCGGCGGCATTATTGCCGCCGGTGTCACCCGAGGGATCGGCCGCGCCGTCGAAATTCTAATGCCGCTTCTGTTTGTATTTTTGCTGATGCTTCTGGGTTACAGCTGGCTGAACGGTGATTTTGTGCGCGGCTTGGAGTTTATGTACCAGCCCGACTTCGGCAAACTCAGCCGCGAAGCGGTATTGGTGGCAATGGGGCACGCCTTTTTCACCCTGAGCCTTGGGATGGGCGCCATCATGGCTTACGGTGCCTACATGCCCGGCGAGCATTCCGTGGGCAAAACTGTCATCACCATCGCGGCACTGGACACTGTTATTGCACTTGTGGCCGGCATGGCCATCTTTCCGCTGGTATTTGCCAACGGCCTTGAACCCAGCTCCGGGCCGGGACTGATGTTTGTCTCGTTACCGATCGCGTTTGCCAACATGCCTGGCGGCATGATTTTCGGCTCGCTGTTTTTTATTCTGGTCAGCATTGCCGCCCTGAGTTCTTCTATTTCACTGATCGAACCGGGTGTTGCCTGGCTCGAACGCCACGGCGTGAAGCGCCGCTGGGGCACATTCGGGGCCGCAGTGATTGGCTGGCTTGGCGGCACTGCCTGTATTTATTCAGGCAGCTTTTTCGATTTGCTCGACCACATCACCGCCAACTACATCCTGCCGCTGGGCGGACTGTTAATCGCCATTTTTGTCGGATGGATTATGCAGCGACAGACAGTTGAGACCGCGGCAGGGTTTGAGAACCCGTTGTATTTCAAACTCTGGACGACCGCACTGCGCTACATTGCTCCCGTTGGCATTCTGCTGGTCTTTTTGCACAGCATTGGCCTGCTCGACACGTTCATGCAACTTGGCGCCTGACCTATGCAGCAACCGCTACGCCTGTTTATTATTTTCTGCCTGCTAATTTTTGGAGCGCTGTACTACTACGCTTACCAGCAAGACAAACGTCACAGCCAAAAGGCCGATGTGTATCTGAAGCGGGTAATGCAGGATGTCTCGGACTGGCAACCCCAGTCTCTCTGGTCGCATCTGGCCCCGGCAGCGCGCGAGCGGGTCAGCCGCAAGCAGCTTGAGGCAGTGCTCAAGCAGTATCGTCGCCTGGGGGGATTTATGGATATGGATCCACCGCGCTTTTCCAATCTCACCGCCGCCCTGTCAGTATTCGGCAGCGGGCAACAGCTAAGCTACAGCTTTCCTGCCCGTTTCGAGCAGGGCAGCGCACTGGTGACCGCTACGCTGGATGTGGGTGACGGAACCTACCGGCTGTACAACTTCAGCATCCGGTCAGTGGAACCCAAGGCAACGGCTCGCTAATCATCGATGTCGTCATCACCCATCCCCAGCTCCTTGATCTTGCGGGTCAGGGTATTGCGCCCCCAACCTAACAGGTTGGATGCGTCGCGCCGGCGGCCTTGCGTATAAGCCAGCGCCGCCTCAATCATGATGCGTTCAAATTGTGGCACCGCGCGGTCAAGAATACGATCGCGACCCAGCAGCAATTCCTGGTCAGCCCAGTGCCGCAGATTATCCTGCCAATGAATGCTGGGCGCACCCGGCGCAACATCGGCCGCAGTTTGAGGCTGCTGCAGCATTTCGGGCGGCAAATCGTTGATGTGGATTTCACGCCCTGAGGCCATCACCGTCAACCAGCGGCAGGTATTTTCCAGTTGTCTGACGTTGCCCGGCCAGGGTAACTGCATCATGTACTCTTCTGCCTCCGGGCGCAGCCGTTTTGGCTCGACATTGAGTTCGTTGGCAGCCTGCTTGAAAAAGTGCTTAACCAGCATGCGAATGTCTTCGCGCCGCTCCGACAATCTCGGTATGTGAATACGGATGACGTTGAGCCGGTGAAACAGATCTTCACGGAACTGGTGGGCTTCTACCAACTTTTCCAGATTCTGGTGGGTCGCGGCAATAATGCGCACATCCACCCGCACCGCCGTGTGTCCGCCCACCCGATAAAACTCACCGTCGGCCAGTACACGCAATAAGCGAGTTTGCGTTTCAGCGGGCATATCGCCAATTTCATCCAGAAACAGGGTGCCGCCGTTGGCCTGCTCAAAGCGACCTCGGCGCTGTGAACCCGCCCCGGTGAAAGCACCTTTCTCATGACCGAACAATTCCGACTCCATAAGATCGCGCGGAATCGCCGCCATATTCAGGGCGATAAAGGGCTTGTCGGAACGCGGGCTATGGCGGTGCAGCGCGTGCGCCACCAACTCCTTGCCGGTGCCCGACTCACCGTTGATCAACACGGTGATATTGGAGTGTGCCAAACGGCCAATAGCGCGGAACACCTCCTGCATGGCCGGCGCTTCGCCAATGATCTCTGGCGTTTCATACTGCTCGGCAACCGGCACTTGCCCTTTGCGACGACTGTTATGTTCAAGCGCGCGCTGGATAGTGGCCACCACCTCATCCACATCAAAGGGCTTGGGCAAATATTCAAAAGCCCCGCCTTGATAAGACGCCACTGCGCTGTCCAGATCCGAATGGGCGGTGGTAATAATCACCGGCAGCCCATGATAGTTGGCGGTGATTTTGGTAAGCAGCTCCAGACCGTCAATGCCGGGCATGCGGATGTCGCTGATGATGGCATCGGGGGTGCCGGTGTCGAGCTGGGTCAGTAGTTCGTCGCCACTTTCAAAACTCTGGGTATCGATATTGGCCTGATTCAGCGCCTTTTCCAGCACCCAGCGTATCGAACGGTCGTCGTCTGCAATCCAGACGGAATGTGATTTGCTCATGCAGCTAACTCCAGCGGAATATTGAGTGTGAACACGGTATTACCGGGTTCGCTCGCGCACTCAATCAGGCCGCGATGGCGATTGATAATGGATTGGGAAATCGACAGCCCCAGACCTGTGCCGTCAGGACGACCGCTAACCATGGGCAGGAATATGGCTTCACGCACACTGTCGGGAATACCGGGGCCGTTGTCGACGACGTCCACCCGACACACCAGACGATAGCGATGTGCGCCGATAGTGAACTGGCGCAACGTGCGGGTGCGCAGGGTAATCAACGGTCTGTCGGCATGGTAGCTCTGCTGTTGCAGGGCCTGCACCGCATTGCGCACGATGTTCAGCGTGGCCTGAATCAACTGCTCACGGTCACCCACCAGCTCGGGAATGCTCGGGTCATAATCGCGCACAATGTGGATATTGCCGGTGCCTTCGGCTTCAACCAGATTGCGCACCCGCTCGAGCACTTCGTGGATATTGGTGGGCTCCATGGTCAGGGTCTGGTTTGGGCCCAGCATATTGTCGACCAGATTCCGCAGGCGATCGGCCTCTTCAATAATAATGTCGGTGTAGTCTTTGAGCTTGTCGTCGGGCAGTTCACGGGCCAGCAATTGCGCCGCGCCGCGCAAACCCCCGAGGGGGTTCTTGATTTCGTGGGCCAGGCCGCGCACCAGCACACGCGAATGCTCCTGACTGGACAGCAAGCCCTCTTCGCGGCTGATACGCAGCAGCCGATCCAGCGGCTGCAACTCGATGATCAACGACTTGGAACCCCTGCTTTCGTGAATCGGGGTAACCGCAAAATCCACCGTGATCTGCTGCCCCGACTGCAAAGACAACTGCGCCTCGCGCTTGGTGTAGGCATTAAAATTATTGATGGCGTCGAGCAGGTTAATCATGGTGTCCTCCTGCTCAAAGAACAGCTTGGTCACCGAGCTACCCTGCATACGATGGCCCGATACGGCCAGCAGCGACTCTGCCGCAGGGTTGATATAACTTACCGTCAAATTCGGCTCGACCAGAATGATCGCCGTTTTCAGGTTGTCGAGAATGCGGTGGTGAAGATTATCCGGGGCCATGGGAAGGCTTGAACTCCTGTCTGCCTCTGCCCTGTAAGCAATATCCGGGCCAGTGCGCCTATAGACACTGCAGCTTCAAGGGACGGGAGTTGCCAGCCCGCACACCGGTAGCGCAGGAAGCAGTGCAGCCGAACTCACCATTTTGAGGCCTCAGCAAGTTCAGTATAGCGCATGCGCACCACAATGGTGCGCTGCAGCAGCAATATAGAAAGTCCTTATACAGAAAGAAGAAGACCTAGCGGTTGCCCGGCCAGTAGGCAGTCACTCTCACCGATCCCGCCTCCCCCAAGGGCTTGCCATCGGCATCAACGACTTGCGCGGTGATCTGATGCCCGCCGGGGGTCAGCCGGTCAATGGTGTGGTGCTGCGCCGGGCCAACTACCAGGCTCTCGCCATCAAGCAAAAACTCGAGCTTGTGTTTGGGTAACAACGGCGGGTCAATCGTCACGCTGAACGTGGTGGGGATCAATCCATTGGGCACCACTGCATTATCTTCCGGCTCAACAAAGCTCACCACATAACCCGAACCCGGGTCTTTTTTAGCGGATTTTTTCCTGGCCGGGCGCGGTGTCACGGCCGGCGTGCGGTTGGTATCCTGCAGTTCAACGCGTTCGGCATTGTCGCCGGGCTGATCGGTAAAGACCGTATTGCCCTGCCGGTCCTTACTTCGGTAAATGCCGGAGTCACTGTCGTCGGCTGTCAAACTGCCGGCCAGGCCAAGTGCCACTATCACGCTGAGTATTTGCTTCATAGGTCGATATTTAGCCATGGGCACGCCGCCGTCAATAGCAGCCTGAAAAAACTGTGAGACAGGCACTTGCCTACCCCTACACCACCTTGCCACCAGACGGGCAGGCAAAAAAAAGCCCGGCTAATGCCGGGCTTTTCAGTCGGATTGCGCGATTAAACGCTGTAGTACATATCAAACTCAACGGGGTGAGTTGTCATGTTCAGGCGCTCAACCTCACCGGCTTTCAAGCCGATGTAGGCGTCAATCATGTCATCATCAAATACGCCGCCAGCGGTCAGGAACTCACGGTCCGCATCCAGCGCAGCCAGAGCCTGATCCAGTGAAGAGGCAACTGTCGGGATCGCCGCAGCTTCTTCAGCAGGCAGGTCATACAGATCCTTGTCGGCAGCATCGCCGGGGTGGATCTTATTCTGGATGCCGTCAAGGCCAGCCATCAGGAAGGCAGCAAACATCAGGTACGGGTTGGCAGAAGGATCGCCAAAACGTACTTCAATGCGGCGTGCTTTCGGGTTCGCGACATACGGAATGCGGATAGAAGCCGAACGGTTACGCGCCGAGTAAGCGAGCATAACGGGCGCTTCAAAACCTGGCACCAGACGCTTGTAAGAGTTGGTAGACGGGTTAGCAAAGGCATTTAGTGCACGCGCGTGCTTGATGATACCGCCGATGTAGAACAGGGCAGTTTCAGACAGGCCGCCGTATACGTCGCCGGCAAACAGGTTCTTGCCATCTTTGCTCAGAGACATGTGGCAGTGCATGCCGCTACCGTTGTCGCCAACCAGAGGCTTGGGCATGAACGTAGCCGTTTTGCCGTAGGCATGAGCTACATTGTGCACCGCGTACTTCAAAATCTGGACTTCGTCAGCCTTGCTGACGCAGCTGTTGGGACCAACACCGATTTCGCACTGACCGGCAGTACCCACTTCGTGGTGGTGTACTTCGATATCCAGACCCATAGACTCCATCGCGTGGCACATGGCACCGCGCAGGTCGTGCAGGCTGTCGACCGGAGGCACGGGGAAGTAACCGCCTTTCACGCCGGGACGGTGACCAAAGTTGCCGTCTTCGAATACTTTATTTGAAGACCATGCGGCCTCATCAGAGTTGATGGTGTAGCCAGCGCCGCTGATATCGGCATGCCATTTAACATCGTCAAATACGAAGAATTCGGGCTCCGGGCCAAACAGGGCACTGTCGGCAATGCCGGTAGACTTCAGGTAGTCTTCAGCGCGTGCCGCGATAGAGCGCGGGTCACGGTTGTAGCCCTGCATGGTAGAAGGCTCAACGATGTTACAGCGAATGATAACGGTCGCATCGTCGGTGAATGGGTCCATAAAGGAAGCCGCATCGTCAGGCATCAGGATCATGTCAGACTCGTTGATACCCTTCCAGCCAGAGATGGATGAGCCGTCAAACATTTTGCCTTCTTCAAAAAAGCCGGCGTCGACATCGCGCGCAGGGATGGTGACGTGCTGCTCTTTACCCTTGGTATCGGTAAAGCGCATGTCTGCCCATACTGCTTCGTTGTCTTTAATCAGTTTCAGAGTCTTCTCTGACATTAGGGTTATCCTCCAATAGAGAGTCGTGTGGTCTCGGCGCGGCCGAAAGTGGGCGATTATATGCCGTTCAGACAATGCCGCATAGCGGCCTTGTGAGTGACATCACATAAAGCAAAAGCCATGCCACAAAATAGGCGCGGGCTAGGCGCGAAAAGCAGGCGCTTTAAACCTGTTTTGCCTGATTAACGTGCAAGAATCCGGCGGAGCGCACCACAATGGATCACAGTCGCACCATTATGGGTCATTACGGCCGCAGTTCACAGCTGCACACAGCCGGACGACGGCAGTATAATAGCGCGCTTTTCCTTCCGCACACCGGGGCACCATGAAGTTTATTGTCAAGTTCTTTCCAGAAATCACCATTAAAAGCCGGCCGGTACGCAAACAGTTTGTTAAGCAGCTGCACACCAACCTCCGACGATTGCTCGAACCGGTCGACCCTGACATCCATATTGAACGGCAGTGGGACAAAATCGTTATTAGTAGCCGGCTCAATGAGCCGGATCGCGCCGCCACCATGATCGAAATTCTTGGCAACACCCCGGGCATAGCCCATTTTATGGACGTTCTGGAATATCCATTGACAGATATCGACGATATCTATCAACACACCCGAGCGCTGTGGGGCGAGCGACTCGCCGGCAAACGCTTCAGCGTGCGCTGCAAACGCAGCGGCAAGCACGACTTCCAGTCACTGGATGTCGAACGCTACGTTGGCGGCGGCCTGAATCAGCACAGCGACGCCGCCGGCGTCGATCTCAGCAACCCCGAAGTCGTGGTGCGTATCGAAGTTCGCGACGAGCTGGTGTACATCGTCAATCAACGCTACCCCGGACTCGGCGGCTTTCCGCTGGGCAGCCTCGACCCGGTGTTGTCCCTGATTTCCGGTGGCTTTGACTCCCCGGTGGCCAGTTACATGATGATGAAACGAGGTCTGCGTACCCACTTCTGCTTTTTCAATCTGGGCGGGCGCGACCACGAGATCGGTGTCAAGGAAGTCGCTCTCTATCTCTGGATGAAATACGGCGCATCGCATCGCGTCAAATTTGTCACCGTGCCCTTCGAGCATGTGGTGGGTGAAATTCTGAAAAATGTCGACAATTCGCAGATGGGCGTTGTGCTCAAACGCATGATGCTGCGTGCCGCCGAACGCGTTGCCGACGAGCTGAATGTGCAGGCCCTGGTCACCGGCGAGGCTATCGCCCAGGTATCGAGCCAGACCCTGACCAACCTGTCGGTAATTGATGCGGTTACCGACAAGCTGGTCTTGCGCCCGCTGATCGCAGCTGACAAGGGCGACATCATCCGCACCGCCGCGCAGATAGGCACGGAGGAATTTGCGGCCAACATGCCCGAATACTGCGGTGTTATTTCGGTCAAACCCACCACCAAGGCCAAACCCGAAAAGGTGGCCGCGCAGGAAGAAAAATTCGACTTTGCAGTACTGGAGCAGGCACTCGCCGATGCGCGCTATACCACCATTGACGAACTGGCCAATGAGGAACTGACACGCATTGAGCTCGAAGTACTGGCCGCGCCCATTCCCGGCGCTGTCGTTATCGATGTCCGCCACCCGGACGAAACCGAACGGCGACCGCTGCAAATATCAGGCACAACGGTGGTAGACATGCCATTCTACGAACTGCACAGCAAGTTCGCCGGGCTCGATAGGTCGTGCACCTACCTGTTGTACTGTGACAAAGGGGTGATGAGCCGACTGCACGCCGCACATTTGGTTGAGCAGGGTTACAGCAACGTCAAGGTATACCGCCCGGCCTAGCGCCGGGTGCGGAACGAACAACGAGGTCGCCACGTGCTGAACATCGTGCTCTATCAACCGGAAATTCCGCCCAACACCGGCAATATTATTCGACTGTGCGCCAATACCGGCATGCAATTGCACTTAATCAAGCCACTGGGGTTCACGCTCGACGACAAACGCCTGCGCCGTGCCGGTCTCGATTATCACGAATGGGCGAATGTGAAAACTCACGCCTGCTGGGACGACTTACTGAGCAGTGAGCAACCGCAGCGCGTATTCGCCTGCAGCACCAAGGGCAGCAAAGCACACAGCGACGTGGCTTACCGGGAAGGCGATTATCTGGTTTTCGGGCCGGAGAGCCGGGGCTTGCCGAAAGAGTTTCTAGCCGCGCTGCCCGCCGGGCAGGTACTGCGACTCCCCATGAAGGGTGACAGCCGCAGCCTGAACTTGTCGAACGCCGTCAGTATTTTTGTGTATGAGGCTTGGCGGCAGCTGGGTTATACCGGTGGTGTTTGAGTAGGGCTGGAATCGCCCAGCAAGCCGGGAACGCTATGCTTATCCCGGCCTACCTTACGATTAAACTATAGTAGGCCCGATTAAGCGCAGCGTATCGGGCATTCCAGCGTGCTAGTGCTTCTGCGCACTCTGGCTCTGCTTCTCGGCCGCCTGCTTTTGCGCCTCGCGGAACAGGGCCTCAAAATTAACCGGTTGCAGCGCCACCGCCGGGAAGCCGCCCTTCAGTGCCAGGGAATCAATCGCTTCACGCGCGTAGGGAAAGAGCAAGTTCGGACACGCAATGCCCAACACCTGCTTCAAGGTGTCGCCTTCAATACCTTCAATTGCGAACAAGCCTGCCTGCTGCACTTCCAGCAACAAAACCTGTTCGCCGTCCAATTCAGCGGTCAGGGTAATGGTCAGCACAACTTCATGGCTGTTCTCGGCAACGTGGTTGCTGCGGGTATTGAGATCAACCTTGAAGTTCGGCTTCCAACTTTTGGTGAACACCATTGGGCTGTTGGGCGATTCAAGTGAAATGTCTTTTACGTAAATGCGTTGCAGGGCAAATTTCTGTTGTTCGTCAGCCATCGACTTTCCTATCTATGCAATATCGTTGATTAAAGGGCGCCTAGTTGGCTGCCAGCATGCGATCAAGCTCACCACGCCGGTCAAGCGCAACCAGCTCGTCGCAGCCACCAACATAAGTATCGCCAATCCATATCTGCGGAACGGTGCTGCTGCCACCCGTCATTTCCACCAGTTTTGCACGCATGGCTCTGTCGCCATCAACGGCAACTTCATCAACCGTTGCCGCCTTGTGCGCCAGCAACTGTTTGGCGTGTACGCAATAGGGGCAAAAGCGCGTAGTGTAAATTTTAACGGTACTCATTTATCAGCCCTTCACCAGCGGCAACTGCTGGCCCTTCCATTCCATCATGCCACCCGACATGCGGCGTACGCCGGTGAAACCTTTAGCGGCCAGCTTCTTGCCAACCCCGCCTGAATGCTGCCCCATTTTGCAGACCAGAATCAGCGCCTTGTCTTTATAGGCCTCCAGTTCGCCCAGACGCGAATCAACACTGCTAAACGGGATGTTGATCGCATCGACAATGTGTCCGCTTTTGAACTCCTTGGCGTCACGCAGGTCTATGACCACTGCGTCCTGCTGATTGATCAGGTTGACCGCCGCCTGGGGGCTTACCGAAGCGCCGGAACGCTTGGAGTCATGAAACACCAGCAGCAGCACGCAGCTCAGCAAAGCGCCAACCAACATCCACTGCTGGCCCAGAAAAACGATGAACGATTCCATGCAAAACCTCTGTGCGGGAATTTTCGAAAGCCGCGATTATACACGGATCAAAGCGCTCCTGCCCGCCCCGCAGGTCAGCCGGCAGGCACATGGCGGCTGGCCGGGATAGCCGCTACAATAGGCGCCCCGTTAACCGACCGTTCTGGACCTCAATGACTGCCAAGAAACCCATGGTACTGCTGATCCTCGATGGCTGGGGTCATCGCGAAGCCCCCGAAGACAACGCCATTGCCCATGCCAACACGCCCACGTGGGACAAGCTCTGGAAAGAGCGCCCACACAGCCTGATTTCGGGCTCGGGCATGGATGTGGGCCTGCCGGAAGGTCAGATGGGCAATTCGGAAGTTGGCCACATGAGCCTCGGGGCAGGCCGCATCATCTACCAGAATATCTCACGCATCGATAAATCGATCAGCGATGGCGACTTCTTTCGCAATACCGTTTTCGTCGAGGCTGTCGAGAAAGCCGTCAAGCACGATAAAGCCGTCCATATTTTTGGCCTGTTGTCGCCGGGCGGGGTACACAGCCACGAAAACCACATCCTTGCTGCGGTTGAGCTTGCCGTCCATCGCGGGGCCAGCAAGGTTTATGCCCACGCTTTTCTCGATGGCCGCGACACACCACCGCGCAGCGCACAGGCCTCCCTGGAAAAACTCGCTGACAAATTCAACGAACTCGGTTGTGGTCGCATTGCCAGCATCATCGGCCGGTATTACGCCATGGACAGGGACAACCGCTGGGATCGCGTTCAGCAGGCTTACGATATGCTGACGCTCGGCAAAGCCGAGTACAACGCCGAATCCGCCGTCGCCGGCTTGCAGGCCGCCTACGCGCGCGAAGAAAACGACGAGTTTGTTGCTGCCACCCTCATCACACCTGCCGGCGAGAAACCGGTACAGATAAGCGATGGCGACAGCATCCTGTTTATGAATTTTCGTGCCGACCGCGCCCGGGAAATTACCCGAGCCTTTACAGAAGCCGAGTTTGACGGGTTTGAGCGCAGCGCTGTTCCAGCCCTGGCAGACTTTGTCAGCGCCACCGAATACGCAAGCGACTTGAATACCCGCGTGGCCTACCCTTCCGAAGATCTACACAACAGTTTTGGTGAGTTACTGGAAAAGCAGGGCAAGACCCAGTTGCGAATTGCCGAAACTGAAAAATACGCCCACGTAACATTTTTCTTTAGCGGCGGCCGGGAAACCCTGTACAAAGGTGAGGATCGTATTCTGGTGCCGTCCCCCGACGTTGCAACCTACGACCTGCAGCCGGAAATGAGCGCCCCGGAGGTTACCGACAAACTCGTTGCCGCCATAAAAAGCGGCCAATACGATGCCATTATCTGCAATTACGCCAATGGCGACATGGTAGGGCACACCGGTGTATTCAGCGCCGCCGTCAAAGCCGCCGAAGCCATCAACGAAAGTGTGCGCCGCGTTACCGAGGCCGTTTTGGAAGTGGGGGGCGACTGCCTGATCACTGCCGACCACGGCAACTGCGAGCAAATGCTGGATTATGAAGCCGGGCAGGCTCACACCCAACACACCACTGAACTGGTGCCTTTTATCTATGTAGGCGACCGCCAGCTAAGTTTGAAACCGGGCCGCCTGCCGGACGTAGCGCCAACCATGCTGGCCCTGATGGGGCTGGAGCAGCCGCCGGAAATGAGCGGACAATCCCTGATTTCAGACGACTGATACCATGCGCGGGCACTGGCTTATCATTACTGTGCTCAGTGCCCTGCTGAGCAGCCCGCTGCCCGCCGGCGCCGACGATAACAGTGACCGGCGCGCGCAGCTCAAGGCGCTAAAAGCCCGAATCAGTTCGCTCCAGAACGAGCTGAACAGCAAGCGCGAGCAACGCGGCAGCGCCCAGAAAGCGCTCCGTGAAGTCGAGACGCAACTCGGAAAGCTACAGCGCAAATTGCGTGATACCAATGCCGCCATCAACAACCAACAGCAGCAACTGAGATCACTGGAACAACGCAAACTTTCGCTGCGCGACCAACAACGAAAACAACAGCGTCTGATAGAACAACAAATACTTGCCGCCTACCAACTCGGCCAGGAAAAGAAGCTTAAAATGCTTCTCAATCAGGAGTCACCCGACAAGCTCAGTCGCGCTCTGGTCTACTACGACTATTTCAACAAAGCCCGCGACCAGGAGATCAAAAGCTATCTCGGCACCATCAGCGAGCTGGACGCGATCAGCCCTGCTATCGAGAAAAAGACCGCTGAACTTAGCGCCAACCGCGACAAACTCAACGAGCAGAAATCCGTACTGGCAGCAAAACAACGCGAACGGGAACACACGCTGGCAGCTCTGGACAAGCAGATTGGCAGTCGTGGCGAAAACCTGAAAGCCATGCAAGCTGAGCAGGACGATCTGCTAAAACTGCTCAACGCCATTGAAGAAGAAGTTGCCAACATCAGTTTGCCCGAAAGTTACAGCCCCTTTAACACGCGACGCGGTAAAATGAGCTGGCCGGCCACTGGCAAACATCTTAACCGCTTTGGCAGCAAACGCGGGGATTCATCACTCACCTGGAACGGAATCGAAATTTCCGCCAACCGCGGCAGCGAAGTCAAAGCAATTCATCACGGTCGTGTGGTATTTGCCGACTGGCTGCGCGGCGCCGGCCTGTTAATCATTCTCGATCACGGCGATGGCTACATGAGTCTCTATGGACACAACGAAAGCCTGTTGTTTGAAACTGGCGACTGGGTAAAGGCCGGTGATGCCATTGCAACGGTGGGCAACAGTGGTGGCCGCAGCACAGCCTCGCTGTACTTCGAGATTCGCAAGAATGGTCAACCGACCAATCCCTCGCGCTGGTGTCGGGGTTAGCGCCGAAATGCTGGCTCGCAACACCTCTGGCGCCTATGTCCAGAATTCGAGTTCCAGCACCAACAATTGGGGTCACACCTTCTACCATGTACAATCCCTACTTCGTCGGAAAAATGGCAAAACAGTCAATGAAACGATTATTCAACACAGTGATTCTCAGCCTTGCGTTATCGGCGGCTACCGTCTCAGCAAAGGAACCGCAGGCTGAAGTCGGTGGCCAGTTGCCGCTGGAAGAACTGCGTCTCTTTGCCGATATTTTCAACCAGATTCGTAATAGCTATGTCGACGACGTCAACGACCGCGAATTGCTGGAGAACGCCATTCGGGGCTTGCTGGAAGGGCTGGACCCTCACTCCGCCTATCTCGATGCCAGCTCCTACGATCACCTGCAGACCAACACGACCGGCGAATTTGGTGGCCTGGGTCTGGAAGTGAGCATGGAAAACGGCTTTGTTAAAGTCATTGCCCCAATTGATGACAGCCCGGCGCAGGCCGCCGACCTGCGCGCCGGCGACCTGATCATCGAACTCGACGACAAGCAGGTAAAAGGCATGAGCCTGCAGGAAGCCGTCGAGATGATGCGAGGCCCCCAGGGAACAAAGATCGTGCTGACGATTGTGCGCGAGGGCATTAACGCACCCTTTGAAGTCACCCTGACGCGCAAGGTCATCACCGTCAGGAGTGTGCGCAGCAAAACTTTGGAGCCCGGTTTTGGCTATCTCCGTGTGGCGCAATTTCAAACCAAAACCGCTGAAGATTTCCGCTTCGAGCTCGAAAAATTGAAACGGGCAAACAAACCACTCAAGGGTGCGATAATTGATTTGCGCAACAACCCCGGCGGCCTGCTGCAGTCCTCTATTCAGCTGGCCGACATATTCCTCGACGAAGGCACTATCGTTTACACCGAAGGTCGCGTCCCGAGCTCCAAGGCGGTGTTCAAAGCCAGCTCCTCCGAGCCCGCAGACACCACGCCGCTGGTTGTATTAATCAACGGCGGCTCCGCCTCAGCCTCGGAAATCGTCGCCGGCGCACTGCAAGACCACAAACGCGCACTGGTGGTTGGCACCCAGAGTTTTGGCAAGGGCTCGGTACAGACCGTTCTGCCCCTGACACAGGAGCGCGCCATCAAGATCACCACTGCGCGCTATTTCACTCCCAATGGTCGCTCCATACAGGCTCAGGGCATTTTGCCCGACATAGAGATTCAGCGAGCACGCGTGCAGCCCTTGAACAAGGACGGCGAAATTACCGAAGCCGATTTGCACGGGCACCTGTCGCGCGACGATGGCGAAGAAAGTACCAGCCGGTCCCGGAAGCAGAACAACGGTAATGGCGAGGCCTCACTGGCCGAGAGCGACAACCAGTTGTTCGAGGCCCTTAATTTGCTCAAGGGAATTTACCTGATGGGGCAGCGCGTCCCCGCCAAGGCCGCAGAGTCTGAGTAAGCGATACCGCAAAGTCAGCACATCCTCACGCGATACCGGGCGAGGTGCGATAATCCGCCCCTGGCTCAGCTCCTTAAACCAATTTCCATCCGCTGAAATCTGCGACGCAATGGCGTTGACATCCGCAGGGGGCAGGCATACATTCCGTATACAAACGTTTTCATAATAATAAGCAAATGCCTATCTCCTCCTGTTTTACACTCAATTTTTATTGTTTGATGCGCGCAAGCACCGTCGTCCTGCTAATTTCGGCAACCGCGTTGGCACCCACCGTACGCGCCCAAGCCGACGACAACATAGCGCCCCAGCCGGCAACCAGCCGCAACGGCCTGGTGATAGAAGAAGTTATTGTCACGGTGTCCAAGCGCTCAGAATCGCTGCAGGACGTGCTCGGTTCAGTGTCGGCTTTCTCGGGAAACACCCTCAAACAGAATAATATTCAGGACTTCAACAGCCTGGTTGAACTCGTGCCCGGCATGGTTGCACAGGATGAGGACAAGATTGCCATCCGTGGCATCAGCCGAACCCGCGAAGGGCCTTCGCCCGTCGCTTTTCACGTGAACGATGTCTTTATCGCCATGCGTGGCGAGCCCTTTTATGACCTTGAAGCCGTAGAAATTCTACGCGGCCCCTCCGGCACCCTGTTTGGCCGCAACGCCACGGCTGGCGCCATCAACGCCAAATGGCAGCGGCCCGAACTTGAGGGAGGGGTTGGCGGCAGCCTGCGCTACAGCGACTTTGGCGAGCGCGAGCTGCGCGCTTTCGCCAATATACCTTTTCTGGGCGAAGGCGACCCGCGCCTGCTGGGACGATTTGCGGCACAAGTCAGAAAGGGCAACGGTACCGTCGACAACCTTCTGGCCCCCAGCTATGAAGACCCAGGCGCCGTTGACGATTATTTCGCACGGCTCTATCTCAGCAGCGAACCCACCGACAATCTGCGCCTGGCGCTGCGCGGCATACGCTACGAGCGCGAACCCAAGGGAGTGAATATCGTTTTCAGTCCGTCGCCGGAAACGCGGCGCAGCGGCGTATTCGAGGAGCTTGGCGCGCAGGCTCCGACCGATGATGTCACCGAGGTGCGTTCGCGGACGGATCAGCGTTTTGGCAATGGCTTTGAGCATTTCACCCGCGTCGACGGCGACGTCAACTGGTCGATGCAGGACTTACCCTGGTTCGGCAATATCGACTTGGTGATTGTGGGGGGCGTGCTCAGACGTGATGCCAAAGACGTCTACGACCTCGATGGTACAGAAGAGCCGATCACGGAAGGCCGCACCTTTATCGACGACGACATTCGTCGCACTGCAGAAATTCGCCTTGTTTCCCAGAACAACACGGGCATCGACTGGTTGTTCGGCGCATTCTGGTATCGTCAAACGGTTACCGAAAACCTCAACGTTCTGGCGCGAAATTTTGTCAACGCCGGCACGCTGGGCCTGCCTCTCATACCCTCCAGCGTCGAGGTTGTGGCCAACGTCGAGGTCGAAACCGTCGACCGAAAGATCCTCGACCAGAGCGAGGCGCTGTTCCTGAATATTGATTTCGATCTGGCGCAGCTTTTTAACGGCCCGCCCATTGAAGTAACGGCTGGCATCCGCCAGAACCGCGACACTTTTTCAAATAAAACGGCGCAGAATAATATTACGATTACTGCGCCTGTGGTTGCCCTACCGATTCCGTTCATCCAGCAAAGTAACATCAATCAGTTTGCAGACTTCACCGAAACTACCGGTGAGCTCGGTGCGCGCTGGTTCTACCGCGACAACGCCATGGTCTATCTGGAGCTGTCGCGCGGCTACAAACCCGGGCTCGCACAACTGGTTCAAATGGCAGATGGGCCCGCGTTCCAGAACCCCGTGGATGCCGAACTCCTCGACGCGATTGAGATAGGCTGGAAATTAGAACTCTTTGAGCGCTCCCTGACGCTCAATCTTGCGGCCTTTCACTACGACTACCGCGACCTGCAGGTAACCCAGATTACCCCCGGCGCGGTGTTGACCGAAAATGCCGCATCCGCAACCATCCGCGGGTTTGAAGTGGAATCGCAGTGGAGCCCTAACGCCAACTTTCGCATCCAGGCCAGCGCCGCGTGGACCGATGGGCGCTACGATGAATACTGCGGCAACGACCTGGCCCGCGAAAACACCAACACAGAACCCGGCTGCACAGACGAGAATCCGATGAATTTTAGCGACGAGCGCTTACCCGCAGCACCCCGGTATTCTGCCGCCTTGCTGGCAAGCTACTATTGGCCGCTGGGAGACTGGGGCTCGCTCACGCCATCTGTCAAAATCAGCTGGACAGACGAACTTGATCGCCGAGGTCTCGGCAACCCGGCCGATTTGGTGGAATCTCACAGCACCAGTGATCTTCGTATGACCTGGGACAGCCCTGCGGAAAACTGGCGCGTAGAGGTCTTTGTTGAAAATATCGAAGACAATTCCGACATCTTTTTCCAGGCCTTCGCCCCAGTGGGCGGTCGCAGCAACACCTTTACACTGATTAACAACATCCCACCCAGACTGGTCGGCCTTTCGATAGAAGCTCGCTTTTGACTCAGGCAGAGCGACGCCTTTTCGTGTATACTACGTCGTTACCTTTCAATTAGCGGGTTTGACTATGACGGCAAAACGAGTGAAAGCGAAGGCAAAAGCGCCTTCTGCCAGCGAAACCTCCGATACGATTGCCGATCAGACTGCGGCCTTCCTCAAGGCTGGCGGTAGCGTCACCAAGATCAATACCGGTGTCAGCGGCCAGACCGGTCTCGGTTACGCCAAAAAGCCGGACGCCGGCAGCACGGCGAAAGCCTAAGCGCCTGCACATCCGGGCAATACACAGCACAAGCCGACAGCGTCTTGTGCTGTGTTGTACCGCCGAATTCCCCGCCAGCAATCCCGCATTTTTCCTGACAGCCCTCCCCTGAAAATATTTCGCTTATTTATCTGATCGGCCTGCCTCGCCCCTGCGTACAGCTAAAACGATAAACGCACACCCTTCGGGAGCGAAACGATGATAAATAAACCCCTCACCCGCCTGGCTGCAGCCGGTCTTGTATCCCTGCTAGCGCTGCAAGCAAATGCCTCAAGTCACCGAGAGGCTCCTTTTATAACCCAGTTGCCAAAGGTCGACGGCACCGATTTCTATATGTTTCGCAGTTACGGATCCGAAAGCGATTCAACCGTGACTTTCATCGCCAACTACCTGCCCTTGCAGGATTCCTACGGCGGCCCCAACTACTTTGACCTGGACACCGAAGCCGTTTACGAAATTCATATCGACAACAACGGCGACGCGGTTGAGGACATTACCTTCCAGTTCGAATTTGACGATGTCGTTAACGACCTGCAGGTCCCCGTTGACGGCCAAATGGTCTCCGTGCCACTAAAAAACATTGGCGCCATCGGCCCGGCAGCAAATGGCGTTGACAATGTTTACACGCGACAGACGTTTAGCGTACGGAGAATCGTCGGCCAACGTCGGTCCGGCAATAGCAGCCTGGTGAGCAACGCTAGCGGCGGTGCCACGACCTTTATGAAGCCTCTCGACAATATCGGTACAAAGTCCATTAGCGACTACGCAACGTACGCGGCCAGCCACATTTATTCGGTTAATGTTCCCGGCTGCGCCAGTCCCGCCAAGTTGTTTGTCGGTCAACGTAAAGAGGGTTTCGCGGTCAACCTCGGCGAAGTTTTCGATCTGGTAAATACCAACCCGGTTGGTCCGCCCGACGCCGAACGCAACATTATTGATGACAAGAACGTTACCTCGCTGGCCATACAAGTGCCCATCAATTGTCTGACTGTAGCCGGCGAGCCGGTTATCGGCGCCTGGACCACCGCCAGTGTTCGCCAGGCCCGCATTATCAACCCCTCGCCCACCGCGTCCGCATTCATTGGCGGCAGCAGTGTTACCGGCAAACCCGCTGCGGTTAACGGCGGCGCCTATACCCAGGTATCGCGTCTGGGCATGCCACTGGTCAACGAAGTGGTTATCGGCCTGAAAGACAAGGACCGCTTTAACGCCAGCCATCCTTCGGGCGACAGCCAGTTTGGCACCTATGTCACCAACCCCGCGCTACCGGAGTTGCTGGAGATCCTCTTCGGTGTGACCGCACCGAATGTGTTTCCGCGCAATGATCTGGTTCAGGTCTTCCTGACCGGCGTACCCGGTCTGAACCAGCCCGCCAATGTCAACGCGTCAGAGATGCTACGCCTGAACACCACCACCGCTGTGCAGAACGATCCCGCCCAGCAAAACAACCTGGGCGTTATCGCAGGCGACAACGCAGGCTTTCCGAATGGTCGCCGTCCTGGTGATGATGTAGTCGACATCGCCTTGCGAGCCGCCATGGGGGTACTGCTTGGCAATAACCCCAATGCTGGCAGCAATACGGCGCCTTACACCGACGGTGCGACTGTCAATGCGCAGAATTTTGACACCAGCTTCCCTTATCTGCGTAACCCGTTACCGGGTTCACCTAGCAACTAAGCGAGGAACGCACAATGAAATTACTCCTTAAAATGTCTGTCACGGCACTGGTTAGCGGATTACTGCTAACCGGCTGCGACAATGATTCCAGTCGGCACAATGCTGCGTTTCAACCTGATGGCCAGGTCTTCAGCGACTTTGTGACCGGTTTGTTTTCTGCCGACCCGGCGACAGCAACACCGACGGAAATCAATGACACCAACTTTTCCTTTATCGACCAGAACAATACCGCCGCCTTCGACAGTCAGTTGAACTAGGCGTGCGTTTTAACTCGTCGAATCAGGCCAGAGCTTTTGCTCTGGCCTTTCTGTTTCCGGCCGGCAGTGCTGTGGCAATGGGACCAGCGGTATACCAGGCCGAGCCTGGCGATGTGATATGGGAGGGCGCAGCCACTCCATCCACAACCCTGAAAAAGCAGAATCCGGACTTCACCGAAATTCGCCAGCTTATTGAGTATTCCCGGCACAGCGGTGATCTGCGCGCACTGGGGCGTGCCAGAGCCGCATTGAATTCGATGACTGAATCCGGTCACGAACAGGCCTTACTGCAGGCAACAATTGACCAGCGCCTTCACCAATTCGGCGATGCCAAGAAGCGCTTGCAGGGCATTCTGCGCTACGACCCCAAACACCGGCAGGCGCAATTCACTCTCTACAGCATCGCATTGGTGCAGGGTGATTATGCACTCGCCACAACCCTGTGCGAAGCCATCAAAAGACACGGCTTACGCTCGGTAGCCACAAGCTGCCACTTCAACCTGATGGGCCTGCAGGGTAACCCTGAGGCCGCTTTTGAAGGGCTGAACGCCGCCATCGAAAAATTCCCGCCGCAAACCGACGCTGGCTACGCCTGGGCACTCGGCACTCTGGCCGAGCTGGCCGCAGCCATAGACCACCCCGACACCGCGAAGTACTACCGCAGCGTATTGGCCACATCACCCGACGACCACTACAGCGCGTCGGAATATGCGGACTGGTTATTGCGTCATGGAAAAGCAGCTCAAGCTTACACAGTACTGGCTGGCAGACCCGATACCGATCGCCTGATACTGCTACGGGCGATTGCCCTGAAAAATTTGAATGATGCACGCTCTGACCAGCTGATCCGCGAACTCGCCAACCGTTTCGAGCGTTCCGAGCGGCGACAGGAAGACATACACCGCCACGAGCGGGCGCGCTTTCTGCTGGATATCAGGCAGCAGCCGCAAGCCGCATTGGCGCTGGCCGAACGCAATATTGCAACGCAGCAGGAACGCGCTGACTGGCGACTGCTCCGGCGCGCACAAACTGCAGTGAGCAACACACCATGAGTTCAGCAATCAAAACCCTGATCGCGACTGCCGCTTTCTGCCTGTCGCTGTTCAGCGGACCGGGGGTTGCGCATGAAGCAAGCAGCAGCTACCTCTACTGGCAAGACAGCGCACCGAAACAACTGCGCCTGGATATCGCGCTTAGCGATCTTATGTCGAATACATTTTTGCGCGCAGATGCCTCGGGCAAGGTGCATTGGCAAACGTTGCTTGAGGCGGAAGCTCAACTGGCCAAAGTCATCGAAGCCAACGTTAGCGCATTACAGTCGACCGGCCGCTGTGCAAGCAAAGCCGCGCTGGAGGGCTTAACCGAGTACGACAATACAACATTCAGCGTTTGGCAGCTGGAATGGGACTGCCCGGCGCACAGCATTCACTACCAGTTATTTTCACGCGACGACGCGCTGCATCGCGCTCTGGTAACAACGCAACGCGACAGCACAGAGCAGCTCGGCGTGCTCTCCCCCTCCAACCCGCAACTTGATCTTGCCAGCCCTGCATCGCTGACCGATATCCTGTGGCAGTTTATTCTGCAGGGCGTTCTCCATATGTGGCTGGGGCTGGATCATGTGCTCTTCCTGCTCACGCTGCTGATGCTTGCGTTTAGTCCGGGGCGGGGCACGGACGGAGAACCCGAAAACAGGCCTGTCAGGCAGCTGATACTGGTCATCACCAGCTTTACGATTGCACACTCGATCACGCTGGTCATGAGCAGTCTTTCGCTGATACAGATGTCCAGCCGCACAGTAGAAACCCTGATCGCGGTATCGATCATCGTCAGCGCACTCAAAGTGCTGCGGCCTTACAATCCCATCAATACGCTTGCCATCAGTTTCGGCTTCGGCCTGCTGCACGGGCTGGGGTTTTCCGGGGTGCTGTCGGAATTGCTGACGCAGACACCATCGAAATTGGTAGCCTTGTTCGGGTTTAATGTCGGGGTAGAACTCGGGCAGCTCTGCATTGTGCTGGCAGCATTCCCGCTTTTGTTGCGTTTGCAGAAAAGCCCCGTCCTTATGACACGCGTGTTTCAGGGCAGCGCCGTTGGTGTCGCTCTAATGGGCACGTTCTGGGCGGCAGACCGCAGCGGCATACTGGCGATTGTACTGTCACTTAAGTCTGTGGTTAACTAAATGTCTTATGCGATTCTCGGTACGATAACAATACGAACGGCACCCAAGGAGGCACTCCCCATGAGTCCGATAACCTTCGCTGCATCGCTTATCATCATCGGTCTGGTTGTTTCACTGTCCTGGGCTTATCACCGCAGCCAGCACTAAATATCAGGGGCGCTCCAGCAAAGCATCGATTAGATCCGTTATCGCGGGTGATTCCGGTGTGACGCTGGACGGAAAGCTCGTTGTAAACTGCCCATCCCGGTCTATCAAAAATTTGTAGAAATTCCATTCAGGCGGTTCGGCGCCCTGTTCCTGCAGATGGATAAAGAACGGGTTGGCGGCTGTGCCACTCACAGCACTGCTGCTCAACATCGTAAAGCTGACGCCATAATTGACATAGCATAGCGTTGCTGTTTTTTCGGCATCAGCGTATTCCTGACGAAAATCATTGGACGGAAAACCAACAATTTCAAGTCCGCGATCTCTATATCGCTGATACAAAGCCTCAAGCCCTTTGAACTGTGGCGTGTAGCCGCAACGACTGGCGGTATTCACTATCAGCAGCACCTTGCCCGCGTAACGCTCACAGAAATTCACGACTCCATCACTGCGCAGTTCCGTATGTTGGTAGCGCAAAAGCTCAGCGCATTCCGCACTCACCTGACTGGCGCACACCAGCAGGCTAGCGGCGATAGACAAACGCCCGAAAACTAGCCCTCGCATCGTGACTCCAGTTTTTCCAACAGCAAAAGATAGGACGTTGCGTAAACCGAACCAATCGCCAAGCCCGGCAGGATAGTAACGAGAATGGCAGGGGTGCCCACTTGCCAGTGTATGCCGTAAGCCGTCACAAACTGCAGTGTCATACCCGCAGCAAGGCATTTAAACTTCCTCAAGTGCCAATCACGCATCCGACTGAACAGAAACTCATACAACAAACTTGAGCAAAGCGTCAGAACAAAAGCATACACCCCCTGCACCAAACCGGCTCGCCAACCCGCTGTCGTCGAATACTGACTGTTAACCCAGAATGCCCACGCACCATAGGCCAGCAAGGCAGCGATGGCTGCAATTACAGCGCGCACCGCGCCAGTATTGAGCGGCAACTTTTTTACTACTCGACCAGCTTCGGCCATTCTTTGTCGGCCTGCTCAATATAGCTGCCTTTATCTTTGAGCCACTTCTCATTAATACTCTTGTTGTAATTCAGGTAAAGTTTGCCATTAACAAGGGTAAACTGGTCAGGCTCAATCGGTGCGGTTTCCCCTTGAGATACCGCATAGGCACAATAACCACCGTACTGAGGCGCGTACTTCTCGGGGTCGCTCTTAAATTTTTCAAGATTATCTTCGCTACTAAAATGCCAGTCAGCGCCGTTCCAGCTATAACTGAATTTGTCGCTCCCTTTGACAGGGCGATTTTCAGTGAAATAGGCAACCGGATCGTAGCCCTTAATCGCAACACTACTGAACCACCCTGTGTAGACAGGGTCTACCGCGAGCGCCGGCAAAGGTGACAGCACAGTGATCAGTAGCAACCAACGAACAGACTTGCGCAATGTGTTAAGCATAGTTCACCTCCTGGTGTTGCAGGCTGGCGGCATGGCGCAATGTTTGCCTTTCCGCCAATAAAATGAATGCCTCATCTGGCTTCGGCTCACCTTGTTCCAGTGTCGTCAGGGCAGCTTCATTCCAGTAACGCATTTCACTGTGATCAATACCGAGTTCAATCTGGGTAATGCTTTTACTGTGGGTCGCTTCTCGCGCCATCAGAATTGCGTTTTCGGGGCCGCCTTCACCCGGCTCAACATGCACATTCGGCATGAATATACCTGCAGCTTCCATACCCGGCTGCCCTCTCGTCAGCCAACGTTGAAAACAGTGCTCACGATAGTTGAGCACTTCATGCCAGCGCTCGGACGAAGAGCTGGCCAGGCTGTTGCCGCAGGGCACTTCTGTCAGGGTGCTGATTTTTCCGTCCCAATCCAGACGCAAGCTCTGGCGATGACTGATCAGCAACAGGGTAAAAGGTGCGTAGCGACACGCACCAAGCCCGCTGCCCGAAAGCAGCCAGTCGCACAGCGGGATATCAGCATCACGGCTTAGAACATCCAGCACCAGGGCGCCACGACTCGGTCGTTCGCGCTGTTCGACATCATCGTACCGGTTCAACAGGCAGGCAAGTTCACCACGCTCGCTACAGGCTATCCAGCTGCCACCCGCCAGACCATCGCGCGGAAACAACAGATCAACGCCCTGCTTGCGGTAGCTGAACATGCCTTCTTCACTGCGCTCACGGCGCTCGTCGCGATTCATGGTAACGAGAATCGAATCGCTTCGATTGACAATACTAACCGTACACATTCAGGCGCGTCCTGCAGATCGCACATTCGAGGCCGTGGCCGGGGCAAGACCAACAGTCGCATCAATCTCTGCGCCCAACATGCGCGCGATCAGGCTGGCGTAGGCCAGATGATGGGTACTGTGTGCGGCTACGTAGCAAAGCTCGCGCTGTACGGTAGACTCAACAATGACGTGCTGCGTTTCGGTGAGGGAAATTTCGCTTTTGACCTTCAGCAAGCGCTCGGTACTATTGCAAGCCTGCAACCACCGCTGCCAGTCGCTAATGGTTTCGCAGGCCAAATCAAAGTCGCTTTCCACCGCGCTGTTGCGATCACGGATGTCGTAATCCACCGTGCCGCTATCCAGCCCTGCTCGCAGGGCGTGGTAGTGGTCCAATACATGGCGAAGGTGGCGTCCCACGCCATAATCGACCAGCGCCGGGGCCTCGGCATAGCCCTGGCGGCCAACCGTTTCGAGCAATTGCCGGAATTGCTCCAACACCTCGATGTTGGCTTGTATTAACTCGCGCATTCTAACCTCTGTGCATTCATAAACTGTTTGGCTCCCTCATCGCCCATGTAGCGCTTGAGGTATTTGGCGGGCGTGGTTCGCAGATCCACCACGATCAGCCCGGCGAGCGTGTTGTTAAATTCCGGGTCAACGTTAAAGCACACGAAGCGCCCGTTTAGAGACAGGTAATGTCGCAGTAATACCGGAATGGACTTGCCCGGATCACTGCGCCCAACCAGTTTGTTGAGCACCTTGATATTGGCAAGCGAGGCGAGCATCTCGGCGGTCCAGAAACGGCGCGCCACCTTGAGCGGGCGCAATGGGCGTACACTGCCATGAAAGCGATCATCGCTGAAATGCCCCACCATGGTGTCGGCAATCAGTGCGCGAGCGATATCTGAATAGTCCCGCGAAATACTGACCGGGCCGAACAGGGTGTTGTAGGTCGGGTTGTTGACCAAAAAGGCACCGATGCCGCGCCACAACAGATCCAGCGCAGTCGGCCGGCGTTGATAGTCGGGATGAATAAAGGAGCGCCCCATTTCAATTGCGGCGCCCAGGCGGGAAACAAAGGCCTTGTCGAAGCGATACAGGGTGCGACTGTACAAACCCTGTATCCCGTGCTCACGCACAATCTCGTCGATCAACCCGATGCGATAGCCGCCGACGACCGTATTTTTTTCGCGATCCCAGATAAAAAGGTGTAAATAGTAATCGTCGTAGTGGTCAATATCAGCGGCACTGCCGGTGCCCTCACCTGCGGCGCGAAAGGTTTCTTCGCGCATCAGTCCAAGCTGATCCATCACCGGCCCCATGGCTGTGCGCGGTGCGCAATAGACCTGAAATTCGGCCTGCTCAAGTAACAGATATTCCTGCATACCGGCAACGGCCGCCGCTAGCTGCTCAACGGCTACCGGCTCGCGCAAAGGCGCGTAGGCCTTCGATGTTACAGACGCCGTGCGGTTCGAGTGGCTGAGCATGTCGGTGCTAATACGCAGATAGTGAGTAATCGCTTCGTCACTGTCGAGATGCTGCCAATCCACCGGCGCAATGGGCTGCCCCACGGTCAGACGCAGGGTTTTGCCGCGTTTGTTCGCCAACTCCCGCGCCAACATCAGGGTACGCAAGCGCGGATGCACGAGGCCGGCGGCGTAAAACAGCGCGCTGTTGCGACCGTGAACATAGAGCGGTACGCAGGTCGCATTCTGGCGGCGCAGCAACTGCCCGGCCAGTCGATGCCACTGGCGGTCATGAATGCGGCGGCTTTTTACATCGTACGCAGAGACCATGCCGGCAGGAAAAATAAGCAAACAACCGCCCTGCTCCAAATGCCGGTGCGCCTCGCGAATACCCGCTGCATTCACTCGGCTTGCGTTCGCTGACAGGATATCGAGACCAATAAACAATTCTGCCAGCTCGGGGATGCGGCGCAACAGCGCATTGGTCATCACTTTGAGGTCGGGCCGCACTTCCAGTAGCTTGCGGGCAATGGCTACGCCTTCGAGCCCGCCCAACGGGTGATTCGCTACCAGCAGAGTTGCACCTTCACGCGGAATAGCGGCCAGTTCGGCGTCACCGTCAACAGAAAGCGACACGTCCAGCGCGTCCAGCGTGTACTGCAAAAACGGCAGTCCTGCGGTGGCACTGGCAGGCTTGCGGTCATAGGCTGCCGCCAGCGGAGTTAACCCCAACATAGACGAAGCAACCGTCGCCAGGGGCTTTTGCTTGAGCGGCAAATGAAAGGGGTTGGCAGTGGCCATAATCAGTCGTTCTCCGGGTATTGGCGAACCAGATTGGCTTCGAGGCGCCAGGCGCGCCACAAGGCCATCAGCGAAGGCGGCTTGTGACCTTGCTTTCGATTTTCATTACCGATGCGAAACAGGGTGGCATATTGGTCAAACAAGGCCCGCATGGCCGGCCACAGGCGCATGTTTTTATCCCAAATATGAATAGATTCGGAACTGGCACCATTGATTTCTATTACGGCGAAGTCCTGCCCGCGGATCAAGCGCTCAATGGAGTGAAACTTGATATCCAGACGGCCGTAGTAATAACCGGGCAGCTCGTCAAACAGGGTATCGAGCGCCGCCGTTAGTTCGTCGCTGATATAGGCCGCACCATCGCGAAAGATCGCACCTTTGGAATGACTCGCGGAGAACACCAGACGGTAGGCCTGCCCGGCGGGAATAACCACATGCCAGTTATGTTTGTGACGCTCGTGATAAAGCCCGGTGAGGTTGGCTGCACGGGGGTCGGCAAGCAACAGTTGCTCCAGCGTGCGCTCGCCGTCACCAACCACATAAGGGGAATACTTCAGCGCCAGCGAGGTAATGCGGCCACGCGCTTCGCCCGGCATGCGCACATAAAACACACCGGCCTCCGGCTCCCACAGTGCCAGCTTCTGGACGACAATGGCGGCGCCTTGCGGATAGGCAGCAATATAGGCTGCCAACTCATCAGCGCTGTCGAGGCATTTCACGCCCGCACCGCGACAGCCAATATCAGGCTTGGCCACCAACGGAAAATGGATACCCGCCTCGCGCAACCGCGGCAACAACTGCTCAACCTGCACCACAGGAGGTTCTGCTGTAACACTCAGGGTCACCCAGGGCAGCACCCACTCACGGCCTCTGGGTCCGCACTGTGCCAGGACCTCGGTCTTGGCAACGCCAACCATGCCCGACAAGGGCACCGCCGGGTTGGCGATCAGCGGCAGGGTGGCGCTGCGATACCGGACACTGAGGGCAAGCCATTGAATAACCACGGGGAAATACATGGCCCACAAGGGCCAGAACTCAAACCAGGAGGTGCTGCGACCACTCATCTCCAGCGCCGGCATGCCATCTACGCTGTAAGCCAGCTCACCGGAAGATTCAGACATTTTCAGCTCGTTCTCTCATCCACATAGGTTCTCATCGTTCACGACTTTTGAGGGGCCTAACTGTGCTTAGTTCACAAAATTTTGCCGCCATGTCGTTAATAGATGACAGCGCTACGCAAATGTTACAAACCCGTTGCAATACATCAGCTTAGATTTTCATCCCGAAATTGCGCCGGCGTTTTGCCAGCCCAGCGCTTGAAGGCTTTGACAAAGGCGCTTTCATCGGAAAAGCCCAGCCGCTCGCTGCAACGCGCTACGCTATCGCCGGCGCGTAAATACTGCTCCGCCAGTTGCTGAAGTACGGTGGCCCTCAGCAGGCGGAAGCTGCTGCCTTCGTCCTGCAGTTTGCGCACCAGATGACGTCCGCTGATATCGAGCTGCCCGGCAACACGCTCTTTGCCCCAACGCGGGTGTTGCCGCAAAATCTGCTGCACCTGCACCGCCAAACCTGCACTGTCGAGACTGCCGAGAATGTCGTCTGCAAGCTGCGACAGATGATCGCGCAGGGTCGCATTTGCCTGAATCAGGGCAGTAGACTGTAGATCGGCATCGAAACACAGAGCATCTTGCGCCGCACCAAATCGCACAGGCACACGTAACAATTCTTCGTAGCGTGCGGCATCTCCTCCGGCTGCAACAAAACGCAATTCGTGAATCGCAAAGCCGTCGCCCGTCACCCAGCGCGCCAGGTTAAGTACACAGGCCATAACCGCCTCAACGCGCTCGCGGCGGCACCGGTTGTAATGCGGTTCGTAGGTCAGCAGGCACAGACCGCCCTCATAGTCGAGACTGAAATCCCCCCCTTCACCGACAATGGGGTGATACTCGACCAGCATATCCAGCGCTTCGCCGAGGGTTTCGCAGCTCATCAACAACATGCCCACCAGGTCGAGATGGCCCACGTGCAGCGAAAGGCCGAGCTGCAAGCCCACCAGCGGATCTTCCGCTGCATCACAGTAGGCTTCCCACAAATCATCCTGCAAAACCAATGGCGTGCGCCCGTCGGCTGGAAGCTTGTCGCGCAAGCTCTGCGGCAATTCGATACCTGCTCGCTGAGCTGCCTGAAGTATCCCCTGGGTAAATTGATGGGTGACGCTGGGTTGAGTCGATTGCGATGTCATTCGAGCGCGCTAATCCTCAAAGCTGTGCCAGATACGGCCTCAATTAACCTGTGGCCGTCCCGAAAAAGCCGTTAACTGCGTTGGCTGGTCGATTATGCTTCTTTAAGAACCATAATACCGGAGAGTATCCAGCATGTATGCCGTCATAGGCGCCGGCCCGATGGGACTGGCGACCGCCCGCAATTTGCAGAAATACAGCATCCCCTTCACGGGCTTTGAACTCAACAGCGATGTCGGCGGATTGTGGGATATCGACAACCCGCACAGCACCATGTACGAGTCAGCGCATTTAATTTCGTCCCGGCATATGACCGAGTTTGCCGAGTTTCCAATGGCGAAAAATGGCGCGCCTTACCCCCACCATTCCGAACTGCGCCAATACTTTCGCGATTATGCGGCACACTTCAATTTGTACAGCCACTATCGCTTTAACACCAAAGTCACTGCCGTTGAACCTGACGGAGATGCGGGCTGGTATGTCACCACGGAACATCAGGGCGAGACGAAACGCGAGGCCTTCAAGGGCGTACTGATTGCCAACGGCACCCTGAACCACCCGAACAAACCCGAATTGCCCGGCAGCTTTGACGGTGAGTTACTGCATGCCTGCGACTATCGCAGCCCCGAGGTATTCGACGGCAAACGGGTTCTGATTGTCGGCTGCGGCAACTCCGCCTGCGACATTGCCGTTGATGCGGTTCATCGCGCCCGGTCGGTAGATATTGCCGTGCGCCGTGGCTACTACTTTTTGCCCAAGTTTATCGGCGGCAAGCCCACCGATACGCTGGGCGGCGCGGTCAAATTGCCACGCCCTCTAAAACAGCGCCTCGACGCAGCCCTGATTCGCATGGTGGTGGGCAAACCTTCAGACTACGGCCTGCCCGACCCCGACTACAAAATGTACGAGTCACATCCGGTCATCAACTCGCTGGTACTGCACCATATCGGCCACGGCGATATTAACCCCCGCCGGGAAATTCAGTCAGTCTCGGGCAACACCGTTACCTTCAGCACAGGTGACTCGGCAGACTACGACCTGATTCTGCTCGCCACCGGCTATCACCTGAATTACCCCTTTATCGACAAGAAGCACCTCAACTGGCCATCGGGCGGCGCACCCTCGCTCTACCTGAACATTTTCCATCCGAAGAACGACTCTCTGTTTGTCATGGGCATGATTGAAGCTGCCGGACTCGGCTGGGAAGGACGCAACGAACAGGCAGAAATGGTCGCGCTATATATCAAACAGCGCGAAGCGGGCCGCAGCAGTGCTGAACAGATGCGCGACACCATTCGCCAGTTTGATGGCGGGCGTCTGGACGGCGGCTACGACTACCTCGACCTGGAGCGAATGGCCTACTACGTGCACAAGGACAGTTACCGCAAATCAATTGCCGACCACATACAGCAGCTAAAGCGCGACCTTCCCGCCAGCGAGAGACCGCAATGACCCGCCGCAATGGCGCACGCCTGATGAGACTTGCCTGTGAGTGAATACAGCAACATCGAGGTAGCCTTCAGTCCGCAAAGCCTGCTGGTGCTGAACGCCATTCTCGCGGGCATGATTTTCGGGGTGTCGCTGAAACTGACCCGCGCAGACTTTGTGCGCGTGATTCGCCAGCCGCGGGCGCCGCTGGCCGGCTTGCTGGCACAGTTCGTTTTATTGCCTGCGGGCACCTGCGTGGCTACCGCGCTATTTAACGTACCCGCCGAGCTCGCACTCGGCATGATTCTGGTCGCCTCCTGCCCCGGCGGCAGCTTCTCCAACGTGATGACCTGGCTGAGCAAGGCCAGCGTACCCGTTTCAGTGAGCATGACGGCAATCTCCAGCCTTGGCGCCATTGTGATGACGCCCTTTAACTTTGCGCTCTACGGCCACCTCAACCCGCATACCCGCCCGCTGTTGCGCGACATTGCTCTCGACCCGCTCAACCTGATTGCACTGGTGGCACTGGTATTGGTGCTACCCCTCATTCTCGGCATGGCGGTCGGCAGCCGCCATCCCCGGCTGGCTGAACGCGCCGACAAACCCATGCGCTTGTTCACGCTGCTGGTGTTCTTGCTGTTTGTCGTGGTCGCCTTCGCCAACAACCTGGACAACGTCGTCCGTTTTGCCGGGCAGATTCTTGTGCTCGTTGCGGTACACAATATTTTTGCCCTGTCTCTGGGTTACGGTGCCGCGCGCCTGCTGCGCTTGCCGCAGGATGAACGCCGCGCTGTCACGCTTGAAGTCGGCATTCAAAATACCGCGCTGGGCCTCTCCATTATTTTCACTTTCTTCCCGGACGCGGGCGGCATGATGCTGATCGCCGGCTTCTGGAGTTTCTGGCATTTACTGGCTGGCATGACGCTGGCCTTGATCTGGTCGCGCAGCAAGGAGCGGACGTATGGCTGACAAAATACTCATTACCGGAGCAGCGGGTTATATCGGCTCAAAACTCGCCGCTCGGCTGAACGAACAATTCGACGTAGTTGGTGTTGATATCCGTATACCGGAAAGCCCTCCCTGCGCCATGCTGCAGTGCGATATTCGAGATTCGAAACTGGCCGACATTGTTGCAAGTGAAGGCATTACCCATGTGGTTCATCTTGCATCGGTTCTGGAAAGCCGCGGCGACGTTGAACTGGATTACGATATTGACGTCAACGGCACTCGCAATGTTGTCGAGGCCTGCTTGCAAGGGAAGGTAAAACACCTGACGGTAACCAGCTCGGGCGCCGCTTACGGATACCATGCCGACAACCCCCATTGGCTCGATGAATACGACCGTCTGCGTGGCAACCCCGAGTTCGCTTACTCGCTGCATAAAACGCTGGTGGAAAACTATCTGGCAGAAATACGCGAGCAGCACCCGGAGCTAAAACAACTTATCCTGCGCCCGGGAACCGTGCTGGGCACACAGACACAAAACCAGATCACCAACCTGTTTGAGAAGCCTCGCATTCTCGCCGTACGCGGCTCGCGCTCGCCTTTTGTGTTTATCTGGGACGAGGACATTCTCGACATTATTGATCTTGGCATTCGCGAATCAAAAGCCGGCATCTACAATCTCGCCGGAGACGGTGCGCTTGCCATTGACGAGATCGCCGCACACCTGGGCAAACCGCTGCTCGCCCTGCCTGCCAGCCTTCTACGCCTCGCCCTGCACATTGGCCACGCACTCAGACTCACGCGCTACACGCCTGCACAAGTCAATTTTCTGCGTTACCGCCCGGTGCTCAGCAATCGCCGTCTTAAACGCGAATTCGGCTACGAACCACAACTTACTTCACGCGAAGTCTTTGAACTTTTCGTCAAGCATGCACGAACGCGGGGGCAGTTATGAAATCGGTGCTCATCACCGGCGCCGCCAGCGGGTTGGGCTGGGAGCTAAGCCAGGTATTTTTCAAACGTGGCGACCGCGTACTACTGGTCGACCGCGACGCCGACGGGTTAAACGCACGCGCCACTGAACTGAACAGCGACCGCGTACTGACTCTGGTTTGCGACCTGTCCGATAACGCTGCCATTGCCGCCATCGCCACGGCCGTAAACGACAAGCTCGGCGCACTCGACATACTGGTCAACAATGCCGGTATTACCCAGCGGTCACTGGCTGCCATTACCCAACCCGGGGTAATGAAGACCGTGATGAAAATAGACTGGCAGGCGCCCATGGAACTGGCCCTGACCTTATTGCCCGCACTCTACAAAACCCGCGGATCGATTATCAATATAGGCTCCATGGCCGGCTGGATGCCGGTACCGGGGCGCGCAGGCTATTGCAGTGCAAAATCGGCCCTGGCGCAGTTTTTTGAAGTTCTGCGCATGGAAGAGGCGGCCAACGGCATTCATATTTTAATGGTGTATCCCTCCTTCCTCGATACTCCGATAGAAAAAAATGCACTCGGCGGTGACGGCGGCCCGGCCAGACATGCCCGCTCTACGCTTGGCCGTATCGACAGTGCCGGCGAACTGGCGCAAAACATAGTGCACGCGCTCAATCAGAAAAAACCGCGCCTGTTTCCGAACAAATTTACCCTGTTTGCCAGCATACTATGGCGTATAGCGCCCAGCCTGTTTCAACGGCTGACCTTAAAACGTTTCGCTGTGGAACTGGAGCAGCGCTGATGGAATTTTTATACGCCACTTTGCACGACCCATGGTTCTGGCTGGCCGTGTTCGTCTTTGTCGCCTACACAATAGAAACCATTACCGGTTTTGGCAGTATTGTAATCGCGCTTTCGCTCGGCGCACTGCTGCTGCCCATCAGCTTGATGTTGCCGGTACTGGTACCGCTCAATATCTGCATGACCGGCTATCTCGCCGTGCGCCACCGCCGCAACATCCATTGGCCCACGCTGTTAAAACTCATACTGCCGATGATGGCCATAGGCACCCTGCTCGGCTACGGACTGCGCCCGTGGCTGGGCGACGCCGGTATGCGCAGCCTGTTCGCACTGCTTATCATCTGGTTTGCCGGGCGCGAACTCTATCGCTATTGGCGCAGTAGCGACAACGGCGCCCAGCGTTCAGGCTGGTTAACGCGCACCTGGATGCTGCTGGCAGGCGTCACTCATGGCTTGTTCGCTTCTGGCGGCCCCTTGCTCGTGTACGCACTGGCGGGCATTCAGCTCGACAAGGCACAGTTTCGTGCCACGCTGATCAGCGTGTGGTTTACGCTCAACAGCCTGCTCACCCTGATATTTGCTTTTGATGGCAGCCTGTTTGCCTCCCTTCCCCGGCTCGTGCTGTTTTTGCCGGTGCTGGTATTAGGGGTACTGCTTGGTGAATGGCTGCATACCCGAATCAGTGAACAACGCTTCAGACTGGCCGTTTTCCTGCTACTCTTGATTACAGGAATCTGCCTTTTTATAGCCAGCAGCGGTGCGATCACCAGCCCAGAATAACGCACGCCGCTCACAACAATAACAAGAGGAGATCTGGACATGATACGCAGCAAAAAATGGCACCGCCTGATGCTGGTGACCGCAAGCCTGGCACTGCCGGGCAGCCTCAGCCTCGCGCAGAACACTCGTGTTATTGAAGAAGTCGTGGTCACTGCGCAAAAGACCGTGCAAAGCCTGCAGGATGTTCCGATTTCTGTCAGCGCCCTGTCCGGCGACTTTATGCAGGACAATGCCATTGGCGATCTGGTTGAAGTGTCAACCTACGTGCCCAATGTACGCGTGGAATTCACCAGCCCCTCTTCGCCGCAGGTCTTTATTCGCGGTTTTGGCACCAATACCTTTAACCCCAGCTTTGAGCCCGCCGTGGGTTTGGTCCAAGACGAAATCTTTTTTGGTCGCGGCACTTACTTTACCGAGTCCATGTTTGATCTGGAGCGCGTTGAAGTTCTGCGCGGCCCGCAGGGAACACTGTTCGGCAAAAACACCATTGCCGGTGTATTCAATGTCAGCAGCCGCAGTGCACCCGCCGAGGAAGGCAGCGCCGGCAATCTGTCTTACAAAAATGGCGATTTTGGCGACAACCGGCTGGAAGGTGGTATTGGCTATCGTTTCAGCCCTTCACTGGGCATTCGCGTATCGGCGCTGCTCAGCGACCGCGATGGCCGCATGGAAAACACCAAACTCGATCGCAAGGAAGACACCCGCGATCAGGATGCCTTTCGCGCCAAGCTCGAGTGGAACCCGACCGACAGTCTCGACCTGGAACTGGTGGCGCAAACCTCGGACACGACCCTCAATTTTTGGCCGCGTCAGCTGATGAATCTTGATCAGGATACCCGCGACTACCTGTCCGCTTTTGACCCGGCTATTGAAGACGACCCGACCAACTTCCAAACCAGTTTTAACAACCCCGGCGAAATGTTCAAAGGTTCGGACACGGTGCTGGCTCGCGGCAACTGGTCTTTTGGCCCGGTGCTCGGGCTCAGCGATTTTTCCAGCACGCTGATTGTGGGCGTGTCGTGGCTGGACGTGGAGCAATTTCAGGATCTTGATGTGTCGCCGGCCGACCTGCTCAACCTTGATGAAGTCGATGACTACCGGCAGGAATCGCTGGAATGGCGCTTTAGCGGCAACGCTGACAGCCTCTTTGGGCTGGGCGGCAATGTGCAGTTTCTGGCGGGCGCCTACTATTTCCAGTCGGATTTCCGGATCATTGCAGACGTGATTATCGGCCAGGATATCGGCTCATACGCGCTGACCAAAGATGCACAACAACTGCTCTCTGGCAGCAATACGGTTCCCGGCAATCCGCTGGGTGGTGTGATTGGCGGCATACTGCCGCCGCTGACAGGCACCATTAACCCGACTGACTTTTACCGCTTCGACTACTTTCAGGATACCGAAGCTACGTCATTGTTCGGGCAGATTGTCTGGGATATTACCGACAAGTGGGTACTCACACCCGGCCTGCGCATCAACCGCGAAACCAAAAAGTCCACACCCACCGGCACCGGCATCTGTACCAACAAGGCGCTGGCGCCCTGCATTACGTCAACAGTGATCAGCGCACAGGACTATGCGCCCGGTGAAATTGAGCGCACCGAAAACAACCTCTCGCCCAAAATTGCCCTGACCTATTACATCGACAACGATGTGTCGATTTACGCCTCGTGGTCAAAAGGCTTTAAAAGTGGCGGCGTCAATTCCATTTCCTTTACCGGTGACGGGCTGGAGTACGAACCCGAGAAAGCTCAAAGCTGGGAGCTCGGTCTGCGCAGTCAGTTGCTGGACAACACCCTGCAATTCAATGCCACCGCCTACCGTATGGACTTTGATGATTTGCAGGTGCTTGCCTTTAACGGACTGTTTTTTGATGTCACCAATGCCGCAGCAGCCTTTTCGCAAGGGGTGGAGCTGGATGTGCAGTGGCTTACCCCTTACGCGCCGCTCACCATTAACAGCTCCCTGGGTTATCTGAAAGCCGAGTATAAAAAATATCCTTCGGCGCCTTCACCCATCTCACAGGGGCAAGGTGTACAACAGGATCTGGGTGGCAAAACACTGGCTTTCGCGCCTGAGGTCAATGGCACCATCAGTCCGACCCTCGAATATCAGTTCGGCGATTTTCTACTGAAAACCAGCCTGAACATTATTTACCAGAGCAGCCATTTTACCGATACGGATCTTGATCCCAACACGGAAATTCCATCGACAGTAACGTATTCAGCGAACATCTCGCTGAAAAGCCTGGACGGCGGCTGGGCATTAACGGTGGGTGGTAAAAACCTGACCGACGAGCGCGAGCTGAATCAGGTAATCGATACCGCACTGTTTCCCGGTACCTACAATCCGAGCCAGAATCCGGGTCGCGAAATATTCACTACGCTGAGCTACCGTTGGTAAGATTGATTATCGGGGGATGAGAAATAACGACGCGCCGCGGCATTTACTTTCGGCGCAAGCAGCAGTGCGGAAGTCATGGTCGGAATCGCCATCAGGGCATACATGGAATCAATCAGACTGACTATCAACTGCAGTGAAGCGACCGAACCGGCAATAACCAGCAAGGCATAAAACCAGATGTAGTGCTTTTGGTAGCGCGCACCGACCAAAAACCCCAGACATTTAGCGCCGTAGTACCAGAAGGTAAAGACCGTGCTCAAGCTGAGTACGCCCACGATCACCAATAGAATCCAGCTCGCCCCCAGCGGAAACAATTGCTGAAAGGCGTTCATGGTTAATGACACACCGTTGGTATCTGACTGCTGCCAAACACCGCTGACAACAATCACCAGCGCGGTACAGGTACATACGATCAGGGTGTCAATCACTGGCCCCAGCATAGCCACCAGCCCTTCGCGCACAGGTTCACGCGTTTTTGCGGCGCCATGCGCCATTGCCTCAGTGCCAATGCCGGCCTCGTTCGAAAATGCCGCGCGCCGAAAGCCGGTGATAATTACCGCGCCCAGGACACCGCCCGCAGCTGCTTGCCCGCTAAACGCATCCCGGACAATCAGCGCGAGCGCCGCCGGAATCTGGTTCAGCGCAGGGATCAGCACGGCCATCGTCAGCAACAGGTAGGCTACTACCATTCCCGGCACTAGCACCGATGTGACTTTGGCAAGGCGGGGCAATTGCCCCAACGCGACAATGACAACCAGGGCAGACAGCACGAGCCCAACCAGCAAGTCGAAAGTGAAATGATTGGAGGGCGACGCCAACCCGGCCGGAATCGCCACGGTGTCGCGCAGAATCTGCACCAACTGGTTGATCTGGAAAATTGGCATCGTGCCCAGCAAGCCGGCGAGAGCGAAAAAATAAGCCAACGGCCGCCACCGCGGCCCCAGACCTTCGCGAATCACATACATGGGCCCACCTTGCCATTCGCCGGCGCTGTCCCGCCCGCGAAACATGACCGCGAGAGTGCAGGTGTAAAACTTGGTGGCAATGCCCAGCAGCGCACTGACCCACATCCAGAACACCGCGCCCGGCCCACCCATACTGATCGCCAATGCAACACCGGCGACATTGCCCATTCCCAAGGTGCCTGACAGGGCAGTACTCAAGGCCTGAAAGTGAGACAACTGACCCGGGTCATCTGCATCGGCGGGCCGCAGCAACAAGCGCACGCTCTGTCCCAGGTAGCGATAGGGCAGAAAACGCGAATATAGAAGGAAGAAAACGCCGCCACCGAGCAACAGCGCCACCAGCGGCGGCCCCCACAGAAACGATACAAGATTGTTGAGTACGGATTGGACATCATCAAGAGACATAGCGCACAAGCTTAACAAGCGCAGGCCGTTTAGCAAGCGTGACGCCGAAATTCGAGGTGATCCAGCCGGCGGAAAACGGTATAAAGAGTGAAGGAGAATCAGGCAAATTGTAATGGATATACAAACAACGCTGACCGCACTCTACCGCGACGAATCACGACGCATACTCGCCACACTCATCCGCCTTTTGGGCGATTTTGATCTGGCCGAGGAAGCCTTGCAGGACGCATTTATCGCCGCTGCCGAGCAATGGCCAAAAGACGCGGTACCTTCCAACCCCCGCGCCTGGCTCGTATCGGCAGGTCGATTCAAAGCCATTGACGGCATTCGGCGGCAGCGCCGCATTGTGTACAATGGCGACAATCAGGTGGAGCAGGCTGCGGAAGATATACCTGCACCTCACGAACCGCTGGATGATCATATCAACGACGACCATCTGCGCTTGATCTTTACCTGCTGCCACCCGGCCCTCGCGCGCGAGGCCCAGGTTGCGCTAACACTGCGCACTGTATGCGACCTGACTACCGAAGAAATTGCCAGCGCCTTCCTCAGCACCCCGGCAACGATTGCCCAACGTATCGTGCGCGCGAAGAATAAAATTCGCGATGCCGGCATTCCCTACGAACTACCCGGCCCCGAGGATCTGCACACCCGTCTGGATTCCGTCCTGCAAGTGGTTTATCTGGTATTCAACGAGGGTTATTCGGCGACTACCGGCGACACCTTGACGCGTCAGGACCTCTCTCAGGAAGCCATACGGCTGGGCCGCCTGCTTGCAGTCCTTATACCCGACACTGACACTCTGGGATTGCTCGCGCTTATGCTCTTGCACGAATCCCGCCGCAGTGCGCGCTGCACACCCGACGGAGAGCTGATTCTGCTCGAAGAGCAACAGCGCGACTTGTGGAACCAAGAGCTGATTGCCGAAGGTTCCCGCCTGGTGGAACAGGCCTTGCGAATGCAACCCGTGGGGCTGTATGCACTTCAAGCCGGTATTGCCGCCGTGCATGGCGCTGCTCGCCATGCCGACGAAACCGACTGGGCAGAGATTGTCGGCTTTTATGATCTGCTACAGCGCGCAGCCCCCTCTCCAGTGGTTGCACTCAATCGCGCAGTTGCCATTGCCATGCGCGACGGCCCGGCCGCCGGCTTGCTGCTGCTCGACGACCTAAGCAGCGAAAAGGCCTTGCTCAACTACCTGCCAGCGCATGCAGCCCGAGCTGATCTGTGTCGCCGACTGGGGCGGCCGGACGAGGCTCGAACGAGTTATGAGCGCGCGCTGGCGTTATCACAACAAGATTCCCAACGCCGCTATCTGCAAAAGCGCTTGCGGGAACTCGCCTGCTAATGTGAGCTGAGCCAGCTGCGGAGCGGTTGCGGCTGGGTTTATGCGCTATCTGGGCCTACTGTGATTCCGCAGCCTCAACACCCGGTCTCTCGTCGCGCCCCCCGGTCACATCGCCGAACAGCGCATATACCGCGACGCCTGCGGCGGCAACCAGCGCGACAAACAGGATTGTCTCTACAACCGCTCGATGCGAGCCTTTAAACCTAGACATTTCCTTTACTTCCTCTACCGGCAGGAAAATTCTGCGTCAACAACCTGCAGACTTAACGAACAGGTCGCTAGACCAGGTTCAGCCGCCAGTCTACCATCAGCTTCACCAAGGCTGGTTAATTGCCCCCGCGCCGTATTCCGGGAACGTCGACGGCATGAACGCTCTGTCATGTCACCCGGTATCTGCGCCGCCTATACTGCTACAACACACCCACTCGCGATGATTCAAGGAGGCACGTATGTCCGGCTGCCCGGTTCACCAAGGCCCAATCGACAACATTCTCGATCCATCCATTTTTGCGGGCGGCATGCCCTACGAATCGCTGGCGGAACTGCGCCAACGCGGGCCGATTGTTCGCATGGAAGACAACATTACCGGCGTACCTTACTGGCTGGTAACGCGGCGCGAAGAGCTGGATTTTATCGAACGCAACCCGGAGATATTCTCTTCTCAGGCGCGCAGCGCCATGCCGATGGAAGATGACCAGGAGATGGTGGACAACATCAGCGCCAAAATGCTGATCAATATGGATGAACCGCGCCACATGAAAATGCGCCGGGTCGTGCGAGACGCGTTTACCCCTCGCGCGGTTGATCAGCACCTGCCCTTTCTCGAAGAGCATGCAAAGAAGGTTCTTGACGCCGTAGCGGCAAAAGGCGAATGCGAGTTTGTAACTGAGGTAGCCTCTGAGCTACCCCTGTTTACAATTCTGCATTTACTCGACGTGCCAGCCGAAGATCGCAACAAGGTTTTCGACTGGACCAACCGCATGATGTTCGCCGATGACCCTGACGCCTCCGGCGGCAAGGAGGACGCTGAAGCCGCCGCTGCGGAGCTGATGGAATACGCCTACATGCTCAAAGTGGGCTGGGACAGCGAGCCGCGCGATACCGTAACCGGCGCCCTGCTGCGCGGAGAAATTGACGGCGAGCCTATCAGTGACGAAGAGTTTATCTGGATGTTTCTGATGACCATCACCGCCGGCAACGAAAGTACGCGCACCAGCATCAGCCACGGTATGCGCCTCTTGATGGAGCATCCGGACCAATTGGAGTGGCTGCGCCAGAACCCCGACCAGATTCCAAACGCGGTCGACGAAATGCTGCGCTACAACACGGCCTTCGTCTGCATGAAACGCACCGCCATGCAGGATATCGAAGTGGGCGGCCAGCAGATTAAGCAGGGCGACAAAATTATTCTGCACTACCACACGGTTAATCATGACGAGCAGGTATTTGGTGACGACGCCATGCAATTTGACGTAAAGCGCGCCCAGCGCCACAAGGATCTGAGTCGCGACTTGCGCTCCTTCGGCACCGGCTCACATTTCTGCCTGGGTACGCATTTGGCGAAACAGGAAATGCGAATCATGTTCGAGCAGATTTTACCGCGCCTGCGTAACCCGGAGTTTGCGGGGCCGGTAAAATATATGCAGTCCTATTTCATCAATGGCATTCGGGAAATGCCGATTCGGTTTACCGCAGAGTCCTGAGTGCGTCACCCGTGGCGGCGGCCTTTAGCCGCCGCCATTGCACAACACAGCGATGCTGCTTAAAGCGCCGGTTCGGTCGCTACATTCGGCCAGCAGCGCGCGAACCCATAAACCGTATTGCTTGGCCGAGGGGTGCAGGCCATCCTCCGCTAGCAGTGTTGTGTCATCCAGCGCCTGTCGGGAGATGAGAGTGACATTCAAACGAGCAACCCTGAAATCACGGCTGACTGTACTATTGATCACATTGAAACGGTCGATCGCTTTCGATACGGATGCGCCGCTTTCCCCGAGACTCAGGCCAAAGGTCGTAAACGCGTAATCCGGAATCGATAGCAGAAATACGCGGTCTGCCCGGCCACCGGCCAACGCAATGCTGCGTTGCAACAAGGTCTTTAAGTCCTGGCGATACTCGACTTCACTGCGCCCCTGAAACTGGTTGTTAACCCCGATCTGCAGGGCAACGAGATCGTAAGGCGGCGATATCACGCCGGAAGAGGAGTTGTCATTCAACGCGCGCCGCTCAATCGCGCTCAATAAATTGCCAGTCGTCCAACCCGTGGCCGCCACAATGTCAGTCTCTACAACCACACCGCGCCGCGCCGACAACTGGCGGGCCAGTTGCTGCGGCCAGCTCATGCTGGGCGGCACGCCCTCGCCAACGGTATAGGAGTCGCCCAAGGCAAGAAAACGCAGAGGGTGTTCTGCAGGCGAATTAGCCCGGACGAGCGAGATGCCGAGCATCAACATCAAAGCAAGCGCTCTGATACGGACTACCACGCTGCGTTCAACATCCCGCTCAGGCAGATGGGTCGCGCTTCTTTTTGCCCGGCCAGGTCGTTAACTCCAGCCCCCAGAAAAACAGAGCGCCGCCAACGATAGCCGCTATTGCGCCCAGCGCGAGCATGCCTTGCACGATCCCTTCAGCAATTGCGCTGCCCTCAAAGCCGGCACCGGCAATCGGGGTTGCCTGACTGGTGCCCAGCACGGCTGCCAATGTAAGCGACAACCAGATGATGACCATACCGGCCACGTTGAAATAGTAGGTATAGCGCAGTTGGGTGAATGACAACTGCAGGCGCTGCCAGGCCAGGCCGATAATCAGCAGGGCCATGCCGCCCTGCACCGCACTCAGATGCGCCGACAACCCCATGCGGGGATTGGTGAAATACGGAATAAACAGGCCTTCGATCAGGCCCACCAGAAATAGCACGGCGCCCCACACCAGCACGCGCCGGGATTTTTCTTCGATTTCATCGACCTGACCTATCGGATCAATATAACGCTGCATCTGTCTGCCCCTTTTCTGTTGTTGTTAATTGTTGTTATTAACAGGGTACGTACGCCAGTCGCCAGCAGATCTTTTTTATCAGGGCTGCCTACAACTGCCAGCGGTGAAACTTCTGAACCCAGGCCAGTAATTTTTGCGGTGCATGCGCCTTGCCCCACTCGCCCGCTGCGTATTTGTTGGCCTCGGCCAGGGTCGGGTAAATATGTATCGTACCGAGAATTTTTTTAAGGCCCAGACCGTGCTTCATTGCCAGCACATACTCGGCGAGCAAATCACCCGCATGGGCCCCGACAATGGTAACACCCAATATCTTGTCGGAATTTTTGGGGGTAATGATTTTGACAAAGCCGTGATCACTGCCGTCGGCTATCGCCCGATCCAGGTCATCAATACCGTAGCGGGTAACTTCGAAATCAATTCCCTGCTCGAGCGCTTCCTGTTCGTTCAAACCCACCCGCGCCACCTCGGGGCTGGTAAAGGTTGCCCAGGGAATAACGGAATAGTCGACCCGGAATTTTTTGAACCGTCCGAACAGCGCGTTCACTGAGGCATACCAGGCCTGATGAGCAGCGGTGTGAGTAAACTGATAGGGGCCGGCGACATCGCCACAGGCGTAAATATTCGGGTAGCGAGTTTGCAAAAACTCATTCAGCGCAAGGGTGCCGTTTGCATCGGTTTCGATTCCCAGCTTGTCGAGATCCATGCCGGCGGTATTGGCCTTGCGCCCGATGGCAACCAGCAATTCGTCAAACACCAGACGCACTTCTTGACCATTACCTTGGCTGTCAGTGCGGCTGGCGTAAAGCACCTTCTCATCACCTTCACGGGCAAAACGTTTAGCCTTGTGCTCCAGTAGTAAATTGACGCCATCACCGCGCAAGGCCTCAGCCATAAGCTCTGAAACCTCCATGTCTTCACGCAGCAGAATCCGGGGCAGCATTTCCACTTGCGTTACCTCGGCGCCGAGACGGGCAAAAGCCTGTGACAACTCGCAGCCAATAGGGCCACCGCCAAGCACCAGCAAGCGCCCCGGATTGCGGTCCAGCTTCCACAAGGTGTCAGAGGTCAGATAGCCAACTTCGTCAAGTCCTGCAAAGGGAGGTACCAGCGGCCGGGCGCCGCTGGCGATAATAATGCTCTTGGCGCTGAGCGTTTCCGTGTCACCGTTTGTTTTACGTATCTCCACTTCCCAGGGAGACAGCAGCCTTGCCTCGCCCTGACGACAGTCAACACCCAACTCGGTGTAGCGTTCGACAGAATCATGGGGCTCGATTTTTTTCACGACATCCTGAATGCGGCTCATTACTCTGGCAAATTCGGCTTCAGGCTTCAGTGCCTTCAGGCCATAGTCCGGGGCGTGACTCGCCAATGAATGCACTTGCGCGCTTTTAATCAGGGCTTTTGAGGGTACACAACCGGTGTTGAGGCAATCGCCGCCCATATTCTCCCGCTCTACCAGCGTGACGCTCGCTTTCACGGTTGCAGCGATGTAGGAACTCACCAGACCCGCCGAACCGGCGCCGATGACAATCAGGTTGCGATCAAAGGTTGCCGGCTTCTTCCAGCCCCGGTACACCCGCAGCGCCTGCAGACGATTCACCAGGGCGCGACCAATCCAGGGCAACAGACCCAGCAACACAAAAGCACCAATCAGGCTCGGCGAAAACAAACCCGCCGTAGACTCCAGTTGCGCCAGCTCGGTTCCGGCGTTCACATACACCGCCGTGCCCGCGAGCATGCCCAGTTGGCTTACCCAGTAGAAGGTCCAGGTTTTGATGGGCGTCAGGCCCATCGCGAGATTGATAAGAAAGAACGGGAACACCGGCACCAACCTGAGGGTAAACAGGTAGAAGGCGCCGTCTTTTTCCATACCCTTGTTCAGGGTTTTGAGACGCTCGGAAAAGCGCTCCTGCACGGAGTCGCGCAGCAGATAACGTGCCACCAAAAACGCCAGCGTGGCACCGACGCTTGAAGCAAAGGACACCAGAAGCAGGCCGACACCGAGACCGAAAACCGCACCGCCCGCCAGAGTCATCACTGCCGCACCGGGAATCGACAAAGCCGTTACCAGCACATACAGCACAAAAAACAATCCGCATACGAGTAGCGCGTTGTCGACGTAGTAAGCCTGCAAGTCACCGAGCCGGCTCTGCAAAAAGTTCAGACTCAAATACTGATTCAGGTCAAAATAAAATATGGCGATGACAAGTGCGCCAACCAGGCCAATCAAACTGAGCTTTTTGATAGTGTTCTCCTTATTGCGGCGTTATATTTCGCTACACGACGCGCCGTATTTAAAACAGCTAAAGCAGCGATGATGACGCAGCATAATGCGTTGATTCAGGCTTTCTTGCAGTGTGCCGCCAAGGTTGTAGGCCGGATCATCGTCAACCAGAGTACACGCATAGACGCCCATGCGTCCGTTTTGTTTAACGACCATACGACTAAAGCCACACATAAATTGAGCGCGCGTTTCGCCAGTGTGATGCTCGGTCATACAACGTTCCGTAATTTCCGGCACCGCTGCAGTCGAGCCCGGCGGTAAAAAATCCGGGAACGAAATCAGCCGCACGTCGCGCGGCAATCCCCAGCGTTCAAATAGACTCTGGTAAGCGCTCTCGATTGCCACACTGTCCTCGTCACTTGACCATTGCCGCGCAACCGAGATATCAAATCCGCACTGATGCAGTTCCGCCAACGCCTGAAAGGACTCATCAAAAGTTCCCTTGCCACGCGCCCGCTCATGACGACCCCAATCGGGATAGTCGATGCTGACACGAAACCTAAGCGGATGCTCTGCCGAGCGCAGCGGCTCAACCTGATGCATTCGCTGCAACAGTGGCCGCGTACCATTGGTGAGCACAAGACAGGGCTTAAAGCGCAAGGCGTACTCAAGAATCAGGTGAAACTCACGGGCAACAAAGGGCTCGCCGCCGGTAAAGGAAAAGTTTTCGACCCCGAGCTCAACCGCTTCGTCAATAAAGGGGCGTACATCGGCCAGTGTCATCAGCTGCAGGCGATCATCCCCCGGCTTTGACCCTTCCAGACAAAACGGGCACTCCAGGTTGCAAGCCGTGCCGGTGTGAAACCAAAGCTCGCGCAGTGCCGATGATTCGATATAACCGCGCGGATCGCCACCACGGGTGGTTGACCAACTGTCTGCTCTCGCGATCACCTGCATCAGCAACAGCCCCCGGCTTCAGCCCCCGTTGCCGATCGGGAAAACGGCAACAGTTCACCGCAGCCTGGGAAAATTCCATAATGTCGGTCAAAGCTACCGATGAAGTCAAAGTGCGGTGCAAAGCGCGATTCTTTCAACATCCGAAAGCTGTTCCCGCAAACGGGAAATACGCGACCCGTTTCAATGACGTGATGACTGTCGAGTTCGAAAACCGAAGGCTGCCCTGTAACCGTACCGCGATACACAACAGCCTGGCCATAATCCTCGCAGGAAGGCTCCAAACCATCGAGCTTGAACAGACGGTATGTGGCCGAAAAAAACTTCGCTGGTGAAACTTTACTCGCAATGTCTGCGTTGTTGATAGCCAGCGGCCGGTCTTCCACCAGACGCGGATCAACAAAGCCACTGCGCTTGGCCAACGACAAAAAATCATTCCAGTACAAGGCGCCTGACAGACACTCTCCGTACAGCACGGGGTCGCTCGCCAGGTGTGCCGGCAGGCGCCGGTCTGCATAGACATCCGAAAAGTAAAACTCCCCGCCTGGCTTCAACACCCGATGTACTTCACGTAATACGGCATCTTTATCGGGAGACAGGTTGATCACACAGTTTGAAATAACAATGTCAAAACTGTTGTCTTGCAGGCCCAACTCGTCGAGCTTCTCGATATACCCTTCAAGAAACTCGACATTGCTCTTCTGGTAGCCAAACTGTTCGCGGTGGTAGTCCTGATGCTTGCGCGCCACGGCCAGCTGTTCCGCAGTCATGTCCACCCCGACCACGAAACCCTGCTCACCCACCAGCGCAGACAAGGCATAGACATCGCGGCCGCTGCCGCTGCCCAGATCAAGAATTCGCATTCCTTCAAGAACCTGCGGAGCAACCAGACCACAGCCGTAGTAGCGGCTGAGCGTTTCCGGGTGCAGGCGGGACAACACCGGCTTTAGCCAATCAGGCGGCGCAACATCGCAGCAGGCATCTGTTTGCAAATCACTACTCGATTGTAGCTGCTTCCCGTAATAGTCCTTGACGTCATCCAGCATAGTTACCTCTGTGCTACCTCTACCTCGATACTGATGTTTAGATGCCCGCCAGCCTATTCCGTTACAGGCTCACTACAAAAGCGTTGTTTCCTCTACAGACCACCGGCCAGGGTCACCCATTCGGGTGTGGTCGCCGCTGTGCCGGCCACTCACACTCGGAGCCTGTGAATCTCCCAGGAGCAAGCAGACCATGCAATCTGATCTCGAGCAACAGATACAGCGCCTAACCGATATCGAGGCTATTAAAACCCTGAAATACCGCTACGTAAAAGCCATGACCTACTCCGACTGGGATGCGCTGGAAGCGACCCTGATCGAGAGCGTAGAAACGTCTTACAGCGACGGGAAATACACCTTCAACAACCGGGAAGACGTGCTCAACCTGCTGCGCTCATCGCATAACCACGCCATGCACAACATCATTGCCTACTGGCATGTCACGATGCCAATCATCGAAATCACCTCAGACAACACCGCTACCGGCAGCTGGGGCATGTACCACCGCTATATTGACCGGGGTGAGCGCAACGTCGAAGAGGAGCAGTTTGCATTTTACGAGGATGAATATCTGCGCACTGACGAAGGCTGGAAGATCAGCAAAACCGGCTATCGACGTGTGATGGAGCAAGGCTTTGAGCGTGGCGATATTGCGAGCCTGAAATTCAATGCCACGCGATTTGACTAGAGCACGCCAACATCGCCTCTGACGCGCTTTAGCACAAAATCTGCCGGCTCACCTAGCGATGGTCCAGCGCAAATAGCGTATCCATGTCACGCAGATAGTAGAGCGCGAAGCAGGCTGCCAGCATGGGCCACGCCGCGAAGAACAGCAGGTTGTTAAAGGCATCAAGGTACATGGGCCACGAAGAGAGCGTTGAAACTGCGTGCAGCACAAATACCAGTCCGTAGCTGATTCGCTGCTTGAAGCCGGATACAAAGGCCAGCACCAGCAATACCTGTAGAATTCCCAGCACGGTGAATATGTTGGCCGACAAACCGGAAATTTTGTAAAAATGTTCAAATACCTGCCCGCTGTGGGCGGGGTTAACAAATTTGTCCAGCGCCCACACAAACATTACAACAAAAACGCCCAGCCTCAAGCTCAATAGCGCTTGTGCAATTCTTTGCTTCTCCATATTGCTTCTCCCTGTACTAACCTGACGAAGACCTAGTGCCGATGCTGCTCTTGATCGTCTTCGCGAATCCGACGCATCACCTGCTCAACTTCAGCCTCATTCGCTTTACCGTGCATTCCGGGAATAGCCCGCAACAAACGCTCAAGCTGCTTTACATAACGACGGCAATGGCGACACATGAACAGGTGCATACGAAATGACATGCGTTGACGCCAGCTCAGCTCACCAGCCAGCAGAGCATCACTACGCTCTACCAGTTCACTGCATTTCAGCACTCACCCGTCTCCTGATAGTGGTCAACCAATTTAAACAGTTGCGAGCGCGCGCGATGCAGCAGCACTCTGGCATTGGATGCAGAGATGGTCAGTTCGTTACAGATTTCGTCGAAGGGCATTCCGCCGGCATCGCGCATCTCCAGCAAAGAGCGCTGTTGGTCGGGCATGTCACCCAGCAAGTGATCCAGACAGTCGGCCAGTTCGCTGACCATCAACAGGTCATCGGGGGTGTCGTTGTGCCATGCCGCTGGCGGTTTCGACCAGTGACCGCCGCTGCTAAAGCGGTCAGCCAATGGCTGCGGGGAATCAATATCGACCTGCAGACTACGCTCGCGTTTGTATTTGCGCAGCCACATCTTGCTTTCGTTAATCACTATGCGGGTCAGCCAGGTTCTCAGCGATGCGCGTCCCTCAAAACGACCCATATTCTGATGCGCTTTAATCCAGGCGATTTGCACCACTTCTTCCGCGTCAGATTGACCCACAATTGAGTTGGCCACCGCTGTCAGCGCTCTATGATGGTCGCGCACCAGCTCGCGAAAAGCAGCGTCGTCACCGGCTTGCAGCGCCTGCAATTGCGCCACTGCCACGCCACCGGTTGAATTGCTCGCGATTGCACTCATTTCTGCGCCCTATAATGTCCGTATTACTGTGTGAGACCACTTTTGCGCGCAATAAATCCCCGGCAGGGTTCGGGACGCCGCGGCGGTTCGAATCAAACTCCGCCTGGCGTGCGCGGCTCGCGCCACATTGCCCACAACGGCGGCGCGTTTTTATGCGCCTGAATTTGCTCCATGACCTCAAAACCGAAGTGGCGATAGAAGCTGATATTGCGCTCCTTGGAATTTTCCAGGTAGGCCGGCATACCTTCCGCATCAATCCGCTCCAGCGCGTTGCGCATCAGAGCCCCCCCTAACCCCCGGCCTTGTGCCTGTGGCCGGGCCGCAATGGCAAACAGATAGTAGTGCGGCTCTTTAGGGTGCTTCTTCCCCATGGCATTGTTGACCGCAAGGGCATTGCGTATACCGGTCACGCCCGCATGGCGCACCAGCGCATGCCCGATAACAAGAGAAGCACGCACGCCGAAACTCACGTTCGCACCGGGTGCCAACCATAAACTGCAGGCTTGCCCGTCCAGACTACAGTCGCCAAATCCCTTGGGGACATACAGGTCTCGCGCCATTTCGGTGTAAATGGGCAGCATGGCGCCAGTGCCCCTGAAGGCCCATAAATTAACCGGGTCGTCGGCAAAGCCTTCGGTAATAATTTCCCCCAGCAAAGAGTGATCACCCTCTGCGATTGGCCTGAGTTGCGGTTTTTCTTGTGTCATCACTCTGCCTTGCTATCGCCCAATGGATTGCATTAGTGCTTGCGCCGCGTTGTTATCGTTTTTCGCCAACGGCACCTGCCATCACTTCGAGTTGCGTTTTGGCGTAGGCCTCTGCCCTGGAACAGTATTGCCACTCCCGCCGCGCAAGACGTGCGCTGTAACGAGGACGGATAACATAGGTCCAGGCGTCTTCGCTGTCGCCGCAGGCCAACTGCACCTGCACTGATGTACGGCGGTACATTTCGCCCTCGTAGCGGTCAAGCCGCTGCCAGGCAGCGGGCGGTATAGAGCGCACCAGCAAGCCCTTAACCAAGCCACCCTCACAGGCTTCGATGGCGGGGTAGTCTTCGCGCTTCACACCCAGACAGCGGTAACCGGCCAGACAGGCCTCCTGCGAGAGCAGATTCTGCGCCGTCAAAAATTCCAGCAACGGGCGGTACATCAGCGTGCCATAACAAAAAAGCGGCTGCATTTTCCTAACCGGGCTTGTAGCGGGAAGAATCCTGATTAAACAACATGTTTCGGGCGTTGTCGTCCAAGGTACCCGGCGCCGGCCGCAGGTCTTTGCCAACGTCGACACCGCGCCGCAGTGCCGGGCGTTGTTTCAGGGTGTCGTACCAGCGCTTGAGGTCCGGAAAATCATTCAGATCGAAGCCGTAGCGCTTGTAGGGCAGCAGCCAGGGAAAACAGGCCATATCGGCAATTGAATACTCGCCCGCAAGAAAGGGCTTGTCGCGCAGGGCGTAGTCCATCACGCCGAGCAGGCGATCATATTCTTTCAGATAGCGATTTTTGGCGTACTGGTTGTCTGCGGTATCGGCATAGTTCACGAAGTGGCTGGCCTGGCCGCCCATCGGGCCGAGATTGGCCATTTGCCAGAACAGCCACTGGCTGACATCGTAAAAACCCCGTCGTTCCCGAGGCATAAACTGCCCGGTTTTTTCCGCGAGATACATTAAAATAGCGCCGGATTCGAACAGGCTCAGCGGGCCACCTTCGGCCTCGGTGTCAATAATTGCGGGCATGCGCGCATTGGGGCTAATGCGCAAGAAAGCGTCTTCGAACTGTTCGCCGCTGGCAATATTGAGAGGCACCACACGATAGGGCAACCCGCACTCCTCCAACATGATGGTGATTTTCCAGCCATTGGGGGTGGGGGCAAAGTAGAGTTCAATCATCGCGTGTCACTCAAGAGATTCCGGCGAGACCACGATAACGGAAGCCGGCGATACGCGGTGTTTTCGGCAGGTAATCCATTTCGAGATGCTTGATTTCAAAACCGCCTTCTTCCAGATAGGCCGGTATCGGACGGTTCAGATGGCACCCCCCGGCAATTTTCTTCCACAAGGGGTTTATGCGATTCTGCCATTTCTGCACGTCGGCGTCAGGCGCTGCGCCGTGTTCGCAAAACAGAAGCTTGCCACCGGGTTTGAGCACGCGCCGCATTTGCGTAAGCGCCTGCCGCCAGTCGGGAATGGTGCATAAGGTAAAGGTTAAAACAATCGTATCGGCACTGTTGTTGTCGAGAGGAATTTCTTCGCCGGGCAAACCCAGCCACTCAACACTTACCGGCGAGCGCCCCAGATTTTTCCGGGCCTTTTTACGCATGCCTTCCGAGGGTTCCAGCCCCCAGACAAAATCGACCTTGTCCGGGTTGTAGTAGCGCAGGTTGAGACCGCTACCCATACCCACTTCCAGCACCCGCCCTTCAGCTTCACCCAGCAGGCTGGCGCGTTCATTCATGATCACCTCATCACCGCAGGCAACGTTAATAACATGCGGCAGTATGTGCTCTTCATAGAATGACATAGTATTTCCCCCGGTGCGGTGGCATCACTGAAGCGAACGTATTGTTAGCGATTTTTTTCCAGAACTTTTTCCACAATTGCCGTGGTAGAGCAGTCATCAAAAAAGGACAAGACCTTCACTGCGCCACCGTAAGATTCAACAATTTCCCAGCCCACCACACCTTCCTTGTCATAGTCTCCGCCCTTAACAAGAATATCGGGCTTGAGCACTTCGAGCAGCGCTTCCGGCGTGTCGTCGTCAAAACATACGACCCAATCCACCGCTTCCAGACCGGCCAACACAGCCATGCGCCGATCCTGGGGGTTGATGGGACGGCCAGGGCCCTTCAGCTTTGATACGGAGGCATCGCTATTCACCGCGACCACCAGACGATCACCCAGCTGCCGCGCCTGTTCCAGGTAACCCACGTGACCGGCGTGAATAATATCGAAGCAACCGTTGGTAAACACCACGCGCTCGCCGTGGGCGCGCGCATCTTCCAACGCCAGAGCCAGCTGCTCAACGGTTAGCGCGCCACGCTCGCTGCCTTGCTCGCGCTGCACCGCGCGGCGCAATTCGGGTGCGCTGATAGCCGCCGTACCCAGTTTGCCAACCACAATACCGGCCGCCAGATTCGCGAGGGCAACGGCGTTAGGAAGATCATCACCGGCCGCCAAAGCAGCCGCCAGCACTGAAATCACGGTATCTCCGGCGCCGGTCACATCAAACACCTCCATTGCCCGCGCCGGCAAATGGAACTCGGGTTCGCCGGGCCGAATCAGGCTCATACCGTGCTCACCACGGGTGACCAGCAGAGCCTTCAAGTCCAGCTCCTGCATCAGCGTCTGGGCTTTATCCACGAGCTCCTGTTCAGACTGGCAGCGTCCGACAATAGCCTCAAACTCGTGAAGATTAGGCGTAAGCAAGGTCGCGCCCCGGTAGCGCCTGAAGTCACTGCCCTTGGGGTCAACCAACACCGGAATGCCCTGTTTGTTTGCCGCCTGAATCAGCGGTTGTGGGTCTTGCAGGGCGCCTTTGGCATAGTCTGACAAAACCAAGGCCTTCGCGCTGGGCAACTCTTCCAGTGCCGAACGGGTGAGCGCACCGGAATCATCGGCGGCAAAGGGATCTTCAAAATCGAGCCGAAGCAATTGCTGGTGACGCGAGATCACACGCAGCTTGGTTATGGTCGGGTGGCTTTCGGATACGCGAAACTGACACAGGATATTAGCCGCTTGCAGGCGCTGGGCCAGCGCCTCGGCGGCTTCGTCGCGCCCCACAAGCCCGGCAATCACCGCAGCCGAACCGAGCGCGGCAATATTCAAAGCCACGTTGCCGGCACCGCCGGGACGATCCTCAATCTGTTTAACATCGACCACCGGTACCGGCGCTTCCGGCGAAACCCGGGTGGTGTTGCCGTGCCAGTAACGGTCCAGCATCAGGTCACCAACGACCAGCACTCTGGACTGTTCAAAGCGAGGCATATGTAATTTCATGCAAGCCAATCCTTTCAGGCAACTCTAGTGAATGCGGGCAAATCATAGCACAGGCTTGGCCTCATCCGTCGTTGCCGCACCCGGTGAAATTAGTTACTGTGCCCGCCAGATTATTTGCTGATTTGAGATCACCATGGACTTACCGCTGGACATCACGACCATCAAGGGCTTTCTCGCCGACGACGAAGCTCAGGCCCTATATTCAGCGGCACAAGCCGCGTCTGCAACCGGCCCGGTACTGGAGATAGGCAGCTACTGCGGCAAGTCGACGGTCGTACTGGGCGCCGCCTGTCAGCTGAATAACAGCGTACTGTATGCGGTTGACCACCATCGCGGCTCGGAGGAGCACCAGAAAGGCGAGTTTTTTCACGACCCGGACCTGTACGACGCTGCCGAAGAGCAATTCGATAGTTTCAGGGAATTCAGAAAAAACATCGCCCGCGCCGGGCTGCACGATACGGTCGTGCCGCTGGTGACGGGGTCCGACGTGGCTTCACGTTGCTGGAATACGCCGCTGGCCATGGTGTTTATCGATGGCGGGCACAGCCTTGAAGCCGCGTTGACAGACTACCGCTGCTGGGCCAGCCATATAGTGCGCGGCGGCGTACTCGCCATTCACGATATTTTCGAGAAACCCGAAGAAGGCGGACAAGCCCCCCTGGCCATCTACCAGCTGGCACTGGCGTCCGGCTTGTTTGAGGCACCGGAGCGGGTTAACAGCCTCGTTCTTTTGCGACGCTGTTAGCAGTATCCCTTAGAGCTACTCACGCTTCTTTCGGTATAATCGCCCTGTAGCGTAATGCATACGTTTTAGCGACAACCATTTGCGCGGGTGCAGCCCTATCTCACATAGATTCCTGAAGCACACATGCCTTACCGGCATCTTCCCCTTCCTCACCCTGCTGGCGGGCTGCGAACAAGACAGCGACCTGCCCGTTCAGGAAGAGCTGATCCGGGAAATTGTTATCGTCTCACCCGCCCCCAACGACACCACCGGCAGCCTGAATACGTCCATAACAGCCTCGCTATTCCTGCCCGACCAACACTTGCAGGGCGTGGCCTACCCGCTGATCGTTCACAGCCACAGCTGGGGCGGCAGCCGCATTTCCGGGCCGGAGTTGCTAAACAGCACTCCGGCGAGTGCCGCCAGCAAACTCGATTACTTTAGCCAGGTCGATTCCCAGCTCGGCGCGTTCAGGGAAGGTGGCTACGCCGTTATCTCCTTCGATCAACGCGGGTTCGGCCGCGGTGGTGACGACGGCGACGAAGGCTCAGAGGGCGGCAGCCACGGCATGTCGCCGGATTTCGAGATTGAGGACGCAAAAGCCGTTGTCAGCTGGGCGGTGAACAACCTCAACATCCTGAAAGACAGCGCCGGAGACCCGCGTATCGGCTTGATGGGCAACAGCTATGGCGGTGCTTTTCAGCCCATGCTGGCTGCCGAGGATCCACGCATTGATGCCATCGCGCCATCCGTTACCTGGTTCAACCTGCGCGACTCTTTTGCGCCGAACGGCGTACTGAAGAAAACCTGGCTAATCGCGATCTGCAACAAGGTTGTCGATGAAGACGGCGCCCAGCTTTCCACTGAAATGGAACTTGCCTGCACACAGGTGCGACTGACCAACACCCGCGAGCTGGCCGATGCCCCCATTACGGAAAACCTGTTTTTTGACAACGGACTGGCGTCTTACGCGAGCGACCCGCGTTTTGTCATGCCACCGGTGGATGCCCTTATTCTGCAGGGTACGAGGGACACCTTGTTTCCGCTAAGTGAAGGCATGGCGCTCTACAACTTTCTCAACAATGCGGGGGGCGATGTTCGCCTGATTACCCACGAGAGCGGTCACGGCGGCGTACGCAACGGTGCGGGGTCCCAGGGTGAGATTGGTCGGGGCTTTTGCGGCAATATCGATACAATCCAGCTGATCAAACAATGGTTCGACGAAAAGCTTTACGACCGCCCCCCGCCTGTATTACCGCGCATATGTCTGTCGCTCGATGACAACCGTGCAGTTCATATTGATAGCATTCTCCCGCCAAGCGGCGCCCATCGCGTGACCATCCCGCCGCTAACCACGGTACTGGGCTCCAGTGAGAACAACACCGACAGCGCCGCCGAGGCAGCACTGTTTTTCCCGCTGCCACAGATTACCGAGCCCAACCTTGCGGTTATTGGCACCCCGGTGGCGCGTCTGTTTGTTCAGGCTGCGCCTGCCAATTCCGACCCGACGCCTCTGTCCGGCCCAAATTCTGCGGCTATTTTCGTTGGCGTGGGCATCCGCCGGAATAACGAAATGTTTCTGGTGGATGACCAGGTGCAACCGATCCTGTCGACCGACGGACGCACCGGCCAGCCGCCAGAACCGGTAGCGTTAATGGCAGTGGCAGAGAAGCTCGAGGTGGGCGACCGGGTAGGCATACTGATTTACGCGAAGCACGACCTGTATGAAAACCACCCCATTGACAGTGATGGTGCAGGCACAAATTGGCAGGGGAATATTGCCACGGTTCTGGGCGAGGTGGATTTACCCATCGTGACAGTAGATACGATTGATCGCAGGCCTGCGACCGGCAACTGATTTGCCGAAGCAGGCTAACCGTTGTTTTAGCCTTTGCGGATTTTCTCCGCATCCACCACGAGGGCGTCCAGCGGTTCCAGTAGCTCTACGCGGTTGAACAGATGGTTTGCCGCCGTGTATTCACTCAGCGCATCGGCGGCAAGCAAAATGGCGCCTGCAGTCCAGGTCGGCTTCTCGTCCGGCCACATCAGATCTTCGGCAAACTGATAGCCGGTCCAGTATTCACCGCTCTTCAAGCGCCACTGGTGCAACCAGCTATACACGGTCACAGCGCGTGCGTGATCACCCGCCGCCAGCAAGGCCATCACCAGTTCGCAGGATTCTGCGACGGTCACCCAGGGCTCATCGGAAACGCAGCGGCAACCCATTTCGTCTTCTACAAACTCGGACCAGCGTTTTTGCAACTGCTCTCGGGCTCTGGATTTACTGAAGGCCCCGGTCAGAACCGGATAGAACCAGTCCATGGAATAGCGGGCCTTGCTTTCCCAGGTACGATCAAAACGCTCCGGTTTGTTGCGCAGCGCGTCACCTAATCGCTCGCGCGCCTGCGTCCACTCGGGGCGCTCAACGCCAAGGCTCACGGCAATGTTATGGGCACACTCAAGGCTCTTATAGATAGAGCTGCAACCGGTGATCAGCGCATCGCACATGGGCTCACCGTGGGTATCAACCGCCCAGTTGATCTCGCCATATTCGGTTTGTTGCGCAAGCACAAAACCGATTGCGCGCTCAACCGTTGGCCACAAACGGCGCAAAAACCCGTCCCGACCGGTGATCAGATAATGATGCCAGACACCTGTTGCGACATAGGCCACAAAGTTGGTTTCACGGCGCTCGCGGTTATCAATTTCGCCATTTTTGTAGGCGGCCCACCAGCTACCATCGGCAAGCTGATGTTCGGCAAGCCAGTCATAGGCTTTTTCGGCGGCATCGTATTCACCGCCGATGCTGAGGCCCATCGCCGCCTCAACGTGGTCCCAGGGGTCGGCATGACCACCCTCAAACCAGGGAATCAAGCCATCATCGCGCTGGGTTGCCTTGATAAAAGCAACCGTGGTTTTGAAAAACTCTTTCGGGAAAAGTCCTTTGCTCAGGAATACGCCACTCATTGTGCTACTCCCTGAGCATCAGCCGTTTTGCGAAAATACATAACGACGCTTTTACCTACCACCGGGTTCAGCAGCTGCTCCAGCCGGCGGGTGAACAGCGGGCGCTCGAGCAGGTCCCACACCAGCAGGCGGTGGTATTGCTTGATAAGCGGGTTTTCGTCCTGGTTTTTCCAGAACAGGCACTTCAACCACCAGAAAGGTGCATGCAGGGCGTGCGCCCAATGCCGGTGATAAAACTGAAAGCCCAGCGCCTGAATCTGCCCGCGCAGTTTGCCCGCATCAAAAATGCGCACATGACCACCTTCGACCTTGTGGTAGGCCTCACTGAGGGCCCAGCAAATTCGCTCGGGCCAGGCGCGCGGAACGCTGGCACAAAACAACCCGCCAGGCTTGAGCACCCGCTCTATTTCCCTGAGCACCGACTTATAGTCGGGGATATGCTCGAGCACTTCCGAGCAGATAATTTTATCAAAACTGTCGTCTGCAAAGGGCAACTGGAGGGCATTGGCTGTCGCCAGACCAAAGCCCTTCGCCTGGTTGGCGGGCTCGGCAAAATCGGCGAACTTCTGCTGCGCAGCTTTCAAATCACTAAAACAAAGGTCAACGCCGATAGCGGTGACGTCGGCCTCGACAAAGGCCGATATCACATGGCGGCCTTCACCACAGCCCAAATCCAGCACCCGATCACCGGGCGCCAACATGAAGTGCTTAAAATCAACGGTTTGCACGATCTATGACCTGCCAGTAGTAGTCTGTCATTTCCAGCGCAGCCTTGCGCCAGCAAAAAATATTTTCCATCCGCTCGCGACCGGCACGTGCCAGCGCCGCGCGGCGCTCAGGGTCGTCAAACAGTTCTGCCACGGCGTCGGCTATAGCCTGGCTGTCGCGCACCGGCACCTGAATACAGGCATCGCCAACCACCTCGGGCAGCGCACCGCCGTTGGTCGAAACAACGGCCGTGCCACACGCCATAGCCTCGCCTGCGGGCAAACCAAAGCCCTCGTACACCGAGGGCACAACCACCAGCTCAGCCTCGTTGTAGTGACGCACCAGCTCTTCGGTGCTAATGCCGGTGACACAGTGAATCCGGTCGGCTATACCCAAGCGCTCGATCAGTCTTTCCGTCGAGCCGCCGGGTTTGGGCTTGCCCACCAGCAATAACTCGATATCAGGGTAGCGAGGTGCCAACAGGGCCAGCGCATTGAGAAGGTAGTGCGCACCTTTAAGCGGAGCGTCTGCGGAGACGGTTGCCATCAGGCGAAAAGGCTTTTTATTCACTCCGGGCATGGGGTGAAAAACTTCGGTATCAATACCGCAGTGCACCAGGTTGATGCCACTTTCGTCCATACCAAAGGCCGCGGCGATATCACGCTGCGAACAGGCCGAGACAGTCACCACGTTCTTCAGTTGCGGAGCGACTTTGCGCTGCATGGCAATAAAAGAATGCCAGCGCCGAATGAGCAGGCGTTGCCAGGCGCTGCGTGCAGCCTTGAGGGCAATGTCCAGATCGCTCGTAATAGGGTGGTGGATGGTGGTGACCAGGGGGAAGTTCTCCCGCTGCAATTGCAGCATAGCCCAGCCAAGACTTTGATTGTCATGAATAATATCGTAATGGCGACCATGCTTGCGCAGGTACTTCAGCGCACGGCGTCCGAAACAGTGGGGTTCAGCAAAACCACCGGTGAGCTTGCTGGTCCACTCGATGATATTCGTCAGGGAACCCAGATGGTGAGGCCTGAGTGAATTTAGGCCATTCTCAAACAAGTTCAAACCCGGCATTTTGATCAGGCGAACGCCCTCATCAAGGTGAGGGTAGGGTTCACCGGAAATGACATCAACCGAATGACCGGCCTCGAGCAAGGCCTTGCTCAAATAACGGATGTAGATACCCTGGCCGCCGCCGTAGGGGTGACTGCGATACCCCAGCAGACAGATGTTGAGCGGATGGCTGTGCAGCCCTTCACTGATAGGGACAACGTCGGCGATTGCAGGCCGGGCCTGCTCCAGAGATTTGGCGAGCTGATCAGAATGCATATCCGTTACTGGCTTGTCGTTATATTCCCCCTGCACAGCCAGTAGCGGCGTGAACTCGGCCTCAACCGAGGGGGCTTATGGCATCTTATGCCGGATTATCTATCAAGAGAGGCGGGAGTGTAGCGGGAAAAGCGGTTAAAATCTAGTCACTATACGGTCGGTCAGGGAGGCCTCTTCCAGCGCCCGGGCCATGATCTCGCTCACCAGCAACTCTGCCCCCAGGTTGTTCACATGGTCGTCGTCAAGGTACAGGAGCCGCCCGTCCTTGCGCTGGGCAGAGCAACGGCCCCGGTCGCTGTCGCACAGCACTTGTGCCGGCCTTACTCGCGCCAATCCGGGATGCTCGCCCAAACCGTCAAAGGCCAGCCGCACCGCGTCACTGCGCTCAAGATAGCGCTCGAGACTGATGGAGATATCCAGCGATTCACTCCGGCGCAGCACCGATTTAAACAGGTAGTGCGGCACATGCCAGCCCATCTCGGGCACCGGATACACCAGCACCACACGCTTTCCTCGGGAAAGCAGCTCCCTGACCGGCGCCAAAAACGATTCAATGACCGCCGCCTGGCGGTCTGCCCTGGGGCTCACAGGCTCAAACCAGAGCTGTATCCCTTCCTCTACCCCGCCTTCATAATTGTTGTAAGACTCATCATCCAGAAAATAGGGGTAACGCCCCGCCAGAATGACGCCCTCTACGTCGTCCTGCAGCAAACGCTCCATCACCACAGCGTTGTGTCGCTCGCATTCACGCTTGCGGTCACCAACCAAGCGGCTACCGATGGCAAAGGCGCAGGCATTCTTAAAGGCGGCGTAACCTGCCAGATCGTTATCGCGAAAAGCCCTGTCGAGCGAGGTTGTCAGGGCTGCGGCATGACTGTCACCCACCAGCATCCAGCGCCGGGGCATTTCCGGAGACCCGATGGGACAGGGTGTGTCACCGGAAAAGGTATAACAGGCCACATTGTCAGCGGTTAAGGCGATGCTGCCGGAGTTTTTGTCCCTGTAGGCCTCAAGCGCGGCCACCGGCAGACGCTCCTCGATGCCGTGCTTCCTATCAATGTATTTGGCTGTGAAATACAGGGGAATGGTGACCATAATCAGCACAGACCACAGTACGGCCGGCTTGAACTTCGCCCGATTTCGAAATGGTACCTCGACCAGGTTATAACTGACCACTGACAGCAGCAGCGCTGCGACGGTCAGCGAAAAATAGTCGAGGCCTGTTAAGGAATCGATGGAATACCAGCGCCCAAGGGCAAAGAAAACCTGATGCCAGAGGTAGAGCGAAAAGGAGATTGCACCCAGCTGCTGAAACACTCTCAGGCTGAGCATACGGGCCAGCAGGCTTTGGGGCGTGGCAAAGCCGAGAAAGACAAGCCCGCCAAAAACCGGAATCAGGGTTGCCGGCCCCGGGTGCACCCAGTGGACGGTAGCGGTACACAGAATAAGGGTAACGGTCGCTGCACCCGCATCGGCAAGCCGGGCGTGAAATCTGGCAGGCACCCAGCTACGCAACTTCGCCTCGTTCAGTGCCAGCAACGAGCCCAGCGAAAATTCCCAGAAGCGCGAGACCGGCAGGTAGAAGGCTGTCTGCATGTTCTTGTAAACAATGAACAGCGCGCAGCCGAAGGACAGCACCGTCATCGCCAGCAGCAATGCGTTGATGCTGAACCAGCGACGAAGCCCTAGGCACAGGGCAAAACAGATCGGAATCAGCAGGTAGTACTGCTGCTCCAGCCCCAGGGTCCACAGGTGCATGAAGGGCTGCAAGCCCATATCGGCATCGAAATAACCGTAGGAGGAGAGCGAAAAGTAGATATTGCCCACCAGACCGAGCACCCAGAGAGCGCTCTCGCCCATTTTTTCATACTCGGGAGCGGGCATGAGGTAGTAGGCACAAAGCAGGGAGGAGAAGAGCACCACATAAAGCGCGGGGAATATTCGCCGCGCTCGCCGCTCGTAAAACCCGATAATACTGAAACGCCCGGCGTCAATGTCGGTCTGGATGATCAGCGCCATCAGATAGCCGCTGACGATAAAGAAGATATCGACGGTAAAATAGACGCCCTCGAAAGCGGGCACTCCGGCGTGAAAGAAGATTACGACGAGCACGAGCAGGCCGCGAAGCCCCTCAATCTCCGGTCGAAATTTTACGCCAGCCGTATTTCCTGCCACTTACTCTCCCGCCAAATCCCGCGACAAACCGCCCTTCCGCTCTATGCAGAATTACCGAAATTGGCGATTGAAATGGATAGGGAGTGAATGTTAACCGCAATCTGTCGAGATACAAGACGCTCAACGTAAATATTTACTATTCTGGGGAGCTGGTCACAAATTCCCGGAACCAGCACATAACGCGGGGCTTTCTAAGTGCTGTACTTGCGCAAAAATTTCGCGCGAAGCTTGTCGCCTTCCTGCCTGATACGACCCAATTCGTCACCTTCCGCGCGCAGTACTTCGCGCAGAGGGAGCTGATAGTATTCAACTATAAATCTAAAAAAATCCCTATGCGTCAAGGGTATATGTGCCGCCGACGAATACAGTGCAGCCAGATCCTTGCGCCGCCAGCGCACCGGCACCGACTGTCGAATCTGTGCGCGATGCAAGTCGATCAAGGCGAGTCGGGGCTTGCGCAAACGACCCTCACGCAGCAGGAAATGACACAGGTAAAAATCGCGATGATTCACACCCGCCTCATGCATTTGCCGGGCAACCCGCGCCACTTCCCGAATCAGGGTCCGCTTGTCGGCTATATCGGGGCTTTCCTCGGACCAGTTCGCAGTGACATCTTCAAGGCTCGGAGCACTGGCGATTTCTTCCGTAATCAGGAAGGAGCGCATCGTTGCCGGATTGCAGCCAACCTTGCCGAAACCTGCAGCCACCATGGTGTCCACCCCGCGCTCGGCCAGCAGGGCAATGGCTGCCCGCTCGTTTTCGGCGCTCAATATAGGCAGGCGGAAAGCCAGCAGGTTCTTTAATATTTCCGGCCAGCCAACGCCGCGGTGAAATTTTAGAAAGTAGCCTTTGCCTGCGCGCTCAAATCTTAGCGTCGTGCGATCGGGCATAGCCCGATAAACCTCGCCGCTGAGCCCTTCAACGAAGCTGAAAGCACTTTCATCGCAGCCCAACTCAGGCGCAATCCACGATTGTGTACCGCAAAGATTAGCCAATATTGAATACCACTCACATCACCCTTCGACCAGTGCCGCCCGACAGACGCTTGCGAGCCAAGCCTGGCGGCATAAAAACATCGCGAAATTATAGGTAACTTCTACTAGAATAGGCACCCCAATTCTCAGCAAGCCACGGTGCAGACACCCATGACGGTAGACAGCTTCCTCAAAAAGGCCTGGTCGGAGTCCGGCCCGAAAGTGATCAGCGGCTTCTCGCGCCCCTTCTACCACAACCTGTCCGGCCTGATGTACGGTCGCCGATATGACAAAAAGGCCTACGGCGGCATGATTCGCCACACCGAGGCCGGCATGCTAACCCAATGGGCCTCTCAAGTTCCCGAAAATGGCGTTATTGTGGAAATCGGCTGTTACGGCGGCCTGTCCACGAGCTATCTGCTCAGCGGGCTGAAGAAGAAAAACGGCAAAATCTACGCCATCGACCCCTTCAACTCCGACCTGGACAAGCAGGCCGAGTTAACCGACGACTGCGTTCCCCTGGAAAAAAAGCCCACAAAAGAGCTTGTGGCCTCACGACTGGAAAACAACGGCTTTGGCGGGATGTTTGAGCTTATTGAAGGCTATTCCCAGGAAGCCGCCACGGCATGGGACCCCTCGATTAAAATCGACTTTCTGTGGATTGACGGCAACCACGAGCAAGCCTACCAGGACTTCAAGGATTTCGAGCCCTACCTTGCTCCCGGTGCTCGCGTTGCAGTCCACGATGCACACCCTCGCTATGGCTATGCCGCCGTTGTTGAAGACGTGAAGCGTATTTTCAACAGCCGCCCATGGACGGATCTTGAACATGTGAAGAGCATTATCTCCGGGAAATTGGCCAACTGACGTCAATGACACAAGTCCAGACCACCTCTCCACAGGTTCCGAACGCCGTTCGTCTCGCACTGATAGCCGGCATGTATCTTTTCATGTCGGCCTGGTTTATTGCCTACTCACGAAGCGCACACCACACCATTGTCTACGCCGGCTTTATCGGGCCCGCCCTCATCCACCTCGGCCTCTGTCTTTGGCGAAGCGACGCGACCACAAGGACACTGCGGTCGCCGATCTACATCACGCTAACCCTTTTTCTAGTCTACATGGTGCTATCTACTACCTGGTCGGATAATGCGGACAGCCTGGCGCACTACATAAAGCGGCTTGTGCAGACACTGGTATTCATTTACGGCGTTTACATAATTGTACGATTTGAGCCCCGACATTTCTGGCGCAGCATCATTGTCGCGCTGGCCTTGTGCGGACCGTGGCTTGCCGTCAACCTTATTTTCTTTCCCGAAGCTGCATTTACCTCCAACCGCTTCAAAGGTGCCAACGCCGGTGTGCACTACCTGCTAACCGGCGCAATGCTGGGCTCCTTCGTTGTGTTGGGCAGCAGCTATTTGATACAAAAGCTTGAACGGCGACGACCCGATACCAAAACGTTTTTACTGTTCGCCGCGATAGGCGTTGTTTTCTACGCGCTGCTGCTAACCGAGTCGCGCTCGGCACTGCTGGCGCTTGTGGCAACCGCAGGCTTCGCAATATTCTCCAGCCAGCAGGTACGCCGATTTAGAACCGTACTACTACTCGCCATTATCGTTATTGCCATCATGCTGGCACCCTACGCCGACGTGTTTATATCGCGCGGGTTTTCCAACCGGTTTGAAATCTGGGAAGCCGCCTTACGCTGGATTGCGCAGCGGCCGTGGCTGGGCCACGGATTTGACGCTCTGTTTGTGCTCCCGATCAGTAGCGGCGAAGAACTGTATGACGCGCATAACATTCACCTCGAAGTCCTTTACGAAGGCGGCGTGCTCGGCGGGCTACTCTGGCTCGGATTTCTGGGAGCTCTGACCTGGAGGGGCTGGACCTGCCGACACAGCGCACTGGGGCAGGCCGTTCTCGCTTTGCTGGTTTACTCCATAAGCGTTAAGTTTTTTGAGTCTCGCGGCATCCTCAGTCGCCCCACGGAATTCTGGTACTTACTGTGGCTGTGCGCGGGCATGGCGCTTGCCTGCCGGCGAGATGATAAACCGGCTAGTACGCATTCTTGTGCGCCAAGCCCCGAACCAGGGTCAGCAAAATAATTTTCAGATCGAATAGTAATGACCAGTGTTCAATGTAATAAAGGTCATGCTCAATCCTTGCCATCAGATCGGTATCCCCACGCCAGCCGTTGACCTGGGCCCAGCCCGTTATACCGGCTTTGACCTTGTGCTTTTGCATATACCCCGGCACTTCATTTTTAAATTTTTCGACAAATACGGGTCGCTCCGGGCGCGGACCGACTATAGACATATCGCCCTTAAGCACGTTAAAAAATTGCGGCAATTCATCGAGACTCGTTCTACGCAAAAACCGCCCGAAACGGGTGGTCCTGTCATCATCCGGCTTCGCCCACACCGCACCCGTCACTGTTTCTGCATCAACGGGCATGGACCGGAATTTGTACATGTAAAAACAGGTGCCGTTCCAGCTCATTCTCTCCTGACGGTAAAAGACCGGGCCACGTGAACTCAGCTTTACCCCAATCGCGATAAGCAGCAACCAGGGGCTGATTCCCAGCAAGATAATGAGCGCAAAAACCTTGTCCTCAACCGCCTTTACAAACCGGTTGAGCCCATCCATCGGTGACATAGACAAATTTACGACCGGCAGCCCATTAACCACACTGGTGGAATGGTTCAGCAATCGAAAGCCGTACAAATCCGGCACCAGGCGAATATCAACCACCGAGTGCACGAAGTCATCCAGCACAGCCTCCAGTTTGTCAGCTTGATTGAAGGGAAAAGCCAACCAGAGTTGATCGACCCCATTTTGCTCAACGAAGTCACATGCTTCACTCGCACGCCCCTTCCAGCCGGCAATCCCGCTTGCGTCCTCATCGTCTGAAAAGTACGCCACAACCTCAAAGCCGGTTTCATCAATATTAGAAAGCCGTGCCAACGCGACCGCGCCAACATCCGAACACCCGATAACGACCACTCGCCGACGACTAATACCTGCACGCCGCAAGCTGCGGAGCAAACGGCGCAAACCAAAACGGCCCGCTTCAATAGCAAGAAAACCCACAACCATCCAAAGCCCGTACCACAGGCGGGAAAAATGATCGCTCGTTTTTGTAATAAAGAGAAAGAGCGTCAGCAGCAGAAATACCAGCAACCACCCCGGCAAAGTAGCGCCTAACGGAACCGGATATTCGCGATACAGCCCGAGTTGAGTAAAAACAATGCCCGTGAGCAACACCGCCACAACCGTGAGGTAGACATACTCCCGAAGACTTGCGTCGACGAGCGGAATGGTGAAATGCAAAAGCAGAGAAACGCAGCTGATCGCTATAACGTCAGCAAGCTGGGTCATCAAAACAACGAAGCTCAAGTGCTCCCGGTTTGGGGCACCCCCTATCTTATGCGGCATTGTTGGGTTTGCATTCCATTCAAACGGTGACAGTAAACAAAGTATCTATGCGCCTGTGGTGGACGCCAAGGCCGTCATTTTATCAGCAACAAAGGCCGTAAAGTTGGTCGTGAACCGCGATTCGTCAAATTGCAGAGCATATTTCCTGAGTTCATCGGGGTCAAACCTGCACGAGCCGCTCTCAAGCTCCTCGATTGCCGCATTCAAGCTTTCAGGGCTTTGCTCAGAAAACAGTATCCCGGACACTCCCGGCCGAACCGTCTCCAAGGCGCCACCTTTCGCATAGGCAATAACCGGCGTGCCTGATGCCATCGCCTCGACCGGCACAATACCAAAATCTTCAACACCCGGAAAAACTAACGCTTTAGCCCGACTGTAGAGCGTACAAAGCGCGCTGGAGTCGACTTTCCCCAGCAATTCAATGTTTGGGTGCCCGGCAGATTTGATGTCCTCGTACTGCTCGCCTGTACCAACCACCTTCAACTGTCTGCCGCTCGCTGCAAAGGCCGCGATCGCCAAGTCCGCGCGCTTGTACGCCACCAGCTCACCGACGAGAAGATAGTAGTCCTCCTTGTGTTCAGCTAGCCCAAACTGCGCAGTGGCAACCGGTGGGTGAATAATCGAGGAGCCTCGGTTGTAAAAGCGGCGGATACGACGAGACACATAGCCGGAATTGGCAACAAAATGCGACACTCGCATAGCGCTGGTTACATCCCATATGCGCAGATAGTGCATCAAGGCAGGCATTAGCAATCGCTTGAACCAACCTGCGCGCTCGCGATAGTCGTGGTACATATCCCAGACGTAGCGCATTGGAGAATGACAGTAACAAATATGAAGAGCATCCGGATCAACAATGACCCCCTTGGCTGGCCCGGACTCACTGCTAATTACAAGGTCGTAACCACGAAGATCCAGCTGCTCCAGCGCAAGGGGCATCAAGGGCAGATAGGATTGGTAGAGGCGCCTGGCAAAGGGCAAGCTCCCGATAAAGGTGCAGCCTTTGACGCGCGCCCGGATTTTCGGGCTGATGGCCGCATCATCAACAACATGAGCAAAGACGTCGGCATCCGGATAAATATCCAGCAAGGACTCTATGACCTTTTCGCCGCCACGCATGCCGACAAGCCAGAAATGGATAATAGCGACTTTCATAGTATTGTCACCTGCCATGCAGCATACCTGCTATTAGCCACAGCGGCGCGCGCTCAGCGCGCCTAGCTCGTCACACCAGCGATATGATATTTTGTCTTCGGATTTGCATTAATCATATCAATGCCGTTGCATTTAGCCTCTTGATAAGAGTTATCCAGCAACACTTGTCTACCTTGACGTATTACCAGCTCGGCTGGCGTTCGATACAACGATGTTGTTTTCTCAATATAGCCAAAATCGGCAATGTGGGCATACCGCATCCAAAGGTTCCAGTCTTCCAGATAATCAAGCGATGTATTAAAACCGCCAGCCGACTCGTAGAGCTTCCGAGAAAAGATGATGGCTTGAATCGGGATATAGTTCTGCTCCAAAATCAGGCTTCGATCGAAAGGCTGCCTATGACTTGGTGCCGTCTGAATTATTGACTCCACGTAGCAATTTGGCGACTCATCGCTTTTAGTGGTAAAAACTTCCCAGGCCAACGCATATGCGGCCTCAATATCATCTCGCTCCAGTATTTGGCACATGATCACTTCGATATGATCCGCAAACAGCAAGTCATCATCATCAAGAAACATAAGATAATCGCCAGTAGCCGCATCCAGTCCGGAATTTCCAGCCACGGAGCGCCCACCTTTTGGCAACCCCAGAAACTGAACAGGCACCCCTGACTTTGCACTAAAGCCGTCAACTATCGACCCAACGGAATCGCCACCATCTTGAGCAACAACAATCTCAACATTGGGGTATGTTTGATTCAAAATACTTTTCAACGCTTGACGGAGAAAAATCTCCCTGCCCTCCATCGTTCTGACGACAATAGAGACCCTAGGGCAGACATCCGGCAGGGACCCCAGGCTATGAAATGCGCCTTCACGATTCATTTCATAATCCCAGTATCTAAAAGGAAAGAAACCCGACTTTGCCTCTCGAGTCGCGAAAAACCTCGGCAGATTTTTAACCAGGGATAACAGCAGGGATACGTATCCGCGCTTCGCACCAGGGAAAGCTGACGGGCGCAAAAACAAGGTCAAAATCAAGGGCAGCATTAACGCGATGTCCTTAAAATTTCCAAACCTAGCCCGAATGTACAAATTAGACAGTATGCTGCCATAGTGTTGCAGCGGCTTAATCTGACGTTCCTCTTCGTAGCTATAATGCCAGACCACCGATTGCGGGCAGTAACGCAACTTGAAACCTCTGGCTCTAAATCGATAGGATAGTTCAACATCCTCACCATACATGAAAATCTTTTTCTCATATCCACCCACACTGTCATAGGCCGACCGGCGGATTAGAATGCAAGCGTGCGAGGACCATGATACCTCCATGCTTACCGGGTCGTAATATTTCGGGTGTTCATACGGCTTTTGTCTGCATTCCCAGCTCGCGACAGAGTCCTCATCGGACAATGCTCTACGAACCAAGTGAACTATGGAATGTCTATCAAACTGCAAATCCGGATTTGTCACCAAAAAAAGCGGGGAACTACCTTCCGAAATCGCCAAATCATGCCCGGCACCAAAGCCCTTGTTGGGCTGCTGCAGAATCTTCCAGGAAGAAAATTCTCTACCCATTTGACGCTCTATGTCCGCCAGCGCCTCCAAAGTGCCATCCGTGGAGCCGTGGTCAACAATGTAGAGATTAATCCGATCCAGCGGATACTGCTGCTCCCTTAAACTTAGGAAAAACGGCTCAATCCACTTCTTGCTGTTGTAAAGCAAAACCGAGACATCGATGTCTGGCCACTCGATATTGTTGTCGAAATGTCGCCCTACGACCACACCCGCAGCCTTCACCCTCTCCCTGGCGAAATGTGCGATCACACCGCCATTTCGGGCGCCACTCCACTCGTTCACCAAAGAATATTGCAGTTTTCTTTGAACAAGCCTTAACTTCATTAGCGCCGCACTCACCACAAGAGGACGCCGTAGTCGCTGGCGACTGCTCGCTACAACGGAGGACAACCGCCGCAAGGGAGCAGTCATGCGCCAAGACCGAGTTCCCTGCATCACCTGCAGCTCGTTTTCCAAACCTCTCACTATAGCTTGCTCCGCCAACAAGCTCGCATCAAGGCTAGGCACTTCCTCAAAGGCAAAACGTATGCCCCCACCCCCAAACAACTGCGAGGCACCCACGGCATTCGAATCTGCCAACGCACCGTACCGAACTAATGATTGAAACTCGGCCTCTTGCTTAGCCCAACTTTCAACATCTCTCGCTGAAACCTCGACATTGATCCGCATGAAAAGAGCGGTAACTATGTCGACCAAGGTGTCCATATCGGCGCCGCGCTTACTCACCCCCACTTGTAGCGCGCTCAACACACCTCGACATGCTACCCACCCGAGAGCTACCGGATCTCGGCAAACCCATTCACGATCGATATACTCGATCTCAGCACCACTTTTCTCTATGAGGTTTAAGGGCGTGCAGTCGACAAATTCACCCGGAAGGAAAAAACTTGCGCCCTGCCGTTCGTTTCGCCCTTCGTCACCAGAGAAAAACGCATGCGAGTACAAGAAAGAAAACCACGATATCAGCCCATCCACGAGGCTCTGCGTGCTCTTCGCCGCGTATCGCACTTTAAATAGCGAAACGGCCATTTGTCGACCGATTATGTAAGGTGAATGATAAACCTTGTGGGTCAGTATATTTGCGCCCAAGTCATAGCTGGGGTTGTCACTGCAATTGTTCACCAAGCAGTATTTCTTGACAACAATTCCTGATTCGGCAGAATCCAGAAACCGGGTTTCAGTAACAAAATCTGCCGCCCTATTTACCGCATAGCTGGCAGCTAAAAAGGCTTTGTCTCCATTTTCTTCTGGCGCATTTGAAGCAACCATAAGAAAGGAGTTACTCAAGTCCCCAATCAAATGGTTCCGTTCCAAAACCGGATACACCAACCCTTCATCAAACGAGCGCAAACGTGAACCCGCATAGTCCCGCGCCTGGGCCCCCACCAGCAAATCAGACACACGAAATTGCTCATTGGCCAGAGCAGAATCGGCAACGATGACATTCGGCACTTTGTAATCAGGAAACGGATAGTACAGATTCAGGCTTTCAAACCCCAGCGCCCTAAGTTTTCCTTCGAGTTCCAGGCGTCCGAAAGTAACGGGCGTGCCAGCGCCATAAAAATCCTGCACCCCGAAAAACTCTTCACCCAAGTGGTCTTCCTTGCAGCCATTCAGGTATTTAAGCCCGAGTTGATTTTCAATGGCGACAACAACGCTCCCCGACACCGCGGCATGCGCACTAGCTGATTCAAGATAGACCTTCACCGGGTCTTCGGCATCACAAAAAACGGGGGCATATTCTGCCACACCGATCAGGAGCACCCAGTCGAATTTCTCTCCGCACTCAAATTGAGTCAAGTCATCGCAATAAACTGCGACGTTATCGAGGTCACTACATCTGGCAGAGGCAATAGCGGCCCGATGAATGCTGCCCTCCACAGCAACGACGCTAGCCCCAAGCTCCCCCAAATAGCGCGTTAAAGCGCCACAACCGCAACCAAGTTCAAGCACCTTGTCCCCGGGCTGAATACCCAACGGTCGTAACAAACAGTGCCGGGACTTACTAAAGTGATATTCGCTAGCCCAATCAATAATATGTTCTTGCAACTCACTGGAAAAAACGCTGCGGTCCGCACTACTTTGCACCGCGCGCAAAAGCCGCTTTTCGACTTCAGTACCATCCGAATAAGCGAATAATTCCGCTTTTTCTCGAACCCAGACATCAACGTCTTTATCTAGTAAATATGACATAGCTACTCTACTGAAACCTTCATATTAAGGTTGGCAATCCCTACTGAGCGGTCATCCGTCAGAACTTTCATCAAAATCGAATCGTACCGACGATCAAGTGGAAAAACTTCACCCGAAATATCTTCGGCCACGCCTAAGGAAACGAGATATTCGCCACCACCCAAGGATAAATCAATATCAAAAACCACCTTCGCATATCGCCCGCTCTGCATCGGCTTCACAATCGGCCCATCAATAAAGTCTCGCGAATTGCAGCCGTATACAATCACGCCATCAGGCGTTTTAATAGTGAGCCCATAAACAGGATACGCAACGTTCGCCTTGTAAAGCACCCATACATGTAGCGAGAGCTTTGTACCCGAGCGAAATACATTTTTATCAATTTCATTCTGATCACTCAGCACAAAATCAACAATTTCAACTTTCGAATCACCCCACCGATACTCAGTTGGATTGTATCCAGCCCGCAATTCAAATCGAGAAGGGGGTGTGGCACCCAAACTGCGTTCACATTCCACTGCAATCTCTTGGGGCGGGTTTTGCCCTCCCTCAGCGCCAAACAGCAAATCCATGTATAGGTTCGCAATGTCTTTAGGAACACCTTCAGCGAAGATTGCACCCTGCTCAACCAAGATCGCGCGATCACAATGACGAACGATTTGTTCAGTAGAATGCGTCACCAATAGAATGGTCGTACCTTGCTCTACCAGCTCATCGAATCGCCTGAAACACTTTGCCTGAAAGCGCGCATCACCGACCGCAAGCGCCTCATCGACAATCAGTATGTCCGGCTTCAAACAGACCGATACAGCAAATGCAAGCCTGACATACATGCCCGAAGAGTAGGTTTTTACCGGCTGATCAATGAAATCACCAATGTCGGCAAACTCAGCTATCTCGTCGAATTTTCCGAGGACTTCCTCACTCGACAAGCCGAGAATAACCCCATTCATCACTACGTTTTCACGGCCGGTAAACTCCACATTGAAGCCCGCCCCCAACTCCAGCAACGCGGCAACACGACCGACCACTTCGACCTGTCCGGACGTCGGCGTCACCGTTCGCGCAAGAATTTGCAACAACGTAGACTTTCCGGCCCCATTGCGCCCAATAACGCCGACTATCTCGCCTTTTTTAACAGTGAAAGAAATTTCTTTTAACGCGCAGAATTCCTTGAAGTAGCTAGCGGGGTTACGTCGCAGCAATCGCATTATTCCAGGAACGACAAATTGCTTTAAACGATCGACAGGTTTTTGGTATACGTGATAGATTTTGCTGACCGAGTCAACATTGATCACAACCTCACTGGAGGACATCTACAAAACCTTTCTAATTTCTTTGTTTGGAGTCAACTTTCGACAAGCGCGCCATAATGATTGGAACAACAAGCCATCATCGCGCTGCGATTATTGATCAGATAACGTCAGAAAAACCTTGCCGTGTTTTCTGAAACCACCAGAAACACATCCAGCCAGCAGGCAAACTGACAAGCACATATAGGCCTAACCCCCGCCAATCCGGCCAGTCCCCCTGAATCAACACGGCCCGAGCCTCTTCGATTATAAAGGTGAGGGGGTTCAATAATATATATTTCTGATACGCTTCAGGCAGGGCCGACAAGGGGTAGAATATAGGCGACAAAAACATCAGGATCATAGTTAAAATCCCTACTGCCTGATTAATATCGCGGAAATAGACGCCAATGGAAGCTAGAAGCCATGACAACCCCAGCGTCACGATGGCAAGCGGCAGGATCACTACCGGCAGTGAAATCACCGTGACCGGCAAGCCACCATTAACGACCAACAGGCCTGCCAGCAACACTACGATGCTGATACATGCATGAAACAACGCTGCGCCCAATAGCGTGACCGGCAATATTTCCAGCGGAAACACGACTTTTTTTACATAATTGGCATTGTCAAGAATAAGAGCCGGCGCCCGATTCACACACTCAGCGAAGAACCCGTGCACGATCAACCCGACAAACAACGCCATAGCAAATGCCGTGCGACTCTGAGTCTCGCCGGTGTCCCAACGAGCATTAAATACAACGCTGAAGACGAACGTATAAACTACTAGCAGAAGAATAGGTGTCACCAATGACCAGACAACGCCGAGAATTGATCCGCGATAACGACCTATAACGTCCCGTTGAGTCAACCGGGTAATTAATTCCCAGTGACGGGACAAGCTCCGGCATAACGCTACAGGCGATGATGTTGTACTCATGTTCTAGTGGGCCTTTAATTCCCTTCATTAAAGCGCTGCACAAAAGATCGGCACCGTACCCCCCTTTTACGCTGCGGCACTATAGCACACCCCCGCGTAGGGGCACATGTCAGACGCGCACTAGAAACAGGAGAGGAACTGCGTGAAAACGGCTCTGAAGCTGGTAAATGTCAGCGCCCTGACGGCGAGCATCACCACCTGCAGATCGTCCGGAACAGGGAAACGCTGTTAGCGGCCGGTATTCGAACGAAAGCCGTCTACGGATGCCTTAAAGGCATTGGAGAAAGCAGAGCGATCACACATCAGCGAACGCTTCAACAATGCATATACGGAAGCCCCCGCTGCGATCACAGCCCCCAGCAGGCCGGATTTTCTGGCAAATAAAATACGACTACGAAGAAAATAGTAATCGGCGACCAACGGCCGATTTCTGTATCCACCGGTGCCCGCACCGGTGGTAGAGCCGCCTTTGTGATACACCCTGCTTGAAGTCACCACAAATGCTCTGCTAGGCCAACCTGAACGCATGACCCAGTCGAGCTCCTCGAAATAGAGAAAGTAGTCTTCGCACATCAATCCGACCCTATCGAGAAATTCGCGATTCACGACAAGTGAAGCGCCTACAGGGTAGTCAACGTGATAAATGTTATCCATACGCCGAAGCTGTGTGTTGGATATGCCCTTGTAGTTGTCGCTCATACTACAAAGCAATGGATTAAACCTGGCCCCACAGGACTGAACCTCCGACGGTTTCCAGTACTCCATCAATACGCTGCCGCAAATAACCGGTTTGCGCAGTTGGGGGATTTCATTTTTGAGCTCCCGGTAGGCCCGATGCTCCGGTAGCGCGTCGGCATTGAGCAGCCAGAAGTTCTGGATTGAAGGCATGCGCTGCAAGAGTCTGATACCAACATTGCTGCCAGCCCCGAAGCCTAGATTTTCTGCACAATTAACCAGCCAAAGGCGCGTCTCAAGCGCCCCTTCATCCAGGTCAAAGTTCTCAATCTGGGCGCATGAAACCAACGAATGCCGGAAATCTTTAGCGACCGGGGGGACAACGAGCGACCGTATCTCGAGGGCGCGACTTTCGGGAAGGGCGCAAAGCTTGCCCTCGGCCCACTGCCGGATATGCGCTAAAGAGTTGTCACTTGAGGCATTGTCGCAGACAACAACGGGGCCATCGAAGTCCTGCATCCGGAATACGGCCTCCAGAGCTTCAATAGTCTCGGCCCAGCTATTCCAGTTGACAATGATAATCCCCGTATCGGGCGATGCATTACGGGAAGGAAACAGGCCTTCAGGAGGGGCATCTCGCAGCAGTCTGCGCTTTTTCTGCGGAGAGATGAGCTGCTCGAAAGCTGCGATCGCTCCATCACCAGCAGAGCCCTGCCACTTCCCAGCGATCGGGTGACTCATACTCGGAAACGCCCCTAAGTTATTATAAGCCATTGAAATATAATAAAAACACCAGCATACGCCGCTTCTTGAGAATTGCCGCGCACATACCAGCACGGCAGAAAACTGGCGGCTTTGTGAACCAGTTCACAACATTCTGGCAGGTCTGGGAAGAGCAGGCAACGGGAAAAGTACCACTTCAGGGCAAAAACCGATCATTAAATAGCCAGATTCACTCGCTAATCCAGCCTGGCCAGTTGCTCGAACACGCGATCTGCAACCACTTCCCAATCAAAGCCCTTCGCGCGCTCAAGGCCCAGACGGGACAAACGTGTAGCGACACCTCCACAATCCTCGGCAACACTCGTGATGGCGCGCGAAATATCCCGCACCGAACCCGGATCAACCAACAGGGCAGCGTCGCCGGCAATTTCCGGCATGGATGCGACGCTGGAAGTAATCACCGGAGTACCACAGGACATCGCTTCGACGATTGGCAGGCCGAACCCTTCGTAGAGCGAGGCGAACAGCAAACCGATCGCGCCCCGATAGCGGGCCGCCAGCTCGCCGTCGTCCAGGCTACCCATAAATACGATGCGCTTCGCCAAACCCAACTGCTCTATCAGATTCAGCAGGTCCTCGGTTTCCTCCCCGCTCACCAGCAGTCTGATGGCCGGGTTTATAGCCGCGTCCGCAAAGGCGCGGAGCATTCGCGCCTCGTTTTTGTGGGGTTTGCGATTCGATACACACAAAAAGTATCGATATCCCGGTTCAAAGCGCGGTCCACTCCGGGTGAACTCAGCGCCAACCCCGTTCCCGACATTAACGACCTGATCTTCCGGCACACCGGCCCAGTCCACGATACGGCGGCGGGAAAATTCCGATACCGTCAACACTCTGGCCACCCGCCGGCAGGCACGTTTCAGCACCAGATGGTAATAGAGACGCTTGAGCAAGCTCTGAGCCGGAGTATCAATATGATTCAGGTCGTGAACCGTCAGGATGTAGCGACGCAACCCGAAAAGAGGCGCATTAAACCCCGGAGAATATATCCAACGGCCCCGATCACCGAGCAGCCGCAGGGACATCGCTAGCGAATCCAGGGGGTGGCTGGGCGGGATCCCTCCGCGCACGACGCCGGAAAATTCGATTCTCCGCTGCATTTCTGCGGCAAAACGGCCAATACCGTGGGGCCCCAGCCAGCGACTGTCAATCGCCACCTTGAGCAGTTTTCGGCTCCGCATCAGGCCGCTCCCCAGCCTTTCACCCGTCCCTGTAAAACTCCGAAATGGTAAAGCGCTTTGTTCACCCGCAAAGTTAACAGGGCGAAGAGTGCGCCACCAAGCGGGCGCAACAACATGTAAGCCACAAACCACAATGGGTAGTGGTGTTTTTTGAGCACTCGCCCCAAGCCTGCCCCGTAAGATTTGGCTCTTTCTATCGTCCGGGCATCGAACACTCCCGTTTTCTCCGGGTGGAACACTTTTAGTCCGGGCAGATAACGCACCGCGTAACCTCTATCTATTGCCCTGATGAGGTAGTCGGTTTCCTCGCCCGACTGCCAGGCCGTGGCTGCGCCAACACCCAGCGTCTCGTCAAACCCTCCGACCACTTCCACACACTCCGCGCGCATAAAAACCGTGTAGGAGATAGCCAGTTTCCAGATGGATACCTTGTCGGCAAGCTGCGGCTTTGAAGGCCACGCACGCTGGGAATGGCGATTTTGCTCATCGCGACTTTGCCCCGCAATGACGTCGACGTCGCTGCGCGTGAAATATTCCGCCGCCCGGGCCAGAAGCTCCGGCGGATACCAGCAATCGTCGTCGGGGAAGGCCACAATGTCGCCATCAATTAGCGCTATCCCGCGGTTGCGTGCAACCGACAGGCCCAGCTTGCTGGAAACCCGTCTCACAGGGAAATAGTCGGCAAATCTGTCCACCAATACCGACACCCGATCGTCGGCATTCTGATCTACCACAATCAACTCAAAATTCCGGTAGGTCTGACGCGACAAGGAATCAAGGAAGGCCTCGACCTCGGCGTCACGACCAATCGTCGCCAGAATCAGAGAAAACTTCAGCATGACCAATCCGTCCCCATGTACCGCCTTCAGGTAAAACGCTGAACAATGCGCTTCACTGCCCGAAGCAGAAAGTATGCCCCGAACACCCACAAACTCGTCAGCAAGCCTCGGCCATACTCGGAGTATTCGATCAGGGCAATGGCGGGCATCAGCGCGGCAAGGTACCACAAAGCCTTGACGTCCTGCATATCGAACGCCGCATTTTCCACCTTGAGGAGGCCGTACTCGACAACCCGTCCGCCGCCGTACAATAGAAAAATCCACCCCAGCGCCTGAGTGACGACAGGCACAGGTGCCACAGCCAATGCCGCAGGCGCGTATTTGCCAAACGCAAGGCCGGCAAAGGTCACCACCCGCAATTTCGCCAGCGCTGGCGTAAGCGTGCCAACAAAAGAATGAAGTAGCAGTAGCAAAAATACCGCTGCGGCTGTACCGGTGAAAGCCAGTGCAGCGTCTGTATCAAACCATAGCGCACCCAGACAAACAGACACGGCCAACACAGCCAGTCTGCCAATCAGCGCTACCACCAACCGATTGCGATCCAAAGAAAACTGCGGACGACACGATCGCTCGCGCGATGTTGAAGCTCGATCGTTTACCCAGTAACCGATTTCGTAAAGCCCGAGAAACGCCCAGTGAAAAAAGACAAACAGCAATGCCTTTGTCCCCGCGACAAACAGCAGCAAACAACTCATAGGCAAGATTTCAAGCCAAAAGAATCCGGCCATCTGTAGCATCCCCGGATAGCGGGTAGCCACCAGATAAGCGCCCGGCACTAGCGCTACAACATCATTCTGGCGCATCAATAAACCAGACATTATTGGCCACGGCCATCAGATCGCTGTCCTCCGGGTTATCGGTAATCACATCAAACTCAAAATCGCCGCCCACAAACTCCCGCAAAAGCTGCAGCTTGCGCCCGGTTGAATCGACCGCAATCACGCCACGGCAGCGTTGACGGTCGCTAAAACCGAGCTGCGTGCTGACCGCCACCTCAACCTCGAGCACATCTGCAAATCCGCTCACAATGAAGTCAAGGGAGGCACTCGCGAGCACGACGTGTACGCCTTGCTGTCTGGCTGTGGCTATTCGCTGCAAAACCTCCTCGCGTGGATTCGATGCGAGGGTGATGCGCGCGTAGTCTCCCCCCAATTCGGCAAGGTCGTTCTTTGCCGCAGCCCAGAGACATGCGACAAGGCATTTCCGTTGCAGGCCGGAGTGAACACGATTCAACAAAAATCCACCGGGGCGCGAAAGAATCAATGCGGCAGCGAGGCGCCTCGGAAAGGGTAATGCCGCATACCTCATAAAGCCGTGCGTGGTATTGCACTTCACGATCGTTCCGCACAGATCAACGACCAATAGCTTTTTCATAATTCGTCTGTGTTAGCCGGTGTTGCAACCATAACCAAATTCAATCCCAGCGGCACGCGCAGGCCATCGGCACCCAGCTCACCCAAAACTTCGAGCCTGCGCACAAAGCGGAACAAGGTTCGCAGAGCCAAACGAACAAGCCCTGCCGCGCCGCCGACAGCCCAGGTGTCGTCATCTCCCACTGAAACAACATCAAATCCGGCCCGCGCCAACTCCAAACCCAACACCCTCTCGGTGTAACTGCGCAAGTGTGTGCCGTCGTTGTACAACCAGAATGGCGCAAGGGACGCCAGCGCATTGGGCACAGAAATGTAGAGCTGCCCTCCCGGCTTTAGCGATTGTCTGGCCGCTGACAGAATGGCGCGGACCTGGTCTTCCGGAATATGCTCTAGAATATCCTTGCAAATCAGCAAATCGATTCCGCTTTTGTTTTCAAGCCAACCTGCGCTGTCAGAAACCTGCTCGGCCGGTACGCCCAGTTGCTTGCAAAAAGCTATTTGCCCCTGATCCGGGTCGATACCGGAGGCATTGCGATAGCCTTTGCTTTGCAACCACTCCAGCAAAATTCCCGCACCACAACCCACATCGACAATAACCGCATCCCGGTTTCCGGGAAGAAAACGGGCGAGCGTTTTTTCAAACGGCTGCCAGTGACGCTGGCGGCCCTCCCTTGAGAGATCATTGACACGCTGATAGTGTTCAAAATAATTCATTGCAATCAAACCTGCTGACGGTTGCCGGGCGGGGTGACGAGTAACGACAGGCAAAATAGCTGCGTCACTACCAATGCCGAGTAAGCAGCATACTTGGCGTATACAGCTGCCATAAGCCCATAATCCTTACACAGCAAAAATACGCTCATTGATGCCAGACAACCCAGACCGATGGTTGCCGCCGATGTCTTTCCCCTGTTTTGCATAACCAGTAGTGTCCCCAGGCAGGCGACTGTCGCGTCCAGTGCAATCGTGGGCGCAAGCGCCCGCATCAGCACCCCGGCCTGATCAAACGCATCACCATATACCAGAGACACCAACCAGGGCGTGCAGAGATACGTAGCCGCCGCCGTTATCAAGCCAAAAGCCGCAAAGCCGCTGAAATAATAGAACCAATGCCCTTCCGGGCGAGCACCACTTGAGGCCGCCAATCGCGCAAAGCGCGGCGCGCAATATTGAGAAATAATCCAGCCTATCGCGTAGATACTGAACACCAGCCTGAAGGGGGCGGCGAATGCGGCTGATTCAGCCTCCCCTAACAGCGCGCCCGCAAGCAGTATCTCAACAGAGTGAAACAAGGTGTTTAATGCGAAGGCAATGGCAAGCGCAATTGATGCCCCCCACCCCAACTCGTCCAAAACCTCGGCTTTTCCGGGAGATCTGGCCGTGTACGCTGGCGTTCTAACGTAATTTCGCACAAGCAAACCGGACACCAGCGCAAACCCGCCGTAGCCCGCGCCAATAATCAGGGCAAACTGTGGCAGCGTGGCACCGTTTATAAAAACCAGCCCCGACAACAACAAAAGGATAACAGCATAAACCGCACGCACAGCGCCGGCAGAACCCGGGCGCCCGCTGGCGAGCAACACCCAGTCGGATGCAGCGAAATAGGGCAGGTAAGCCAGCACAATCAGCGACAGCCCAATAAATGCCGCCATATTATCAGTCAGCACCGCCGCACAGATAAGCGCCCCCGGCAAACCAACCAGCAACGCAGCCACGAGCCTGCGCAGAAACACTGCGCGCATTACCAGCAGAGTCTGAGCCTTGTCGACGGCGATCAGGCGAATTCCCGCTGAACGAAATCCAAGATCACCCAGCGACAGCAAAATCATGCTCGCCGTTTGCGACAGCACTACCAGGGCGGCTTCATCCTCGGGCAGAACCCGGGCAGCAACCGCAAGCAAGACGATATTGGCCAGCTTCCAGAGAATATCTCCGGTCGCAAACTGCGCTGCCTTTATGATCCGGTTTAAAAACAACACGCCTCCCACGCAGTCGCCCTTACAGCCTGAAACTACCGCCTTGCACGCATTCCCGGCGTTTGCACAAACGTCGGCCTTATCCGCAGTGCCTACCTGCAGGGTACTGCCCACCCGCCCGATTAATCAGAAGTGACGCCAGGCTTTGTCCGTCTACCCTTGAGAAAACGGCGAAACAGGGTTGCTACCGCCTGACCCACCCGGGAATCGGCGCTTGCCGGTGCCAATGTGACACGGGTGCATGTTGTGCGAACACGCCTGCGCCGAAAGGCGCGACGATACTTGTCAACCAGCCGCTGCCTGGAGGGATAGAATGCCAGAGCGCTTTCACTGTCTCGCTCACCAACATTACCGCGGCTTTTGTGCAGAACATGGAAGCCTATGACCCAACTGCTATATCCCAATACATCGGCCACTACACATAAATCCAGACCGTAAAGGTGAAATCCGCGCATATCACCCGAAGCCGCAATGCGCCTGGCACCGTTCACCACAATAAAATTTTCATCCAGAGAAAAAACGCGGGCAGGCAGGTCACCCGAATGTTGATCAGCACCATGGGGATCCGTAATTCTTATATGGAGCTGGCGGTCATCACCGCCAGCGTTCCCGGCAAGCGCCCAGTCGGGGGCGTGCACTTCAAGATACGCCAGTTGATGTTCGAGTATTCCGCGAGCTTCCAACAGCTCGACGTCCTGATGGCACAGGACTACATACCGCCCCCTGGCTTCCGCCAGCATACGATTAATCGCAGCATAGGCGTCCATCTGGTTTGACTCGGTATTGTCAACAATCAAAAACTCACAGTCTTGCTGGCAAAACCCCATATTCTCGCAAGACAAAAGAAATTTCTCGTACTCGCGAAAGTCTGTCACCAGCGTACAGAACGTAAACTCGACCGGGAACACGCTCTCTGCCGTTACAGCCGTATATGCGCTCAAAGCTGACCCACCTCCAGCCCGCCGTCATTTGGCATGCCTTCTGCTGTAGTTTTCGATGTCTGACGGGGGATCGGCAAGATCACACTGGTTCCTCAGCGCGCGACTCATCGGTTCGAATAGTCGCTACGCAGATATATTGCATAAACGCGATATCGGCGAACAAACCAAAAGATAGACGCTGCAACCACTTCAGCCTCTTTCTATGGCGCTTCAGAACGCAACGCACGCCCTGCATCTCACGTACCTCATAACCCGATTCGTTAAACAACCGCGAAACGCCGGCGCGGGTGAAAAATCGCAAATGCGTGTGATCGAGCACACCTTCATCCTGATAGACCCAATCCTTGCAGACAAAAAGGTCATACAAAACGCGATAATATCTTACATTGGGTATGCAGGCGAAAACCCGGCCGCCGGGCCTGAGTTTGGCAGACATCATCCGGAGCACCGTCCCCGGGTCAACCATATGCTCCAGGCTGTCGTTAAAAACGATTACATCAAAATGGCCGTCAGGTAGCTGCGAAACCGCCTGCTCAGCAGGCATGCACAAAACATGGTTCAAATGGCCCGCCGCACGCTCGGCCGGTGCCGCTTCGGGCTCAACGCCCCACACCTCGGTTTCAGGCCCGAAACGCTGCTTCAGGTACGCGCCAAAGCCCCCGGAGCCACAGCCAATATCCAGCACGGGGCCGCGGGTGTCGGGAAAATGGCGCTGCAACTCCGGGCGCTCGCCGCGAAAATAGACCTCGGTCTTGTTCTCGTACATAGTCCTATCCAACTCGGCACAGTTTGAATAAACGCAGGGTGCTGCGTCTGCCACTTGATGCCGCCAACAAATCTTGCCTGAATGGCCACAGCAACAGGAAAGCAGCCATCATAAAGCGTTTGCCATCCACTCGTTGGGTCCGGCGGTAGAGTACCGCAAGAAACCAAAATCGCAGCCTTGATCGAATATCCGACTCTCGGCTACCGGCATTCAATTTGAACAATAATATTCCCAGCATTGAATTCATGCGTCCAAAGGCAAGCCGGTTACGTTGCTTCGCCGACAATTTCCCGGGAGCACTGTAGATAATTTTGTTGTTGTGGTTGCCCGCGTGTTGCCGATGTCGCACGAGGAGGCCGGGCACATACACCAACCCCTTTTTGTATGCAGCCGCAAATGCCAGCTGCTGGTCGTACACCGGCACCGGCGCAAACGGCAGGATGCTCAATGCCAATTCGCGATTAATCAGGAGCGCATGCCCGGATACGCAGTTATCCATTAACAGACGGAGGTAATGCGAGCCTATCGCGCCATCCCGCCAGCCAACATGGCGCATCATAGTCGTGCCGGTATCATCGCCATTCGCATCAATAATCGCGCTGTCCGAAAATGCCCCTGAGGCCCCCGTCACACTGCCCAGTAACACCTCGAGCTTGTTCTCTTCCCAAATATCATCCTGATCACTGACCGCAACATAGAGTCCGCACGCAGAGTGCAGTGCGGACTCCAGGTTGGCGCTCAAACCAACATTTGAGCTTTGCTGCAACAACACTACCCGGGAGTCTTCCGTAGCGTATCGCGCCGCAATTTCAGCAGTCCTGTCCGTAGAGGCGTCATCCGAAATGATAATCTCAATATTGGTATGGCTCTGCGAAATAATACTGTCGAGCTGGATGTCGAGGTATTTCTCGCCGTTGTAGGTCAGCACAATAACACTGATCAGCGGTGCGGCTTCACGGTCAGACCTGATGCCGGGGCCAGACGACGCCCTCCCGGTACCTACTTGCTCCACCACTCGACGTTACCCAGAAACCACTCGATGGTCTTCGCTACACCCTCCTCAAACTGAACCTTAGGGCTAAACCCCAGCTCCTGCGTAATTCTACTCGAATCAATTGCGTAGCGACGGTCGTGACCCGCCCTGTCCTGCACAAACCGTATGCGGTCCAGGCTGGTTTCACCTCTTGGACCGGGGGCAAGCGGGAATTGTTCGGCCAACCCGGGATTGGCGTCAAAGGCCGCATCCAGCCGGGTACAAAGTTCACGGATCAGCGCGAGGTTGTCCCATTCGTTTTCACCGCCAATATTGTAAACCTCGCCCGGCACGCCCTTCAGTAACACTGCTTCTATGCCGCGCGCGTGATCTTCCACATACAGCCAATCACGAATATTTTTACCATCACCGTAAATGGGAATCTCACCCCCGGTTAACAAACTGGTGATCGCCAGCGGAATCAGCTTTTCCGGGTAGTGGTAAGGCCCGTAATTATTTGAACAATTGCTGGTGGTCACATTCAGCCCGTAAGTATGGTGGTAGGCGCGGACTAAATGATCCGATGCTGCCTTGCTCGCCGAATACGGCGAGTTGGGCTGATACTGATTATCTTCTCTGAAAGCGGGGTCGTCGGGACCCAGCGAGCCATACACTTCGTCGGTACTGACGTGATGAAAGCGATGGGGAATGCCCTCGCCAGCCAGCCAGACTTTCCGCGCCGCCTTCAGCAACGAATGGGTGCCCAGTACATTCGTGTCGATGAAGGCGTCCGGCCCTGTAATCGAGCGGTCAACGTGACTCTCGGCGGCAAAATGCACGATAGTGTCCAGCCCCCGCTCTTGCAGCAAACGCTCTACCAGTGCCGTATCGTTGATATCGCCATGCACAAAACTGAAGTTCGGGTTACCCGCCACAATAGCCAGATTCGCCTGATTGCCAGCGTAGGTCAGCGCATCCAACACCACCACGCTATCGTTTGCATGCTGTTGCATCCAGTAGTGAACAAAATTGGAGCCGATAAAGCCGGCGCCGCCGGTGACAAGAAGTTTTCGAGACATGCTAAAACCTAATGCGGGGAAGATAATTGATGAATTTGCTCGCGCAGTGCTTGCTGCCAGTGAATAGCCGGCCAATTTATTGCGTCACGCAGGGCGCTTGAATCCAGCACACTGTAAGCGGGGCGCACGGCAGGTGTCGGGTATTGCTCCGTTTTTAACGGCCTGATCACAACGTCGCGCTCGATCACGTGCTGCTGCCGCGATTCCTCATAGATGGCGCAGGCAAAGTCGTACCAGGAAGCAGCACCGGCATCGCTGTAATGCCATATACCGGAAAGACGCCTTTCCAAAACGCGCCACAGCACCTGTGCCAAATTATCTGAGGAGGTTGGCGCCCCCACCTGATCGGCAACAACACCGAGTTCGTCGCGCCCAGCCATTAGTCGCAACATGGTGCTCATAAAATTATTACTGCCCGCGCGATAAACCCAGGCCGTTCTCACGATGGCCGCAGCCGGGCACACCTGCTGCAACAGGCTCTCACCCTCGCGCTTGCTCGCCCCGTAAATGCCCAGAGGACTGCAGGCATCACCGGGTTGATAGGGTCGCGACTGATTGCCGTCGAACACGAAGTCCGTGGAGACGTGCACCAGCGGGCAGCCCATCTGTGCTGCGGCCAGACCGAGTTGCTTCACTGCATCCCGGTTCAGGCGATACGCAGCATCCGCATCTTGCTCGGCGCGATCAACGGCAGTGTAGGCGCTGGCATTGATAACCCCGTCGGGAGCATGGGCAAGCAGCCGCGGAACAATCTCCTCAAGATTCGACAGATCGAGTTCTTCGCGCCCCCACACCGTCAGCTCGACCTGCGTCGGCGCAAAACCCACTAGCGATTGCGCCAGCTGCCCCGATTTTCCCAAAACCAGAATACGCACTAGTCGAAGACCTCGGCGTTAGCCAGTGACGATGCAGCAGCATCTTTCTGCGATAGCTGGGGACGCTCACCATCAACCAGCGGCCATTCGATACCCACCTCTGCGTCGTCCCACAACAGACTGCGTTCAAAATCGGGGGAGTAGTAATCAGTGCACTTGTAATTGAAGTCGGCCGACTCCGACATGACATAAAAGCCGTGTGCAAACCCCGGCGGCACCCAGAACTGGCGATGATTTTCGGCCGACAGGATAACGCCGTGCCACTGACCAAAGGTCTTTGAGCTGCGGCGCAAGTCGACCGCCACATCAAAAACCTCGCCGGCCGTCACCCGCACTAATTTGCCTTGCGGATTCTGAATCTGATAATGCAAACCACGCAAAATTCCGCGCCGTGAACGGCTGTGGTTGTCCTGCACAAAAGTGCCTTCTACACCGGCCTCACGGTAACGCTCTGCCTGCCAGGTTTCGATGAAAAACCCGCGTTCATCGCCAAACACCCGGGGCTCAATAATCAGTAAGCCGTCTATCGGCGTGCCAACAACCTTCATCGAAACATCCCGGGGGTAGCAATTTTTCGCAAGTACGCGCCGTAACCACTCTTTTCCGTTGCAGCGGCAATCTTCAACAACTCGTCGGTGCTGATAAAACCCTTCCGCCAGGCGATTTCTTCCGGGCAGCACACTTTAAGCCCTTGGCGTGCCTCGACCACACGTACGAAATTGGCCGCATCCAGCAACGACTCATGAGTACCGGTATCGAGCCAGGCCGTGCCACGCGGCATAAAATGAACACTCAGGCTACCCTGCTCCAGGTAGCGGTTGTTGACGTCGGTAATTTCCAGTTCTCCGCGCGGTGAGGGCTTAATCGATTTCGCAATATCAACCACCTGATTGTCGTAGAAGTACAAGCCTGTAACGGCGTAGTTTGATTTCGGCGACCTCGGCTTCTCTTCAATACTGGTAACTTGCCCGCTCTCATCACAGGCAACCACCCCGTAGCGTTCGGGGTCATCCACATAGTAACCGAAGACTTCGGCACCTTTTGCACTTCGACTCGCGGCCTCGAGCTGGGTCCCAAAACCGCTGCCGTAAAAGATGTTGTCACCCAGCACCAACGACACCGGATCGCCGCCGATAAAAGACTCGCCGATTATAAAGGCCTGAGCCAGACCGTCAGGGCTGGATTGCACTGCGTATTGCAGGTTGATTCCCCAGTTGGAGCCATCACCGAGCAGGTGCTCGAACTGGGGCGCATCGTGCGGTGTAGTGATAATCAGAATATCCCGGATGCCCGCCAGCATCAGCGTTGACAGCGGATAGTAGATCATCGGCTTGTCGTAGACTGGCATCAATTGCTTGCTGACGGCCATGGTCAGCGGATAAAGCCGGGTGCCGCTACCGCCAGCCAGAATAATTCCTTTTCTCATTATCGCCCCTTTAGTTGTGAAAACCAGCGCGGAAAAACTGTCCTCCGCCGGCCAAGCTGGGTAAAATTGCGCGCATTATCGCCGATTTCAGCGGTGATTTCCCCCCATATCAGCGGGAATGACCTGCTAAATCACCAGCACACCGGATACCGGAGAAGAACGTCTATGGCAGGCCCGGAGCATGCCCCACACCCTGTCGTGACAATTGTAGTGTCCTGCTACAACCACGCCGACTATATAGAAGTTTGCATAGACAGCATTCTCGGCCAGGATTACCCGGCAATCGAACTTCTCACCTACGACGATGGCTCGAGTGACAATAGCGCCGCCATACTCCAGCGCCTGTCTGTTCAACACGGGTTTTCATTCACAGCACAGCAAAACAAGGGCCTGTCAGCCACGCTCAATGATGCCTTAAGCAAGGCAAGCGGCAAGTATTTTTGCCCGATAGGCTCAGACGACATTCTTATGCTGGACAAGAGCAGCAAACAGGCTGCCTATATGGAAGCCCACCCGGATGTCGCCGTGTGCGCAGGCAACGCTGTGCTCATTGATAAATACGGGCAGCTCATCAACAAGCGAAACCGCTTTCATCCCGCCCGCGACCTCGATTTCGAGGAAGTGTTTACTGCATCGACTCCCGGCTTTATCTCACCCACGGCCATGATCCGCACCGAGACCTTGCGCACAATCGGTGGCTACCGCAGCGATATTCCACTGGAAGACCTTTATCTGTGGCTTAAATTATCGTTTGCAGGCCACCGCATCCATGTCTTGAACGATCTTACGCTTTACTACCGCAAACACGACAACAACACCTACAAAAACACAGCCTTTATGCTCGACAGCATCTATCGCACTCTCAACGAGTATCACGACCACCCGCTTTATCCCCGGGTGATGGGCAATGAGCTCAACAGCTTGCTGCTGACCGCCGCCAAACAGAAAGACCGTAAAACGGCGCTCGCAACGCTAAAACGCCTCAGCTTTAGCCAGTACTCACGCAAAACCCTGCGCGCATTGTTGCGCTTGGCGCTGCCATGACACAGCCCCGAATATTGGTACTGGGCCAACAGGATCGTGATATCGATTTCACCCACCTGTATGCCTACCTGGCAAGCCACAAGAATATCGACGTCAGAATATTGGCCAAAACGGAGATAAAACAACTCAAGAAAACCCTGGGGCGCATCGATACCGCCTGCTACGACCGGGTAATTCTGGACCTGCCCTTTTCCAAAACCATCAAAGCCATTGCCGCCATACGCAAATTGCCGGGGCTTATCATCTTTGAAGAAGATGCCTGCCAGAATTTTCTGCCCACCTCAAAATGGCGCGGTGCATTTGAAAAAGTCTATCGATCACTACCGGCAGCCACTCTGGTTATGTGCGGCTACAACACCGCCAGCCGCTATCAGGCTATCGGCTTTGATGTACAGGTCATTCCAAAAGGTTTTGACGAGCAGGCTCTGACAAACACTCATAGCGAGCGCGATATTGAGCTCGCCTTTATTGGCCGAACCCAATCCGGCGTCTACGCTGAACGCCTCGCCCTGCTCGAATCTGTCGCCAGCCACTTTGACCTTGCGACCTTGCGCACCCACTCAAGCGCAGAATATTGCGCAACGCTAAACCGCATTAAGTTGTTTCTCAGCGCCGATGTGGGCCTGGGCGAATACATGGCCAAGAATTTTGAGGCCATGGCCTGCGGCTGCACGGTCATTGCCTGCCACCAGGGCGGTTTCGAAGAGGAACAGCTCGGCTTCAGGGATATGGAAAATATTGTTCTCTACACAACACCTGAAGAGGCCGTAGAGAAAATACATCGCCTAAAGGCCGAGCCGGCATTAGCACAGAAAATTGCGAAGGCGGGGCAAGCGCTGGTTGAACAGAAATTTAGCCACACGGCCATCGCCGACCAGTTAATCCACATTGCCCACAGGCCGCTGGCGCAAGCGCGGCCAAGCGAGAGCCGGGCCCGGCAGATTCTACAAAGGTTTACCCGCTGGCTATAAGGCAGCGTATATACCGGAGCAGATACTTGGGTTGACGCAGGGCTTCTCGTTTATTCGCCCGGTACGCCAAGCGGAAATAACCACTCGCTGCTTTGTAGTTTCCCGCCCGGTACGCCAAGCGAAATACAGAGAGCGCGCGCCGGGCTTGATAGCGGGCCCGATGCCGCATCAGCCCCGCAGGTAGCTTGCTCTCATCGAACACCTGATCTACCAGTGACATACCAAGTTTCAACGCCGTTTCCACATCGTGACGCATACTCCCCGAGTGCTTGTATATGCGGGTGGTAGGCGCATCGGCAGCAGCGGCTTTAAAGTTTGCCAGGCAATGAGCAAATACGGGAATGTCTTCGGTTTGGCGCAATTCGGGGTTGTAGCGAATAAGTGAGAATACCTTTCGCTGCATCGCTACGGCGCCATTCGATAAGGGCAGCCGCTTGTAGAGAAAGTCCAAAAAACGGGTTTCAGCATCTGCGGCAACCTGTGGCTTGCGGCCTGCATCCACCCGTCCATCTTCAAATACCGAAATAGTAGGCGCGATCAGCAATCCCGCATCGGCGTTGGCCTTCGCAGCACGGCGAAACACATCCAGCGCTGCAGGCTCCAATTCGTCGTCCGCATCAAGAAAGAGCAGATAATCTCCCTGAGACTCATCTACCCCGCGATTTCGAACCGCGGCCAGCCCGCTATTTTTCTGTCGCACAACGCGCAAAACCGGATAGCGGCTCTGCAGCTCTGCCAGCACCTCGGGCGTGTTATCAGTCGAGCCATCATCAATGACCAGCACTTCGTAATCATCGCCGGGTTGGGTGCAGGCCGAGCTTACCGCACGCGCCAGCAGATGTCCGTAATTGTAGGCCGGAATGACAATGGAAAATTGCACCCTAACCATCCGGGGTCGTGAGTAAATTTTTGAAGCGGGCTTCCATGGCCGGGTGCGCGTACCAGTTGCGCAAAAACCGCTCCCTATCCTGCCGGGCGCAGCGGGCAAAACTGCTTTTGGAGTTAACGGCATGCAGTACATCGAGATCAATCAGTTGCACACCAAGGTCTGTTACCAAAAAGTTTTTCGCCTTAAAGTCGCCGTGGCAAAGTTGCAGCTCACCCATAATGCGAAAAATTTCGCGCACATCCTCCAGCTCGGGCTCCGTCGGCTCGCGGCGCTGGTATGCGTCCAGCATTTCCTCGCCCCCGGCATCGGCCGTCACCAGGTAGGAAACACCTCGCATCGGGCCGCGACGCTGCTCCAGCAACACCAGAGGCTCGGGCGTTTTAATACCGGCCATCTGCAACAAGTGTGCAGCGCGCCAGGCATTACTGGCCCGTGTTTCGCGAAACAGACGGCGTACCCGGTGCCCCGCATTTTTGATGTTGTAGCGCTTAATGATAACGGAACGTTCACCGATCCGGCTGCGCACCACCGTTGCGCTATTTCCGTCCTTGAGAAGCTCGCCTTTTACCACCAGGCTGTCGGGCGCAGCCTTGAAGCGCTCAAGCCAGATTTCGTCCAGGGTGCGCTGATGCGCAAGGTACCAGCCCCGATGTCGGCTAACCGCAATATCTGTGCAATTGCGAAAGACTTTCTTCAGGTATTTGTCGGCGCGCTGCCACCAGATACTGCGACTGCGCTGTTCGAGGCTGCTCCGCGCAGTTTTCTTGTCGGCGGAGATGGGCAAACCCAATGCGGGACTGCTCAACAGGGCTGCGCGTTCGCGCCACGGAAACTGCGCGATAAAAGCAGCCATATTGTCGATGGCCTGTTCCGGCGACAACGCCTTGGACTGCTGGCGGATGGTGGCATTATCAATCACATGCAGGTTGCCGCCGGCCAGCAGAAAATTATCGAAATGGATATCGGCCTGCCACAACCCGGCCCGATGCATTTTGGACAACAATTCAAAACTGGCGGCCAAAAATGCCTCGCGG
>DIBR01000015.1:206851-220729 GCA_002415025.1 Spongiibacteraceae bacterium UBA5047
CTCGCGGCGGGCACCCGCCACACCGCTGGCCAGAGACTCTACACCCTCAAGTTTTTGATAGATCACCGCGAGCAGGCCATTATCCAGCGTGCCCGACCACAGTAATTGCGGGGTGGCAATTTGCGCCTCACTCAGCGCGGTGTAACCACTGACTTCCGCTGTTTGTTCTTTGGCCGCCAGCGGCAAAAACAGCTTGGCTATCACCGCTTTCTTGCGCCAGCTCGCCGCCAGCGTCACGCGCTTGCCCGGAAGCAAGCGCAAACAATCCGTTAATTGCATGTCTGAGCCGTCAACAACCAGTGTTGCAGGCAGCGGCACAGTCCAGTCGCCCCGCTCAAGGCTGTCACGCAAACTATCGGTCATCGCTGTTCCATTGATATCAGATTTCGCATCCAACGGCGTAAGTCATTACGCGAGAATAAGTTCGGCTGCGCGCTCAGGCATACTGAAAATATCAGATTCTTGTGCGAAGCGCCGGGCCTTTTCGCGCCACGGTTGTGACGGTGACAAAAGCACCTTGCGCAGCGCTTGATTCAGGCTGGCCTGGCTCACTGGCTGTGGCAACACTTCACCCAACTGCGCGTCGCGCACATAGCCCGCATAGCCGCAGGCATCAGTGGTAATCACCGGCAAACCGGCAACCATTGCCTCCAGCAATACGGTTCCGGTATTTTCCCGGTAGGCCGGGTGCAGAAGTACGTCAGCGCTCCACAAGTAGTCGACCACGTTGTCGACACCGCCAAGAAAGTGAACACCGTCACTGACTTTCAGGTCAGCGGCCAAAGCTGCAAACGGCGGCACTTTATCGTGGCCGAGCACTACTAGCCGACAATGCTTATTGTCTTGCATCAACGCCGCAAAAGCGCGAATGGCGCGATCCAACCCCTTTGTCCGAAAGCCGCTGCCCACAAACAATACAACTTTTTCATCATCGCGCCATCCCTGTTGTTCGCGAAAATTACGGCGCTGGATTTCGTAATCGGGAGGCATAACTCGATCGCGCCGAATGCCGGGCGGCAGCAGATGCATACGCTCGACCGGGGTAGCGTAATAGCGCCGGTACACCTCGCATTCCGGCGCAGAGATCAGCAGAATGCGGGTTCTGGCGTCGGGAGAAAAAACCGCGCGCTCCATGCGCATAAACTGCCGGGCACGTGGCGTAAGGCTGTAATAGCGCGGCCGCTCCTCGGCCACTTTCGCCGCAAAACAACTATCAGCGGCGTAGTAAAAGTCGAGTCCCGGCATTTTATTAAAGCCAATCAGGCAATCTATGCCCGCTTGCTTTGCCGCGACCAAAACAGATTCGGCAAACATGGCATCGCGGCGATGGTTCGAGAGTCCTCGCGCCGGCAGTAGAACAATATCCAGAAAATCCGGCTGTTCGCCTTCCCACTCGCTGCAAAAAACCGTGACACGATGTCCGCGATCAACGCACACGCTTGCTATGGCCAGCATGTCGCGCTGCAAGCCCCCGAAGGGAAAAAACTTGAACAACGCAAAACCCAGCGTCATGCAGACTCCCTTTTTTGCAACAGCTCTTGCAAGGCGAGTAAAACGCGCGCCGGTGTCAGCGGGGTCATCACCACCGGATCGGCGGCAGGCAGCTCGTCGCGAGAGAAGCTGCCCGCCAGCAAATGGTGCTGGTTAGCGCCGTAGGTGCCTACAAGGTCCGGAGAGGTTGGCCCATACAAGGCAACGGTTGGGCGCCCCAGCGCAGCCGACAAATGCCCCAGGCCGGTGTCCACGGAGACCACAGCATCGGCGTGTTGAAGCTCAGCGGCAACGCCCTGTAAATTCAGCTTTGGCAACACTTTCGCCTGCCCGGATACTTCGGCAATACGCTGTGCACGCTCACGCTCCGGCTCGCTGCCCCAGGGAATCCGAACCTCGTAGCCCGCCGCTGTCACGTCCTTGCACAACTCCAGCCAGTATTCTTCCGGCCAGTGTTTGTCGTCACGAGAGGTGCCATGCAAGAAAATGACATTCGGGTCGCGCGCGCCACTTAATTTGAAGCGCTGGGTATCAATGCCGTAAACGCCTTCGGCGGGGGGTACGGTGTAACCCAGCGCCTGCGCGAACAATTGCCGGGTGCGTTCCACCGCGTGCAGGGTGCGAGGCACATGAAAACGGCGGTGATAAAACCAGCTCGCCAGCTTTTCACGCACGGTGTCTTTATCAAAACCGGCGCGCGGGGCATTGACAAGGCGCGCTACCAACGCGCTTTTCAACAAGCCCTGGGCGTCTATTACAAGGTCGTAGGTTTCTTTTCGGAGCTGGCCTTTAAATGCCTTCCACTCAATACCGCCGAGTGCGGCTATCGGTGTTTTGCGCCAGCGTCGAATGGCCACGGGAATGACCTTATCGACGGCGGGGTGCCAGGCCGGAATTTCGGAAAAGCCTTCCTCGACCACCCAGTCAAACACGATACCGGGGATTGCAGCCGCTGCATCACTGATGGCAGGCAGAGTATGGATCACATCGCCCATGGAGGAGGTTTTTACTACAAGAACACGCATTAGGCTCTTTCCCTTGGCGCGAGCAGTTGATCCAGCGAGGCAACAACACGCCGCGGCTCGAGATCAACCAGACATTTCATATGCCCCAAAGGGCATTCGCGTTTAAAACAGGGGCCGCAATCCACAGGGATTTGCTCGGTGGCAACAATCTCGGCGAGTGGTGGCGTAAAACCCGGCGAAGTTGAGCCATATACCACCACCATCGGTCGTTGCAATGCAGCCGCAATATGCATCAGGCCGGAATCGTTGGACACCACCGCATTCACTTGCGACAGAATGTCGATTGCCTGCCCGAGCGAGGTTTTGCCACAAAGGTTAATGCAGTCGCCGTGAGCGGTTGGCGGCAGCGACCTCCTGATACGCTCCGCAACTTCGGAGTCTTTTGCCGACCCCATCAGTACCACGCGCCAACCGCGATCAAGGTAGGTTGAGGCCAGCGAGGCGTAGTGTTTGTCGGGCCAGCGTTTGGCCGGACCAAACTCTGCCCCGGGACAAAGTGCAAGTACCTTTTGTTCCGGCGAAGCCTGAACCAGCACCTTGTCCGCATAAATCGACTGCGCATTTTCAATCGTCACCTGCAGTGCCGGACGAGGGATCGGCTTGGGCAGCACTGCGCCGGGCTCACAGGCCAATGCGACAAAACGCTCGACCATTAAGGGGTATTTTTGCTTATCGAGCACACGTACATCGTTCAGCAGGCCGTAACGCATTTCACCACGCCAGCCAGTACGCTGCGGAATGTTTGCAAAGAAAGGGATCAGGGCGGATTTAAGCGAGTTCGGCAGCACGATAGCCTGGTCGTAGCCCTGTTTGCGCAGTTCCAGCCCGAGCCGGCGACGCGTACCGAGCTGCAGCTGGCCGTGCCCTAACGGCATGGTGATACCGCGACGCACTTCGGGCATCCGGTCCAGCAATGGCAGGCTCCACTGCGGCGCCAGCACATCCAGTTCGCAATCAGGGTATTGCTGGCGCAGCACCTTGAACAGGGTCTGCGCCATCACCATATCGCCAACCCAGGACGGCCCTATGATCAGAATACGGCGGCTAGCCATCAGTAACGCTAGTCTTTAACCGGCGCCAGCCACTCGGCACGGGCACAACCGCGCCCCTTGACGGCGTCAAAGTACATGGCCTGCAGTTTTTCCGTTATTGGACCGCGCTTGCCTTCGCCAATACGGCGACCGTCCAGCGACTGGATAGGCAATACTTCGGCAGCCGTGCCGGTGAAAAACGCTTCGTCGGCGATATATACCTCATCGCGAGTAATACGCTTTTCACGAATCTGGTAGCCACATTCTTCGGCCAGGGCAAAGATTGTACTGCGGGTAATGCCGTCGAGGCAGCTGGTCAACTCGGGGGTGTAAAGAATGCCATCGCGCACGATAAAGACGTTCTCACCGGAGCCTTCTGCCACGTAGCCCTCGTTGTCCAGCAACAGCGCCTCTTCACAACCGCTATCCAGCGCTTCTTTCAACGCCAGCATTGAGTTGATGTAGTGGCCATTTGCCTTTGCCTTGCACATGGAGATATTGACGTGATGTCGCGTATAGCTTGAGGTGCGAACCTTGATTCCCTTGGTTTTGGCTTCGGGTGACATATACGCCGGCCAGTGCCAGGCGGCAACGATGACATGCGTTTGCAGATTGTCGGCGCGCAAACCCATACCCTCGGAGCCAAAGAACACCATCGGGCGCAAATAGGCTTCTTCCAAGCCGTTTTCACGCACAACAGCCCGCTGGGCGTCATTCAAGACATCTTTCGAATAGGGCACTTCCATATTCAGGATATGTGCTGAACGAAACAGACGATCTGTATGTTCTTTCAGCCGGAAAATTGCCGTGCCGTGGCTGTCGGTATTGTAGGCACGCACACCTTCAAACACACCCAGACCATAATGCAGTGTGTGCGTCAGCACGTGTACCTTGGCATCACGCCAGGGAACCATTTCACCATCAAACCAAATCACGCCATCGCGATCAGCCATGGACATTGCTGCTACTCCTCAAGAAAACGTTCTGCTTATGTATCATTTGCCACCATCCAGCGCTGCCACTGGGCCAGCACAATGTCCCGGTGGGCGGCGACGTCGGCAATCGACGCCATGCCTTTTTCCTCTTGCAGGCTTGAGCGGTGAACAAAACTGCGGAAGGTTTTGTAAGCGTCAATCAGCGCCAGCGCCTGCCCCTCTTCCAGCAAACCTTCGGCCTGCAAAGATTCCAGCATCCGAATATTGTCGGTGTACTGTGTTAGCGAGGTATACCGGTGCGCCTGGGCGAGAACCGCATATTGCACCATAAATTCAATATCAACGATACCTCCAAGCCCCTGTTTCAACTCGAACTGCTCATTTTTTTCACCGCTTCCGCCAGCCAGCAGGTGGTCGCGCATTTTGTTGCGCATCGACACCACCTCTTCACGCAGCGCATTTTCGTCACGCGGGCGCGCCAGGATGTCGGCACGCAGCCCTTCAAAACGCTTCGCCAGCGCTTCGCCACCAGCAACCACCCGGGCTCGCGCCAGCGCCTGATGCTCCCAGGTCCAGGCGCTGCCCTGCTGGTAGTCGGCAAATGCGCCGAAGGACGACACCAGCAAACCCGAGTTACCCGACGGGCGCAGGCGCATATCCACGTCATACAACTGCCCCAGCCCGGTTGTGGCCGTCAGAATATGAATCATGCGCTGGCCGAGGCGGGTGAAAAAAGTCCCGCCGTCGAGGGCCCTGTCGCCGCTGGACACCGCGCCGGCATCCACATCGTGGATAAACACCAGATCCAGATCCGAGCCGTAATTCAATTCCAGCCCGCCCAGCTTGCCATAGGCCACAACAATAAAAGGCAGGTCAGTATCAGTGCCCGGCAAGTCGCCGTGACGTTCGCGCAGGGTTTGCCAGGCCATTTCCAGTACGTGACTGAGCACCACTTCGGCAATAGCAGAAAGGTAGTCGCTCACCTTCATCAGCGGCAGCGTCCCTACAATTTCCGAGGCTGCCACACGCAACACGTGGGCCAGCTTGAAATAGCGCAGCGCTTCCATCTGCGCTTCCTGGTCTTCCTCGGGGATGCGCAGCAATTGCTGGCGCAGCTCGCTATACAGGCCTTCTTTGTCTGGCACGGAATACAGGCTGTGTTCGTTGAGCAGCTCGTCCAGCAGCACCGGGTTGCGCGACAACTGGCGTGATATCCAGGGGCTGGCGTCACACAGCCGCACCAAGCGGCTCAGCGCCCCCGGGTTCTCCATCAACAAGACGAGGTAGGCGGTACGACGCAGCACCGACTCAACCAGAGGCAGAATGCGCAAGAAACAGCGTCCGGGCTGCTGAGCCTCACCGCAAGCATCGAGCAACAAGGGCAGGAAGTCGTACAAGCGTTCGCGACCCAGATTCTGCATACGCTTGACGGCGCTGCTGTCGAGCATGGCCAACAAGAGGCGGGCCACCTCATCGGCGTCGTCAAACTCGGCGCTCTGCAATTCACACAGCAGCGCCTCACTGTCGGCCATTTCCAGGAGGTCTTCCCAGGGTCGCTTGCTCACTTCCAGCTCTGCCGCATGGTCCGGCTCGGCGATCACATCTTCAAACAGTGCGGCAACGCGGCTGCGATGCTGCTCAAGCGCATCCGCATAGGCCTGCCACTCCCCCTCGAAGCCCATAACCCAGGCGAGCGCCGCGCGTTCCTTATTCTCCCGGGGCAGTTGCTGGGTCTGGCGGTCGAGCCAGGCCTGGATGGCGTGCTCGCTGTCACGCAAAAAATTGTAGGCGGCTTTTAATTCTTGCACCGCTTCAGCGGGGAGCTGGTCAAGCACCTGCAGCTCGTCAAGCACGGTCATCAGGCGTCTTTCCTGCAGCGATTGCTCGCGGCCACCGCGCACCAGCTGAAAGCACTGGGCGATAAACTCTACCTCCCGAATACCCCCGCTACCGAGCTTGATATTGTCCTGCAGTTGGCGGCGCTGAACTTCGCGCCGGATCATGCGCTTCATGTCTCGCAGCGCTTCAATAACGGAAAAGTCGATATAACGGCGGTAAACAAAAGGCTTGAGCGCGTGCAACAGCCGGGCCCCGGCGGCGATATCCCCGGCGACCGCGCGCGCCTTGATCATGGCGTAGCGCTCCCACTCGCGCCCCTGATCCTGGTAGTACTCTTCCATGGCGTCAAAGTTGATCACCAGCGGTCCGCTCTGACCGTAGGGGCGCAGACGCATATCAACGCGAAACACAAACCCGTCGGCGGTGCGCTGATCAATGCTCGCAATCAAGCGCTGACCAAGCTTGATAAAAAACTGCTGGTTGTCGACCTGCCTCGCACCACCGACGGTCTGCCCGGATTCGGGGTAGGTAAACATCAGGTCAACATCAGAGGACAGATTCAGTTCGCCAGCGCCCAGCTTGCCCATCGCAACAATCACAAAATGCTGCGGCTCGCCGTCGCGGTTGCACGGCTGCCCCCATTCACGAACCAGTTGCCGGTGATGAAAATCCAGCGCCGCTTCGAGGCAGCATTCGGCCAGCCTCGAGAGATCGCGAGTGGTTGCCGCCGTATCGGCAAGACCATTGAGGTCGCGCCAGACAATTCGCAGCCAGTGGCGATTGCGGAAGCACCGGAGCGCGCGGTCGAGATCGACCTGCGCTTCAATGGGCTCAGCGGGGCTAAAATCCGGCTTGCGCGATGCCTTGGCGTTGAGTTCACCGCTCTGCGACAATTCGATCAGCGCCTGCGGCTGCTTTCGCAGCAACTCGCCAAAGGCCTGCGAACAGGCCAGTGACGTCAGCAATTGCTTTGCAAACGGCTCGTCAGACAAGGCCTGCTCGAACCAATCGCACTGGCTCTTATCGCAGGCAGACAGCAATTGCTCCCAATTGCGCAGCGTATCCGCACGCAGCGCCTCGGGCAGAGACGCCGCCAATTTTCGGAAGGTGGAGAACATATCACTCATCAACTATTGTGCGAATTCGGCGCCACGCGCATGACTTCGGCAATGGTCGTCTCGCCGGCGGCAACCTTTTGCGCCCCGCTCATACGCAGCGTTTTCATGCCTTCCTTAACTGCAACTTTGCGCATTTCCGGCATATTCATATCGCTGCTGACATGCTCTTTCACGTTGTCACTCATCAGCAACACCTCATAAATACCCTGACGCCCATAAAAACCGGTGTTACGGCACTCCAGGCAACCCTCTGCGGCATAGAATTGCGCAGGCACCTCGGACCGCCAGGGCGCAATCAACTGATCCCAGCCAGCGGCATCCTGCTCACAGGGCTGCTTGCAATGGGGGCACAGGGTGCGCACCAGCCGCTGGGCCATCACCCCCAGCACGGTAGCCTTAAGCAGATAGGATGGCACACCCAGCTCGAGCATACGGGTAATCGCGCTCGGCGCGTCATTGGTGTGCAGGGTAGCAATCACCAGGTGCCCGGTGAGCGCCGCCTGCACGGCCATTTCGGCGGTCTCAAGGTCGCGGATTTCACCGATCATGATAATGTCCGGGTCCTGACGCAGCAGGGCGCGCACGCCCATCGCAAAGCTGAGGCCGATCTGCGACTGAACCTGCATCTGGTTGAAGCTCGGCTCCACCATCTCGATCGGATCTTCAATGGTGCAAACATTCACCTCCGAGGTGGCAATCTGCTTGAGGCTCGAATACAGGGTGGTGGTTTTGCCCGACCCGGTGGGGCCAGTCACCAGCACAATGCCGTTGGGCTGACCAATCATGGTCTGCCAGCGATTCAGGTCTTCCCCGCGAAGGCCCAGCTGATCAAAGCTGCGTAGCAACACTTCCGGGTCGAATATCCGCATCACCATTTTTTCGCCGAAGGCGGTGGGCAGCGTTGACAGGCGCAGCTCGATCTCGCCGCCATCCGGGTTTTTGGTTTTCAGGCGGCCATCCTGCGGGCGGCGCTTTTCTGCCAAATCCATACGCCCCAGAATTTTCAGCCGGCTGGTCACCGCCGCCATTACCGAAGAGGGCAACTCGTAAACCGGGTACAGCGCCCCGTCGATACGAAAGCGCACATTGCCGATCTCCCGCCGCGGCTCAATGTGAATATCACTGGCGCGCTGATCAAAGGCGTACTGCAGCAACCAATCCACAATTTTGACGACATGACCGTCATTTGCGTCGAGATCCTTGCCGTCGCCCATTTGCAGCAATTGTTCAAAATTGGTGACGTTCGCCGCCTTTTTATCGGCATCCTGCACACCCAGCACCGACTTGGCGAGACTGTAAAACTCGACCGTGTAGCGAGCGATATCGGTAGGTTTGGCCAGCACCCGGCGAATAGGTTTGCGCAATACCGGCGCCAGATTGTCTTCCCAGCGCGACTCAAAAGGGTCTGTGGTCGCCACCACCACATCCACCTCTGTCACCGCCAACGCCAGAATGCCGTAGCGCTGGGCAAAGGCAAAAGACATCACCTGAGTGACTTCGGGCACATCAATTTTAAGGGGGTCAATATGCTGAAAGGGCAGGTCGCAATGCGCCGCCAGCCACTGCATCAGGAAATCCTCACTTAGTGGCTTGCCGGGGCGCTTGGCGTTTTCCAGCTCAAAATTGGCAATATGCTCGACCGGGTGAACCGGCTTGCCATCGCGCTTGGACGTAAAGTGCGGAATCCGGCGAAAGTCACCAACGGAGATGTGCCCCTCCTGTTCGAGCAGGTTGAGTATGCCCTTGACCGTCAGTGGCGCCGCCAGCTTCTGTGCCGTTTTCTGCATTCTTATCCTCGCCTTATACCTGCCTGAGCACTTTCCGGGCGGACTCACCGAGCCGCCAGTGCAGCTATTCCTGCATTATCGCTGTGCGTACGCACCAATTACCAGTGTCGCCATCTGCGCCCGGCGAAAATTCGCGGCAAATGGGCGGTGTTACAAATTTGTGACTGCCAGTATACTAGCGCTCTTTCGAACCAGGAGCGCACAATGGCCAGCAACCCTCTCAGTAATTTGTTCGGAAAATCCCCGATCGCCCCTATTCAGCAACATATGCTCAGCGCCAAGGAATGCGCCGAAACCCTGGCAGCTTTCATGGAAGCGGCCATCGCCAACGACTGGACCGAAGCCAAAACCCAGCAGAAAAACATTACCAAGCTCGAGCACGACGCCGACAAGCTGAAAAAGCAGGTGCGCATCCAGCTCCCGAAGAGCCTCTTTCTGCCAGTGCCACGCTCGGATCTGCTCGATCTGGTCACGGTACAGGACCATATCGCCAATACCAGCAAGGATATTGCCGGCCTGATGCTGGGCCGGCAGATGGAAATTCCCGAGAAACTGTCAGAGCTGATGCGTGACTACCTCCAGCTCTCTATCGATACCGTCCGTCAGGCCCACCGGGCTATTGAGGAACTCGACGAGCTGCTGGAAAGCGGTTTTCGCGGTCGTGAGGTCGATTTTGTTGAAACCCTGATTATCGAACTCGACCGCCTGGAGCATGAAAACGACAAGGTACAGGTTAAAATTCGCGCCGCGCTTTTTAAGCTTGAGAGCGATATGCCGCCGGTGAACGTTGTGTTCCTCTACAAAATTATCGACTGGGTTGGCGAACTGGCCAATGAAGCGCAGAAAGTGGGCTCGCGTCTGCAGATTCTGCTCGCCCGCTAACGTTTAAACGCATAACCGGAATTTTCTCATGTCTGTAATTGCCGAGTACGGCCACATCCTGCTGATTCTCACCTGCCTCTTTGGCTTTTTTATGGCCTGGGGCGTGGGCGCCAATGATGTTGCCAACGCCATGGGTACCTCTGTGGGCTCAAAAGCCCTGACCATCAAGCAAGCGATATTGATCGCCATGGTGTTTGAATTTGCCGGCGCCTATCTGGCGGGTGGCGAAGTGACCTCCACCATTCGCAAGGGAATTATCGATTCGTCGATACTCGCCGACACCCCGGAATTACTGGTCTATGGCATGATGTCGGCGCTACTTGCAGCCGGCACTTGGCTACTGCTCGCCTCCATAATGGGCTGGCCGGTTTCAACCACCCACTCCATCGTCGGCGCGCTGGTGGGTTTTGCGGCGGTGGGGATCAGCGTTGATGCGGTGGCCTGGGGCAAAGTGGGACAGATTGCCGCCAGCTGGGTTGTATCTCCCCTGTTGGCAGGCACCATATCCTTCGGCGTGTTTGTCAGTGCTCAACGACTCATCCTCGACGCCGCCGACCCCTTTGCCGCCGCCAAAAAATACATCCCTTTCTATATGTTTGCCGTGGGCTTCATCATTTCCATGGTAACCATGGTCAAGGGGCTCAAACATATTGGGCTAGGCCTCACTTTTGGCGAATGCCTGTTCTACGCGTCAATCGCGGGCGGGCTGGTCATGGCGCTTGGCTCGGCTCTTCTCCGCCGCATCAAGGAAGAACCCATCCAGGGCTCCTTTCGCTACGCCAACGTCGAGCGCGTATTTGCTGTTCTCATGATTTTTACGGCCTGCGCGATGGCCTTTGCCCATGGCTCAAACGATGTTGCCAATGCCATCGGCCCACTTGCAGCCGTGGTCAGTGTCATCAGCTCCGGCGGTGAAGTCGCCTCGAAGTCGGCCCTGCCCTGGTGGATTCTGCTACTCGGCGGCGGCGGCATTGTGGTGGGTCTTGCCACTTACGGCTTCAAGGTTATTGCTACCGTGGGCAAGAAGATTACCGAGCTGACCCCGAGCCGGGGCTTTGCTGCGGAACTCGGCGCCGCTTCAACCGTCGTGCTGGCCTCGGCAACCGGTTTGCCCATTTCCACCACTCATACGCTGGTGGGGGCAATTCTGGGCGTAGGTCTGGCGCGCGGCATTGCAGCACTGAACCTGCGTGTTATCGGCAGTATTTTTCTGTCCTGGCTGATCACCCTGCCCGCAGGCGCCGCGCTCGCCATCTTCTTCTTTTACGTGTTCAAGGCTATTTTCGGCTAATGCCGACCGAGCGCAGCACCCGGAATAAATACCGGCTGGTTCACCTTGAACCAGCCGGCAATGCTGTAGCGCGGCTGGCTGGCGGGACAGACCTCATGGGGAAAGCGCTCACTAAAAAACAGTAGCAGGCGCCCGTAGTCGGGAACGATCCGCTCGATAATCTCGTCATTGAAGTCCCGGTACATCACCAGCTCACCGCCCCACTCCTTCTGCCAGCCCGGATTCAGGTACAGCACCGTAGACAAAATTCGGTTGGTTTTTCCCGCAAAGGCGTCCAGGTGCTTTTTGTAGAAGCCGCCGGGCTCGTAGCGGGCAAAATGACTCTCGAACTCGAACAGGCCCAGGAACAGGCGCTGGTTCAGGGCTAAACGAAGCTCTTCCATGCTGGACAGATAGGCTGATTCGGCGCTGTGCGCATGGCTCAGCCAGTGAATGCGGTCGGTTCGCAAACGCGAATTGAAACGAAAACTATTGTCGCGCCCCACCCCCGCGCGCCGGAAATCAAGATCAGACTGCGGCCCCACGCGCCGATACAAGGCTGCCAGCATGTCTTCAGGCAAACCCTCAGACAACAGGCAATAACCGTCCCGCTCCAGGCAGGTTGCAAGCGCGTCGTAATAGCCATCACACGCGCCTGCAGTGGCGGTCGCGATCATCGCTGTATCTCTGATTTGTCGACGCGCTTTTTAAGGGATATTGCGCCGCTTGTCACGCATTATTCGCGCGCGTCACACACCCGATCATCGCAAGCTGCGCAAAATGTTCAGCAGGTCCGGCAACAACTGAATATAGGTGCCGGTGTAAGCCGCCAGGGTATAGCCGTCACTGCCGGGATGCTGCAACTGCTGCTGCACCTGATCAACCAGATTGCCGAGCATGCGCTCGGCCCGAAAACGGTTCACGCCAAACTCGACAAGCGGGGCCAGCACCGGCGTTAACAGTAACAGGCTCACGATACCGAGAGAGCCGCCGGCCACGGAAACCCAACCGGGCACACCCACCCATTTTGCCCACAACCCGGCAAAAAATGATTGCTGTGAAATATAAAGTGAGCCGGCTGCGGTGGCGCCCAGCACTCCGGCACTGCCAAAAGCAATTTTGTCGCTGACCGCACGCCCGAGCATGCCTAACGCCAGAAAGACAATCACATCGCGACTGCCCTCGTGATCAACCGCAAGGCGCGCAACCGCGTCTTGCAGCCTTTGCTCCAGGTCTGCAGGGGAGTATCTGGCCAGTATGGCCTGCACTTCGCGCTGCCTGGAAAGATCAAGTTCGGGGTGCTGGCTGAGGTGGCGCAGCAGCTTTTCTTCCAGCGCCGGCATATGCAGCAATTCGCCGCTGATGACACTGGCCAGCGCCAGCTCCTTGGCGCTGTAGCGACGCTCCGTGTTTATCCTGCGGCCGCCAAGGCGCTGCAATGCCCGCCAGGTAAAGCGCGGCAGCGTGGCCAGGTCACGGGGAATATCGCGCCGGTATTGCCAGTGGCGCGACGCGATGCGCCGCAAGGAGCCGAAGTGCTGCTCGTAGAACGCCGGTATACGCTCGCGCACTGCACTGAAGTGTTCCTCCAGCAAGGTATCAAGCTGCGCCTCCCACTGCCGGGTGATCGCCGGAGTCGATGCCGGTGAAAGCTCCACATTCATGAATTGCGACTCGCTGCCCTCAAGGTCTACACTGGATAAAAATACTCAGGGAAAACATTGCATGTCCACTGCCGCTGCGACTATACACCATCGAACCTGTAATCTGTGTGAGGCCATGTGCGGTCTGGTCATCGAACACGATGGCAGCCAGGTGCTGAGTATCAAGGGCGACAAAGACGATCCCTTCAGTCGCGGTCACATCTGTCCCAAGGCGGTTGCCCTGAAAGACCTGCAGGAAGACCCGGACCGCCTGCGCCAGCCGATCAAAAAAGTGGATGGCCAGTGGCGCGAGATTTCCTGGCCCGACGCCCTGGACGAGGTTGCTGAGCGGCTCAAATCCGTTCAGGAGCAGCACGGTCGCGACGCCGTCGGTGTCTACCTCGGCAACCCCAACGTCCACAACACCGGCTCCATGCTGTTCAGCCGGGAACTGTTGCACGCCTTGAACACCAAAAACCGATTTTCCGCCACCTCGGTCGATCAGCTACCGCACCATTTGATTGCCTACAAACTCTTCGGTCACCAGTTAAAGATCCCGGTACCCGATATCGACAACAGCGACTATTTCCTGGTGATTGGCGCCAACCCGATGGCGTCCAACGGCAGTATCATGACGGTGCCCGATGTGCGCCACCGCCTGAAAGCAATCAAGGACGGTGGCGGCAAGCTGGTTGTGGTTGATCCGCGTCGAAGCGAGACAGCCGATGTCGCCAGCGAGCACCTCTTTATTCGCCCCGGCAGCGACGCGCTGTTACTGGCAGCGATGATTCACTGCCTGTATGCCGACGACCGCATTGTCCGGCATCGACTGCACGCCCAGATGGACGGTCTTGAGG
>DIBR01000015.1:220866-255078 GCA_002415025.1 Spongiibacteraceae bacterium UBA5047
CCAGATGGACGGTCTTGAGGAGCTCGAGCCACTTTTCAGGAACTTCAGCCCGGAAGCCGTTGCCGACGCCACCGGCATCAATGGCTCGGAGATCCGCCGCCTAGTTGATGAATTTTGTGCCGCCGAGCGCCCGGTCGCCTATGGCCGCATGGGGGTGTCGGTACAACCCTTTGGTACGCTCAGCCAGTACCTCATTATGTTGCTCAACATCCTGCGCGGCCGTCTCGACGAGCCCGGCGGACTGATGTTCACCACGCCGGCAGTGGACACCCTGGCAGTCACCGGCCCCGGCCGCTTCGATCAGAGCCGCAGTCGCGTGCGCAATCTGCCCGCCTTTTCCGGCGAATACCCGGTGGCGGCTCTGGCCGAAGAAATACTGACAAGGGGGGAAGGCCAGATTCGCGCCATGGTTACTGTCGCCGGTAACCCGGTGCTATCCACCCCCAATGGCAAACAACTGGACAAGGCGTTCAGCGACCTCGATTTTATGGTCTGCATCGACTTTTACCTGAACGAAACCAGCCGTCACGCCGATATCATCTTGCCGCCGGTCAGCCCGCTGGAGCGCGAACACTACGATGTGATTTTCCACTTGCTGGCCGTGCGCAACAGCAGCCGCTATGCCGATGCGCTGTTCCCGAAACCGGATGGCGCCTACCACGACTGGGAAATTTTTCAGGCGCTTGCCGACCGTCTCGCACCACCCTCCGGCCTGATGGGCAAAGTCAGCCACCGCGCCAAACGTTTACTCACTCCCAAACGCACCGTCGACCAGCTGCTCAAGCGCGGCCCTTACAAACTGTCGATCAGGAAGCTACTGAAGGCGCCGCACGGCATTGATCTCGGCGCGCTGCAGTCACAACTGCCAGCAACGCTGATGCATCGCGACAAACGTATTCATCTCGAGCCGGCGTTTTTTCTTTCGGACCTCGGCCGTCTGCAGGAATCTCTGGCTGCCCACGACAACGATGACGACACTATGCTGTTGATTGGCCGCCGCCACGTGCGCAGCAATAATTCCTGGCTGCATAACAGCCACCGGCTGGTAAAAGGCAAGGCGCGCTGCACTGCCCAGCTCAACCCCCGCGACGCTGCGCGACTCGGCGCCAGCGATGGTCAGAATATTCGCATTACCTCGCGCGTGGGTTCGATTGTGATACCGGTTGAACTCACCGATGCGCTGATGCCGGGCGTCATCAGCGTACCTCACGGTTGGGGCCATCAGCGCGAGGGCGTGAAGCTGGAGATTGCCGGCCAGCATGCGGGGGTAAGTGTGAACGACCTGACCGACGAACTGGAACTGGATGCGCTGTCTGGCAACGCGGCCCTGAATGCCTTGCCGGTGCAGTTGAGTCTGGCGGGGTAGTTTTAGCCGGACGTCCGGCGCCTTATCAAAAAGCCCTTGTATCCCCTTGAAACTGTGCGCAAAATAATCGCCACACAAGGGGTTTGTATGTCCGACGATAACGCCTACATCAAATGGTTCAGAAATTCCGCGCCGTATATCAACGCGCACCGCGGCAAAACCTTCGTGCTGATGATCAGCGGCGAGACGGTTGCCCACCCGAATTTCCCCACCATCATTCACGATATCGCCCTGCTCAACAGCCTCGGCGTTAATCTGGTATTGATTCACGGTGCTCGCCCCCAAATTGAAGCGCGGGTGCAGCAGCGCAATCTCGATAGTCGCTTTCACGGCGAGTTGCGCATTACCGACCCCGGCACGCTCGACTGCGTGTGCGATGCCGCCGGTTCGTTGCGCGCCCATATTGAGGCCCTGCTGTCGATGGGGGTGGCCAATTCGCCCATGCACGGCGCTGCAATACATGTGGCCTCGGGTAATTTTGTCACAGCGAGACCCATCGGCGTAGTCGACGGCATAGACCTTGAGCATACCGGACAGGTGCGCCGCATTGACGCAGAAGCCATTCACCGCCAGTTAGCCCAGGACAATATGGTGCTGATTTCACCGCTGGGTTATTCGCCCACCGGCGAGATTTTCAACCTTGCGCTGGAAGATATCGTGGTGGAAACCGCTGCCGCCATCAAAGCGGACAAACTGATTATTTTCGACGAACTGCCCGGCATCATGTGCGACGGCCAACTCTTGCGCGAATGCGAATTGCGCGATGCCCGCGCTCTGGTGCCCTCGGCCAGCAACGCCGCCAGCCTGCAAACGATTATCCGCGCCGGCGAGCGCGGCATCAGCCGCTGCCACCTGATTGGCTACGCCGAAGACGGTGCGCTGCTCGAAGAGCTGTATACCCGCGATGGTGCCGGCACGCTGGTATCAAGCGATCACTATGAAGAGCTGGTATCAGCCAATATCGATGACGTGGGCGGTATTCTCGAAATTATTGCGCCACTGGAAGATGAGGGCGTGCTGGTAAAACGTTCGCGCGAATTGCTGGAAAATGAAATTCACTGCTTCAAGGTTATTCGCCGCGATGGCGTGGTCATTGCCTGCGCAGCGCTCTACCCCTACCCCGATAATGGTTGCGGTGAAATTGCTTGCGTAGCCACTCACCCCGATTACCGCCGCAGTGACCGCGGTGAGCGCCTTCTGTTGGCACTGGAAAAGCAAGCACGCACGCTGGGGCTGCAGTCGGTTTTTGTATTAACCACCCGCACCGCACACTGGTTTCAGGAGCAGGGCTTTACCCCGGCCAGCGTTGACCAGTTGCCGCCAGGCAAGCAGCAGCTCTACAACTTTCAACGCAACTCGAAAGTTTTTAACAAGGTTTTATAAAGCGGATGCGCATTCCCAGGATTTACTGCGCAGAAGCCGGGTCTGCAAATAGCGCTCTGCACCTTGACGAAGCAGGGTCGCGGCATCTTTGCCAGGTATTGCGGCTGGGCGCCGGACATCCGCTGATTCTGTTCAATGGCAAAGGGGCCGCTTTCGACGCTCACATCGAGCAGCCCGACCGCAAACGCGCTCTGGTCACGGTCGGCGAACAGCGAATCGCTGACACAGAATCACCTCTGGCAATACATCTGGGCATAGCCCTCTCCAAAGGCGACCGCTTTGACTGGGTTGTGCAAAAAGCCACAGAGCTGGGCGTCAGGCACATCACGCCCCTGCAAACCCGGCGCGTTGATGTGCGGCTCAATCACGAGCGCGCAGAAAAGAAACAGCGCCACTGGCAGCAAATTCTCATCAGTGCCTGTGAACAGTGCGGGCGCAACCTTCTGCCAGAGCTCGGCGACATTACCCCGCTGGATCAGTGGCTGGAAGTCGCTGCTGACGAGAAGTGGGTGTTGTGTCCTGACAACGCCCAGCCGCTGGCAACCGACGCCCGGCCGGCATCCGTTGCGCTTCTGATTGGCCCGGAAGGCGGTCTCGACGAGCAGGAGATTGCTCAGGCACAGCGCTCGGGATTCAAGGCATTGCAACTAGGCCCAAGGGTGCTGCGAACCGAAACTGCGCCGCTGGCGGCAATTGCCATCCTGCAGCATCACTGGGGGGATATGTAGGCCCGAAAGAATCCGGGGCTTTACTAACTCAGAAGAACCCTGCAAATCTGGGCCTCGATGACTTCAAGGTCGGGAATGACACCCGGCTCCCCTGACAGCAGCACACGGGAGAGTTCAACCTGGCCACCGGCGGCGTTCTCGTCGACCACCAGATCTTCTTCAACAATCCTGCTTTGACGTGGAATGCCACTACAGGTCAGCGCAAAAAACGGCAGCTCCTCGCGACCGCTTATGCCATTCAAAATAGCAACCTGACCGTTGCCAGGTTGCACCTGATCGACATCGCCATTGAGGCTTTCGAAGGAGATCAGCGGCACACTCTGACCACGCCAGCCGACCATGCCCAGAAACCAGACGGGCGCATCAGCGACGGGTTCCGGCTCGCTGGCACTGACAAACTCGGCGATATTCACGTTGGGCAAAACCAGGTTCTTGCTGCCCGAGGGCAACATCAACACCGGTACGGAGTCGGTGAACTGTAGTTGTTTGACGTCCTGTTCCATTTACTGCCTCGTTGACTGGCTTAATTTTCCTAACGGTCCCGGCATTCAAAAGCGAGCGTTTCGGCGAGCTTGGCGACCGTGCCGCTTACCTCCACCAAACCGGTTGCCATTGCTGCCTCCGGCATGGTCGCACTGACACATTCGTCCGGCGACTGCGCCCAAACCTGTCCACCGTAATGGCAAATATCGCGGGCAGCCTGCTCACCATCATTGCAGGTACCCGTGAAAATAATCATTCCCAGTTTTTCGCGGTACTGTAGTGCGAGATCTTGGGCAACATCATCAATGCAGGGGCGATATTGTCCCTGCCACATTTTCTTCGCCGCGATAACACGGCCGAAGGGCAAAAAACGCGGTCGAACTTCCGGTGCCACAATCAGCACCTGCCCGGGCTCAAGTCTGGCCTCACCCTGAAACATGCTCGCCTGAAAATGCGTATTGCGATTCAGATGCGTAACCAGCGCCTTGTCGAAAGCTTCCTCTATATGCTGCACATAGACAAACGCGACCGGCACGTCGGCAGGTAGTGCCGCCAGAAACGTCGTTACCGCTTCCGGCCCGCCAAGCGAGGCACCCAGCAGCCAAACCTGTTTGAGTTCGCTGCCTCGCTTTGCTCCACGCTCCGGGGCCAACGCAGTGCCCAGCTTGCGCATCAGTTGTACCTGCCAGCGCATGAGGGCGACATTGTCGTCCGGCCACTCATCCAGCACGATGGTCGGCGCCACTGAAACCGTGCCGATATAGTCCAGCGCCTGTTCCATTCGATGCGCCGGCAACAGGATCAGCCAGATTTCCGGCTTTTCCTCCAATTCGCTGTGAACGCGCTGCAGGTGCTCAACGTCGCAACTGAGCAACACATAATGCGAGGCTTTTACCAGCTGGTTTTCCAGCCAGCCTCGTTTGCGCGCATCATCCACTACCAGTGCTAGCTGAGTCATCAAGCCATCAGCAATCTAGCAGGTTGCATTAATGTACGACCTCACCCATTACTTCGGAGATCGCCTGCAGCAGGGTAATTTCCTGGTAGGGCTTACCCAGGTATTTATTCACGCCGAGGCTAAATGCCCGCTCGCGGTGCTTGTCGCCGGTTCGCGAGGTAATCATGATGATGGGGATGTCCTGCAGGCGCCCGGTGTGCCGCACGCGACTGGCCACTTCAAAGCCGTCCATACGTGGCATTTCGATATCAAGCAAAATAACATCGGGCAGTTGCTCACAGGTTTGCAGTTGCGTGACGGCATCGACGCCGTCTTTTGCGAGCATGACGTCTATGCCCTGCCGCTCCAGCAGGCGCGAGGTTACCTTGCGCACCGTTACCGAGTCATCGACCACCATTACCAGACGGTTGCGTTGCTCGACCTGATGCGCTTTCTGCTCCAGCAGAGCATCGCGACCACGCTGAACGTCAACACGAATAAGCGCCGGGATATCGACGATAACAACAACACTACCGTCACCCAGCACGGTCGCACCCGACAAACCGTGAACATGACTGAACTGCGGACCAAGCGCCTTAACAACAATTTCTCGCGACCCAAGAATACTGTCGACCTGCACTGCCGTTGGCCGGTCTGTACCACGCGCCAGCAGAACCGGCCGCGCCTCGGTCTGACCTTCAAGATGTGGCGTCATCAGCGTACGCAGCAAACCGCCCATGTAGCGAAGCGAGTAAGACTGGTTGGCATACTCAAAGGGCGGCGCATCGGGCTGGTAATAGACTTCAAGCTCATAGGGGCTAACCCGAACCACGCCTTCAACCGTATTAATGGGAACAGCAAAAATATCGCCCCCCACACTGACCATCAACGCGCGGTTGACCGACACGGTAAAGGGCAGACGAATAACAAAGCGGGTACCCTTACCGCGGGTGGATTCCACTTCTATACCGCCACCGAGCTGCTTGATTTCACTGTAGACCACATCCATGCCCACACCGCGGCCGGATATCTGCGTTACCCTGCTGGCGGTGGAAAAACCGGCTTCAAACAGGAACTCACTCAACTGACCTTCGGTAACCGTCTGATCTTCGGTGATAAGCCCAAGCGCAACGGCCTTGGCCCGCACCGCATCAAAATCGATACCGGCACCGTCGTCGGTGAGCGTGATCAGGACATCGCCCCCTTCGCGGCCAAATCGCATGCTGACATTACCCACCGGCGACTTGCCAGCCGCCCGGCGCTCTTCAGTCGTTTCAATACCGTGGTCAACCGCGTTGCGCAACATGTGCTCCAACGGCGGAATAATGCGCTCCAGAACCTGTCGATCAAGCTCGCCCTCGGCGTTGTACACCTTGAATTCTACGCGCTTGCCAATTTCCAGACTCACCTGCCTGACGATACGACGCAGGCGCGGGATCATTCGGGTAAAGTGCACCATGCGCGAACGCATGAGGCCTTCCTGAAGCTCGGAGTTGATCCTGCCCTGCTGCAACAACAGGGTTTCCATGTCGCGGGTACGCTCGCCCAGAGTATGCCGAATATCCGTCAAATCCGACGACGATTCCATCAATGATCGCGACAATTGCTGCAACTGTGAGTAGCGGTCAAATTCGAGCGGGTCGAAGCCCTCCTGTTCCGAGCCGACCTGCTCCTGCCGGAACAAAATCTGGGCCTCGGTTTCGATATCCAGTCGCCGTACCTGCTCTTGCAGGCGATCAACGGTCATCGCCATTTCGTCCAGCGACAGCGTCAGCTCGGCAACCTGTTCTTCGGCACGGCCACGCGATATCGAGGTTTCACCCGCCAGGTTGACCAGGTTTTCCATCAGCTGCGCAGAGACCTTCACCATCTCCTGTGGCATCTGCGAATCCATGGTCGCCGGAGCACCGGAGTCGCCAACGCTCAACCCGCTTTCGGCTTCATCGGCACGCACTGTTGCCTGCGGTAGCGACTCCGGCTCAGCACTGTCAGCCGCGATGGCAGGCAGCAGCGGCTCGCTCGCCCAATGGGTGTTACCACTGCGAATAGCGCTCAGCCCTTCGCTCAAACGGTCCTGATAGGCCAGCATCTGCGACAGAAAATCGTCGTCGCGACGCTCGGTTTGCTCGATATAGCTTTCAAACTCGTGGCTGGTATCACCCAGCCCCTGCAAGCCCGCCAACCGGGCGCCACCCTTGAAGGTGTGCAGGTGACGCTGAAGCAGGTCAAGGTGTTCGGTGTTACTGCGATCACCAGTCCAATACTGGATCGCATCGTCAATCGCCTCGATCAGGTCATCAGCTTCCTCGAGGAATATTTCGACAACCTCTGGCTCCACCTCCGGGCTAACAACCTGCTCCACAGGTGGTGGTGCCAGTTCGACCTCTTCAATCGGCTCCAGCTCCGGATCGAAGGCATCATTGAGGATAGGCGGCACATCGGTGGGCAGTTGCGCGCTGAAACGCTCGCCACGGCGGATAGCGTCGACACCCGCAACCAGCGCGTCCTGATAGACATGCAGGCGTGGCAGAAACTGATCACTATTGGATTCGCCACTGCTGAGAGAGGACTCTACAAAGCTTTCAAATTCGTGCGTGTAGGAACCCAGGGCAGAAAGACCGGCCATCCGGGCACCACCCTTGATGGTATGGAGGTGGCGCAGCAGGTTGTTCAGGTCACTCTGGCTGCCATCACTTTCCGACCAGGCGTTAATCGACTCATCAATGCCTTCGAGCAGCTCCTCGGCTTCTTCCAGGAAAATGGCCGCTACTTCCGGGTCAACATCCTCTTCCGCTGGCGGCTCTGCTTCCGGAGGAGGAGCCCGCAAATCTGCCGCCACATCTGCGGGTATCGCGGCTGGTGGAGGTTGCGTCCCGGTTTCCGGAGATTCCGGCGCGTCAGCTGCCGGTGCGATAGGCTCACCAGCCGGCGGGGGTTCAACCACCGCTGATTCCGGCTCGACCGGACTGGCATCACTGTCATCCTCTGCAGTCGCGTCTGTCCAGTCGACAGCCTCTCCAGAAGCCGACTCCATGTCACCCAGCGCAGTCGCGTAATCAAAATTCTGCATGCGTTCAAGCAGGGTACCTGCGGGCACAGGCTTCTGCTCGGCAGCCAGTTGATTGAGCATTAAATCAATTGCTTCGGCGGCCTGCCGGCATAGCTCAACAGCCTCTTCCGGCACGGGATCAATCGCGCCGGCCATCAGCTCCTTAAGACCAAGTGCCAGTTCGCTAATGGCCTCGAGGCTCTTGATCTCACTTGCGCGTTGAGCAATCAGGCCGCTGGTGTCGGCCAGTCGTCGCAGGCTCGGGCCATCAGCATAATGCGTCAAGGTGTGCGACATGGCCGTCAGTCTGTCGGCCGTCTCAACCATGAAGCTATCAAGCTCACCGGGCGCAAGTGTTTCGCCCAGGCGATCATCTTCGCGCACATTCAACAGCAGGCGGCGATGAAGCGCATCAATGCGCCCCTGCAATACCTCGCTGTTGGCGACGGCCAACATCTCACCGTTTTCTATGTGGTCGATCGCCTGATTGATGCTGCTGGCCACGTCGCGCAACAGCATCAAGCAATCAACGTCCGCCGTCACGCGCAAGGAACGCAGTTCTTTAACGAATTTTTCCAGTGGCGAAATCAGCTCGGCAATGCTGAACATCTCCGCCATATTCGCGGCGCCCTTGAGGGTATGCAGCGAGCGCTGCACCGCGTCGGAAATATCGATAGGCGCTTCTGCCCGGGCGAGGAAGTTGTCGACAACCTGCAGATGAATGCGCGCTTCGGCCACAAAAATATCAGCGAGAGCATCTTCCTGGGTGTCATCGGCGACTTCACCCGCGTTCTCGTCGCTGCCATCGCCCGCCATACCGGCGTCGACTGCGTCGGCAATAGCAGGCTCTGCCGCATCCGGCGCGACCAGCGCCGACAAATCGGGGGACTGGCTGTCAGCCAGAGCCTCTGCCTTGGCCTGCACCTCGGCAATGCTGGTGGCATCAACCTGCCGCCCCTGGCCAAAAGCACTGATCAGATCCGGCAGCATCGCTATGCATTGATCAAGCAGATCAAGCCGGGCGCCATCCATATTCATATGCTTTTCAACAACGCGGTTGAGCATATTTTCAATCGACCAGGCCAACTCGCCAATTTGCAGTGCGCCCACCATGCGGCCACTGCCCTTGAGCGTGTGAAAGCCGCGCCGGATTTCGGCCAGGGCCTCGTCGTCAGTCAGGTCGTTAGCCAGCGCCGGACGATACTCAGTGAGGGTATCCAACACTTCGTCGGCTTCCTCAACGAAGATTTCGATCAGCTCTGGATCTATCTCGTCGGCTTCGTCTTCACCGCCTGCGGCGGGAGACGGTGCTGTTTGCGCTACATCCGGCTGGCTGGGTGCGGGCTGCGGGCCGGCGCCCGTTTCTGACTCAGGCCGGGCAACCCCGTCAACGGGATATCCCAACTGCGCTACACAACGCTCTGCAACCAGAAGCAGGTCGTGATCAACGTTGTCAAAGTCGCTGGCACAGCGCTCAAGATAGTAGTCAACCGAGGTCAGGGAATCAGCCAGCGCGTCAAGCGTCTGCCAGTCCGGGGTGTGCGGATCATCGAGCAGCTGTTCACTCACAAAGCGCTGGCTCGATCGCAGTATCCGGGCGGCGCGACCCAATTCGGCTATAAACAGGCTGCCCTGAATGCTCGCCAGCAATTCAGGCAATTCCTTCAGGTAGTCTATGTGCCATTGGTTGGCAACGAAATTGACAACCGCCTCTTTGGCCAGCTCGAGACCATTGCGCGATTCGCGAATCACGGACAGGTAGGCACGGTCCAGTTGCTGCTGGGCCTCCTCACTGTCATTGAACATGGGCTTGGCCACCCTGGCCGGCTCGGTTTCGCGCAGGACCTCGGCAAGCTGACGAAGCTCCGCCTCGGGGCTGGCACCGATATCCGCCGCCTTTTCCATGCGCTGGCGAATAGTGCCAAGCACCTGATATTCGCTGCTTAGCCCGAGTATCGCGAGCGCATGATGCACATCGCGCAGACGCAGCGCCGCATCTTCGCCAAAATCATTGCGCGCCAGCGCGTTTGCCAGATAAACCAGCTCTACGGCCAGTGCTTCGCGCACCTTCGCCATGGCTACATCGCCCCGGCTTTCATTATCGCGCGAGGGCAGTGCCTCTGCCGTTTTGTAGCGGGCCTTAACGTCACGAATGTAGTTTGATGTGGCGCTGCTGGTTGCAACGTAAAACAGCATGTCGCGCAGCAAGGCTTCGGGTAGCGGCCTCTCCAGTACCGACTGGCCGGCATCGACGAACAAGCGGATTTCCTTGTCAACCCGGCGCAATAAATAGCGCACCGCAAAGCCGCTGTGAATAGAATTGTTCAGCAGCCCTTCCAGTAGTGCAATGCACACCACCCACAAGTCCTGCACCTGATGACCGCGACAGATTTTAGCCGCACGCGCACAAACCTTGGCCATGTAGTTCAGGTTTTTGCGGGACTCGACGCCTTTGAAATAGCCCAGCAAGGCTACCTGATACATTTGCCGCAGTTTCTTGGCAACTTCGAGAAACTCTTGCTCGGGCAAATTTGCGGGTGTTTCCGCCGTGTGTGTACCCGCAGCAATGTCGGGCGCAAACAGGTCGGTGGTCGCCAGCAAGTGCTGGCCGCGCACTGCGCGCAGCTCGTTGAAAGCCAGCACCAGCTCATAGGGAAATTCGCGGTGCGACTCGCGCACCTTTTCCAGATACCGTGGCATCTCGCCGAGCGAACGCTTCAGTGCCAGCAACGAATCGGCCAGGTGGCTGTCGGCAATCTCGCCGTCGAGCACGGCATTGACCAGCAGTTCCATTTCTTCGGCCAGCAGAGCAACGCCAAAAAATTCGACCATTTGCAGGCTGCCCTGCACCTGATGAATATGCGCAAGGCAAAAATGCAGGCGGGTACTGTCGTTGGGCTCGTCTATAAATGCCTGCAAGGCATCCTGCGCAGCCTGCAGAGATTCCGCAATCTCTCCGGCTACCCAATCAAGGCCCACATAATCCCGGCGTTCCGTCATTGGTATCTCGTCTTATTGATTGCCGTCGCGGCGTCGCTCAAAAACCTGAACGTCATCACCCGGCATTCTGATCAAATCCGGGTGTTGCCAACCGCGTCCTTCGCTCGCGCCGATCAGCAAAATGCCGCCGGGTTTGAGCCGTTGCACCAGATTGTTCAATACCTGCTTCTGTCGCCAGCCGCGAAAATAGACCAGCACGTTCTGGCAGAAAATCACGTCCATCGCCGACTTGGGCGTGGCCCGGGCGTCCAGCAGATTGGATTGCACAAAACAGACCCTGGACGCTAACTGAGACTCAATCCGGTAATTCAGATTGTCGTCACTAACCAAGTAACGCTGGCGCAAGGTGTCGGGCAGCGATTGCAGACGGCGCACGTGGTAGCTGCCCTGTCGCGCCGACTTCACAGCCGCGCTGCTTATGTCGCTGCCAATCACGCCAAAATAAGCCCGCTGCTCGGCACTTTGTATCAGTTCGCTGGCAGTCATTGCCATCGTGTACGCTTCTTCACCGGTGGAGCATCCAGCGCTCCACATATCCAGCAGCAAACGCGCCTGCTGGCTATCCTGCAATCGGCGCTGTACATACTGGGCCAGTATCCGATAGGCAGCAGGGTTGCGATAAAACCGGGTCTCCTTGACTGCCAGGTGGTCCACCAGACCACCCAGCCCCTGCCAGGGCTGGGACTCGGACCGCGCCAGCGTCAGCTCGGCCTCGTCATCACTCATACCCTGAAGCCAGGGGTTCAAACCCTTGCGAAGAATGTGCTCGTGCTGATTCAGGTTGATGCCTGTCTGCGCTTCCAGCACCGCCTGCCAGCGTCCGAGTTGATTCTTGTCAACATCCGGCATGATTTGCATCCACATCACCGTTTACGACTTTGGGAAATGGCGCGTCCTCAGACCGACTCTTCCTCAATCTCGACAACGCCATCGTCCGCTTCGTCTTCCTCCACTGCCTGCTGCGGCAGTTTGAAGCCCGCTACCGAGCGTCGCAGCTCGTCGGTCATCTCGGAGAGATTACCAATCGAACGTGCGGTTTCCGTGGTACCGGCAGACGTCTGCGAGGTGATTTCCTGGATAACATGCATCGTGTTCGAAATATGACCCGCCGACGCCGCCTGCTGGCGTGCGGCGTTCGAGATATTCTGGATCAGTTCTGCAAGTTCCTGCGATACCTTCTCGATCTCTTCCAGTGCCGCACCGGCGTCTTGTGCCAGGCGGGCACCGCGCACCACTTCCGTGGTGGTCTGTTCCATCGAGATAACCGCTTCGTTGGTATCCGACTGGATGGTTTTTACCAGCGCTTCGATCTGCTTGGTCGCACCGGATGAACGTTCTGCAAGGCGCTGTACCTCGTCCGCAACAACCGCGAAACCGCGGCCCGCGTCGCCGGCCATAGAGGCCTGAATCGCCGCGTTCAATGCGAGGATGTTGGTCTGGTCGGCAATGTCGTTGATCAACGATACGATATCCCCGATCTCCTGCGAGCTTTCACCGAGGCGCTTGATCCGTTTCGAGGTTTCCTGAATCTGCTCGCGGATGTTATCCATTCCCTTGATGGTGTTCTGTACCATCTCCGCGCCGGTGTTAGCGATCGATACCGAGCGTTTCGCAACCGCCGCCGATTCGACAGCGTTGGACGATACCTGGTCGATGGTCACCGCCATCTCGTTAACGGCCGCCGAGGCACCGGCAATTTCCTGGGCCTGGTTCTCGGAGGCTTCGGCCAGCGTCAGGGCAGTTTGCTGGGAGTTCTGGGCCGCGGTCGATACCCGCAGGGCCGTGTCGTTAATCTGCGAAACCAGTATCCGCAGCTGGTCAATGGTGTAGTTGATAGAGTCGGCGATCGCACCCGTAAAGTCCTCGGATACCGTCGCGGTCGTTGTCAGGTCACCGTCTGCGAGATCGGCCAGTTCGTCGAGCAGCCGCAAAATCGCACTCTGGTTTCGCTCGTTGGTTTGCGCTGTCTCCTGCAAACGCACCTGCGTACCGCGGAATGACTGCACACCGATCAAGGCCAGCGAGATCGGAATCAGGATGACAAAGGCCAGCGCCGTGGTTGTCGAGAGCAGGCGCTTGCTCTCCAGGTCGTCTATCGCGGTCGACAGCTTGTTGGTCGCTTCCTGCACCTTGGGTGCGTCAACGATAATGGATTCAGCCGCCGCCGTTGCCTCCAGCAAGCTGGGCGAGGCCTGGAAAATGTCATCGACCGAACTGGCAACAAACTCAAACAGCTGACTGATTTCCTGCAAGCTCTGCTGGGCCTCCGGGTCTTTTACCTGGCTGACCTGCATCGCCGGATTGCCTTCTATCATGCCGCGCAGCACCGTACCAAAGGTGCTCGCATCGATGTTGAACTGGTCCGCCGCAATCGGCGCATCCTGTCCACCAATCAACATGCGGTCGACGTTTCGGGCAATACGCTCTGCCAGCCAGGACTGCCGCTGGGCTACCGCCACCTGGTCGGCCGGCGCGCGACGATCCAGCAGTATCTCCACAACGTTATTGTATTCCTGCTGGAGTACAGGAATCGACTCGTTGAGGGTCAGGGCAACTTCGTGCAGGAAGATGATCCGCTCTTTGTTGGTGATGATGGTCGCGGCGGCCTCGCTGACGCGATCCCACACACTGTCGACCTCGTTTAGCTCGCTTTTCAGCAGGTCGCGCGGTGCCGGCAAGTCACTGCTGCCGCGCTCGAGCACCGTTTTAGCCTGCTCGAAACGATCACGCGCCACCGCCAGCGACTCAAAGGCCTCCCCTTCACCGGCCGCCGCTTCACGCGAGCCGGTTTCGATCTGCTGAATATACAGCCGGAGGTCGCCCGCAAGCTCCAGATAGCGCTGATCGTAACTGGCATCCTGCAATACGATGTAGGCGTTAATACCTGCACCAATAAAGCCAACCAGCATCAAAACTATCGCGAACCCGATGGAACGGTTCGCCCGCAAGCGTGCAATGCCGCCTTCTCTACTTACTTTCATTCTCCGGACTCCAGGCCGTAAAGACTCTTTCTGAATTTTTATTTATGGTTGACGGCTCAGCTCAGTCCGCCACATTGTAAAACCGCTCATCCTGCACCAGCTTTTCGGGGTTGAAGACCGCCCACTGCTGGCCCTCCAGTAAATACGACCCCGACAAATAAGGCTGCAGGCTTTCCGGAACACCCTCCGGCACATCGTCACTGTAGACATCAATGGGAAAGGTCTGCATGCCGCGCACTGAATTCACTATCAGGCCGCTGTAAAGATCACCCAGCTCCAACACCAGCACCCGGTGTGATTTGCGCTCGCGATCAAGCGCCCCACCAAGAAAAGCTTCCATGTCGAGCAAAGGCAAGAGCCGGCCGCGCACGTTGGCAAGCCCCTTCACCCATTCCTGTACCGACGGCAAGCGCGTATGCGGGGGAATGGTCAGAATTTCTGTCACCTGCCCCATTGGCGCGGCCATTTTTATGCCCCCCAACTCAAAGGCAATGCCGCTCCACTCCGGAATGATTTCTTTTTGTTCGGGCAGGCCGGGCGCTACCGCGACACTGCGATTGGCGTAAGCCAGTAATTGCTGAAATGGCTCGTCAGGCAAATTGAGCACCACTATTAACTCCGCTCGCTCAGGCCGCCATGACGGTTTTGATGGCACTGACCAAGGTGTCGCCATCGACAGGCTTGGTCAAATAACCCTTGGCGCCCTGCCGCTTACCCCACAGGCGGTCAGTCTCCTGATCCTTGGTGGTGACGATAATAACGGGGATAGCGCTGGTCTTGGCATCGCTGGTCAACTGCCGGGTCGCCTGAAAACCGTTCATGCCCGGCATGACTATATCCATCAGCACTACGTCGGGCATTTCTGCGCGGGCCAGCTCTATTCCCTTTTCTCCGGTTTCTGCGGTAAGCACTTCGTAGCCGTACTTGCTCAGCAACTGGGAAATCTTATACGTTTCCGTCGGCGAATCGTCGACAATCAGAACGCGAGCCATGTCAATCTCCACTAAAACTCTGGTTTTTATTTTTATGCCGTCGCAACATGCGACTGTATTGCATCCAGCAATTCGTTTTTACTAAAGGGCTTGGTCAGGTACTGGTCCGAGCCGACAATGCGCCCCTTCGCCTTATCAAACAATCCGTCCTTGCTGGAAAGCATGATAACCGGCGTTTTCTTGAATTCACTATTGTTTTTAATGAGTGCGCAGGTCTGATAGCCATCCAGTCGCGGCATCATAATATCAACAAATATGATATCCGGTTTGGAATCGGCGATCTTCGCCAGCGCGTCAAATCCGTCGGTAGCCGTAATTACCGCACAACCAACCTTGGTGAGCAAGGTTTCTGCGGTGCGACGGATGGTTTTACTGTCGTCGATCACCATAACCTTGAGGTTCTGAAAATTTGCTTCCATGTGCCACCTTGACATCAGGCCCGCCAACTGAAAATGACAGGCGATTTGTTATTGTTCAAGCCAGCGTTCCTGTTTAACATGGAATCCAGCTTTAATCCATAACTAGCCCGTATATTGGGGGAAATTGCCCTGCCCAAACTTGCCAGCAAGGCTCCCTGCACGTACTTTACCGGCCAGACTTTTCAGCGCGAAGTATGCGAACACCACCATCAAATTGTGACGACCAAACTGTGACACTCAAATTATGACAATCAAGCTCGGCGTGGTCATGGACCCCATTGATCGCGTGCATTTTAAAAAGGACTCCACCCTGGCCATGCTGTGGGCGGCCCGCGATCGCGGCTGGAGCATCAGCTATATGACCTGCGCCGACCTCTACCTTGCCAACGGCGAGCCCTTCGCCACCGCCAGGGACCTGCAAGTATTTGATAACCCCGAGCATTTTTTTGATTTGGGCGCGCCAGCCGGCATCTCGCTGAGTGAGCTGGACGTGATCCTGATGCGCAAGGATCCGCCCTTTGACAACGAATTTCTCTACGCCACGCACCTGCTGGAAGCCGCCGAGACCCGGGGCACTCTCGTGGTCAACCGTCCCCAAAGCCTGCGCGACTGCAATGAAAAGCTGTTCGCCACCCAGTTTCCGCAATGCATCCCACCACAAGTTGTGACGCGAAATGCTGCGAAACTGCGGGAATTTCACCGCGAACATGGCGACATCATCCTTAAACCCCTCGACGGCATGGGCGGCTCATCCATCTTTCGAGCCGGCCCGAACGATCCCAATCTCGGGGTCATTATTGAAACCCTGACCCGCCACGGTGAAGAGACGGTGATGGCCCAGCGCTACCTGCCGGCCATCAGTGAGGGCGACAAACGCATTCTTCTGATTGATGGCCAGGCCGTGCCCTACTGTCTGGCGCGTATTCCGGCCAAGGGCGAGACCCGCGGCAATCTGGCCGCCGGCGGCACCGGCCGGGCGCAACCGCTGAGCGAACGCGACCAGTGGATTGCCGACCAGGTGGCGCCGGTAGTCCGCGAGAAAGGGCTGCTGTTTGTCGGCCTGGATGTCATTGGCGACTATTTGACGGAAATCAATGTCACCAGCCCAACCTGCATCCGCGAGATTGATCGCGCTTTTGACACTCGCATTGCAGAGCAGCTGATGGACGCCATTGCTGCACGTCTGCCCGGTAGTGTCTGAGCAATGAGCGCCCTGGCGGAGAGCGCCACCCCCGGCAACGTTGTCAGCCCCGACAGGCTGGGCTTCTTTTTTTGCCTGGCGGTGGCCTTGCACGCAGCCGTTATTCTGGGGGTCGGCTTTACTGAAGAGCTGCGAAAGCGCTCCGCTCCGCGGCTGGAAATCACCCTCGCCAAACACAAGAGCATCAATAATGATGAAGCGGATTTCCTTGCCCAGAACGCTCAGGCCGGAAGCGGAACCCTTGAAGAGAAAGCCCTGCTGACCATCGACAAACTCAGGCCAATGCGCGACAGCCTCCACTCCACCCCGGAAACCCTGTCGCTGGCCAAAAGGCAGCTTGCTGCCGACAACCGCAAGCTGCTGAGCACCAGCGCCGCGGCTCCGAAACAGGCCGCAGAGGTCGATAAAAAGCCGGAGCAGACCCCGGAAATCGTGGATGGCCCTTCGGACACGACCCAGCTTAGCCGCGAGATTGCCAGCCTGCAGGCCAAACTCGATATTCAACGCCAGGCCTATGCCAAAAGGCCGCGTATCCGCACCCTGTCCTCAACCTCAACAAAGGCCGCAATTGAAGCCGAATATCTGCACCAGTGGCGCACCGAGATCGAAACGATTGGCAACAACAACTACCCGGAGCAGGCGCGCCGCCAAGGCATTGAGGGTTCGCTGCGCCTGATGGTGGCCCTCATGCCCGACGGCAGTGTCCGCGAGGTGGAGATCCTGCAAAAATCCGGTCACCCTTTACTGGATGCGGCCGCCCTGCGCATTGTGCGGCTGGCCGCACCCTTTGCGCCCTTTCCGGCAGAATTGCGCAAGCAAGTTGATGTACTGGAAATAATCCGTACCTGGCGCTTCGAACAGAGCACCCTGACCTCGGAAGGCTGACCGCCAACACTGCACCGGCTTGTGTTCCCGCCGCGCTGAGCCATAATTAACCCATGAGCAAAAACAGCCTGAAAAATCACTTTCTGTTGGCCACACCGACTCTCGGCGGCGGTTTTTTTGCCAACAGCCTCACCTACCTGTGCGAACACAGCGAGGACGGCGCGATGGGCATCGTGATCAACCATCCGCTCGATGTCAGGGTCGATGAAATTCTTGACCAATTATCGTTAGCCGATGCCGCCCACCCGCAGAATGAGCCGGTTTTGGCCGGCGGCCCGCTATACACCGACCGCGGTTTTGTTTTGCACTATCGCGAACAATCCGCAGACGGGGAAACCCCGAACTGGCAAGCGACGATGGATGTCAGCAGCGAGATTCAGTTAACCACCTCACTGGACATTCTCGGCGCCATTGCCCAGGATCGGGGCCCCAGCCGCAAACTCATCGCGCTGGGCTACGCCGGCTGGGCGCCGGGCCAACTGGAGGACGAACTGGAAGACAACGCCTGGCTTACCGTACCTGCCGATGAGCACATCCTGTTTGCCGTACCCCATCACAAAAAGCTGGATGCAGCGCTCAAAAAGCTGGGTATTTCGCTGTCACAGCTCGCGCCCCATAGCGGGCACGCGTGAGCAAGCCTTCACTTTGCGTTCTCGGCTTTGACTACGGCACCCGCTGGATTGGCGTGGCCACCGGCCAAACCTTGCTGGGCACCGCGTCAGCACTAAAGCCCCTGATGGCCCGCGACGGCATTCCCGACTGGGATGAGATCGGTCAACTGATCGGCGAGTGGCAACCGGATGTCGTCGTGATCGGACTGCCCCTGAATATGGACGGCAGCCCCTCGGAACTGAGCCAGCGCGCCGGCAAGTTTGGCCGGCGCCTGAACGGCCGTTTCGGCGTTGAAGTCGAATATTGGGATGAGCGCCTGAGCAGCTTTGAAGCCAAGGGCGAGATTATGACCAAGCGGCACAGCAAGAACTTCAAGCGCGAAGCTGTAGACAGCCTCAGTGCCCAGCTGATTCTGGAGTCATGGATGCGCAGCCGCCCCGCCTAACGGCGGCGCGTGCCACCGCGAACCGGATTGGTGTCGTCGTCCATCATGGTCAAACCCTTGGACATTTCGCCCAGCCGGTCAGAATCCGCACCACCCATCTTGATCATCAGTCGCAGGTCATTTGGCGAGTCCGCATGCGCCAGCGCGTCTTCATAAGTAATCTGACCCTCGGAGTACAGATCAAACAGCGCCTGATCAAAAGTCTGCATGCCCTGCTCGGTAGAGCGCGCCATCAGACCCTTCAACTCATGCACCTCTCCCTTGCGAATCAAGTCTGAAGCCAGCGGCGTATTGAGCAACACCTCGATACAGGCACGGCGCCCTTCACCGTCGGGCGTCGGAATCAGCTGCTGGGCAATCATGGCCTTCAAATTCAGCGACAAATCCATCCACAACTGCGCCTGCCGCTCTGCAGGAAAAAAGTGCTGAATCCGGTCAAGCGCCTGGTTGGCGTTGTTGGCGTGCAGGGTACACAAACACAGGTGCCCGGTTTCCGCGAAGGCGATAGCGTGATCCATCGTTTCGCGGGTGCGCACCTCGCCAATCAAAATGACATCGGGCGCCTGACGCAGGGTATTTTTCAAGGCCACCTCAAAAGACTCGGTATCAATCCCCACCTCGCGCTGGGTAATGATGCAGCCCTCGTGTTTGTGAATAAATTCAATGGGGTCTTCGATGGAAATAATATGGCCGCGCGAATTTTTATTGCGATGGCCTATCATTGCAGCCAGCGACGTAGACTTACCGGTACCCGTTGCCCCCACAAAAATAATCAGGCCACGCTTTGTCATCGCGAGGTCTTTGATAATCTCCGGCAGACCCAGGTCATCAACCGCCGGAATATGGGTTTCAATTCGCCGCAACACCATGCCGGCGAAATTGCGCTGCTGAAAGGCGCTCACCCGAAAGCGCCCTATGCCCCGCGAACTGATGGCAAAATTGCACTCCTTGCGCTCGGCAAATTCCAGCCGCTGACTATCCGACATCACCCCCAGCACCATTTCGCGGGTTTGATCGGGGGTCATCGTCTGCGTTGTAAGCGGCGTCATTTTGCCATGCAGCTTCATCGACGGCGCCACACCCGCCGTAATAAAGAGATCGGAAGCTCCGCGCTCGACCATCACTTTCAGCATTTTATCTATCGACACAACACTACCTCTGGCAGGCTAAACAGCCCGCTTAGAAATTCTCGGGGAATCGCGCCTTCGCCTTGGCGGACTCGCGACTGATAATTTTTTTCTGGAACAGAATTTCCAGACACTGATCAAGCGTCTGCATGCCCAGGTCGCCGCCGGTCTGAATAGACGAGTACATCTGCGCGACCTTGTCCTCGCGTATGAGGTTACGAATTGCCGGGGTACCCAACATAATTTCATGCCCGGCAACCCGCCCGCCGCCCTGCTTTTTCATCAGCGTCTGGGAAATAACCGCCTGCAGCGATTCCGACAGCATTGAGCGCACAATCGACTTTTCTTCCGCCGGAAATACATCCACCACCCGGTCAATGGTTTTTGCCGCCGAGGTGGTGTGCAAGGTACCGAACACCAAATGCCCGGTTTCTGCTGCGGTCAGTGCAAGCCGGATGGTTTCCAGATCCCGCATCTCGCCGACCAGTATAATGTCCGGGTCTTCCCGCAGCGCCGAGCGCAGGGCCTCGTTAAAGCCGTGGGTGTCGCGGTGCACTTCGCGCTGGTTGACCAGACACTTTTTCGATTCGTGCACAAATTCGATCGGGTCTTCAATTGTCAGAATATGTTCAAAGCGTGTGTCGTTGATGTAGTCGATCATCGCCGCCAGCGTGGTCGATTTACCCGAGCCCGTCGGGCCGGTCACCAGACATATGCCGCGCGAGAAATTGGATATTTTCTTGAACACGTCACCCATGCCCAACTCGTCCATGGTCAGCACTTTTGACGGAATGGTCCGAAAAACCGCGCCGGCACCGCGATTCTGGTTAAAGGCATTAACCCGAAAGCGCGCCACCCCCGGCACTTCAAACGAGAAGTCGGTTTCAAGAAACTCTTCGAAGTCACGACGCTGCTTGTCGCTCATGATTTCATAAATCAGGCCGTGAACATCTTTGTGCTCCAGCGGCGGCAAATTTATGCGGCGCACGTCGCCATCAACCCGGATCATGGGCGGCAAACCCGCCGACAAGTGCAAATCCGAAGCATTTTGCTTGGCACTAAAGGCCAGTAGTTCTGTAATATCCATGAGATTCCTTATTATGCAGGCCCACTTGCCTTTCTCACCAATGCCATCATATTACCTCGGCCACTGGCTTATTTTTATCCCCAAACACGCAAAGCCGGCAGGCCGGCTGGAGACACCGTAGGCCCATGACCCCACCAGCGTCTATCAACAGCAATATAGCAGAGCTGAGCCGACGTATCCGCCTTGCCGAGCAAGAAAACGGCCGCGAGGCAAACTCCGTTACCCTCATGGCCGTCAGCAAAACCCGGCCGGCCGCAGCCATTCGTGCGTCCGTGGCCGCCGGCATCAGCCACATTGGCGAGAACTATCTTCAGGAGGCCCTGCACAAACAAGACCTGCTGCAAGACCTGAATATTACCTGGCACTGCATTGGCCCGGTGCAATCCAACAAGAGTCGCACGGTTGCCGAGCAATTTGACTGGCTGCATACCCTCGACCGCGAGAAAATAGCCCGGCGCCTCAATGAGCAGCGGCCCGCCCACCGTCCTCCGCTCAACGTTTGCCTGCAGGTAAATATTGACGAAGAACCGCAAAAAGCCGGCATAGTCGCCGCCGATATTCCCGCCCTGGCTGCAACGGTAGCCTCGCTGCCGGGTTTGCGCCTGCGCGGCCTGATGGCAATACCCGCCGCCCGCAGCAACCCGGCTGAGCAGCGACAGGTTTTTGCACGGCTGCGCCACTGTTTTGAATCCCTGCAGGCGCAGCACCCCGAGGTAGATACCTTGTCCATGGGTATGTCGCGGGACTTCGAGGCGGCTATCGCCGAAGGGGCGACTCTGGTCAGAATCGGCACAGAAATTTTTGGCCCCCGCGACCCGGCGCCGGGCGTGTAGAACGCTCGGGCGCAGGCTGTCCTGTCACTGACAGCCTGTTATACTGCGCGGCGGCCGCACTCGCCGCATTGAATTATTTATCAAGGGAATCCCATGTCTTACACAATCGCCTTCATCGGCGGTGGCAATATGGCCTCCAGCATCATCGGCGGACTCACCGCCAGCGGAGTGAAAGCCGCTGATATCTGGGCCAGCGATCCCGTGCCCGAAAGCCTGCAGCGCCTGACTCAGGTGGCTGCGGTGAACACCACCAGTGACAACGCAACGGCCATCAAACAGGCTGATGTGTTGGTACTGGCGGTCAAACCGCAGATTATGAAAAGTGTATGCGAGTCGGTGACAGACAGTGTGCAGGCACGAAAGCCCCTGATTATCTCCATTGCCGCCGGTATTGAGTCGGCCAGCCTCGAAAACTGGCTCGGTGGCAATCTGCCCGTTGTTCGCTGCATGCCCAACACCCCGGCGCTGGTACGCTGCGGCGCAACCGGCCTGCACGCCAATGCGGCCGTTAGCACCGAGCAGCGCCAGCGCGCCGAGAACATCCTCGCCGCCGTGGGCACGGTGCAGTGGTTCGATCAGGAATCTGCCCTGGATGCCGTAACCGCCGTTTCCGGCAGTGGCCCCGCCTACTTTTTTCTGGTGATGGAAGCCATGCAGAACGCCGCGCTGGATTTGGGCTTAAGCCCCGAACAAGCCAAGGCGCTCACCTTGCAAACTGCGCTGGGCGCCGCCACCATGGCCGCCGACAGCGAGGTTGATGTTGCCGAACTGCGCCGCCGCGTTACCTCACCCAATGGCACCACCGAAAAAGCCGTCGCGGCATTGGAAGCCGGCGGCTTGCGCGACATTTTTACCACGGCGATAACAGCCGCCCGCGACCGTTCCGTCGAACTGGCCCGCGAACTGGGTGATTGAGACCTTGTCTATTGTGAAGAACACCGAGCTATGAGGGGAGTAAGCCCGCAATGAATCCGATGATGGAAATCGCCTACCTGCTGACCCAGACTTTTTTCAGTCTGTTCCTGGGGGCCGTCATCCTGCGCCTGTTGCTGCAACTCGCGCGCGCCGATTTTTACAACCCGATCTCGCAGTTTCTGGTCAAGGCTTCCAACCCTTTGCTGCTGCCCCTGCGCCGGGTTATTCCCCCGCTGGGCAAGATTGATTCCGCTTCGGTTGTGCTGGCGCTGGCGGTACAGATTCTGGCCATGGTAACCCTGCTGCTGATTTTCGGCGCCCGCATACCGAGCATTGTTGTTCTGCTGGGCTGGTCTGTCATCGGCTGTCTTGCTCTGGTCGCCAACCTCTACTTCTTCGCGATTCTGATCAACATTATCCTGAGCTGGGTGGCGCCCGGCACCCAACACCCGGCAGCAGCCTTGCTGTACCAGCTAACCGAACCGGTGATGCAACCCTTTCGCAAACTGATTCCACCGATGGGCGGGATTGACCTGTCGCCCATTCTCGTCTTTCTGAGCATTAACGTTATCCAGATTCTGCTGAAGTCGATGGCTCAAAGCGCCGGCCTTAATCCGATACTGGTGTTTGGACTCTGATTGCCTAAGGCCTTCACAGCCTTTTACACTGAGCAGCATAACAACACAGGGACTGCCTGCATGAACAAGGGGTTGCCCGCCGACTCGGTGGGCATTGTCGAAGCCAGAACACAGCACTTCAGCGAGCCGCTCACTCTGGCCTGCGGGCGCACGCTCGCCGCCTACGACATTGTTTACGAAACCTACGGCACACTGAATGCCGCGAAGAGCAATGCCATATTGATATGCCACGCGCTGTCGGGCCACCACCACGCTGCCGGCTATTACAGCGCTGACGACAAAAAACCCGGCTGGTGGGAAGCCTGCATTGGCCCCGGCAAACCCATCGATACAGATCATTTCTTTGTTCTGAGTATCAATAACATCGGCGGCTGTCACGGCAGCACCGGGCCGGTCAGCATTAACCCTGACACCGGCAAACCCTGGGGGCCTGATTTTCCCTCATTGCGCTGTCGCGACTGGGTTGCCACCCAGCGCCGAATGATGCCCCTGTTTGGTATAAGCCGGTGGGCCGCCGTGATTGGCGGCAGCCTCGGCGGCATGCAGGCCATGCGCTGGGCGCTGGAGCACCCGGATGAGCTGCGCCACTGTGTCAGCATCGCCTCGGCCCTGCGCCTGACCGCCCAGAACATCGCCTTCAATGAAATAGCGCGGCAGGCCATTACCTCCGACCTGGATTTCCACGGCGGGCGCTACCTCGAGCACAGCACCCTGCCCAAATCCGGTTTGGCGCTGGCGCGCATGGTCGGCCACGTAACCTACCTGTCTGCTGACGGCATGGGTGAAAAATTTGGTCGCGATCTCAAGTCCGGCAATTTCCAGCTCGGCCAGGACGACAAAGTTGAGTTTCAGGTAGAAAGCTATTTGCGCTATCAGGGCGATGTGTTTTCCCGCAGCTTTGACGCCAACACCTACCTGCTGATGACCAAAGCTCTGGATTATTTTGATCTGGCACGTGAATACGGTGACGACCCGGTAGCGGCGTTCAGCCACGCCCAATGCAGTTTTCTGGTTATGTCTTTTACCAGCGACTGGCGCTTTGCACCCAAACGTTCGCGCGAAATCGTCGATGCCCTGATTGCCGCCAACAAACCGGTGGCCTATGCTGAAATCGAGGCCAACTTCGGTCACGATGCGTTTTTACTGCCCATTGAACGCTACCTGAATACCTTTAGCGCCTACATGGACCGCGTCAAACGGGAGGCCAGCCATGCGCTTTGATCTCAATCTGGCCAGCGAATGGATTCAGCCAAAAAGCCGCGTACTTGATCTGGGTTGCGGTGATGGCAGCCTGCTCGAGTACCTGCGTGACCAGCGTGACGTCGACGGACTCGGTGTCGAGTTCGAAGACCTGCCCATTCGACAGTGCCTGCAAAAAGGCCTGAATGTTGTCGAGCAGGATCTGGACAGCGGGCTGGCCAATTTCCGCGACAACAGCTTCGACGTGGTGGTTATGGCGCAGGCCCTGCAAACCCTGCACTCTCCCCATCTGGTGATTGATGAAATGTTGCGCGTTGGTCGCGAGTGTATTGTGACCTTTCCCAACTTCGGTTACTGGCGAGGGCGGTTGTATCTCACCGGCCGGGGACGCATGCCGGTATCAAAGTTTTTACCCTACAGCTGGTACGACACACCCAACATCCACTTTTGCACCGTGAGCGATTTCGAAGCCCTGTGTCAGGAAAAAAATATCCGGATTTTGCACCGCAGCGTGGTCAACGCCGACGACCGGGAGAGCTTTATTGCCTCGCGCCTCCCCAATCTGTTCGGCGTTACCGCGGTCTATCACATCAGCAAGTGATGCCCCGCAAACGGGCAAGGAGTTCTGCATGCATAGCATGAAAAGGTACATATCAACCTCCGCTCTTTTACTGGGATTACTTGCTTGGCTGCTACCGACAGCGCAAGCCGAACAAAAAGAACGCTTTGATAACTACGACGTGCATTACAGCATAGTGAATTCCACCTTTTTGTCACCGCAGGTGGCCAAGACCTACGGGATTGTGCGCGGCGACGACCGCTTCATCATCAACATCGCCGTGCGCGAGAATCTTGATAACGGCAGTACCGTAGCGCGCAAGGCCGAGATCAGCGGCTCGCGTTTTGACCTGATCCATCGTATTACACTGGATTTCATGGAAATAGACGAGGGCACGGCAATTTATTACATCGCCCAGTTTCAGGCTAACGATAAGGAAAAACTCGATTTCACCCTGAAAATTCACCCCGAAACCAGCAGGCGCTCCTACAAAATGCAGTTCAACAAAGTGATGTACGAGAGCGAATAATGCAGAAAGTGGTATTGGCCAGCGGCAATCGCGGCAAACTCAGGGAAATGCAGCAGGTGCTGGGCAACGCCGGCCTCGAACTTCTGCTGCAAACCGACTTTGATATTATCGACGCCGAGGAAACCGGCAAGAGTTTTATTGAAAATGCCATTCTCAAGGCGCGGCACGCCAGCGCCGCCACCGGATTACCGGCACTCGCCGATGATTCAGGGCTCTGCGTCGATGCACTCGATGGCCGGCCCGGCATCTATTCAGCACGCTACAGCGGCGAAAACGCCTCCGACGCCAGGAATAATGAGAAGCTGCTAAAGGAACTCGCCAGCGAAGACAATCGCAGCGCAAGTTTTATCTGCGTGCTCGCGCTGGTTCAACACGCCGACGACCCCTTGCCCCTGATCTGCGAAGGGCGCTGGCGCGGCGAAATACTGCGTGAAGCGCGCGGCAGCAATGGCTTCGGCTACGATCCCCTGTTCTATATTGCCGACCTCCATTGCAGCTCCGCCGAACTCGAAGCCGATGTAAAAAACCGCCACAGCCACCGCGGGCTCGCCCTGCAGCAGTTGCTGCAACGTTTGTGAGCGCACGTCACCGACTGCACATCATCCAGCCCGGCCATGCGCAGCGAGAACTTGCTGCCGACCCCGCACTAACCCTCCTGCAACAACTGCAACGCGCCGGCTTTGATCTGCCCCACGCCTGCCGCAACGGCAACTGCGGGCGCTGTTACGCCCAACTTCATGAAGGCGAGACTTCACACACCCTTGATCAAACGCGCGTGCCGTTGTGCATCAGTCAGGCACTGAGCGACATACAGCTCACCCTGCCCAAGGCGCCGCAGTGGACGCTATACACCTGCCAGATAAAACAATGCCGAGAAGAGCGGATCGACCTGTTGTTACCGGCCGGGAAAATCGCGTTATCCGGCAAGCAGTTTGCGCTAGTAAACACGTGCTCGGCCAGCGCAGCCACGCTACTTGAGCAACATCAGCGCCTGCTGGCACTTCGACTGTCGTCACCACTGCAGCATACCGGCTCCGGCCTTGTTCAATTACTGTGCGTGAGCGCCAACGCTGAGGGACGCCAGCCACTCGTATTCCGGCAGAAAACGCTGGCGACCGGGCTCAGCGCCTCACTGGTGCGAGAAATTCACGAAAGCTTGCTACAATCGAGTCGCGACGCCGGCACCTCATAAAAAATGCGTGCTTCATCGCGAAATTACCGCTCTTTTACCGAATACCGTTGCCGCCATGTCGTGCCCTGCACTACCCTTGACGGCATTCCAACGACAGGAGAAAACCCGTGCTCAGCGCTATCGCCAAACTGCTGAAAGTACTCAACTCCGACGACAACCCGGCACAAGTTGCACTGGCCGTGGTATTCGCCCTGATCATGGGCCTGACCCCCCTGATGTCACCCCACAATATTGTTATTCTGCTGCTGGTACTGTTTATTCGCGTCAACCTCAGTTTCTTCATTTTGTCGTTTGCCTTGTTTTCGGGGCTCGCTTATCTGCTCGACCCGCTCAGCAACCAGATCGGCGCCAGCGTTTTGCACAGCGAAGCCTTGCAGACGTTATGGACAAGTCTTTACCAGTCTTCGTTCTGGCGCTTTATGGCCTACAACAACACCCTGGTGATGGGCAGCATTTGCCTGAGCCTGCTGCTGGCACTACCCATTTACTGGGCGGTGATCTGGGCGATTACACGCTATCGCGACAAGCTGCGAGCAAAGCTTGCGCAAACGCGCCTGATGCTTTTCGTCAAAGGCACGCGTCTTTTTTCCCTCTACGAAAAACTCAGCTAAGCCGCCCTAAAAGGATATCGCTATGAAACAATGGATACGCTGGTGGGGACTCGGAGTTTTTGTTGCCATCGCCGCATTATGGATACTGTGCATAGACTGGGTTGTGGAAAACAGTATCGAGTTTGCCGGCACCCAGGCCGTGGGTGCGAAGGTAGAGCTCGACAGCGCTGAACTCTCCTTTTCCAAAGGTGTGCTCACCCTGAATCGCTTGCAGGTCACCAACCCGGACCAACCGATGCAAAACCTGTTTGAATCTGCGCGCATTCACCTGAGCCTGGATACGCTCGCCTTGTTCAGGCGGCAATTCATATCTGACGAAGCCGATATCGAAGGTTTGCAGCTCTACACCGAGCGCAGCAGCAGTGGCGCGATCGATGGCCGCTTTTTCAATTTTGCCGGTGAGGGTGGCAAAGGCCGCGAGGCCGCTATCGATCTGGCATCAAAACTCAACATCCCTGACGTTGGCGAACTCGCCAGCGCAGAAGAGGAGCGCCTGAAAGCCGAAATCGCCGCCATGCAGAACGAGGTGGCCGATATTCAGAAAGGCTGGGAGCAACGCATTCAGCAATTGCCCAGCAAAGAGCAAATCGCGGAATACCAGCGCCGCTGGGACAAACTGGAAGGCGAGAATGCCTTCGTTAAACTCAAGGGTGCAAAAGAACTTCGTGACGATATTGACGATGACCTCGATGCTATCAAGTCCCTCGACGAGCAAATCAAGACTGACAAGGAGCGTATCGCCCGACTGACCGAGCAAGCGAAAACGCTGCCGTCACGCGAAGCCGACCGGCTACTCGCCAGTGTTGGTCTCGATCAGGGTTTTGACGGCATGATTCGTCACATTGTCGGCGACGAAGCCATCGACATGATCAACCAGGGGCTGTCGCTCTACAAAACTGCCGCCAAACAAATGAGTGAGCAGCAAGCCGCCTCTGAAGACGAGGCCCCCAAACCACTGCGTGGCACCGGCGAGCTTGTTCGCTTCGCGGAAGAGCAGCCCCTGCCAAATTTCCTGATCAAACAGGCAAAGGTTAACGGCAGCATGCCGGTGGCCGGTCAAACCATCAGCTTTAACGGCGTGATCAAAGACATCACCTCCGAGCAGCACATCTGGGGTCGCCCGATGACCCTCAAGGCAGATGGCGGCAGCGACAAAGGGGCCAGCCTGACACTCGACGGCCTGTTTGATCATCGCAGCGCTAACGCGCTCGATACGCTGAATTTTGACCTGCGGCAACTGGCACTATCGGCACTCACCTTATCCGATAGCGAGCAACTGCCGCTGACCCTGCAACAAGGCGTTGCCAATATCAAAACCAATTTCACATTGAACCAAAACGGCATCAGCGCCAATGTCGACAGCCTGGTCAAACAGGCGCAGTTTCTGGTCGCCGACAGTGCCCAGACAAAAACCGCACAATTGTTGCGCAAGGCCTTGGCCTCGGCCGACCAGTTTGATTTGAAAGCCATGATTAACGGCGATCTGGACGACCCGGCAATCAAACTGAAATCCAGCCTCGACAACCTGATTGGCAAGGCGCTGGGCGCAGAAGTAGCTGCCAAAGTAGCGGAGCAAAAGGCGGTGTTGCAGGAAAAACTCGCAGCCCAGCTGCAAGACCCGACCGCAAAGCTTGCCGACAGCGGCGCTTTTCTTGAGGAATACAAAAGCAAACTGGGTTCACAGCGCGATGCGCTGAAAGACTTGTTAAAAGAAATGCGGTGACGCTAGAAAGAATCGCTACCCGTTAGAGCTGAGCCTCGCTGCGAGAACACCATTCGCCGGCAGGGCGGCTCCCACAGGCTGTCTTTGTAGGAGCCTGCCTTGCAGGCGAATATTCTCAGAGGGTCTTGCCAAACAACCTAGAATCTCCCATGGAACCTTCGCGGGCATTATGCAGGGGCCAGCCCTGCTGGCGAACATCGCGCCGCGCCTCAGGCGACCCTCTGGCCCTTCTTGCTGGGTAATTTCATTGGCAAGGCGCGCGTGGTTTTCTGCAAGCCCTCCTGAAAGAAGGCGTTGCTGCGTTCGTATTCACCCAGATAGGCCAGCAAGCGGCCCAGCTCGGCGCAAACATCTGCACCGGGTTCAATGCGATAGCTGTTCTCAAAGTATTCGCGCGCTTTGCCCCACAACTGATTGCGCAAACTGAGTCGCCCCAGCGTTAGCAGCAAAACCGGGTCATTGTTGCGCTCCTGCAACCAGCTCTCGGCCACGAGTAATTGTTTGTCTGCCTCGCTGCCGGCAATCAGGCCATAGGATTCCACCCACTCGCGCCGCCAGTCTTTGCGCAATTGCTGGCGCAACAGTTCTTCGGCCTGCGCCTCGGCACCGAGCGCCACCAGTTGGCGGGAATACTGATCAATCACAGCAACATCCTGCTGCAAATCGCGCGGCAGTTTTTGCCACCAGCCCGACAGATCTTTTTCCGAAGACTTGTTCGACTCCCGCAGTTTCGCGAGTTGGCCCAGTGCAATCTGCCGACGCAGCTCCAGCAGCTCATCGGCAGAATAACGTTTGGATTTTTTGAGCTCGGGCAGCAACTCCAATAATTTGTCCCAATCCTTCAGGCCTTGATAGACCTCCTTCAACAGCCGGGATGCCGAAGGGTGTTTGGCCGTATTGCGCTGGGCGCGGGTAAGGCTGGCCAGGCATTCCTCAAGCCGACCGTTGTTGAGCAGCATTTCTGCCTGCACCAGCTCGATGGCCACGTCGGCACCGTCGGTACTGCGCTCGGCTCGGGCCAGTAGCTCGGTGGCCTCTTTGGTCTCGCCCAGTGCGTTGCAGGCTTGTGCAGCGGCCAGATAATTCAGCAGTGGCTGTTCTACGTCGTCCGCTGCACGCGTGAGCAACTGCCGTGCGCGGCTGTAGTTCCCCTCGATCAGGGCAATCAAACCCTCATTGGTGTCCCGCTGACTGCGGCGTTGACGGCGCTGCACGAGATAGCCCGACAGTTTGGCGGTACCGCGAAAGCCAACCTGATACACGCGCAACAGCCAGTGCCCGCCAGCCAGCAGAACCAGAAACAGTAAAAGTCCGAGCCAAAAGGAGGTTTCTATTGCAACACCCCCAATGGCCAGCAGGATGTAGCCCGGATCTTTCTCGATGACAATGCCGAGTGCGGCCGCCACCGCCAACACCCCAAGGCTAAGCAAAAAATAGCGAATCACGGCTTGGTCTCCGTCGCGCCGTGGCGGCTGTCGATAAAATACTGCAGTGCTGCAATGCTATTGGAAATGGGCGGCAGTTCTGCGCGAACAGGCTGCTGTTGTAACTCGGCCAGTTCATCCAGAACGGCCTGCTCTGCGTCTTCAATGCTGTAGTACTGACGCAGCCACTGCTCGCTGCGTTGCAGCGACTGCCGGTAGAGTTCGGCGTTGCCGCTGAGCAAGGCCCATCGCGCTTGCTCAAACAACAATTGCAGATTCTGCCGAAACAATTCTCGTTGGCCACCGGCGATAACCGTTTGCTGGTAGCTGCCGTCGCGGTCGCTGATACGAATATAAGACTGCAGTTTCTCGGCAGCGCTGGCCACGGCGTACTTGATCAGGGGCCACACGGTATCGAACGCCAGTTCCGGGGGAGGCGTCTGGGCGTCGGCCACCGGTTCCGCCGCCAGCGGGCGATCACCCAGCGGCGTCAGCATTTGCGCCTTGGCAGACAGGTTCGCGACCCGCGAATCCAGCCCCGCCAAATCAAACTGCCGGGCAGTTTCGAGAGCGTCAAGGTCGGCCGCGAGGACCTCTCTCACACGTTCAATACCCTTGTCGTGCACTAACTGCAAATTGCGCTGGGCCGCAGCCAACAAGGGCTCGGCATCATTGCCGTTACCGCCGAGCTGGAGCCTTTGCTGCGCCAAACGCAGCAGGTAGTCGGCCTCAGTCAGTATCCAGTCTTCGCGGCTCACTTTCACCAGCGCCTGCAGGCGCTCATCCAGAGCCTGTTGCCGCTGTTTCACCCAGGTGATTGACTGCAGCTGCTGAGTCAGTGCTGCATCGGTTTCGCCCGCCATGGCCTGCAGGCGTTCTTGTAGCGATTGTTGCCCGGCGCCAAGCGTTGCCTGCAGTTCTTTCTGCGCCTGCTGCAGTTCGCGCTGATGCGCCTCAAACCGCAACTCCAGCTTGTTAATGTCTTCTACCCAGGCTTTATCTACCGGCGCAAACTGTTCCAGCCAGAACTGGTAGCCCTGCCAGCCTGCCGAGGCGGCGGCCAGCATAAAGGCAATAAAAGCGAGAAAGAGGGTAAATTTACCACCGCTGGATTGCTGCTTCTGCGCGGATTTTTGTGAAGCCTTTTGCGCCGGCTTTGACGCGAGATCCTGCCCGGCACTGACACCGGCATTCTTGTCCCTGGCGGTTTCGGTGGGCTCTTCTGATTGCGCCATTCACTCCCCCTGGCTGCGTCAACATGGTCAGCTACTGCAAACCTGTTAATGGATGTTCATCGTTATGCTTTGCAGAACATTACACGCACGGCAAGGTGTGCAAAGCCTCGAGCGTAGCCGCCGTGCCGGCATTCGCTGCCGGTATGGCCCTAGCATAGCCCAGATTGCCGGCAAGAGCAGCGACCCTGTCGCCCGGCACAATCAGGGGGCAGTCAAACAGCGCGCTGTCAGGCGGAAGCAGCGCGGTGAGATTCTCCAGCGTTTCACCACTGTTCACAATTGCCGCCGTTGGCGCAAAGCCGCTGAGTTGCGCCAATGTTTCTGCACGATCCAGACGCGGCGCACAGCGCCGATAGCATTCTATATAGTCGACGCTGGCACCGCGCTCGCGCATCACGTCGGCAAGGGTTTCGCGCCCCCCCATACCCCGAAAGATGGCAATGCGCTCGCCGCTGACCGAGATCAGCTCATCTGTGGCAAGCAGGCTTTCGCTGTTCATGCTGCCGTCGCCGCCAATAGCGTTCAGGCCACGGTCAGCCAGCGCAGTCGCCGTGGCCTTGCCGATTGCCAGCACGGGTTGCTGTGCAGGCCACTGCGGCCAGAATTGTTCAACCAGATTCACACCGTAATGCACCGCGTTTGCGCTGATAAAAATCAGTTTGTGGTAGCGGTCAAGGTCGAGAATACGGTCGCGATTGCACTGGATGCTCGCCGCATCACGCTGAGCATCGAGCTCATTGATGACCAGCATGGGGATATGCAAAGTCGCCGCACCCTGCTCGTGCAGGGCCGCCAACAAATCCTTGGCGCGCCCCGCCGGCCGCGTGACCAGCACACGCATTCCCGCAAGCCTCATGTCAGGGGCGCTGTTCGCCATACACTGCAGCCAGAATATCACCGGCGCCCTGTGCCAACAGGGCCTCTGCCACAGCGCGGCCCAACGCTTCAGGGTCACTGCAACTGCCACGTGCCTCGGCCTGCAGTACGGTGGCACCGTCGGGGCTGCCAACCAGACCGCGCAACCACAACTGTTCCTCTTCGAGCAGGGCATAGCCGGCGATGGGCACCTGACAGCCGCCTTCAAGCCTGCGGTTCATGGCGCGTTCGGCCCGCACCCGCAGGGAGGTCTGATCGTGGTCCAGAGGTTCGAGCAGGGCCTTGAGTTCGGCGTCGTCGCTGCGAACCTCTACCCCGACCGCACCCTGCCCCACGGCGGGCAGCGACTGCTCCGGCTCCATAAAGCTGGCAATACGCTCGGTGAGTTCAAGACGCAACAGGCCTGCCGCGGCGAGGACAATGGCATCAAACTCGCCGTCATCAAGTTTGCGCAGGCGGGTTTGAACATTGCCGCGCAGGCTGCGAACGACCAGATCGGGGCGCAGCGAGCGCAGCTGGCATTCCCGGCGCAAGCTGGAAGTGCCAACCACCGCGCCCTGAGGTAACTCGGTTACGTTCGCAAAACGGTTGCTGACAAAGGCATCGCGCGGGTCTTCGCGCTCGCAGATGACGGCGAGTTCAAGGCCCGGGGGAAATTCCATCGGCACATCCTTCATCGAATGCACGGCCATATCGGCACGACCGTCAATCATGGCCTGCTCCAGTTCCTTTACGAACAGTGCCTTGCCGCCAATTTTTGACAGGGGCGAATCGAGCAACTGGTCGCCGCGCGTGGTCATGCCCACCAGTTCCACGGTAATGCCCGTGTGGCAGCGCTCCAATTCTGCCTTGATAAATTCAGCCTGCCAGAGCGCCAGTAAACTTTCGCGGGTGGCAATTTTGATGGTACGGGAAGAGGCATGTTGCGGCATGGCGATGTCCGGGCTCCGGTGCGTGGCTTCTTGGCTTGCTCAGGGGAGCCTATCATACGGCTCAGGAACGCAACCGCAAGCTGCTCGCTGCTTCAGCGTGCATTTTTGACAGCGGGAGCCGGCGTACTCGGAGGCATTTTCGAACGCGCGGGTATCAGGGCTGCTGCCGCCCCGGAGTGCCATCAGCGAGCACGGCAAGGCAATATCGGCATTGTTCACGGTGACGCCCCCTCGGGTTGATACAGATTTTCTGACGGCGGGGGGTATGCAATGCGGCTGTGACTATTTGATGACGACCGTATTTCAGCCAGCGCCTTACAGGCGCAGCGAGCCGGGCAACAAGTTGTTATAATGGTCGATTATTTGTAACCAAAAGACAGCATTCGCGTATGACTGACCAAACTTCCGATATCAAACCCTGGGGCGGACGCTTTTCAGAGCCCACCGATCAGTTTGTCGAGCGCTTCACCGCCTCGGTCGGTTTCGACCAGCGCCTCTACCATCACGATATCAACGGCTCGCTCGCGCACGCGAAAATGCTGAGCGCGGTCGGCGTACTCAGTGACGACGAATACCAGCAGATTGCTGATGGCCTGGAAGCCATTCGCGCCGAAATTGAGCAGGGCGAGTTCAACTGGTCGGTCAGCCTCGAAGATGTTCACATGAATATCGAAGCGCGACTCACCGAGCGCATTGGCATCACCGGCAAAAAGCTGCACACGGGGCGCTCGCGCAATGATCAGGTCGCTACCGATATCCGCTTGTATGTGCGCGATGAAATTGATTCGCTGGCGACAGAACTAACCCGCCTGCAACAGGGTTTGTGCGATCTGGCCGAGCGCGAAGCCGA
>DIBR01000015.1:255347-255532 GCA_002415025.1 Spongiibacteraceae bacterium UBA5047
CCCGGCTTTACCCACCTGCAAACGGCCCAGCCGGTGAGCTTTGGTCATCACCTGCTGGCCTGGAATGCGATGCTGGAGCGCGATTACAGCCGCCTGATGGATTGCCGCAAGCGCATGAACCAGTGCCCGCTCGGTGCCGCCGCACTCGCCGGCACCACCTACCCGATCGACCGCGACATGACCGC
>DIBR01000065.1:0-26277 GCA_002415025.1 Spongiibacteraceae bacterium UBA5047
AAACCATGTTACCGGTCTGCACCCACCCTGGCCCTCTCCCTATGGGAGAGGGCCAGGGTGAGGGTTTGTAGGAGCCAGCCCTGCTGGCGAACAGTCTTAATCAAACGCCCGCGGCATTTTCATATTCAGCGCATTCAGGCCGCCGTTAACGCCAATAATATCGCCCGTCAGGTAGCTTGCTGCCGGTGATGCCAGATAGAGCGCGCAGGCGGCAATATCTTCCACTTCGCCAAGCCTTGCCATGGGCGTCAATTCCACCATCGCTTTTTCGATCTCGTCATTGAGCACGGTCTTCAGGGCCTCGGTTTTGGTCGATCCGACGGCTATCGCATTCACCCGCACCTTGGGGGCAAATTCCTGAGCCATCTCACGCGTCAGAAACGACAGCGCGGATTTGGCTGTGCCGTAGGCAGTAAAAAAGGATGAGGTTTCCTGGCCGGCAATCGACGAGATATTGACGATGGAGCCGCCGCCGGCGGTTTCCACCATTTTTGGAATCACCAGTTTGGAGAGGGCAAAGGCAGTAGACACGTTAAACTGAAAGGCCGCGTTAAAATCTTCCACGCTGGTTTTCAGCATGGGCTTGGGCGGAAAGCCACCGGCATTGTTGACCAGAATATCAATACGCCCGAAAGTCTCCAGTGCCTTGCTCACCAGTTGTTCAAGCTGATCCTGTTGCATCACATCCGTCACCACGGTCAGCGCCTTGCGGCCAAACCCTTCGACGGCTTTGGCCGTTTCCTGCAGTTGCGCCTCTGTGCGCGCGGCGAGCACCACGTCGGCTCCTGCTTCGGCGTAGGCCTTGGCAATGGCCGCACCAATACCGCGCCCTGCACCGGTGATCAGCGCTACCTTGTTGTCCAGACGAAACTGGTCGAGAATTCCCATACTGTCCTCACAATAGTCTGCAGGGCTGGATGCGCCCCGGAAAGAGTCAAAAATTACGCTGTCTATTCAACACCTTAGGGCTGAAAATTAGGTCATCCGATTGGGTGATACTTGGCAGATACCCCCTGTGACAAAATTTTGCAGCATGTTAGACCCATAAAATCATCCTACACCGATCAAGCGCGCACAGCGAAAGGAGAACCCCATGAGCCAGGTATCACAGGTGCCGAGACAGCCGCACCGTATTGAAGCGGCTGAAATTCCCGAGCGCTACGGTCGGGGCTGGTACTGTCTTGGTCTGGCCAGCGAATATACCGACAAGCCGGTGAAGCTGAACTACTTCGGCACGCGCCTTGTGGCCTACCGGGGTGAAGACAATCAGGTACACATCCTCGATGGTTTTTGCCCGCATATGGGCGCCGACCTGAGTGAAGGCTGCGTTGAGCAGAACTCGATTCGCTGCCCTTTCCACAGCTGGCGCTGGGGCGCCGATGGCGTCTGTGACGACATTCCATACGCCAAGCGCATTCCGCCCAAGGCCGTTATTCGTTCCTACCCCACCTGTGAGCAGAACCATCTGCTGTTTGTATGGTTTGACCCGGAAGGCAACCCGCCGATTGAAGAGCAGGCCATTCCCAAAATCGACGACCTGTTCAGTGGCGACTGGACCATGTGGCAAATGGATCTGATGACCATTCAGACCAACTCCCGCGAGCTGGTAGACAATATGGCCGATGTGGCCCACTTTGGCCCCATTCACGGCGCACCGGTGAAAGAATTCAAAAACATCATTCACAAGCACACCTACCAACAGGTGTTGACCGGTGGCAGCGAGCTGCTGGCAGAAGAGGGCGAACTGACCTCCACCGCGACCTATTACGGCCCCGGCTATATGAACACCTATATGACCGGGCAGATTGAAGGTCAGAACGTGGAATCGCGCCTGCTGGTGACCCATGTGCCCATTGATACCGAAAGTTTCGACCTGCGCTTTGGTGTGTCGGTACGCAAAATGCCGGGCCTGAGCGACGAGCAGAGCGCTGAAGTGGCCAAAGCCTACACCGAGCAGAACCGCACCGCGTTTTTCCAGGATGTCCATATCTGGCACACCAAAACACGGGTAGACAACCCGGTGCTGTGCGATGGCGACGGCCCGATTCACAAGCTGCGCCAGTGGTACAACCAGTTCTATGTTGATATCGCCGATGTGCCCGACACCTACAACGAGAAAAAGGAATACGTTGTCGACTACGCCATGCGCAATGTCTGAGGTGCCATACCGATAAGTGAGGCCCGGTGTTGGCGGCAAGTGAATTGCCTGCTGTACCGGGCTTTTTATTTTTGTTATTAAGGTAGGCTGGCTCCGGAAATAATTAAACAGTGCTCCAATAGTCCCCTCTCCCCACGGGAGAGGGTTAGGGTGAGGGGCGAAAACTCATCGATACAGAAAGGAAATCACCATGGATGTTCGTAGCCTAGGCTATGTCGTAATCGAATCAACCGACCCTTCCAAGTGGCTGGATTACGGCACCAATATTCTCGGTTTAATGGTCGCGCCGGGTATGCCCGACGACGACAACGTTTACCTGAAAATGGACGAGCGTCCTTTTCGCTTTGCCATTACCAAGGGCAAGCAGGACCGGCTGAATGTTTGCGGCTGGGAACTGGCCGATCAGGAAACCTTTGAGGCAACCAAAGAATCCCTCGACAGTGCCGGTATCAAGTACACCGAAGGCAGCAGCGAGCTGGCCCAATCCCGGCAGGTGCGCGGTCTGATCAGCTTGCAGGATCCGGCAGGCAATGGCCTGGAGCTGTATTGGGGTGCCTCACTCGATTATGCCAAATTCGTTTCTCCCAAAGGCATTGACGCCTTTGAAACCGGCTTCAATGGCGATATGGGTTTTGGCCACGCGGTATTACCAGCGCCCAACCTGAAAGAGACTCACGCTTTCTATAAAGATGTGCTCGGTTTTGGCGACAGCGACTACATGCACTTCAAATTCAACCCCGACCCCAATGATCCCGGTCAGGGGCTCAACTTCATGCACTGCAACAACCCGCGCCATCACAGCCTGGCCCTGTATCAGGACGAAAGCCCGGTGGGTTGTGTGCATTTGATGGTGGAAGTGCGCGACGACGTTGACGAGATTGGCTACTGCCTTGATCGCGTGAATGAGGCGGGCATCCCCATCGTGTCAACCCTTGGGCGTCACACTAACGACGGCATGCTGTCGTTCTATATGGCCACACCCACCGGGTTTGCCATGGAGTTCGGCACCGACGGCCTGCAGATGGACTGGGAAGGTTACACGCCGACCGTGAGCACACTACCCAGCCTGTGGGGCCACAAGTTCCAGATGCCGGAATAAACCCCGGTAGTGATCCAGCAGCCAGCCTGAATGCGTAGCAATAACAAGTAACAGAGGACGGATTGATGTCAGACAAAGCAGAACTCCAGCAAAAAGTCAGAGCCAGCGCCCGCGCTCTGGTACCGGTACTGCGCGAACGCGCTGACGCCTGCGAACAGGCGCGACAGGTGCCCGCAGAAACCATCAAGGATTTCGCCGACGCCGGATTTTTCCGCATACTGCAGCCCAAAAAGTGGGGCGGCTACGAGCTGGACCCGCACGACTTCTACGACGTACAAATGATCGTTGCCGAAGGCTGTATGTCCAGCGCCTGGTGCCTGGGTGTTATCGCCATTCACAACTGGCAACTGGCCCTGTTTGACGACCGTGCCGCGCAAGACGTGTGGGGCAAGGACGACAGCGTGCTTATCTCCTCTTCCTATATGCCGGTGGGTAAAGTCACTCACGTGGATGGCGGCCTGACGCTTAGCGGCCAGTGGGGATTTTCCTCCGGCAGCGATCACTGCGACTGGGTATTCCTCGGCGCCATGGTGCCACCCAAAGACGGCGAAGCTGGCGGCCCGCCCGATATGCGCACCTTTCTGATACCGCGCTCGGATTACGAAATTGTTGATGACTGGCACGTGATGGGCCTGAAAGGCACCGGCTCCAAAACCATCGTGGTGAAGGATGCCTTTGTACCCGAATACCGCACCCACAAGGCGATGGACGGCTTCACCTGTAACAGCCCCGGCAATGCCGTTAATACCGCGCCGCTGTTCAAGATTCCCTTTGGCCAGATGTTTGTGCGCGCGGTATCGACCGCCGCCATCGGTGCGCTGCAGGGCGCCTGCGATAATTTCATCGAGAAAACGGCGAAGCAGGTGGGTAAAAACGATGGCAAATCTGCCGGAGATGACCCGCATGCCCAGTACGCGCTAACTCAAGCCAGCACCATCGTCGATGAACTGAAACTGGTGCTGTTCCGCAACTTTGACCGCCTGCTCGACGCCGCTAACGGTGGTCCCGAGCTGACGATGGAAGAGCGGATTAAATTCCGCTGGGAATCCGCAGCTGTACCCCAGCGCTGCATTGAAGGTATTGATCCACTGTTTGCCTTTGCCGGTGGCTCGGGCATCTATCAGGGCAATGCCTTGATGCGCGCTTTTGTGGATATTCACGCATCGCGTGCCCATACCGCCAATAACCCGCAGAAATTTGGCGGCAATTGGGGTGCGGTGCAGCTCGGTCATCCCAATACCGATTTCTTTCTGTAGCCCACCTCTCCACTCGGGCGCTTCTCACTTACGCGGAAGCGCCAGGCATTTCCCTTGCCCCACTCAGCTAACGCAACGCGGAACGCTTCTTCGCAGCGCCCGGCTGCGTGCCAATAAATCATTTTGATTAACTTCCGCAAAAGCGTAGACTCCAGAAAATAAGAGAATATAGTCAAAACAAGGACGTGTACTGACGTCGGGAATCAGTTTTGTGGGATAGGTGTTAATCTGACTGGGGTAAGTATGTCAGGGAGGTGCTTATTTTTTCTGTTGTACGCCATGGAGAGTTAGTTGTGATGCCAATATTTTTTGAAGATTTTGAAAGAACTGAAAACTCCGACGAAATATTTGGCGTCATGGGGAGAGCATTGGTAATAGCGACACGGTTTGATTCAATGTGCAAAACCCTTGCTAGAGCAATTGATCTTAAGTTTCCCGCTCTACTTCAAAGAATATCAGATAGTGATTTTGAATCGCTAATTGAAAAATCAAAGAAAAAATATTCTACTTTGGATAAAAGCATTAAGAAGATAGAGCTTTCACGCGACCTGTTTGTGATTTTAGACGATGCAAGAAAGGCGCGAAATGCAGTTGTACATGACTTGGCGATTGGCCTGGAAGGATGCGTGGACACTAAATTAGATGAAGTCGGCTTTTTAAGCGAAGTCTCGAAATGTATATTTGATCTGGCGCGTGGCGAGGTGCTGATTTCCAATCTGATCCAAGTGTTTAATGGCGAAGAGCCTATGCGGTCAGATCGAATTTTAGCTTACAGGGATGGAGTTGTAAGCTGGGTTATTGAAAAATAGTGTTCCGCGACGAAAATTCTAAAAATCAAAGGGAAGCGAGTGAAAATGTTGGATATATTCAAAAAGAAAGAATCGAAGTCGCATTTAGCCACGCAAATTGAAAGCAAGGGGCTCGATAAAGTCACAACCGAAGTTGTTGGTGGCCTAATGAGGCAGTTGAGTGGAACTGGATATATGTACAGCTTTATTCTTGCCGAATTGGATGGCGCGTCAATGGGCAATGAAAAGGCAAGAGAATTTGCAAGAGAGAGTGGTATTCCAGAATCTGAATATAAGGGGCAGCATTTATTTGAGCACCCTTTGATAGACGGGCCCAGTGGGGCCAAAACTATAATGGATATGGCCTGCCTTGGAATGATTGATCAGCAGGATTTGGTAGTAAACTTTCGCTTAATGACACTAGATAAATTAATGCGCCAAGTCGAGGTCGGAAAGTATGTTAACGATGATGAGACCGGCCGCGGGGAATATGATGGGGACAGGTTTTGGGAGTGGGCTAATACTAACTGTGAGCGATTCGCATTTGAGCCAAAGGAAATACAAAGGTGGAGTGATATAAAGGAGCTAGATTTTCGCACAAATGACCTTAGCGAGTTGCCTGACGACATTCAGGCGCATACAGGCTTGGTTGATTTGAGTTTGTTTCAAAATAATTTTTCGTCCGTTCCAGAATCTATTTTTTCTCTAAATCATCTAATGTATTTAAATTTAGGGTTGAACAAAATAACTATATTGCCAGTGAATATCCGTAAGCTAAAGAATTTGAAAATCCTCGACTTGGGCCATAATCAGCTTAGTAGCCTGCCTAGTGAAATAGGCGATCTAAGGAATTTAGAGCGGCTTATGGTTTACGGTAACTGTCTATCTAGCATTCCAAAAGAAATAGGTAAAATGACTGAACTAAAACAAATAGCTCTTTACGATAATAATCTCAGCTCTCTTCCTGAGGAAATATTAAACTTAAAAAAACTCAAAACGTTAGAGCTTCGGAATAATAGTTTTACTGAAGAGTTTGTCACGAAGTGGACGGAAATGTTTCGTAATACTGAGTGCCAGATATCTTTTGGTAACCAAAAGGTCAATTAGAAGAACCAGCCCTTGTAGTCGAAAATGTCAACGAAAACGATCTAGTAGATTCTGACCTTCACTTCATGAAAAATATCTGAGCTCAGATGACGGAGAAGTGATTGCGAATGTATTCGTGATCAATGGGGCCAGAGTAAATCGATCAATGCGGTCGGGGTCACTGATTTACTCTGACCCCATTGATTCGTGACCATTCTTGCGTCGCAAAACCTGTGGGAAAACCATGCTAATAAGAACCCGTAATTTCTCCGAAACGGCGCTTTTGCACTTCCGCGATTTACAGCGTTTGTCCTTTTCCATTCAGGAAAGTCTTGCAGGCGAACTGGTGGGGGGAGAGACGGAAAAAGACGTCGCGCATGAGCTGGTAAAGCGTTACCGCAAAGCCGGCTCCGGTTCCTTTTTCCATTTGCCGGTGGCACTGTTCGGTGAGCGCACGGCCTTGCCGGGTCGTTGGCCTGTTGGCAAGTTTTTTCCGAAAAACAAAAAGCTTGAAGCCGGTGACAGCGTAATCCTTGATGCTGCGCCTCTGTTCGGTGGTTATCTTGTGGATACCTCCTACAGTTTTTGTTTTGGCGACAACGATGATCACCGCGCAATGATGCAACATCTGGCTCAGTACCGCGACAGTGTGCCTGCCGCAGTTAACACCGGTGACAGCTTCAAGACGATTGCAGAGCGGGTCAATGCCTCGATGAACGCCGTTGGTTATGAGCCGGTGCACACCAAACATCCCGGAGAGGTACTGGGTCATCGGGCAATCAAGACGCCAAAGCTTCCTTTTCAACCGCGATTGCAGGGTTTCGACGCGGTGTCGCTGAGCTGGTTCAAGCTCAAGGACAGCATGGCGATGCGTGGGCTGGGGCGAAAGAGTCCGCTATGGAATGGCAGCAAGGCCTCGGACCATAGTGCCCACGACGGCTTGTGGCTGGTCGAACCTCACGCAGGTTTTGGCGCGGTGGGCGCCAAGTGGGAAGAAATTCTGGTGATAGAAGGCGGCAAAGCGCGCTGGCTTGATGAGCGCCCGCCCCATGTCCGACAATGGTCACAAATCGCCGAGGACTCCGACTATCGGCCCTCGGCAAGCAGCGGCTAGCGATACGAATCGATTGGCTCGCTTTCGGATGCTTCCCGACAGGGCGCGAACGCCGCAGGGCCGTTAGTTACGCTGCTTCCCCTCTTGCGCTATACGTAGCCATTCGCCCTGAACCACTCTGCCGAATCGATGATAGCCTTCTCAATCGGGGTTTGCGGCAAGCCGAGTTCGGTAACGGCCTTGGTTGGGTCGATATAACAGTGTTGCAGTACGAACAGGGTGTTTTTGTAGGTGGTTGAGGCAGGCCTCCCGCTCAGTTTCGACCAGCCTTCAATGAACCGCGATGCTGTCAGCATGACCTTGCCGGGGATCTCCTTCACGGCAACGTTCGGCACGCCGGTGACTTTGGCGACCAATTGCAGGAACTCCCGGTTAGTCATGTTGGTATCGCTGTTACCCAGCAAATACGATTCACCTATCCGTCCTTTTTCCATGGCGAGCAGGTGGCCGGCAGCAACGTCGCGAACATCCACCGGGCACACTCCACCGTCCCAGTAATTCTTCATCTCACCTTTGAGTATTCGCACCATCAGTGACCCCGTTGGCGTGGGCGCCCGGTCGCCGGGGCCAAAGGGCAGTGCAGGCAAGACCATGGTGGCAGGCAAACCCTGGGCCACCATGCCTTTTACCAGCTGGTGACTGATAAATTTCGAGAGAATATATTCGCTCGCCCAGGGCCAGCAGTTGAAGGCGGTTTTCTCGGTGGCGGGTGTGCGGTCCGGGTTAACCCCGATGGCAGCAACGCTGCTGGTGTAGACGATTTTTTCAACACCGGCCTGCTGGGCGGCTTCCATGATGGCGCGGGTGCCGTCGACGTTGATTTTGTAGTGCAGGTCCGGGTCTTTGGTCCATACCGCAAACAGGGCCGCCATGTGGTAGAGCTGTTCGATGCCCGCCACCGCTTTTGTGAGTGAGGCAGGGTCCAACAGGTTGCCCTCGACAAATTCAACGTCGAGCCCGGTGAAAGGACTGCGATCTTCACCCGGCATAACCATGACCCGCACGTCGTCGCCTTTTTCAAGGCAAAGTCGTGTTACATGGTTGCCGATAAATCCGCTGGCCCCGGTGATCAGTATTTTAGCCATGCTGCCGTTTCCTTGGTGTTATTTGGGGTAAATGCGCGGTGCTTCGAAATCCATAACCATGTTGTCAACGGAGCCACTGAAGAGCGGCTTTTTTGGCAGGCCGAGCTTGCGCAGTTCGTCTGCGATGGGGTGATCGCCAAGCAGAGGCTTTTCGCCGCCGAGCGAGAATTTTACGCCGCTGGCATTGGCGACCCCGACGGTTTTGTAGAGCGTGCCGCAGCGATAGCCGAAGGAGGGTTGTCGCTGGTTTTCCATGCTGCCCTTGCCGCCGCCTTTGGTCCGGAAGGTAAACACGTGCTGACCCTTGTCGCTGAAACGGGTTTCGAAGTAACCGTCTTTCTGGATGATGTCGATATCGGCAATCCACTTGGGGTAACCCCAGATGTAACGTCCGGCATGCATGGTGAATTCCTGATCGACCGGCAGCAGGTGTATATAGCTTGAGGCTGTTCCGCCCATGATGGCCCTTAGCCCGCCGATAATCGGCAGGCCTTTTTTGGTGCCGGGCTCGCGCACGTAGAAGCTGATGCCGGCCTCGTTGTAATCGCCCAGATCGTTGTCCTGATAGTCCACACCGACAATCTGCATGATCGCTTTGCCGGGGAAAATCTCGACCACTTCCAGGCCGCTTTCCTTTATCCAGGCATTGGCAGCCTTGGCGTTAACCAGAAATGACGCGAAGGCGTTGGCGGCCTTGCGTACCTTAACGGGCAGGCTAACGTCGTGATCGTTGATGTGATACAGCGAGTCGCTTTTCTTCTCGCAAAGGCTGTTGGTGTCGCCTTCTTCTACGATGGGCCAGATTGATCCGCGCTGTGTCATGCTTTTTGTGCCTCAAAGGTTGTGGAGATAGGCCGGGGATTATAGAATTTCTATTAATTAACGCGCAAATTAATTAATGGATAGGTCGCGTACTGCTAGTATTCACGGGGCGGCGGTGCCGGGGCTGTGGGGTTTTACATCCCGGTTTGGGCCACGTGGCTCCGCAACTGAGTCCTCAAAACCTGCGGTGAGGAAGTACAGCTTGGCGAAAGAGTTGATAAAAGGCCCTTTGGGCAAGCCGCGAGGCAAGCGTTTGGGGCGCCCGCAAGGTCGGGATAGCGCCGATACACGGGCGGCCATTCTGTCCTCGGCCAAGGCCTGTCTGGTCGAGCAGGGTTATGGCGGTACCACCCTGAAAGGTGTGGCGATGAAGGCCGGGCTGACGCCTGCTGCAATCTATCCCTATTTCCCCTCAAAGCCCGTGTTGTATGCAGCCGTATTTCACGAGGTTATGGAGAGCCTGCTGGTGGTCTACCGGCAGGCGCTGGCGCTGGAACTGCCGTTCAAGGAAAAGCTGAAAATGGTGCTGCTGGCCGCAGTCGACCTGCATGAAAACGATGCGGACGCTACCGCCATTCTGGCCACGATTCCCATCGAACTGAAACGACACCCGGAGCTTGCAAACTTGCTTGTAGACGGCCAGGAGCAGCTCAACGACGGTTTGCGGGCGATCTTCCGGCAGGCCGTTGAGCGCGGTGAAGCTCCGAAGGGCTATGACGCCGAGGACTTGCTACTGACGTTTATTGGCGGGTCTATGGGGATGGCGCTGCTTCAATACGGTGGCGATATAGGGTCCATGAAAAAGTCTACCCGCTTGTTATTGGAATTGGTTGATCGTCTCGACTAGCACTTCTGTTTCATTCGGTGGGCGCAATTCCGGGTCGGCTCGGTTAGCATTTCGGGTATAATCGCGCCCCTTGAAAATAGGGCGGTTGATTGCCCTGACTCTGGAAGGCTTCATGCTTCGATTATCCGAACTTAAATTGCCCGTCGATCACGCCGACGACGCCCTGCGCCCTGCAATCGTAAAACGCCTGGGCATTTCCGAATCGGATTTGCTGGATTTCACGGTATTCAAACGCAGCTACGACGCGCGCAAGAAAAACGCCGAGCTGTTGTTTATCTACATTATTGACTGCGAGCTGCGCGACGAAGCGGGTGTGCTGGCGAGCTTTAAAGACGACCAGCACGTCCGCCTGGCGCCTGATACGCGTTACAAGCCGGTTGGCAAGGCTCCGGCTGATATGCCCGAACGCCCGCTGGTGGTGGGCTTCGGGCCTTGCGGAATTTTTGCCGCATTGATACTGGCGCAAATGGGTTTCAAGCCGATTGTGCTGGAGCGGGGCAAGGAAGTTAGGCAGCGCACCAAAGATACCTGGGGCCTGTGGCGCAAGAGTGTACTGAACCCCGAATCCAACGTGCAGTTTGGCGAGGGCGGTGCCGGCACCTTTTCTGACGGCAAGCTCTACAGCCAGATCAAGGACCCGCGCCACTTGGGGCGCAAGGTCATTCATGAGTTTGTGAAAGCCGGTGCGCCGGAAGAAATTCTCTATGTGAGCAAGCCGCATATCGGCACCTTCCGCTTGACGGGTGTGGTCGAGAATATCCGCCATCAGATTGAGGCGCTTGGTGGCGAAGTGCGCTTTGAGCAGCGAGTGAGCGATGTTCTGATTGATAAGGGGCAGCTTCAGGGCGTGGTGCTGGCAAGTGGCGAGCAGCTTGAAAGCCGCCATGTGATTCTGGCGTTGGGGCACAGCTCGCGCGATACCTTTCGTATGCTGCACCGCCGCGAGGTGTTTATGGAGGCCAAACCCTTTTCGGTGGGCTTTCGGATTGAGCATCCCCAGTCGCTTATCGATAAAGCGCGACTGGGCGCCTTTGCAGGTCATCCGAAAATCGGCGCGGCGGATTACAAGCTGGTACACCACGCCAGCAATGGCCGCTCGGTCTACAGTTTTTGTATGTGTCCGGGTGGCACGGTTGTGGCCGCAACCTCGGAAACAGAGCGAGTCGTCACTAACGGCATGAGTCAGTATTCGCGCAATGAGCGCAATGCTAACGCCGGCATTGTGGTGGGTATTACGCCGGAGCAGGATTACCCCGGTGGCCCGCTTGCCGGGGTGGAATTGCAGGAGCGGCTGGAATCACTGGCCTATGTGCTCGGTGGCAGCAATTACCATGCCCCGGCGCAGTTGGTGGGTGATTTTCTTGCCGGGCGCGCCTCGACCGCGCTGGCTAGTGTTGAACCTTCCTACAAGCCGGGAGTAAAGCCGGTTGATCTGGTCGAGGCGCTGCCTGCGTTTGCCATTGAGGCGATTCGAGAGGCGATTCCTGCCTTTGATAAAAAGATCAAGGGCTTTGCCTTGCCTGATGCCGTGTTGACCGGCATTGAAACCCGAACCTCATCGCCGCTGCGCATTACGCGCGATAAGCAATGCCAGAGCCTGAATGTAAAAGGCCTGTTTCCGGCGGGCGAAGGAGCGGGTTATGCGGGCGGTATTCTCTCGGCCGGTGTTGATGGTATTCGCGTAGCCGAAGCGCTGGCTTGTGACATATTGGGTGTAGGCGATTAGTGGGAGACTTGATTAGAGGCGCCCTGAAACTTTACATCATCAAAGTCAGTGAAATGATCATAGGAAATCATTGACGTCAGTATCTCGCCATACGTTGCGCCCTTCTCAGAGTAGTTAGCTAGCCCGCTTACCAATTCGTAGGGGTTATTGCTCACCAAGCGCATCTTCCTGAAATCCGCATAATTTGAGCCGCGTGCCAGCACGCGATAATTGTCTCGCACGGAATCTTCAATAGTTTTGTATTTCTTAAGCCAAATGGTTTGGTCGCCGCGCCGCCTTTCAGCGGCGATACGCGGTTCGTTTTCATCAAAGGACCAAATGCCGAATACGTTCCTGGCTTCTACAAAAAAACGGGAAGTGCCCCATGCACTTTCCAGTGCAGCTTGCGCCAGTACAATGCTCGGGGGGTGGGGTTTGAGGGCGGCCAGCAACTCTTCGTTTGTGGTTGCCCGGTATTCTCTTTTAAGAGCGGCAATCTTCTTTCTCGCTCTTCTCGCGTTTCGTGTTCTTTTTTCTGCTATTTTCATCCACTGAGTTACTTGTTGGTACTCAGCGTTTAACTCGTCATAAACCTTGATGACAGGCGGCACCAAAAGCGCCTTAAAGCGCAGCTTTTTTTCCTCTACCGTAATGTCTTCTGGCACTTTGGCGTAGTGGTACTGCGTTACAAGGTTCTTGTATCCTTTGAGAAAGGGGCGAGCCGGTTTTGCCGAAGACACGGCTGCCCCGCTCGGCCCTGGGCCATCCTCGTCCGGCTCAGTATAGGTGGTCGTGCAAGCGCCTATAAAAAGCGCAAATACGAAAATGTAAAATGGCCGCCAATTGCTTTTCATATCACATAACTCTGTCAAAGCTTTGGAATGGTTGAATCAAAACGGGGTTTCACTCGTGGAGTCGCCGGGGTCTGGTTCTGTGGGAAGCAGGGAGGCTCTGCATCACGATGATAATCAGACCGTGCGGAAGTAAGGCAGTTCAGTCTGCCCTTGTCTGCGCCGCATCATATCATGTATAGAGCAGTAAACCGGCGCACCCGCCCACTCGGTGATTGCCCGCAATTTCGACGATCTGATTAAATTGACTGCTATTCACACGGTGCCCTGATAAAATGCCAGCCCGCACTCGTCGGCACGTTGCGGTCTGTGATTGTCGCTTTAGCTCCGGTCCCAAGTGCCCCAACAGCAAGGATTTTTCAGTGTTTACGGCTCAACTGTTCCGTCAATGTAGTCAGGTTGCTGCCTGCCATCGCAGCAATGTTATGGTTGGAGCGCAACTGTGAATCAGACCAATTTTAGCTCTTTAAAACTGCGCGATGAGCTGGTGAGCAACCTGGCGTCGCTGGGGTATAGCTCGATGACCCCGATTCAGGCGCAAAGCCTGCCGCCCATTGTGGCGGGCAGCGATGTGATCGCCCAGGCCAAGACGGGTTCGGGTAAAACCGCAGCCTTTGGGCTGGGATTGCTGAACCGGCTGGATGTAAAACGCTTTCGCGTGCAGTCGCTGGTGCTGTGCCCGACCCGTGAGCTGGCCGATCAGGTAGCGGTAGAAATTCGCAAGCTCGCGCGCGGCATCCACAATATCAAGGTGCTCACCTTATGTGGCGGCACGGCCTTTGGACCGCAGCTGGGTTCGCTGGAGCACGGTGCCCATATCATCGTCGGTACGCCGGGCAGGGTTGAGGAGCATTTGCGCAAGGGCTCGCTAAAAGCGGCAGATATTGATTGCTTTGTGTTGGATGAAGCCGATCGCATGCTGGATATGGGCTTTGAAGACACCTTGAACAAGATCATTGCCTGGTTGCCGAAAAAGCGCCAGAACCTGCTGTTCAGCGCTACTTATCCCGAATCCATTCAGGGCATGGCCAAGCGTGTGCTGAGTGCGCCGGTGATGATCAAGGTCGATTCCGATCACGACGAGCGCAGCATTCCCCAGCATTTTTACAAAGTAGACAGCAATGAAGAGCGCCGCAACGCGTTGCGCTTGTTATTGCTCGAGTTTCAGCCGGAATCGGCGGTGGTATTCTGCAATACCCGTCAGGAAGTCAGGGATGTGCATGAGCAGTTGCGCGCCTGGGGTTTTAGCGTATTGGCTCTGCACGGTGAGTTGGAACAACGTGATCGCGATGCCATGCTGGTGCGTTTTGCGAACAAAAGCGTATCGGTTCTGGTGGCAACGGATGTGGCCGCCCGAGGTTTGGATATCGACGATATAGCGGCTGTGATTAATTATCAGGTTGCCCATGATCCGGAGGTGCATGTGCATCGTGTAGGCCGTACCGGTCGCGCCGGAAGTAGTGGCTTGGCGCTTACGCTGTTTAGTTCGCGGGAAGCGCATAAGGTCGCAGCGCTGAATGTGGAGGTAGACCCGATCATGGATGCCTTGCCGCTGCCGGGTCGAGGGGTGTTAAAGCTGGAGCCGCCACGTCCTCCCATGATTACCCTGCAAATCGATGGGGGTAAAAAACAAAAGCTGCGCCCCGGCGATATTTTGGGTGCGCTCACCGGCGAAGGTGGCATTGATGGGAAGGCAGTTGGCAAAATACAGATTTCCGACAACCGCAGTTATCTGGCGGTGGCGCGCAAGAGTGCAGCACGTGCGATTGAAAAGCTGTCGACGGGCAAGTTGAAAGGAAAGAACTTCAGGGTCAGGCAGATTACCTAATATTTGTTGCCCCCGGCGCCTGAAACGCCTTCGGCTTATTCAGGCCTACGACTTCAGGCCTACGATTGGTAGGAGGGTTGGGTGGTAGGCCGGATTAAGCGCAGCGTATCCGGCAACTCGAACGATAGGGCGTCAATCGTCATCATCGCCACCATTGATGCGTTGCAGTCGCTCCTGCTCTTCATCATATGCCGCAGAGATTTCATTCAGCACCGAATCCACATCGGCAGCAGCCAGCGTCTGTTCAAACTCCCCGGTCAGGGTGCAGCCCGGATGCAGGTCACCGTCTTCGTACAGCGCCCAGATCTCATTCGCGTAATCTGTCGTCAAGAGTTCCGGCAGGTATTGACCGTAGTAGGCGGTCATATTGTTTACATCGCGCATAAACAGGGTTTTGGCGTGATTGTTGGCGGCGGCGTCAACGGCCTGGGGCAGATCGATGATGACCGGGCCGTCTTCGTCCTGCAGAACATTAAATTCCGAGAGGTCGCCGTGTACCAGGCCAGCGCAGAGCATTTTGACGGCGTAGTCCATCATTAGTGCGTGACCGTCGCGGGCCTGTTCCTGCGTCAGTTCAATATCGTTCAGCCGGGGTGCCACGTCGCCATCGGCGTCGGTGACCAGTTCCATCAATAGCACGCCATCAAAGCAGCCATAGGGTTTGGGTACCCGCACGTCGGCGGCGGCGAGTTTGTAGAGTGCGTCCACTTCGGCATTGTGCCAGCTCTCTTCCAGTTGCTTGCGGCCAAATCTGGAACCTTTTTCCATGGCTCTGGCGCGGCGGCTGTTGCGGTCTTTGCGGCCTTCGCGATATTCAACGGCTTGTTTGAAGCTGCGCTGGCCGGCGTCTTTGTATACTTTGGCGCAGCGGGTGTCGGAGCCACAACGGACAACATAGACGGTTGCTTCCTTGCCGCTGAGCAGCTGACGCTCAACCGAGTCAATCAAACCGTCTTCAAGCAGGGGGATTAGTCGTTTGGGTATTTTCATAGCTGCTTTATACGCTAATTTTCACAAGAACTCAGTACGCGGCAGCACAATTGTTGTTAGTATCTGTGGCTGGCGAATGAAGTTTTAAAACAACAGGAGAGCTTTAATGTTTAGCCATATTATGATCGGCGCCAATGACGTGCAGGAATCCAAGAAGTTTTACGATGCCGTGCTTGGAGCTATGGGCCACGAGCCGGGTGTTATGGATGAGCGCGGACGTTGTTTTTATTTTACCGCCAGTGGTGTTTTCGCCATCACCAAGCCCATTGATGGCGAGCCTGCCAGCCACGGCAACGGCAGTACGGTCGGTTTTGCCGCCAAAACTCCGGAAGAAGCCCAGGCTTGGCACGCGGCGGGGTTGGCGAATGGCGGTACAACCTGCGAAGAGCCACCCGGCGTTCGCGAGGGTGCAATTGGTAAGCTTTTTCTTGCCTACCTGCGCGACCCGTCCGGCAATAAAATCTGCGCGCTTCATCGGGTGGCGTAATGAAAGGTTTCAGGCGGTCACTACGTTGCCTGCTGCCGGTATGGGTGTTGCCTGTACTGGCAGGCTGTCTGGGTATGCCAGCGGGCGTTGAGCCCGTGTCGGATTTCGATCTGACAAAGTACAGCGGCACATGGTATGAGATAGCACGTCTGGATCATTCCTTTGAGCGGGGAATGGAGCAGGTCACAGCCGAATATACTATTCAGAAAAACGGTACAGTTGCGGTTACAAATCGTGGCTTTGTTCCGGCAGAAAATAAATGGAAGGACGCTACCGGAAAGGCCAGATTTGTTGATGATCCAACGCAAGGCTATCTCAAGGTGTCATTTTTTGGACCCTTCTATGCATCTTATGTGATATTTGGCCTGGACAAAGAGAACTATGAATACGCGTTCGTATCCGGGCCCGATACATCCTATCTCTGGCTGCTGGCCAGAAAGAAGACGGTAGGCCCCGAGGTGATGGCGCGCTTTATCGAGATGTCCAAAGCGCTGGGGTTCAATACCGAAGAATTGATTCTTGTGCAGCACAATACGCCGAAATAGGGTGTTTCAGGAGCCGGTATGCCTGATCGTCGGCTGCCCGGCTTAAAGCCCGTTTAAAAGCACTGCTCTTCCAAACCTGCCGCCCAGGCCAGAGCTCCTTCCAGCATTGTCTGGTGAGCCAAAAGTCGATAGGTGCGGCCTTCGTGCCCTAACGCTGAATAAAAGACACGGCCTTTGCCGTTGAGGCAGTGTGCCCAGATGATGGGGTGGTCACTGCCCATACTCAGGTCCTGGGTAAATGCCTGTGCTTTGTAGCTGGCTTCATCCAGTGTGGCGAGCACTTTAACGGCGTGGTCACGGGGGCTTTCAGCAAAGCTGTACCATTCGTCTTCGTGCTGCCAGCGCTCATCAAAGTGCTGGCTTGCCGGGTGCTCCGGGTCTTCGGTAATGATCGTTGCGTTCTGTATCTGCGGGAACATTGGGTGGCCCACAAAATCCACCTTGAGTAAATCGGTGTTGTACCAGTCCCAAAAACGCTTGCGTGTTCCCGCCGCGCCATGCACGCCAACAAAGCCGCCCCCGTTTTCCATGTACCGTTTGAAGGCGCTGCGTTGATCTTCGTTCCAGTTATCACCGGTGCAATTGTTGCCGAAAATGACGTCGAATTGCGCAAGCTGCTCGTCATTGAAAATGGCGCCATTCTCGGTGTTGTAGCTTGTCCAGCCGCGTTTTAATGCAATGGCCTCTACCGAAGCCCGCGCTGCAGTAATGGCCTCATCGTGCCGAAACCCGTTGGTTTTTGAAAATATAAGCACGCGAGGGCGCGGCCCGAGATCAGCCGGCAGTTCAGGGGCAATAGTGTCGTATACCGGGTCTACGTTGCCGGTGGCGCGCCAGATATTCTGCGCCAGATCGCAGCCGCTCAGCACGGCGGTGAATGCCAGAATCAGAAACCCTGTTCGTCTGCCATGGCGCGGGTAGTATTGTTTCATCATAGTAATCAGATCTGCCGTTGTTGTATGGTTTATTAGTATTCAAGGCGTAGAGCCAAACAGATTCCTTTGTGTGCGTGGCGGCAATTCGGTCTCAGCCATTGGTCGCCGACAGTGGGTTCATAATACAGGCAGTAGATAATGAAAAAAGCCCTGCTAGCAACCCTGATTGTTCTCACCCTCGGTGTAGCAATCTCGTGGCTATGGTTAACGCGGGAACAGGTTCCCTTCTATAAAAGTGTAGAGACACCGCCTGCTCCGGTATTGACCCCACAGCAAGCCCTGCAGAGCTTTGAGCTGGCGCCGGGGTTTGCTATAGAGCTGGTTGCCGCCGAGCCACTGGTTGTTGATCCGGTGGCCATGAGTTGGGACGAGTCGGGACGGTTGTTTGTTGTCGAGATGCGCGGTTTTATGCCCGATGCTGACGGCAACGGAGAGGACCAGCCGGTTGGCCGGGTTGTGATGTTACTTGACGACGACGGTGATGGCGCGATGGATCGCAGCGAGGTATTTCTCGACGGTCTCGTTATGCCGCGCGCTGTGGCCGTTGTTAATGAGGGCTTACTGGTCGCAGAGCCACCGGTGTTGTGGCTCTGCCCTGATATACAGGGCAAGGTGCGTTGCGACAACAAACGCAAGGTCGCCAACTATGCGACTAACCACGACCAGGTCAGTATGGAGCACCTGGAAAACGGTTTGCTGCTTGCACTGGACAACTGGATCTACAACGCCAAATCGGATCGTCGATTTCGTTTTCTGGGGGGTGAACTGGTTGATGAGAAAACGCTGAGCCGCGGTCAATGGGGTATTAGTCAGGACAACAGTGGCCGCTTGTACTACAACACCAATTCGAATTTTTTGAGCGGTGACTATTTTCCGGCAAGCGACCAACATGGTCTTTCAAAAGGTGTGGGTGAAGCGATTGCACACAACGATGAGGTGTTCAGTACACGAGTGAATACCGGCGTAAATCGTGCCTATATCGAGGGTGTTCTGCGCGACGACGGGCGTCTTAAAGCCCCCACGGCGGTGAGCGGCCTGGCGGTGTATCGCGGCGGTCAGTTCCCGCAGGAATATCGCAATGACATCTTTGTGCCGGAACCGGCGGCGAATGCCGTGGTGCAATTGCGTACCAATGGTGATGAATTTGAAGTGCGCGCCGAGCACGTAACCTACCCGGACGAAACGTGGGGCCGCAAAGAGTTTCTCACTTCCTCTGACGAACGCTTTCGTCCGGTGGATGCCGGAATCGGCCCCGATGGCGCGCTCTACCTGATTGATATGTATCGCGGCATCATTCAGCACAAGGACTTTCTAACACCACAGTTGCGTGAACAGATTCTGGAGCGCGGTCTCGACAAGCCTCTGGGGCAGGGACGCATTTGGCGAATTGTGCATTCAGATACCCGCCGTCTCGACACGCTTCAACTGACACAGTCTGACAACGACGAGTTGATTGCGGCGCTGGCACATCCCGTCCCCTGGGTCAGGGATACCGCCCAGCGTTTGTTGGCAGTCAGACCGGGGGTAACACCGGCGCTTCAAGATTATCTGCAAGAGAATGATGATGAGCTGGCTTCAATTCATGCGCTGTGGGTTCTGGAAGCTCGAAAGGCACTGGATGCAGACTCTGTAGCACGCGTGCTGGCGAGACAAAATGCAGTTCTAGCGACACAGGCACTCAGGGCAGGCGGCGAGCTCTTGCCCGAGGTTGAATTGCTCCGGCAGCAGGCTTATGTTCAGGAAGCTGGGCATTTGCCTTTGTATATTGCCTGGCTTGCTGCGTTGGCCACACATGCCCAGTCGCCTGCTGTGCAGTTGGTGCTGGTAGATACCCTGCATATCAATTATCAGTCGGTGTATGTGCGCGAAGCGGCATTACGCGCGGCACGCGGACAAGAGTTTGCGTTGCTGCAGCAATTACTGGCGAGCGAGGCACTGCAGCCCAGCGCCGGCTGGCAGGCTGTGCTGTCTGACTTGAGTCGCAGCTTCTATCGCGGCCAGGCGGCATTATCAAAGGGTTCCGCCGCAGACGACGAAGCTGCTCACCAGTGGCTTGGTCTTGTACTGGCGCAGCGCGGCGAACATCAATGGCGACAGTTGGCGCTATTGGACGGTCTGGCCAGGGCGGCCAGTTCAGGCCTGCCGATCCTTGAGTTAGCCGTCGCCCCGACTATTTTCTCGGACAAAACCCTGACCGAAAACGACCCGCTATGGGCGGCGCGGCTGTCTGCGCGGCGCGGATTCACCTGGCCTGGCGACGAGCTGGCGTCGGGGCTGCAACCTCTAACCGGCGAGCAAACACGCTTGTTGGCGAAGGGTAAGCATTTCTATCGACATTGCGCTGCGTGCCATGGTCCCGACGGCGACGGTGTGCCCGGTTTGGCACCGGAACTGTCGGGCTCGGTTTGGGTAACCGGCCCGGTTGAATGGCTGGCGCGAATTGTGCTGGACGGGATGAGTGGCCCGATTGACGTCAACGGCAAGACCTGGAACGGTGTGATGCCAGGACATCGGCAATTTGCCGACCTGGATGATGAAACGCTGACAGGCCTGCTTATATATTTGCGGCGTATGGGAGCCAATCGGGCGCCTGCGCCATCGCTGGATCGGGTTGCGAGCATTCGGAGCGTGCCGGCACGAACAGCGCCGTGGACTGCCAAGGCTATTCGACAGGTTCCCTATACAACGCCGCTGGACCGTTTTGCCGGTAAATACAAAATCAGCTTTATCACCTTCACTTTCAGTGTGGAGCAGGGTGAGTTGCAGGTAAGCGCGCCGATGTATGGCAGCGCGCCCCTGGAGCAGATTGACGCCAACAGTTTCAGTGTAAGCCAGGGCGGTGAAGTCTTATTGTTCAGGTTTGAAGAAGATGCACAGGGCGAAGTTAACGAGTTGGTACTGGTGCGCGGTGGTCAGGAACACCGAATCGAAAAATCGTTGTGACAGGCAGATTCGGTGTCGCTCCCGGCAACAGGTTATGTGTAACGGGCACTGTAATGGGCGCTACACCAGTGTCCGAAATAACTTGTCGTACAGCAGGGTAATAGTCGCGTAGTTGCCCTGATGCATATCCTTATGGTGATTGGCGTGCTTCACCGAGATCCAGCTCAGGGTTTTGCCGGGAAAGCTGTCCATCCGGATGTGGCAGTGATTGATCACATTCAGGTTGCTGAACACCAGTATGGCTACCGCCAGCGTCGCCAGATGAAACGGCCCCATAAACAGTCCCAGCAGTGCCGTTGAACTCATAAAGAGCGCAATGCCGATAAAGGTTTCCAGGGGGTGTACATAGAACGCATCAATATGGGTTGGTTTGCGCGCCTGATGATGCAGCGCATGTACCTGACGGAAGTAACCCTGGCCGTGAAACAGAAAGCGGTGGGTTAAATAATAGAAGAAATCGTACACCATCAGTATCGCGAACAAGTCCAGCAGTACCTTGCCGATAGAAACGTTGTCCAGCGTTACGATAAAAGGCACGACCAGCACAAAGAAGGCGAGGTTGGTGTACAGGCCGATCATGCGCGTTGATTTGATGACCGGTGGATATTTGCTCTTTGCCTTTTTTTCCTTGTCCTGGTCGCGGTTGATGTCGCGCATACCATCGAAGGCCCGGATGCGGGCAACCAGCGCCTTGCCGAGAATGGATACCACAGCGAGCGTGGCGATAAGCGCCAGCGTTGCCTGCCAGTTGTAGCTAAAGTTCATGTGTTACCCCGGATGTCTGTTCAGGCCCATGTTGTCGGGCTTTGTCGTCTATCCGGTATATAGTAAACAAATATTTACCAAAATCAACACGTGTATTTACTAATTGTGCTGACATGCAGGAAGCCCTGTCGTGGCTCCAGCGGCTTCAGGTTTTATCTGATGGCTCCGCGTCGCCCGGACTGCTGAACACCATCGCCAGCAAATAGTCGATAAACGCTTGTTTGTTGGAGTGGTTAAGCGGGTGTATGCCAGCGGCATTTTTACCGGTTACCAGCGCCAGCGACCGATCCATCAATGGCCCGAGTGCAACGAATGACACCATCACGCTGGCCAGAATGTCGCGCAATACGGTTTTTTGAACGCGGCGCACAACCTCCGGGTTATCAAGCGTGATGTTGAGAGCTGCCCCCGGCACAAAGTGGCGCGCCAGCCATTCCATGCGCGGCCCCTCGCTACTGCCTTCGCGCAGCAGTATCTGCCCGTAGGCGGGCACGGCAATCAGCGCATCGATAAAGCTGCTCATTAGGTAGGCGATGCGCGTCCGGTCGTCGGTGAGCGCCTGTGCATCCGGCTGGTAGTTGTCTTCAAATTGCCGGGTAAAGCGCTGCTCCACCAGTTCAACCGCTGCCTTCCACAAATTCTCCTTGTTCTTGAAGTGATACAGAATCAAGGGGCGGTCAGCGCCGCAGCGCTGGGTGATCTCGCGGAAATTGGTGCCGTCAAAACCGAGCAGGGCAAAACTCTCGATAGCGGCATCAAGAATGGCCTGGCGGGTTTCGGCTTTCTGCTGTTCGCGTTTGTTGGCAGATTCCATATCAGCGCTCTTTGTACATTGTTACAAATGGTTCATTGACAGTTATGTTAGCAAAAACTACTCTTGGCTGACAGTTATGTCAGTAAAGTTTTTGGAGGTCTTATGGCCCAGCTTATCGCTCGCGAAAAACGCTTCCCCTTTCCCATCCCTTACGGCTGGTTTCACGTTGCCTTTGACAACGATATCGCGGTCGGAGAGATCAAGCCCGCGCGCTATTTCGGGCGCGATCTGGTGCTCTGGCGCAGCGAGGCTGGCGAGCTGCACCTGCAGGATGCCTACTGCCCGCATCTGGGGGCCAATTTTGGCGCCGGTGGGGAGGTTGTGGGCGAGGGCATTAAGTGTCCCTTTCATCATTGGGTGTTTAACGGCGCGGGCAAGGTCATCGAGATTCCCTACGCCAAGCGTCTGAACGAAAAGGCCTGTGTCAAAACCTATCCGCTGCGTGTTCGCCACGGCATTGTCATGGCCTGGTATCACCCCGACGATGTCGAACCGCTGTACGACCTGCCATTTGTGCCCGAGCTGGACGACCCCGCGTACGTTACGCCGATCTCTACCGCCCATAGCATTAAAACCTGTATTCAGGAGATGGGGGAGAACACCGCCGACGGCGCCCACTTTATGACCGTGCACGGCCACCCGGGTGAAGCCGAGTACGGCAATTTTGAATTTCGCGACCAGTTTATGATTATGGAGAGTACTCAGACCTTTCCCAGCTCCGGCGGGCCGGTGCAGGGTACACTGAAATCAACCAGTGTGGGTTTTGGCTGGGCAGAAGTGCGCTACCAGACGCTGATTGAGGTCTGCATGCTGACCACCAATGTGCCGGTAGATGACGAAAACGTGATTCAGTATTTTCATGTGTCCTACAAAAACCCGGAGCGCGACCCGAAAATAGACCGCATCGGCGCGGCCTTTAACAAGGAGGTTAACCGCCAGCTCACCGACGACATGTTTATCTGGGAGAACAAGCGCTTTGAGCCAAACCCGCAGTTGTGTGACGGTGATGGCCCGATTGCCCGTTATCGTAAATGGGCAAAACAGTTCTATACGGAGGCGGTGTAATGGCGATGCCTGACTATGCCGACACACGCAAGCGGATACTGGGCGATATTCTGGCTCATTTTGCCGAGGCAACGCCCGACACGGTGTTTCTGGCGGCCGATGAGCGGCGTATCACCTATCGCGAGGCCTACAGTGAGGCTTGCGCGTTGGCGCAGGGCTTGCGAGAGCGCGGTCTGGGCAAGGGCGACCGGCTCTGCATCTTTATGGGGAGCTCGCCGGAATTTGTCTTGATCTCCTTTGCTGCCAATTTGATCGGGGCGCACTGGATACCGGTCAATACCGATTATCGCGGTGCCTGGCTGGCAGGCACGATCAGCGACAGCGATCCGGCCCTGATTGTGACGGACGAAGACTACGCCGAGCGCCTGCAGTCCGTGGAAACCGCGCTGCCGGTGTGTGTGCACGGTCATTTCAGCGCCGCGCCGGCGCACTGGTTTTCGCTTGCCGAATTGGCGCGCCCGGCGGACGGCTTTCAGGCAGAACCTCTGGACTACGGTGATACCGCGTCGATCATGTGGACCTCCGGCACCACCGGAAAATCCAAGGGCGTGATGCAGAGCCACAACGCCTGGATTCGCAGCGCGCTGAGTGCAACCGACATGGGCAAGATGCGCGCCGGCGATGTGTCCTACAATTGTTTGCCGCTCTACAACTCGGCGGCCTGGGTAACAGGTGTATATCCGGCGCTGGTCACCGGCACCACTTGTGCGATTGATCCGGCCTTTTCGGCGAGCACCTTTTGGGATCGCGTGCGTTATTACGGCGCGACCCATGTCTTTACGCTCGGTGCCATGCACATGTTTTTATGGGGAGCCCCCGAAGCTGACAACGATGCCGACAACGCCATCCGCTCTGCGCAAATGGTGCCGATGCCGGACGATATTCGCGCTCCCTTCAAGCAGCGCTTTGGTATTCCCGCCATCCATCAAGGTTTTGGTCAAAGCGAAATCATGTTGCTGATGCGGCGGGTGGACGATGGCCAGACCGAGTGGCCACCCAATTCCCTGGGCGACCCCGCCAAAGATATTGAAGTTGCTTTGCTCGATGACGAAGGCAAGCCCGTTGCGGTTGGCGAAGTGGGTGAAGTGTGTATTAAGGAAAAGGCTCCACACGTGTTGTTCAACGGTTACTTCAACAATGAGGAGGCTAATCGATCGTCCTTCAAGGACGGCTGGTATCACACAGGTGACCTACTGAAACAAGATGCCTCGGGGCACTACTACTTTGTGGACCGCAAAAAGGATTTGATTCGCTACAAGGGGCGCAGCGTGTCGTCTGTCGCCATCGAGGCAATATCGCGCGGTCATCCCGCGGTTGATAGCGCGGCTGCCTTCGGCATTCCTTCCAAAGAACTGGAATCAGAGCACGAAATCATGCTCGCGGTGATTATCAAAAAGAATGCAACGCTTGCGCCGGAAGAGCTGGCCCGCTTTATCAACGATAACGCGCCATATTTTTTTGTGCCGCGCTATATCGAAGTGGTAGACAGCCTGCCCATGACGCCGACCCAGAAAGTGCAGAAAAATATTCTGCGCGAAAAAGGGTTAAGCGAAAACACCTGGGATGCGAAAGCCGCCGGCTTCGTGATTGAGCGATAGGGAGAAAACGATGGCGCAATCCATAGCTCAACTCAAACAGCGGGCCGGCAGTTTCGATTGGGGCCACTCGGTTGAACTCGACGATATCAAGAATGAAGTGGCGATTATCGGTATCGGTGAAACCGAATACACCGGCGCGTCCGGGCGCAACGCCAAGGCGATGGCGCTGGAGGCCGTTGCCAAGGCGATAGACGATGCCGGGCTGAAACCTGCCGATATCGACGGCCTGATGGTTAGCAAGGGCATTGCCGATCAACTTACACCCGACGATTTTCGCGCCCACTTTGGCACCGCGCAGGAAATCTGGTTCAGTCAGGAAGGCGGTGCCATGATCTGGGGGGCAACCTGCGCCCACACCGCAGCGCATGCCATTCGCGCAAAACAGGCCTCGACCATCGTCAATGTTTTCTCTGTCGACTGGGCCACGGCGCGCAGTGCCGGCACCGGCAGCCCCGGCGACTGGCATGCCAGCGAACCGATGAAGGCGGCCTTTGAGTTGCCCTATGGCTGGTTTCCGCAGCCGCTGTACTTCGCTACTTTTGCCCATCGCCATATGCACGAATTTGGCACCACGCCCGAGCAGCTGGCAGAAGTGCCGCTGGCTTTTCGGCGCCATGCGAATACCCATTCCGGCGCCGTGATGCGCGAGCGCTCCATGACGCTGCAATCGTATCTGGACAGACCCATGCTGGCCGACCCCTTTCGGGTGGAAGACTGCTGCCTGATTTCTGATGGCGCCGGTGCTTTCGTTATGTGCGCCGCCGACAAATCCGCCGACCGTCCGCATACCCCGGTCGTGGTTGAAGGAGTCGGTTTGGGTAGCATCGAGGGCGCGCCCTATATCAGCCAGCAGAAAAAAATCACCGCCACACCGCAAACCTTTGCCGCCCCCTGGGCCTATGCGATGGCGGATCGCAGTGCCAGCGAACTGGACGTGATTGCGGTGTACGACTGCTTTTCCGTGACCGCCATGATGCAGATTGAAGATATGGGCTTTTGCCAAAAAGGTGAGGGCGGAGAGTTTGTGCAAAACAATCGCCTGCATTTCGACCGGCCCCGCCGTCAGGGCGGCATACCCTGCAACACCCACGGCGGGTTGCTGTCCCACGCGTACGTGCTCGGTATTGCCCATGTGATTGAGCTGGTCAGGCAGTTGCGCGGCACGGCGCAAAATCAGGTTGAGGATGTACAGCTTGCCGCGTACGCGGGTTTTACTGCCGAAGAAGGGTCGACCCTGATTCTGCGAAAAGGCTTATAGGGAGACGATGATGACCCCGGAATCGAAAGACGCACTTACCGCTCCATTTTGGTCAGCGGCTGCGCGTAATGAGCTACATATCAGCCACTGTGATTCTTGCAACAAGGATATCTGGTATCCGGAAGAACAATGCCCCGACTGTCACGGCAGTTTGTCCTGGCGCCGATTGAATGGCGCGGCGACCTTGCTGTCGTGGACCACCGTGCGCCGCCAGATTAACGGTTCTTTCGAGGTACCT
>DIBR01000065.1:26383-115964 GCA_002415025.1 Spongiibacteraceae bacterium UBA5047
TCTTTCGAGGTACCTTATACACCCGCCATAGTGATTCCAGACGACGCGCCGGGCGTGCAACTGGTGACCCAGTTGTTTTTGCCCGACGGGCAGGAGCCCTATTGTGATATGCCCTTGCAGGTAGCCTTTGAAGAACTAAAGCCATTGCAGGGCGAACCCTTTGTAGCACCGGTATTCAGGTTGCGGGAGACAGCACCATGACAATACAACACAGCGCCTTGAGTGATCAGTTGGGCGCGCTCATAGAAAGTTTCGATTTTGCGCGGGAGCCCAATGCTGCTGAGCGCGACGAACTGTATCAGCTTTGGCTGGAGCATGGCCTGCTGCTGATTCGTGGCGCCAACGCCAACCCGCAAAACCAGATTCGCTTCAGTCGCCTGTTTGGTGAGCTGGAGGAGCATCCGCTGAAAAATATACGCAGCGGTGAATTCCCGGAACTGATGGAACTGAATAGCGAAGACACTCGCACCAGCCCGGTGTCGCAGTGGGATGGCGAGGATTGGGTCGGCCGACTCGGTTGGCACAAGGATCTGATTTACACGGGTAAGCCAAATCGAGGCGCGATACTGCGTGCGGTGCATTTGCCCGAGGAGGATGGGCAAACCGGCTACGGTGATCAGGCCAAAGCCTACGACGCCTTAAGCGACGGGATGAAAGCACGCCTTGAAGGTTTGAAGGTGATCTATGGTTTTGAAGTCAATCTGTACCGAATGCCGTTCCTCGATACCTCAAACTATGTTGCCGGCCCCGGCGCGCCGGACAAACCCTCGGATATCGGCTTTCCGGATTTTCCGGATTCACGTTATCCGCTGGTGCTGGAACACCCGGAAAGTCGCCGTAAAATCCTCAATATCTGCCCGATGTTTCTGGTAGGGATAGAAGGTATGGATAAGTCGGAAAGCGACGCCTTGCTAACTGAACTGGTTGCCCATGTCACCCGCCCGGAGTTTTGCTATCAGCATCAATGGCAGGCAGGCGATATGATTTTGTGGGACAACTGGCGCTTTATGCATTCAGCGCCGGGAGTGAAACCGGGCGCGAAGCGCTTGATACATCGCACAACAATATTGGGCGACCGGGTGTTGGGGGAGAGTGTTTGAAGTCGGACGTCGGGCGCTAAGCCTGCCCGAAACGCTGCGCTTATTCGGGCCTACAAATTACACACATTGCCTATCGTCGCGTAGGCCGGATTAAGCGCAGCGTATCCGGCGATTTCTCGTCCGACAAAGAAGGAATATTCCAATGAACGAAGAACTCATGAAACAATTCGCTCCGGTGCCCCGCAAGCGGCCCTTACTCCCGGCATTGTCGCCACAGGCGGAGTTGGCTCTACTGTGCCGCGTGCTCTACAAGGAAGGCTACAACGACCATATCGCAGGGCATATCACCTATCTTCAAGACGACGGCACGATGCTGGTTAATCCCTGGGAACTGGCCTGGGATGAACTGGTGGAAGACGACATTCTTCGTCTGGACGAAAGCGGAAAAGTGATTGAGGGTGGCTGGAATGTTACGCCCGCGATCAACTTGCACACCGAAATTCACGCTCGCAGACCCGGCGTGAAAGTAATCATCCACAATCACGCGCGCTACGGCACGGTGTGGGCTAACGCCGGAAGAGTGCCGCCGATTTACGACCAGACCTCAGCGCAAGTGAATGGCGAACTGAAATTGATGGACGAGTACAACGCTACCGTCAATGAAACCAGTGAGGGCGCACGCTGCGCCGAGATGTTGGGTGAGGCGAAATGGGCCTTGCTGGCGAACCACGGCGTTATTGTTGTGGCCAACAGTATTTCTCAGGCCTACTTGCGGGCGGCGACATTGGAGTGGCGTTGCCGAACGGCTTTTGAAGTTGAAGCGCTGGGTGGCGGCAAGGCCATACCTGCAAGCGTTGCCGAACCTTTGGGCGACATGATTGACAGCAACGGCTTTCCCTTTTTGTGGGAGGCTATGGCGCGTCGGGAACTGCGACAGGACTCGTCAATTCTGTCGAGCTGAGAGAATTGGGGGGTCAGAGTAAAACAGAAAGCTGTTTTACTCTGACCCCAGCTTTAGCTGTGCCCGCCGGGCAAGGCCTTGCGCGCTGGCTTTTCCGATTGTGTTATCAATAGTGGCGTCGAGAGATCAACGCCATCAATCAATGACTGCTCGAATACCAACTGGTTGATCATGTAACGCGTACCGAGCAGGTGCTGGCGGATATTGCGCGTAACCTTGGTGTTAGGCAGGGCCTCAAGGTAATACCAGAGGCTGTATTGCAGCGCATAGTCACCGGCGCTGGTGAGCGCCCATTCCAGTTCGCAGTTATTATTGATTTTGTTGTTTTCGTTGTCGGACACTTTTTCTGCCACCGAGGCAAACATGGATTCGATGCGGCGCTTGAACTTTTGCATATCCAGTTCACGCTGTTCGCGGTCGTGACCGTGAACCTCCGGGTAGCCGATGTTGTAGTGCAGCACTTCGCGCAGGCCGTCGATGGAGGCGCGTTTGGTCAGGTTTTCCACGGTGAGGTTGATCAGGCGACTGTTGCGAATCAGCGAGCGATGGTTGTTCTGGATGTTGAGTAAAATGGTGTAAATGAAGGTGACTTTGTTGATGATGTAAATGTTTTTGTCGTCTTCCATTCTGATGGAATCGCCGTCTGACATCATGTCGGAATTCAGTATCACCATGCCGTAGTAGAGGTCGGGCGCCCAGATCTGGTTGGTCAGTGCGAGAAAGGCGAAGATCAGGCCGAATATCCCGGTGGTTTCCAGCAGGCTGTCCAGCCCCCAGATTTTAATCAGCGCGTAAATACCGATCAGCACCAGCAGAACAACCGCAAAGATATCCATCAGTCGGCTGTTGTAGGAATCGAGGTAAACCAGCTTTTCGTCGATCTTGCGCTCAATGCCAAAGCGCTGGCGAATAAAATGGGAGATGATATTAAACGCAAAGATTGCGCCATAGACCGGAATGAGCGACAGGCCCAGACGATAAAAGAACTGGTGGTAGCCCGGCAGCAGCCAGACCAGCACCAGGTCGGTGACGGTGAGTGCCAGCAGCATGTAGGCCAGAACACGCAGCAGCCCCTGCTGGAAATCGGTGTTGCGACCATCGTTGAAGGAGCGCGAGATGGGGCCGGCAGCCAACAGCAGAATAATGTTCAGGAGGGCTATCAGGCCATGAGCGACCAGCTTTGAGCCGACCAGCGATTCGATAAGTTCCACAGACTGCTCTTCCTTTTACGCGCGCGAATTATTGTGGCTATATTGCTGCTACAAACGGATGAAGCGCAGCGGGGCGCTGCAATGCAATACTCTGCAGGGATAATAACCAATCACAGTAACAGGGAATAGCGTTATGCCATCAGACAATAATCGGGTTGTTGTAGTAACAGGTGCCAGCCGCGGTGCGGGCAAGGGCATTGCGCTGGCTCTGGGTGCTAGCGGAGCCACTGTCTATGTGACTGGCCGCAGCCAGAAAACCGGTGACGCACCACTGCCCGGCACGGTTTATGAAACCGCCGCTGAAATAGACCGCCGCGGCGGCAAGGGTATTGCGGTAGTGTGTGATCACGCCGATGACGAACAGGTAAAAGCACTGTTTGAGCAGGTTGCCACTGAGCAAGGGCGTATCGATATTCTTGTCAATAATGCGCTCTATGTGCCGCCGGAGCTGGTATTGCCCGGCCCATTCTGGGAAAAACCCCTGAGTCTGCAGGATATTCTGAATGTGGGCATGCGCTCCACCTATGTGTCGAGTTATTACGCGGCGCCGCTGCTGGTGGCTGCCGGTGGCGGTCTGGTGGTGAACACCTCGTCTTTTGGTGGGCGTGCCTATATGCACGGCCCGGCCTACGGGGCAGGCAAGGCAGCAGTCGACAAAATGGCGCACGATATGGCGGTGGACTTCAAGCCCTACAACGTGGCGGTTATCTCACTCTGGATGGGGCTGCTGAAAACCGAGCGTACCCAACAGGTATTTGACGCAAATCCCGAGCTGTACGCGGATATGGAAGCCACCGCCGAAACGCCGGAATTTTCCGGGCGGGTGATTGACGCGCTCGCCAATGACCCGGCCCGCATGGAGCGCAGTGGCAAGGTCTGGGTGGGAGCTGAGCTGGGGGAGGAGTACGGTGTGCTGGATATCAACGGCAAGCAGCCGCCATCGCATCGACCGATGCTGGGTGATACACCCACCTACAGCGACGCGGTTATCGAGTAGATTGATCGGAGAATGAATGGAGAGCGGAGGCGCTATGAAACTGACCTTTAGCACCGAGTCTGTTTCGTCCGCAGCGGCCATGGCGCTGGTGTCAGCGGCAGTGAACAAGGCAATGGACATGAACGTTGCCATTGCTGTGGCGGTGGTCGATACCGAAGGCCAGCTCAAGGCCTTTCATCGCATGGACAAAACCCCGGTGGTGGCAGTTGATGCCGTACAGGCCAAGGCGCGGGCGGCGCTGATGGGGCTGAGTACCGAGGAGCTGGGCGAGGCGCTGTCAGACAATCTGCCCATTTTGTTGTCGATGGTAACGCTCAGGGATGTGACCCTGCTGGGCGGCGGTTTGCCCATCCACCACGGTGGTGCCGTGATTGGTGCGATTGGCGTTGGCGGGGCGCTGACCGAACAGGATGTCGCCATCGCCGAAGCTGCCCTGGCCTCGGTCACGCGTGCGGACGACAAGTAGACAGCGCTAACTCCTTGCCCGCAGGGCAGTATTTGGCCGACCGTGGCCGCATTGCCGGGGCGAATATGGCCCATTTGGACTATAGGCTGGGCGCCTGATTCCGCTAGAATTTCCGCCTTTATTCTTTTTACGGGAGTGCGGGCAATGGACGGAGCAGTTCAAGCCAAAACAGGTCAAGCCGGAAACAAGGGTGCTGACAAGGGCCTGGATTCAGAACTGGCGAAAACCCTGTTGGCGCGCGCCGAGGCTCTCAAACCGGTATTGCGAGAGCGCAGCGCTCAGGCTGCTCAATTGCGCCGTATCCCCGACGAGACCATTCAGGACTTTCAGGACGCCGGATTTTTCAAAATGCTGCAGCCCGAGCAGTGGGGCGGTTATGCACTCGATCCGCAGGTGTTTTACGCCGTTCAACTGAAAATTGCCGAAGCCTGTATGTCCAGCGCCTGGGTGCTGGGCGTTGTGGCCGTGCACAACTGGCAGTTGGCACTGTTTGACGATCAGGCTGCCCAGGATGTGTGGGCCGAGGATGCAACTACCCTGATTTCCTCGTCATACGCACCGGTCGGCAAGGTGGAAAAAGTCGACGGTGGTTACAAGCTCAGCGGTCAGTGGGGCTTTTCCAGCGGCTCCGAGCATTGCGACTGGGCCTTTCTTGGCGCTGTTGTGCCGGAGGAAGGTGCGCCTTTCGATATGCGTAACTACCGAACCTTTTTGGTGCCGCGCAAGGATTACGAGATTATTGATACCTGGCATGTGGTGGGCTTGAAAGCTACCGGCAGTCAGGATGTGCGCGTTGACGGCGCCTTTGTGCCCGAGCACCGCACCCACAAACTGAGCGACGGTTTCAGCTGCAACAATCCCGGCAATGCGGTCAACACGGCGCCGGTATTTCATCTGCCTTTTGGTCAGGTGTTTGTGCGCGCTGTCTGTACCGCGTCGCTGGGTGCACTGCAGGGTGCTCTCGATGCCTTTGTCGAGACGGCCAAAACCCGCATGGTTGGCCCCGCCAAAATGATGGACGATCCCTTTGTGCGCCGCCTCGCCGCTGACGTAAAAACCGCCATCGCGGAAATGCAGCGCACCATGTACGCAAACTTTGATGCCATGATGGCCTCAGCCGCCGCCGGCGAGCCGATTGCGATTGATGATCGGGTTCACTACCGTTTTGATTCGGCGGTGGTGGCCGACCGTTGCGCCGAGCTTTGCGCCAAAATGCTCAAGGCCTCTGGCAGCAAGGGCATTTTTCTGGGCAATGAAGTGCTTGAACGCCATCTCGATATCATGGCGAGTCAGGCTCACGTCGCCAACAATGTGAATCTGTACGCTGGCAACTTCGGCGGTGTACAGTTTGGTCTCGACAATACTGATTTGAACCTGTAACAGCATGGAGCACGGTATGGCAGTGGTAGAAGGCTTGCCCGAAGGCAAATACGCCAAATTGGCCAATGGCCGCACCATTCACTATCTCGATCAGGGCAGCGGCCCGGTGGTGGTGTTTCTGCATGGCAGCGGCAGCGGTGCCAGTGGTCACAGCAACTTCAAATTCAACTATCCCTTTCTCGCCGAGAACGGCTATCGCGTTATCGTTCCCGACCTGATTGGTTACGGCTATTCCGACAAGCCGGAAGATGTTGACTATCACATCGACTTTTTTGTCGAGTGTGTCAAACAGACACTGGATGTCATTGGTGTCGACAAGGTGACCCTGATCGGCAATTCGCTGGGTGGTGCCATTGCCATTCGCTACGCGCTGACCTACCCGGATCAGGTTGAGAAACTGAACCTGATGGCTCCCGGTGGCATTGAGGATCAACCGTCCTACTTCACCATGCCCGGCATGCAGATCATGAAAGAAGTCTTTACCGGCGGGCAGAACAAGGACAGCCTCGAGCAGTTTATCCGTCGCGGGCTGGTGTACGATGAATCGGTGGTGGATGAGCAACTTGTCAACGAGCGCTGGGGCATTTTCCAGCAGCAGAACACCCAGGTCATTACCAGCATGGTGGTGCCCAATATGGAAGATCAGCTTGGTGAATTGCGCTGCCCGATTATTGCCTTCTGGGGCGCCAACGAAAACATGATGCCGGAAACCGGCATCGCCAAACTCACCAAAAAGTGCAAAAACATTCGCCTGACCATTGTGTCCGAGTGCGGTCACTGGGTGATGGTTGAGCACAAAGACCTTTTCAATCGGATGACACTGGATTTCCTGCAACATGGATAATAGCAAGCGCGAAGCACTGGGTGACGAGCTCTACGAAGCCCTGAGCCAGCAGAAAACCTTAACGCCTTTTACCGAGCGTGAAGCGGACATCACCATCGACGATGCCTACTTTATTTCGCTGCGCATGGTGAGTCGCCGGGTGGATGCGGGTGAAACCATCATCGGCAAGAAAATTGGCGTTACCAGCAAAGTGGTTCAGGACATGCTCGGTGTACACCAGCCGGACTTTGGCTTTCTGACCAACAAAATGGAATACGCCAACGGTGCCGATATTCCGGTAGCGGGCAACCTGATCCAGCCGCGCGCGGAAGCGGAAATCGGCTTTCGCCTGAAGAAAGACCTCATCGGCCCCGGCGTGACCGAGCAGGATGTACTGGACGCAACAGAGTGCATCATGCCCTGTTTCGAGATTGTTGATTCGCGCATCAAGGACTGGAAAATCAAGATCGAGGACACCGTGGCTGACAATGCTTCGTGCGGTGTTTTTGTGCTGGGTGATCGACAGGCCGACCCCCGCGATCACGACCTGCCGAACCTGAAAGTGACCGTTAAAAAGAACGGCAAATTTCTGAGTGAGGGCATGGGCAGCGCAGTGCAGGGCAATCCGCTGACGGCGGTGGCCTGGCTGGCCAATACACTGGGCAAGTACGATATCCCCTTTAAAGCGGGCGAGGTGATACTGTCGGGCTCGCTGGTGCCGCTGGAAGATGTGAAAGCCGGCGACAAAATGGAAATGGAACTGGAAGGCATTGGCAGCGCGAGCTGTCAGTTTGTATAAATTGTTGTTCGCCTGCAGGGCAGGCTCCCACGGTAAGGCTATTCTGTAGGAGCCTGCCCCGCAGGCGAACCAGAACGCAACATTGAGAGAGTACATCATGGCTGAAAAAATCAAGGCAGCGATCATCGGGCCGGGCAACATTGGTACCGACCTTCTGATCAAGGCTCTGCGCAGCGAGTATATCGAACCCGTTTGGATGGTTGGTGTCGTACCCGATTCCCCCGGTCTGGCGCGTGCGCAGGAACTGGGCCTGAAGACCACGGCCGATGGCGTGGACGGCATGCTGCCGACCATGAAGGCTGACGGTGTTCAGATCTGTTTCGATGCGACCTCGGCTTATGTTCACGCGGAAAACTCGCGCAAGGTCAATGAGCAGGGCGCCATCATGATTGACCTCACGCCCGCCGCGATCGGCCCTTTCTGTGTGCCGCCGGTGAATCTCAAGGCAGCGGTAGACGCACAGGCCATGAACGTGAATATGGTGACCTGCGGTGGTCAGGCGACCATCCCGATGGTTGCTGCGGTGTCGCGCGTGCAGAAAGTTACTTACGGTGAAATCGTCGCTACGGTCAGCTCCAAGTCAGCTGGCCCCGGCACCCGCAAAAACATTGATGAGTTTACCCGCACCACAGCCAACGGCATTGAATCCGTTGGCGGCGCCGACAAGGGCAAGGCGATTATCGTCATCAACCCGGCCGAGCCGCCACTGATCATGCGCGACACCATTCATTGCCTGACCGAAGACGAGCCGGATCAGGATGCAATTCGCCAGTCGGTTGAAGACATGATCGTTGAAGTGCAGAAATATGTGCCCGGCTACAAACTGAAAAACGGCCCCATTTTCGATGGCAAACGCGTCTCCATTTATATGGAAGTGGAAGGCCTCGGTGATTTTCTGCCGAAATACGCGGGCAATCTCGACATTATGACGGCTGCGGGTTTGCGCACGGCTGAAATGTACGCTCAGGAAATTCAGGCGGGTCGTTTCGAACCCAAGCCTGTTGCAGCTTAATTAAAGAGGACACCAGGATGGATTTGAAAGGTAAGAAAGTCACCCTGCACGATATGTGCCTGCGCGATGGTATGCACGCCAAGCAGCACAAGATCAGCCTCGACGAAATGATTGCGGTGGCCAAGGGGCTGGACGAAGCCGGTATGCCCATGATCGAGGTCACCCACGGTGACGGTTTGGGCGGCACGTCGGTCAACTACGGGTTTCCTTCGCACAGTGACGAGGAGTACCTCAAGGCGGTGTGCGGTGTGGTGAAAAACGCAAAAATTTCTGCGTTGCTGCTGCCCGGTATCGGTACGGTTGATCATCTGAAAATGGCGGTGGACTGCGGTGTAACCACCATTCGTGTGGCAACCCACTGCACCGAGGCTGATGTATCCGAGCAGCACATCCATATGGCTGCCGATATGGGGCTGGATACCGTCGGCTTTTTGATGATGGCGCACATGATCGAGCCGGAAGAAATTCTGGAGCAGGCCAAGCTGATGGAGTCCTACGGCGCCAACTGTATTTACTGCACGGATTCTGCCGGTTACATGCTGCCGGACGACGTCGCTGCGCGCATCAGCCTGCTGCGCCGCGAACTCAAGCCCGAAACGGAACTCGGTTTTCATGCCCACCACAACCTGAGCCTGGGTGTGTGGAACTCGCTGGTTGCGGTTGAAAACGGTGCCAACCGTATCGATGGTTCTGTGGGTGGTTTGGGCGCCGGTGCGGGCAACACGCCGCTGGAAGTCTTTACCGCAACGGCCGATCGCATGGGCCTGGTACACGGTATTGATCTCTACAAGATCATGGACGTGGCCGAAGACATTATCGTGCCGATGATGGATCAGCCGATTCGTATCGACCGCGACTCGCTGGTGCTCGGTTATGCGGGCGTATACTCGTCCTTCCTGTTGTTTGCGCAACGTGCCGCGAAGAAATACGGTGTGTCATCGCGTGACATTCTGGTTGAATTGGGACGTCGTCGAACCGTTGGCGGTCAGGAAGATATGATCGAAGATCTGGCGCTGGATATGGCCAGAGAGCAGGGCAAGCTTTAGTTAATGTGGAAGATTCTATGTTTGACTGCAATCCCTGAATGCTCCACCCCAACCCTCTCCCTTTGGGAGAGGGTTGGGGTGAGGGTTTGTGGGAGCCAGCCCTGCTGGCGAACTATTCCGGTTCAGAGCCATTCGCGAGCAGGGCTCGCTCCTACAATAGCCGATCAGACAATCCAGCTGTAGCATTGATAAACAAATTACGCGGCGTAATGTCAGGTTCGCAGAACGTGCCAAGGTCACAGCGATAGCCGTTCTCTTCCAGAAATAAAACTTCATCCAGTACCAGCCATAGCTCCAGCGGGCGCCGAAATAGTTCGCGCAGCAACTCTTGCCGCGCTACTTGCCCGTAGCGTGTCTGGCCTGTGGCCTCAAAGGCGTCGAAATCAATTTTACCGCCTGTCGAAATCTGCTTGTGCTTTGCCATCCATTCGCAAAAATCACGAAAGCTCCCTTGAAGTACGGTCGATGAAACAGGCGGCGTGGGCAGATATTCATTCATGCCGCGAACCTCCCGCTGCAGAGCATCAAAGCCCAGACGCCAGGATTGGAGCTTGCGGTGGCGCGCTCGCTCGGCGTTGCCGGCGGTGGTGCTCTGACGCACGGCGCCGCGTACTTCTGTCAGGCTAAGTCTCAGGTCGGTCTCAAGGCCGGCGCGCGACATGGGTTCGTAAGTGTCGTCGAGATATTTGTGATAGCAGCAGGGGGAGTAGCTCAAACGCTCGATGCGCTGGGTCGTGGCGTCGGTCAACAGCTTGCGGTGCAAGCCACCACAGGCGTGCAGTGCCACGGCGTGATTAACCTTGCTGAGGTAGCGGCGGTTATTGCCGGTCAGTACATCGCAGTGTTGAACATGCAGGGCAGGCAGTTGTTGACGGTGTTCCGTGCGCGAAGCAGCACGCGCCAGTTCATTGCCCTGCGCCACCAACGCCGTTTCGCATTCCAGTGCGGTCACCGAACAGTTGTAGTGACGGTTTAACCATCGCCCCAGGTGGGCTTTGCCGGCGCACCATTCAAGCAGGGGCCCGTCGCAGTGCTGCAAAGCGGCACCAAAGTGGGTGATTTGTTGCCACTTTCGACCGGGAATATGCGCGGGTGCCTGTATCGCCTCTGCCGGCTGAAAGTTGGGGAGTTCGCACAAGCGCCTGACGCTGTCGCACTGCTCGGGCAGGCAGGATTGCAGGGCGTTGAGCAGAGCGTTGTCGGAGGCTTGAGCGGCGTGCACCGTGTCGTCGGTCAAACTGTACACCGCTTGTGTCAGCGGCGATTCGGCGCTGGCCCAGGCGGGCGTTGCCTTGAAGGGTTGGCAGCGCCAGTAGTGAGCATTGGTTGCGAGCAGCGAGGTCAGTTGCTCAAAGTGCTGCGCGTGATCCAATAACATAGGCCTTCGTTAATAGAGGTTTTATGGCTGACAGAGGCCTGAATGCTGTCAGGTAGCCTGCTGTCCCCGTTTGAACAGGGCCGGAACCTGATCGTCGGGCACGCGTGATATTTGCTCGGGGCCGGGCTTTCCTTCCGTATAGGCTTCTTCGCCACAGCCGAGGCCGTCTTCGTCGAACAGGAATATGATACAGGTTCGACAGCTCACCATATAGACGCCCTCAGGTTCCACCGCCACCCCGAACATGGGCTCAATTCATCCGGCCGGGTAAAGCTGATGCACGATGCCATCGAGCATCAAGGCGTCGGCGCCGACAATCAGCTTTTCAACTTCCATGTGCAGGACAAAGAGGTTCATATCAATCAGCGCGCGATAGTGCTGCTCCAGCGCTTCGTAGGATTGCGGCGACCACTCTGCAACCGCGCCTTCTGCGCCGTAATTGGCATAGGATTGCCGCTTTTGTGAGCACGAGGCCATCAGGCGCTCGTAGTCACCTTCGGATTCCGCGTCCGCGTGTTCGATCAGATTTTCAAGAATCTGTCGCCGGCGCGGCTCGCTGATGGTGCGCAGGTGTTCGCGGGCAATCTTGACCACCGATTTGGGGTCGAATTCAGCCATGGGCAGTGGACGAGCCTGCAAGCGCTTGCCGATATACATGTTGGTCCCCTCCGTTAGTTTGCAACGAGTTTGCGCTGCGTCTTGGCGGGTATCCCTTACGATTTATTCATTCTCATCAGCGAAATCGGCGGGGTGTTGTACCCGCTGCGCTATGCTGTAGTCTATATTGAGACCGTGACAACGCTGCAGCACTGAATAGCTGTGGCGACATATCGTGAGGGAGCAGATAGCAATGAGCAGCAATCCTTTTCAGCAGACGTTAACGTCCGGCAAACAGACGTATCGCTATTATGCGTTTGAAAAATTGAACGACGAGCGCTACCGGCGCCTGCCCAATTCGCTAAAGGTATTGCTGGAAAACCAGCTACGGCATTTTGGGCGCTCTGCCAGCCAAACGGATATTGATGCCTTTCTCGGTTGGGTTGATAAACCCGAGCAGGGGCCGGATATCAATTTTTCACCTGCGCGTGTACTCATGCAGGATTTTACCGGCGTGCCGGCCATTGTCGACCTGGCGGCCATGCGCGAGGCTGTGGCACGCAGCAAGGGCGATGTCTCGCTGATCAGTCCGCAGGTGCCGGTTGATCTGGTGATCGACCATTCGGTCAGTGTCGACCACTACGCTTCGCCACAGGCCTTTGGCGAGAACGTAAAGCTGGAGATGGAGCGCAACCGCGAGCGCTATCGTTTTCTGAAGTGGGGTCAACAGGCCTTCAAAAACTTTCAGGTAGTGCCGCCGGGCACAGGTATCTGTCATCAGGTCAATCTCGAATATCTCGGTAAGGTGGTCTGGCAGAAAGATGAAGGCGAATCCACCGACGTCTATCCCGACACTCTGGTTGGCACCGACAGCCATACCCCCATGATTAACGGGCTGGGTATTCTCGGCTGGGGTGTTGGCGGGATCGAAGCCGAAGCGGCTCTGCTTGGGCAGCCGGTATCCATGCTGCTACCTGAAGTGGTCGGCGTGGAGATGACCGGCAAGCTGCGCGCCGGTGTTACCGCGACCGATCTTGTGCTCACCGTGGTGGAAATGCTGCGCAAACATGGTGTGGTGGGCAAGTTTGTGGAGTTTCACGGCAGCGGGCTGGCCGAACTGGCGGTTACTGACCGGGCCACCATTGCCAATATGACGCCGGAGTTCGGCGCCACCTGTGGTTACTTTCCGGTCGATGAGAAAGTGATTGAATATATGCGCTTGACCGGACGCGACGAGGCAACCCTGCAATTAGTGGAAGACTATTGCAAGGCACAGGCGCTGTGGCGTGACGACAAGGAAAATATGGTATTCAGTGCCAGCCTTAAGCTTGATCTCGATACGGTAGAACCCAGCCTGGCGGGGCCGAAGCGTCCGCAAGATCGCGTTGCCCTGGGCAATATGAAACAGGCCATGCAGGCGGTGATCGAGGAGCACGGGCGCAGCGAACACGACGAGCTGGCGGTTCCTGATCTGGGGCTGAGTATGCCGGAGGGCGCGGTCGCCATAGCGGCGATCACCTCCTGCACCAATACCTCAAACCCCGATGTGATGCTGGCAGCAGGCTTGCTGGCCCGTGCGGCGCGCAAGCGAGGCCTCGCAGTGAAGCCCTGGGTGAAGACCTCGCTGGCACCCGGCTCCAAAGTCGTCAGCGACTATTTCAAGCAGAGTGGTTTGCAGGAAGACCTCGACGCGCTGGGTTTCAATCTGGTGGGTTACGGCTGCACTACCTGTATTGGCAACTCGGGGCCGCTGGCAAAACCGCTTGAAGAAGCCATCGCTGCCGAAGATGCGGTAGTGAGTGCGGTTTTGTCCGGCAACCGCAATTTTGAGGGGCGCATTCACAACAACGTGCGTGCCGCCTGGCTGGCGTCACCGCCACTGGTTGTTGCCTTTGCGCTTGCGGGAACCACGGTGATCAACCTGGATTCCGAGCCGCTGGGTCAGGATGAGAGTGGCGCCGATGTATTTCTGAAAGACCTGTGGCCCAGTGCCGATGAAATTCAGGCAATACGCGGTTCGATAGATGGCGATATGTTTCATGCGGCCTACGCCGATGTCTTCACCGGGACAGACGTATGGCGCTCCCTGTCGGTAGAGGCAGGCAAAACCTACAACTGGGAGAAGGACTCGACCTATATTCACTGCCCGACATTTTTTGACGATATGGGTGAGCCTCTGGCAGCTTTTCCCGCAGTGAAAAATGCACGCATTCTGGCGCTGCTCGGTGACAGCGTGACCACTGACCATATTTCGCCGGCGGGTGCGATTGCGCTGGAAAGTCCGGCGGGGCGCTATCTTCGCGATAACGGCGTTGAACCGAAGGATTTCAATTCCTACGGTTCCCGCCGTGGTAACCACGAAGTGATGATGCGTGGCACCTTTGCCAATGTGCGTCTGCGCAACAAGATGGTGGATCGCGAGGGCGGTTACACGCGGTATTTACCAACCGGCGAAGAGATGAGTATTTTCGATGCGGCCATGAAATACCGTGACGACAACACGCCGCTGGTGATTGTGGCGGGTGAGCAATACGGCACCGGTTCCAGTCGCGACTGGGCGGCCAAGGGCACCAATTTGCTGGGCGTAAAAGCGGTGATTGCCGAGAGTTTTGAACGCATACACCGCTCCAACCTGATCGGTATGGGAGTGTTGCCCCTGCAGCTCGAAAATGACGGCGATATGCTGGAAATTCGCGGTGACGAGGAGGTGGATATTGAAAGCCTTGATGATCAATTGACGCCGGGTATGCGCGTAAAAATCACTGTTAGCCGCAATGATGGTCACCGCCATGAGGCGCTGGCTCTATGCCGCATTGATACCAGCAGCGAGCTGGAATATTTCCGTCATGGCGGGATACTGCACTACGTATTGCACGGCCTCAAACAATAGCCGTCGACGCTGGCAATAAAGGATTATTGCCAGCGCCCATCTACCGCTTTAGTCCGACTTCTTGCGCTTGCGCACGCCGGCACTCGCTGGCTTTGATCCGGCAGGCTTTGCCCCGGCCGGTTTAGCCGCGCCGGGCTTTTTCTTGCCCGCGTCTTTGCGTTTTCCGGGGTTGGCCGGCGCTGGGCCTGCCAGTCTCTCAATCAGCATTGGCTGCTGGCGAACACGCACTTTTTTCAGGTGCTGGAGCAGGTCTTTCGGCATGCCCGAGGGCAGGTCGATGGTACTGTGATCTTCGTTAATCTTGATGCGACCGATGTACGCACTTTCAATGCCGGCTTCGTTGGCAATGGCGCCCACAATGTCACCGGGAGTTGCGCCATGTTTGCTGCCGACGGCAATGCGAAAGCCTTCCATATCCACGTCGGACGGAGGCATCAGGGATTTTTCCTTGCGCTCGCGCCGTTCCGGTTTGTCACCGCGATCCTTGCGGTCTTTTCTGTCCTTGCGATCTTTGGGGCGGCTGTCACGATCGCTTCTGCCTGCGCGTTCCGTTTTGGCTTCGCGCACTTCTTTAACCGGTAAAATGGGCTTGCTGGCCTGAGCCAGATACGCGAGTGCGGCGGCAAGCTGCACCGGGTCGGCCTGGGTGTCGTGCAAGTAGTCTCCGACCAGCGCATTGAAAAAGTCGAGGTTCTGGTTTTCCAGCGTTTGGGTAATCGATTGTTTGAATTGATCAATCCGGTGCAGGTTAACCTGTTCGCGACTGGGCAGGCTGATTTCGGTGATCGGCTGCTTGGTGGCTTTTTCTATGGCAAACAGCATGCGTTTTTCACGCGGAGCAACAAACAGGATTGCTTTACCGCTGCGCCCGGCACGACCGGTGCGGCCAATACGGTGAATATAGGCTTCGGTATCGTAAGGGATGTCGTAGTTGATGACATGACTGACACGGGCCACGTCGATGCCGCGTGCGGCCACGTCGGTGGCAACAACAATATCAATTTTGCCTGACTTGAGCTGTTCGATTGTGCGCTCGCGCAGTGCCTGCGTCATATCGCCGTTTATGGCGCCGCAGCTGTAGCCGCGCGCTTCCAGTTTGTCGGCTACTTCCACTGTTTGGGTTTTGGTGCGAACAAAGAGAATAATGCCGTCGAATTCTTCGACTTCCAGAATGCGGGTTAAGGCATCGAGTTTGTTGGTGCCGGATACAAACCAGTAAAGCTGTTCAATTTTGGCCACATTGGATTCGGTCGGCTTTACCGCAACAACTTTTGGATCCTTCAGGTAATTGTTGGCCATCTTGCGAATAGGGGCGGGCATGGTCGCAGAAAACAGGGCAACCTGGCGTTCTTTCGGTGTGTGTTCAAGAATCCAGGTTACGTCGTCGATAAAGCCCATGCGCAGCATCTCGTCGGCTTCGTCGAGCACAACGGTTTTGAGTTGATCCAGCTTCAGTGTGCCGCGCCGCAGATGGTCCATTACCCGGCCGGGTGTGCCAACGATCACGTGTGCGCCACGACGCAATTGACGCAGCTGCGTGTCCATGCCTTGACCGCCGTAGATGGGCAGCACATTAAACCCGGGCATTTTGCTGGCGTAAGTTTGGAAGGCTTCAGCGACCTGAATGGCCAGTTCGCGGGTAGGTGCGAGTACCAGCACCTGCGGATACTTGTTCGACAGATCGAGCTTGGACAGCAAGGGTAGTGCGAAGGCAGCGGTTTTGCCGGTGCCGGTTTGTGCTGTTCCCAGCAAGTCGTGGCCTTCCAGCAGGTGAGGAATGCCCTCGGCCTGAATGGGGGAGGGCTGTTCGTAACCGATCTGGGTAATAGCGTCGAGGACCTGTGTCGACAGCGCGAGATCGGAAAAGGCTGGAGTGCTTTGCGTCATTGGAAAACCTGTGTGGACGTGCTGGCGGCAGCGCGGGGCTGGCGGGCGGGAAAAGGGTGCCGATTATACGCAGCTTGGGGGCTTGTGGCCAATGATTACTTCGTGTAGGCCTGAATTCGACTGGAGCTCAGTTGCGGGTGGTTTGCGGGTGGAGTAGCGCAATAGTCACAAATTCTCGTCTGTCAGATCCTATCCCTGCGGGTGCTGTGGTATCTTTCCCGCCTGTAATGACAATTTTTTGGGGAGTTTGCGGCAATGCTTTTTGTTCGTCTTATCAGTATTTTTGCGCTGGTTTTTTTATTGGCTGCCTGTGAGGGCGAAAAGCAGACGTCTGAACCCCGGGTTTCAGAGAATTCTGTCGATGACAGTCTTCATGACGATGGTCTGAGTGTTGGTTCGGCCCAGGCGGATTTTCAGGTATACAAAAGCCCTACCTGTGGTTGTTGCGGTGAGTGGATTGAACACCTCAACGACAGCGGTTTTACCACCGCCGCGCACCACCCCGACGATCTGGCCTTACTGAAGGAACAGAAGGGAGTCGGTGCAGAATATCAGTCCTGCCACACGGCGGTCAGTCAGCAGGGTTACGTGTTTGAGGGGCATGTGCCGGCTTCGGTGATGGAAGAGTTTCTGGCTGCGCCGCCTGAAGGTGCGATCGGTTTGGCAGTGCCGGGCATGCCGGTTGGCAGCCCGGGTATGGAGATGGGTGATCGTTTTACACCCTACAATGTGCTGCTATTGCTGCGCGACGGCGGCAGTGAAGTCTATCGGCATATCGCCAGCGCAAGCGAGCAATAGCCGGCATCTGATTGCCGGACCGCGTTCAGTCTTTGTTGAGTTTGGCTTTTAGTTTGTCTGCCGCTGACTGCATGGCGCGCGACAAGCGCACAGACGGCCGGCTTTCGTATTCTGCCTTTGCCAGTGCTGCGCGCTCGGCCTCTATGACCCGGCGTGCACGCTCGTCTTCTTCGCGTTGTTTGGCCAGCTTTTCCTGTAATTTTTGACGCGCTTCGTCAGAGAGTTCTGTTGAAAACAGGTTTGCCTGCTGGCGCAGGATATAGCGCCCGAGCCGATCAAGAAACTCGTCGTTAAATTTGTCCGGTGTGATGTTTACAGTTTTTACGCCGGCCTGTTCAACGTTACGAAAGTGCAAGCCAAGGCAGCGATTCTCGCTGTCGGCCACAATCACCACCCGCACCGGGATCGGCCCTATCAGCTTGAAGGTAGCGCTATCGATATCAAAGCGATCATCCTTGCGTTCTGTGCGCTCGTACTTCAAGCCATAGCGATCCATTAACTGCTTGTGCCGCTGGACTTCCGCCGGCCCCTTAACGTCAAAGGTGACGGGTTCCGGCAGATGCGCCTTGCAGCGCAGTTCCAGCTGGGTGGGTTCCTGCCGGCTGTCGATGGCTACCGAATAGTCGCCCTGCTGGAGAGTGATAGTTGCGTCTTCGGGCAGCAGGGGATAAGCGACATCGCATCGATCGTCGACGACCTTCAGGTGGGCAGTCAATTCCTGCAAAAAAGTGTAGGCCTGAAGCATGCACGGCAGGAGCTGCGACTGGTAGTAGGCAGTCTGGTCGGCCAGCCGTGCCGCTTCCAGTTCGGCATCACTGCGGCGTTCATCGGCTTTGGCTTTTAGTTCATCCAGCAAACTCATGGTCAATCTCGTGTTATGGGCGGCAGGCGCCATCGCAATCCGGCTTATATGATAGCGGCTGCGGATGTGAGTGTGAATATTTCACATAAATGCAATTCAGCTCCGGGGCCTGCTGTGCGGGGTTAGCGTGAAAGCGGTCAGTTGCCACAAGCGGGCCACCCACAGAAGCTGTACAAGCAGCAACAGCACCAGCCACCACTCAAAGGCATTTTCCAACTGTTCGTAATCGTCACCCAGCAGGGCATCCAGCACGAGCGAGATCAGGGCGAGGCCCAGAATGGCCGCCGAGCCACGCCCCAGCAGGCTACCGTGCCATTTTAGCGGTGATCTGCGCAGCGCTCCGGCGAGCAAGGCAAACGCGATCAGGCTGAGGCCGAGAAAGGTGACCACACCGAAACGGCGCAGTAGGTAGAACGTGTCGCCGCTGTGACCTAGCGCCAGAGTGTATATCAGCAGGGCCAGGCTGGCTGTCCAGCCTACCGCCGGCAAGTAGCGACCAGCCGCTGAATCTGCGGCCAGCGAGCCTAGCCAGAGGCGATTCAGCTGCCAGAAAAGCCCCAGCAACAGCGCGGCGGGCAACATGCCCCCCTTGAAAATAAAGTAGGCCAGGCCGTGACGGCCGCTGCGGCTGATACTGCTGCAATCCGACCAATAGGGAGAGCAGCCATCAATATAGCCTTGACTGACCGAGACCAAAAAACTCAGGTGTATGGTCAGCAAGCTCACGGCGGCTGCCCCGTAGGCCAGGTGGCAGCAGCGAAGGTATCGGTCTGTGGTCATGTCAGTAGCCAGCTTCAGATGATCCTTGTTTGACAGTGTAGCCCTGTAAACCACAGCCAGCGAATTTGCCCCCGTTGTAATCAACTGGTAATCGCAACGACCTTGCGCACTGCGGGTGTTCGCGGAAAGAATGATGCAGGTTTTGCTCAAACATAATAACAACGAGGCTCTTCGATGAATTTATCCTGGCGGGTTTTGTGGTGGCTGCCGCTGGTCATTAGCGGCTGCAGCCGTGTAGATGATCCGGGGCTTTTTCCTGCCTTTGCCCCCGACAGCGCCCGGCCAATTGCAGACAAGCCCCTAGTTGCGGCTGACCCGGAACGCAACCTCTTTTGGGGAGATCTGCATATTCATACCAGCCTCTCGACGGACGCCTTTACCATGGGTGTGCGCAGCGTTCCCGACGACGCCTATATCTTTGCGAAAGGCGGGGAGATTGAGCACGGCGCGGGCTACGGCATTCGCATCGCCCGGCCTCTGGATTTTGCAGTCGTTACGGATCACTCGGAATACCTTGGGGTCATGCGCTCGCTGAACCCGGACTTGCCCTTATCCCGGCGCAGTTTGCGCACGCGCTTGCTAAACGACAGTCCGTTGCGCAATACCATTGCGTATCTGCGTTCGGTACTGGGTTTTGACCTGAAATCGGTCGAGGTCGACAACGCCGCCGAAATCTCACGTGGCGCGTGGCAAGAAGTGATCGATTCAGCCGAACGTCATAACGACCCCGGTCGCTTTACCAGTTTTATCGGGTATGAGTGGTCATCTATGCCGGAGAGTCGCAACTTGCATCGCAACGTGATTTATCGCGGCACAGAGGTGCCGGAACTACCCTTCAGTTCCCTGGATTCAGAGGACCCCCGTGATCTCTGGTCAGCGCTTGAGGAGCAGCGCGAGTCAGGTATGCAGGTGTTTGCCATTCCCCACAATGGCAATGTCAGTGGTGGCTTGATGTATGACCGGGTTGCCTACGATGGCAGCGCATTCAATGCCCGCTACGCCGAGCGCCGCATGGAAAACGAACCTGTCAGTGAAATTTTCCAGGTGAAAGGATCTTCCGAGACCCATCCGGATATTTCGCCGGAAGATGAGTTTGCCGGCTTTGAAATCTACGATCAGCTGTTGGCTTCAAAAGTGATTTTTGCCGAACCCGAAGGCAGTTATAGCCGTGACGCTTTGCGTACAGGCATAGAGTTTGCGCATAGCGAAGGCTTTAACCCCTATCGCTTTGGTGTGATTGGCAGCAGCGACAGCCACAACGCCAGTTCACCGGTCGATGAAAACAATTATCACGGCAAATTGCCCCTGCTGGACGGCAGTGCCGGTATTCGTCTGGGGAAAAGCTATCTACTGCCCGACGAGCGTTTGGGGAAGCATTGGAGCGCTGCCGGACTGGCGGCGGTATGGGCCGAACAAAACACCCGTGCGTCGTTGTTTGACGCGATGCGTCGCAAGGAAACCTATGCGACCTCGGGGCCACGCATCAGCCTCCGGTTTTTTGGTGGCTGGAATTACCCTTCCGATTTGCCCCGGCAGGTGAATCGCGTTGCGCTGGCGGAACAAAGCGGTGTTCCCATGGGCGGCGACCTGCCGGCCCCGTCTGCCACAGCGCCGAGTTTTGCGGTGTGGGCGGCAAAAGACCCCGAAAGCGGCAACCTTGATCGAATTCAGATAATAAAGGGCTGGGTGAGCGACGACGGTGTGTCACATGAAAAGGTGTTTGATGTGGCCTTGTCGGATGAACGCCGCCCGGACGAGTATGGCCGGGTGCCTCCGGTGGGGAATACGGTTGATGTGCCGAGCGCAAGTTATAGCAACAGCATTGGCGCCACGCAGCTAATGGCCGTATGGGTGGACCCGGAATTTGACCTTCGCCAACAGGCGTTTTATTACGCGCGGGTGATTGAAATTCCGACGCCGCGCTGGACAACCTTCGATGCCAAAGCGCTGGGTATTACAGCGCCGGAACCGGCCAGTATTCAGGAGCGGGCGGTGTCATCGGCGATCTGGTATCAGCCTCGGGCGAGTTATTAGTCCTGCTCGCCGGAAACAAGGCGGTTGCGCTCCATCACGGCTTCGCGCAACTTGCCCATATCCTCTTTGGGCCGAATAAAAATACATTCGCATTCCGCGGTTACCGAACCGCCGGCTTCAATCTTGCCGTGAACGAAGGTTTTTCGACCGTCAGTTTTGTCCACCCAGGCCGACAGTGCCAGCGGCGTTTCCAGTGGCGTGGGACGCCGGTACTTGACGGTCAATGTGCCGGTCATGCCCGGTTGATTGCCCATCATTTGGGCCATGCCTAAAAAATCATCAAACAAGGCGGCGACAAAACCGCCGTGAACGCTGCCGGGCGGCCCTTCGTAGCGCCAGCCCATGGTAACGCTGGCACGGGCCATCTCACCGTCTTGCCACATATTCAGTGGTGGCGCCACCGGGTTACTGCGGCCACTGAGAGGATTGAGCTCATGAAAAATTTCACCATAATTTCCCTGCCCCGCCTCGGTAAATGCAAAGCGACCATACAGGCGGGGGTGACGCCCGAACTTCGCTGCTGTGATTTCCAGCTGCTCGGCAATGTCATGTAGCTCGTCTACGGGTGGCGTACTGGTGACGAGTACCTCGTTCAACTGACGAATAGCATCGGCGACGCGGCGCTTGGCCTCCCATAGCTTGCTATTGGCAGGCGCAACTTCTTCGGACAGAAAAGGGTTAAACAACTCTTCTTGCATGCAAATTTCCTGTTGTGGTTACGCCCGCAGGGGCTATTCCGGCAGACGGCTGGCTAACCAAAGTGCCAGCGTTTTGCCGGCTCGGAGCCAGCTTCATATTCTATGCATTGTACGTCAAACCACAGTGGCAAAAGGTGGCGAACATAGAATGCGTGTACGACTGTACCGGATTCGTTCAGGTCTTCGTATTCCTTGATCTGAACACGGCTGTCGCTGGCCTGCATGGCCTTGGCTTTGGCGAGCAGCGCATCGACCTCTGCGCGATTATCGAAGAGCAGCCCCAAGTGATCGAGGCCGGGAGAGCTCATGGGTTTGGGGCTTTCTGCGCAGAGGATAAACTGGCTGACTTCACTGTCGAGCATTAACAGTAAGGCTTTTTGGCCGACGATATCGATTTCTAGGCCGTCCCAGCCGAACAGCTCTTTGTAAAAAGCCTGTATCTCCGCTTTCAGTGTGTCGGTAAGCGTACCTTCTGCAAAGGTCAGCTCCATATGGTTGATTCGCATTGGCATGACGGTGTCCTTGGGGATGTCTGATCGAAACGTCAGTTTGACACAGGGCCGGACCCTTGCAGATTAACGGGCTTTAACCTGAGTGTCGTCAGGTGTGGGTTTGCAGGCGCCCAATGAGAATAAGCGATTGCTTGTCGCCAGTGCGTGGATGGCGGGGTTCGCGACGCTCCAATAATTCCAGGTCAAATTTCGGGAACAGCGCTTCCCAGCTATCTGTGGTGCGGAAATACCAGGGGGCGGGCTGGCGAAAGTCGTCCGAAAATCCCGCCCAGCTGCCTTCGCGCCAGCCATCCGTGTAGGGTAAATCACCGCAGGCTGTCTCCGGGTGCAAGGTCTGCACAAAAAAGTGGCCGCCGGGCTTGAGTAAGGTTGGCAGGGCATCGAACACCGCTTCGGTCGACTGTTTACCCAGCAAGGCAAAGTTACTAACGGCGCAGTCGAATCGCTGTCCGAAATCGGTGGTGGCCAAGCTCTCATAGGCGCAGTGTTGAAAATCACCGCCAGCCTTTCTGGCGATTTCCAATAACGCGGGTATGGCGTCAACCCCCAGACACTGAGTGCCGAGCTGAGCCAGTGCGCGGCAAAACCAGCCCTCGCCGCAACCGATATCAATCAGGCTATGTGGTCCAACGCCCAGTACCGCCTCAACGATAGCCTGATTGGTGACGGCCTCACGGCTGGCTACCTGCTTCCCGGCAATGGCGTTGGCCCAGGGGTGAGCGTTGGAGTGCCAGCTCTCGACAATACGGTTTTCCTGGCGGGCGTCGTCAGTCATTAGCGCTGGGCGTTTATAAACTCGATCATGGCTGCGTTGGCTTCACTCGCCTGATCTATATTCACCCAGTGCTCAGCGCTGTCCAGAGCGACAATTTTGGCTTGGGGAATTAACTTTTCAGCTTCTTTTGTGTGGGATAAGGGGAAGCTGCTGTCTTGTCGGCCCCAGATAAACAGGGTGGGGATTTCAGTTTTCCCGAGCTTCTTCCAGCCATGGCGGTAATCCAGAACAGGCGAGTGGCGCAGAGTCGACAAGGCAGAGCGCGCCACGCCAGCATACTGGTAATAGACCTTCCAATAGGCGCTGGTCCAGGTGGCTTCCCGGTCATCGAGCAAATAGGTGTCGATCGTTGATTGCAGTAACGGTTTGCCGGCGTAAAAAAAGAGCATGTCTGCAAGGTAGGGCATCGCGATCAGCTTGCCCGTGTTGTCGTCGGTATTCGGCCAGCCGGCGGGGCCACTGAATACCAGACTCCGAACCTGCTCCGGATGGTTCAAGGCGTAGTCCGCTGCAATCACCGCACCGAAGGAGGCGCCCACCAGATGCATGGGCGTCTGTATATCCAGGTGTGTTCGCAGTGTACTGATCTGCTCGTGAAAAACCTTCAGCGTCAGTGGGCGCAGCGGGCGATCCGACAAGCCTCTGCCAAACAGGTCGTAGGCGACAACGTGATAGCCGGCCTTTACCAGCGCGTCAATATTGGGTTGCCAGGTTTCCAGAAAGCCGTTAAAGCTATGGATCAGAATAATGCTGGGATTTCGGCGATCCCCCCAGCTTTCGAAACGGGTACTGCCGTTGCCGGATTCTACTGTGCTGACTGACAGTGCCTGACGATGCTCCGCGAGCGACTGCGGGCTTTCGAGTTGGGGGCCAAACAGGGGTAATACCAGCAGAATCGCGAAAACGAGAGCAGCCAACACTATGCGCAAAACGACACCTCCATTTATTGAGGTGCCGAGTATAACGGGAAAATTACCATGCTGTTGAGTGTTGGCCTGTTTTCAGGCCGGGTTTATACGCCGGAAGTCAGACTGACTCCCGGCGGGAATAGCGATCGCAAAGGCGGTGATTCGCAGGGCTAAAGCTGCCTCAGTAGCCGCACATTTCGGGCAGATAGCTGCTGCAGCTTTTACTAAGCCAGGCCTTTCCGGGGATTGCTCGCTGAGTCGCCTGATTATGCAGGCGGGCATCCAGCTCGTCGACAATTTCAGCCCAGTCGGCATCGTCGTCCAGAGCTTCCTGCAGGAAGCTGGCCTGGGCAGAATTCCAAAAATCGGCATTTTGCAGCGTAGTGCTGCGATCGAGTGGGCTGTGCACAGCGATGAAACGCTCAATATCGGCATCGCTGTCGGGCAAACCCAACTGCTGAAAAAGAGCGTTGATATTATGTACAAGCGGTTCCATAGGATCCCCTTTCTTGTGGGAGTGATTCAGATGTGTAGATGCTCATGGTAGCAGAGGCAGGCTGGCTTGCTTGTACGGAAGTAGAATAAGCCATATCGTGTTTATAATTTAGGGTGACTAACAGCAAATCTGCTTCTCATCTTGGCAGTTTGGGATTTACATATGACGTTGAACATCAATTTGCCGCGCATTTTGCGCGTTGGCGGTGGCGCGCGCCGTGAGTTACCGCAGGTTTTGCAGAGCCTCGGGGTGTGCCGACCCTTGTTGGTTGCCGATGAATTTATGGTCGCGCAGGGTCAGGTCGCTGTATTGGAAGAGGCGCTTGCCGGGCAGGGCATGTCGCTGCGGATTTTCTCCGGTGTGGTTCCCGACCCGACGACTGAATCGGTGGCCGCCGGTTTGCAGGCATTAGCCGGTGGCGAGCACGATGCGATTGTGGCCTTCGGCGGAGGCAGTGCAATGGATACCGCAAAGCTCATGGCGGTGATGGCCACCCGCGAGGGAGCTTTGCGTGATTACAAAGTACCGAGCACGCTGGATGACGGGTTGCCCGTTATTGCCATTCCGACTACGGCGGGCACCGGGTCTGAGGTGACGCGCGTTGCCGTTGTCACCGATTCGCAAACGCAGGAGAAAATGCTGTGTATGGGGTTGGGCTTGATGCCCGTTGCAGCGCTGGTCGATTACGAACTGACCTTGAGTATGCCCTATCGGCTAACAGCGGATACGGGCATCGATAGTCTGTGTCACGCAATGGAGGCCTATGTCAGTCGCAAGGCCAACACCTTTACTGACGCGATAGCGCTAACCGCGATGGCGACAATTGCCGGCACCCTGCGCACGGCCTGCAGTGAACCCGATAATCTGGCTGCGCGCGAAGCAATGATGCTGGCGGCTACCCAGGGCGGCATTGCATTCTCCAACGCTTCCGTCACGCTTATCCACGGCATGAGCCGCCCCATCGGTGCGCACTTCCATGTGCCCCACGGCTTGAGCAACGCGATGTTGCTGCCGGAGGTAACGGCCTGGTCGGTGGGTGCGGCGCCGGCCCGGTACGCAGATTGTGCGAGAGCAATGGCGATGGCTTCTGTTGAGGATAGTGATGCAGTGGCCTGTGAGAATCTGGTAGCGGGCTTGCGAGCCTTGTGTCGGGATTTGGCCGTGCCGGGTCCGGAGGCCTTTGGTATCAAGCGGAGCGATTGGCAAGCCGTGTTGCCGCTGATGGCAGAACAGGCCCTGGTGTCTGGCTCGCCAGCAAACAATCCGCGTGTGCCGGTGGCTGAAGAAATTATCGTGCTGTACGAAAAAGTGTGGGCAGCCTGAGGCTGCCCGGTCGGAGCGCTTTCAGAAGCGATTAAAAACGCATATTGGCGCCGAGATTGAAGCCTGAAATTTCAACATTGTCGTCGTCGTACAAGGAAATGTATTCGGCGAACAAGTCAAAACCCTGGCGCGTTTTTGCGGACAGGCCAAAGCCGTAGCTGATATCGTCGTCATCATCGTCGCCGACATTGGTGTCCAGGGTCGTTTCCGCAACGCCGAGCAAGCCATACAGTGTCAGAACGTCAGACAGAGGCAGCATGGGTTTTGCGTAGATCGCGAAATAATCGTCGATCTCGGCATTGATACCGCGATCGGTATCATCGTCAACACCGAAGCCCAGTCGTCCCTCAAGTGCAAAGTTGGGGTTGAAGACATTGCCCAGTGCCAGGTTCAGGGTTGGCGTGTCGAAGTCCCGGCTGCCGAATTCTGTTTCCAGAGCGCCATAGGAAATTCCACCGTAACCTTCCGCAGCGACGGCACCTGACAGCAGCATTCCGCAGGTTGTGGCCGTTATCAACTTTTTCATAAGTCCTCCACAGACTAGTTTGTTGCTTGAGTGCGTGCATGTTGCACCAGGCAGACGGCAGTTTCAGCGCTTTACATTGTTAATTTTCAACAGCTTATTTCCGGAACCTTTGGCCGAAAGCCGTCAGGCCACGGCTGTCAGGGCAAGCCGGGAGTTGTCGTTAAAGGCGGGCGTGGAGTGGTAAAGGCAAACGCAGCAGAACACGTTCTGCTGCGTTGCCAGCGATCGACTCAGAATGAACGGCGAACTTCAAGGCCGTAGAAACGGGGATTGCCCAATGCCTGCGAAAACGTACCGATAGAGTCGCCGGTGGCAACCGCGCCAATTTCATAGCGCTCGTCGGTGGCATTTTTCACGTAGGCTGCAACACTGAGGTTGTCGTCGTTGTTTATCCAGGTCAGGCGGGCGTCCACCAGTGTATAGGCCTCGGAGAACACGCCTTCGGGGTTGCTGTCTTTGACATCCCAGGCGCCGTTGTCAAAACCGAGGTAGATTTCGCTTTTGTAGCTGAGATCAACACGCGGCACAACGAGGCCGAAGGACGTGTCAAAGGTATATTGCACACCCAGTGAGGCTGTCTTTTCGGGTGACACAGGAAACTCTTCGTCACTGCGGTCAATCGGAACCGCGTTGCCGGCAATGGCCAGAGACGCCAGATCCTGATCCATAAACTCCAGAAACTTGTAGTTATTGTTGCTGTAACTCAGGCTCATCATCAGTTGTGGGGTGGGGAGCCAGGTCAATTCCATCTCGCCACCTTCGATCATCGATTTACCGGCATTTTGTGAAGTCACAACCAGTGTGTTGGCCGAGTCGGTCTTCACAGTAATAAGCTGCATATTCTCGAAAATCATCGAGTACAACGCTACGTTCAAGCGCACGGAGCGATCAAAGGCGTCAATTTTGAAACCGATTTCGCGGTTCTCCAGCGTTTCCGGCTCAACGACAACCAGGCCATCCTGGCCGCTTGGCTCGAGGAAACCGGATTTAAAACCATTACTCCAGGTGCCGTAGATCAGCAGTGAGTTGAGCGCAGTATCGTCCAGCCATTCACCGGGTACAAACCAGGAGGCCGAGGCCATAGGCGTAAATTCATTGAAGGTAACGTCGCGCTTGTCGGTTTTTGCGGGGCCGAGCGGTGAGCCGATATCGCCGTCACCGCCGACTGCGTTGCGCAGAATGTTGTTGGCGATACTGATGGGGTCCTGCAACCAGAGACCGTTAAACGTATGAATGGCCATGCCCGGTTCAATGGTGTTAAACCGGGGATCAGCGCCAATGATCGCGCTGACGGCGGCATTATCCGATACGCGTGTTATCAGAGTGGAGCTGCGTTTTTCCTCGGTGTAACGGCCACCTATAGTCAGCTCGAGGTTTTCGGTCATGTGCCAGGTAGCTTGGGCAAAGGCGGCGCTGGTGGTGCCGTCGATGTCGAAGACCTGATGCGTATCGAGAGGCAGTAATGCGGCAACGATGGGAACAGGCGTTGCGACCAGTGTTGGAATCAAACCATTCGGGAAACCCTGCTGTGCCAGCAACAGGCTGGCGAGTGCGGTACCGTCGGCGCCGATAATCGGGTCGCTGGTCAGAAAGGTTTCCGATTTATGTTCGTCTTGCCAGAAAAGGCCTGCCGTGTAGTCCAGACGACTCTCGAACAAGGAACCATTGATTTGTAATTCCAGCGTGAGCGACTCCTGGTCGCCATCGTCGAGTATCACGGCTTTTTGATACTCGGCGGGCCCAGCGTCGTCACTGTTGGTTTGCGGGCCGGTTTTCAGCGCGTCGCGAAGACCTATGATGGCTTTCAGGTCGTGAGTGTCGTTTAGCGCCCAGTCCAGAGTTGCGCCTGCCATTACAGTTTCCAGCTGTTTGCGCTGGCGCTGGCTGGGCCCCATGTTGGTGGTCAGGTCGGGGAGGGCATCGCGGTCATTGGCCAGACAATTATCCTTGTAGGCGCGCGGGTTGGCCGGGTCGGTATCGCCGGGCCACAGTATGCCAAGCCCATCGACAAAGAGAGCGTTTTCGTTGACCAGCTTGCAGTGATAGGACGGGTAGCGTTCGTCGATCTTGCCCAGAAAAGTGAAGGTGTCCAGCACCATGTCTTCACTGGCCAGCCAGCGGGTCTGGAATATCGCCGAGAGGCGATCAACCGACTGGTTGTTGGAGGTAGAGAAATCTTTCAGAAAGCCGTCCCGGCGGTGGCTATTGACCGCTATTCGGGTAAAGAACTCGTCGTTGACCGGGAAATCATAGGCAGCTCGAATGCGCTGGTCGCTGTAGTTGCCCACAGCCCCTTCAACGTAGCCCTGACGGTAATCTGAAGGCTTGGTCAGAGTGAAAACCAGAGCCCCCCCGGTGTTGTTCTTGCCGAACAGTGTGCCTTGCGGGCCGCGCAGAACCTGAACGCTGTCTATATCAATTGTGTCGAGCAACTGTCCATCGGCGCGGGGAATAAAAATGCCGTCAAGGTAGACGCTGACTGAAGGATCCTGCCGGATCAGGCCCGCGCGCTGACCGATGCCGCGAATAAATATCTGGGTGCTGGTACTGTCATTGATCTGCAGGCTGGGTACCGACTTGGCCAGTTCCGTCGTATTGACGATGCCCTGTGCTCGCAAATCGTCGCTGCTTATGGCGGTAACGGCAACCGGGGTTTCCTGAATACTTTCGGCTCGCTTTCGGGCCGTTACGACGACTTCTTCAAGCGTAGACGAAAAGTTGCGCTTGTTCTGGGTCTGGGTGTCCCCGGTCGTCTGGCCAAAAGCGCCAGTACCAAGTGCTAGTGAAACGCCAAGGCAGAGAGCGAGGCGCTGCCGCGGAAAAGTTGGCTTCATGGTGGAGTCCTGTCGAGCGTGCGTTGTTATTATCGTTCTTTCGTTATTAGATTAAGGCTAATAACTATTATTCTATAGTTGCAGCGGTGCCGCAAAATCACCCGTTTAGATGAGAGTCTTTAAGAGCCGGTAGCCTGCAAGGGCTTGTCTGGTTCGTCTTCGGTCCGAGAGGGTGAGGTCGCCTCGTTTCCGGATTCGGGTTGATGGGAGATGCGGCGCGGTGGCTGGGTGTCTGCAGATTTGATGTGGCTGCTGCCGTTGAATTGGCCGCCGGGTTCGATAACCAGTTCGGCTACGCGGATTTCGCCGCTGACCTTGCCGGAGCTGACAATTTCCAGGCGCTCGGCATCGACACTGCCATCAATGCGGCCGCTAACCACAACTTTGTGCGCACAAATTTCGCCGTCAAATTCACCGCCAATACCAATGGTGACGTTGTGGCTCGAATTGAGTTTTCCGGCCATGCAGCCGTCGAGGTGAAAATCGTCGCTTAGTTGGAGATCGCCGACAACTTTGGTTGCCCCTGCGATAACAGTCGTTCCGGGCTGCTGACCGCTTTCCTTACCGACTCTGCCAAGGAATCCCATTGAATATGCCCCTCATGCTCAAAGAGCACATCATAGTTCTCAAAGGACCATTCCGTAAACGGCTTTGGATCCAGGCGACGATGCAGGTAACGGATTTCGTAGTGCAGGTGGGGGGCGCTACTCATGCCTGAGTTGCCGGTGTGACCGATAAGGTCACCACGCTGTACGTAGTCACCCACGCGCACCAGAATTTTATTGAGGTGACCAAAGGTCGAGCTGAACCCGTAATTGTGGTTCAGTTTAACCATGTTGCCCAATCCGCTGCTCTTGTGAGGTGCGGCCCACTCAACAACTCCGCTGGCGGTGGCATAAATCGGCGTTCCAATGGCCGCGCTCATATCCAGACCACCGTGCATGGCCTTGCGGTTGAGAACCGGGTGTACCCGCATCCCGAAGCTGCTGGTCAGGCGGGTTTGTCGGAGCGGGTAACCGCTGGGAATGGATTCGAGCATCATGCGCTTTTGCTGGGCGGTAAGGCTGGCGCTATCCAGACGCTCAGTCAACGTGCTGGCAGGCTCAGGCTTCAGGCCTATGAGAATCTCCAGGTCGCCAAGCTCGTCACTCATGCGCCCCAACGCTTCGACTTTTTCATCGACGGCGGACAGCAGCCCCTTTTGCTTGCGCAGCAGCTCCTGATTCTGGTGTTTGATGTGGGCCTGGTAGTCTTCGAGTGTTTGCAGGTCGGCGTTAAGCGTGGCGACCTTGGAAGACAGCATATAAATAGAAAACGCGCCGGCAATAAAACCCAGCGTGACAACGGTGCCAAAGGCGCCCAGCACTCTGCGCATTAACTGGCTGAAGTTAAAGTGGCGGGCACCGCGATAATCGGTAATGGTGACGGTATATCGGTCTCGCATTATATATGCTCTAGTTCGCACTCAGGTGGCTGTCGACGCGGCGCGTTTATAAACGAACGAGTCAACACATTCAGTACTTTACAAAGAGAAGCGCTATTATTGTGAAGCAGCTCACAGCTTGGCGCAATCCCCCTTGCAGTTCTGCAAGGTCACAAATCCTTGTGAGTGTGACTAAATAATATACAGGCTGCTGGCTGATCGCAACTATACATATATGTTAGGCGGGGTTTTGACGCGTTGGTCGGCGCCTGATCTGGCGTGAAATTAACATTTAAACTATTGATAAATAAGATTAATATTTTTTGTGGCGATAAGATACGTAGCAGCTCCCAACATGAGGTCGCATTAGCGCATGACTGAAGAAACGCTCAGATTGGCCGGTTTTGCTGGTGCTCTGCTGCTAATGTTGTTCTTGGAGCAGCTTTACCCACTACACCATGATGCCCGGCGCTGGTCCCGGCGCGGCGCTAACTTATTGATTGTATTGGCAGATACGATAGTTTTGCGCCTTAGTTTGCCACTGCTGGCCGCAGGCGCGGCCATTGTTGCGAGCGAGCGCGGCTGGGGCCTGTTAAATGTGCTGAACTGGCCATTTTGGCTGGAGTTGGGCATTGCGCTATTGGTTCTGGATATCACGATTTACTGGCAGCACAGGCTTTTTCACCGGATCAAGCCGCTTTGGCGCCTTCATGCCATGCATCACAGTGACCTGGTGATGGATACCACTACCGGCCTGCGCTTTCATCCCCTGGAAATACTGGTATCGATGCTGGTTAAAATCGGGGCGGTGATGGTGATCGGCGCGCCCTGGTTGGCAGTGGTGGTATTCGAGGTGGTGCTGAACGCGACGGCCTTGTTTAATCACAGCAATATTCGCCTGCCGGCTCGGCTGGAGCAGCTATTAAGGGTTTGCCTGGTAACGCCTGATATGCACCGGGTGCATCATTCAATTCATGCGGACGAGCACCACAGCAACTTCAGTTTTAATCTGTCGGTCTGGGATCGTGTGTTCGGGAGCTACCGCGCGCAGCCGCGGGACGGACACAAAACCATGACAATCGGATTAAAGCAGTTCCGTCTGGTGAGCGATCAAAGCGTACTTGCACTTATTTGGCAGCCCTTCAGGCGCGGAGAGGGGCCGGAATAGCCCTTAGTTTTCCGCCGGGCTCACTACGGCGCCGCCATAAAGATTCACGAAATCGGGCGGCATGCGCCGCGCTTTGCCGCTGCTGATGCAGATGCTCACCAGTCTCCAGCGAGCTCGCATCAGACAACTGCCATCGCTGTTACGCACGAGTTGAAAGCGGCGCTCGAGTTGCAGGCGGCCGTCGCAATAACTCAACCAGGTGCCGAGCTGTAAATCATCATTGAGGTAGGCAGCGTTGATGTAGTCATAGTCGGCGTGGCGGATGGCCATGGCGGTATCAAGCTGGCGATATTCCTCAATACCCAGGCCCAGGGCCTGTGAGTGCGCCCAGCCGGCTTCCTGGCACCAGCCTACGTAAACGGCATTGTTCACGTGGTTCAGGCTGTCGATATGTACCGGATCAACACGATAATTGAGTATAAAAGGTGAGGGCAGGTCCCAGTCGAGCAATTATCCGCCTCCGAAGATGTGGCTTTGGGCAATGCCGTCGAACAGAAACTGGACCGCAAGCGCGCTAAGGATAATCCCGAAGATCCGGGTGATAACCTGCATGCCGGTAACGCCGAGAAAGCGGTTTATCTCGCCCGCCATCAGCATTGAAATCAAGGTAAGCCCCACGATCACCGTAAGTGACGACAGAATAATGGCCTGATGCAGCAAGTCGCCGTGGGCTTCCGCCATCAGCAGCAGGGTAGCGCCAATGGCACCTGGGCCGGCAATTAACGGCGTGGCGAGGGGGAAAACCGCAACGTCGTGCTTTTCAATGGCTTCATCGGTTTCATCGGTGGTGGTAGTGGTCGCACCTGAATGCCGTGCAAACACCATATCGATGCCGATCAGCAGTAATAATATGCCGCCAGCGGCGCGCAAGGCCGCCAGCGATATACCCAGGCTGTCGAGCATAAAGCGGCCAATCAGCGCAAAAGTAATCAGAATGGCCAGTGCAATAAGACAGGCCTTGACGGCAATGCGACGACGCTCCCGGCGAGGAGTCGCTACGGTGAACGCAGCAAACATGGTGGCCACATCAATGGGGCCAATCGTGGCGAAGAACGTGGTAAGAGCGACAGCGGTGTATTCGGTCATGGGCGCTACGTTAGCGGTATTCGATGGCCTCGTCTATTCGCGTGTCGCTTTTGCTGGCGGTGTGAGCTTGATGTAACACAGGGCTTTACCCAACTGCTTCATCAGTGCGGTCAGCTCGCGTCGATAGTCCCCGTACAAGGCATCCATACGTGTATCCAGCTCCGGCAGCAAGTCGTCGTCATCGTTCAGTACTTCAGCCTGAACCGGCTGCCAGTCCCCTGACACCTCGCCATCCCAGCGACAACTCGCAATCGCTGCGGTGCTGTTGGCGTGCAGGCGACGAACCTTGGCGCTGTCGCGTACGGTGCGTATGTAATAGTGCCCCTCATACCGGCAGAACCAGACGGCGGTGTCGACGGCATTTCCGTTTGCACGGAAAGTGCGCAGGCTGATATGGGCATCGTCACCCAGTGTGGCGTAGCGAGATAAATCCATCGTTGTGTTACATCCTGTTGTCGGTTTTGCGGGTAGATCTCTGGCTGGCCCGATAATCGCTCAACCGGGCTGTGATGCAAGTCACGCTCACCGCGATTCGACGTGACCGAAGCTGTTATTTTGGGACCGTTGCGCTTATAACTGAATCGCTCAGGCTTACTATGAGAGCTCACATAATAAAAATAGTCGTTGAGGGTGTCGTTGGTTTTTGGCGAACTTATCTTCTCACTGCCAGTGAAGATTGACGACAGTATTACCTTACAGCTTTTGGGAAAACAATATGATTCAACACGGGTTTCAGGGGACGATGCGTTTCCGTGTCTGCGTAATAGCACTGGTGGCGATGTGCGTTAGCGCATGTGACAGCTCGGATTCGGGCTCCAATCCACTTGCCGCAACACCAATTCCGACAGATCAGCCTGCCGATGTGACGGCAAGTTACGCCGATGCGTTTCGCTTATTGCGTCAGGCCACCTTCGGGCCGGATGAAAGCTCACTTCAGAGAGCCCGGGCGCTGGGTATAGAACGCTGGATTGATGAGCAGATCGTCATGCCGTCGGCCTATACCTCAAATTCTGACGGCAGGCTTTCTCACCTGCAAATGCTCGAGCAAATGGCCACAACAGTGGAGCCGGGTCTGGACTGGTTCCGCGATTCTTCTGAAGGTGGGGCGTACTTCTTCGGCGATGTGTCCGGTTTTACCGATGTCTACCAGACAAGTGTCTGGTTCGCGAACGCGCTTGACGCACCAGACCAATTGCGCCAGCGCGTTGCCTACGCCCTGAGCCAGATCATGGTGGTGTCGCACTCGGAGTTTCCGCTGGAACGGCGCGCTGAAGCACTGGCCCACTACTACGACATTCTTGCAAAACATGCCTTTGGCAACTTTCGCGACCTGATCAGTGAAGTGTCCCGAAGTCCGGCCATGGGAATCTATTTGTCGCATCAGGGCAACCGCAAGGGCAATCCTTCCCGCAATACGCTGCCTGACGAAAATTTCGCACGCGAATTGATGCAGCTTTTTACCATAGGCCTCTACGAGTTAAATCTTGATGGCAGTGGCAAAACCGATTCACAGGGTAATTTGATTCCCAGTTACAACCAGACTGATATCGAAGAGTTGTCGCGAGTGATGACCGGCTGGGATCTGCAGTTTAATGATCGCTATGGTGCCTCGAACCAGACTCAGGGCAGCTTCGTACATTTTATGGAGTTCAACGATGAAGAGCATGATTTCGAAGCTAAGCAAGTACTCGGCGCTGATATTCCCGCCGGGTTAACGGCAGGGCGCGATCTGGAGCTGGCTCTGGATATACTATTCCGGCATGGCAACACCGCGCCTTTTATCAGCAAGCACCTGATTCAACGGCTGGTCACCTCAAACCCGTCTGAGCACTATGTCGAGCGCGTTGCCAGGGTGTTTGTCGATAACGGCGAAGGCGTCCGCGGCGATTTGGGCGCCGTTGTGCGGGCGATATTGCTCGATGAAGAGGCTCGCAGCGTCGATACCGCACTAACCGCCCGTTTCGGGAAGGCAAGCGAACCCCTGCTGGCATACACGTCGCTACTGCGCGCGTTCGACGTGCAACCTCTTGATGGCTGGTCGAAAGGCGTGAACAGCGAAGAAGGCGAAACGCCCGTACCGGTGACCGGCCTTTACTACTTCCGTGCTGAGCGGGAGCTTGGGCAGGGCGCCTTGCGTTCGCCCTCGGTCTTTAACTTTTACAGCCCCGATTTTGTACCGCAGGACGACTTTTACAACAATGGCGTTGGAGGGCAGCCGCTGGTGCTGCCGGAAATGCAGTTGCGAACCCCGCAGAATATAGCCGGCTACCAGAAGTTGTTGCTCTTGCACGAGCGCCTGCTGGAGCGCAACGACCTGATCAGGCGTTTTGGCTCCGTTGAAGCCTTTGTGGCGCAAAAAAGCAGTTGGGATAACACCCAGGCAATCGCACTGGTCGATTTCACTCCCTTGCTTCACGCATTCGAGCAAGCGCTGGAAGGTGACCAGAACGGTGATTTCCTGACGATTAATTCGTCTATACGAAACGAGCAGGGGCAGTTTCCCAAAGAAGCGGCCATTTCACGGCTGATTGATGTGCTCGAGTTGACGTTGACCGGAAATCAAACCGTCGATGCCGCGAGCCGGCAGCAGATGATTGAGTACTTCAAAAGCGATAGCTATTACAACCAGAAAAATCTTTCCAAGGTGGATGAAGCTTACCGGGTTGTGGCCGGGCTTGTGCAATACCTTGCACTGTCACCGTATTTTCTGGCTCAGCAGTAAGGGATATGAGTATGAATGAAGTGGATCGTCGTCATTTTCTCAAAGGTTTGCTGGGCACGGGCGCAATGTCTGCCTTGGGTGGCGTGAGCGCCTTGTATTCAGGTGTTGCGCGAGCGTCGGCGCCGGTTAGCGGTTATAAGGCGATAGTGGTTCTCTACCTCTTTGGCGGCAATGACTCCTACAATATGCTGGTTCCGATGGGGCAGGGTGCCAGCAGTTATGACATCTATAGGGCGAGCCGGGGCAGCGTTGCCGTCAGTGATAATGCGCTGACACCGGATGTGATTGGTGGCAACCCCTATGCGGTGTCTATGGGCAGCGACGCAGACAAATACTTGTCGGGCCTCTATCCCTTCGCTGATCAGGGCTTTGGCATCAACGCCATGATGCCCGAGTTTGCGCAGCTCATTAGCAACGAATATGCGGCGGTTGTCGCGAATGTCGGCAGTCTGGTCGAACCCGTCACAAAGGACAATTTTCGGGACAAGCGTTTGCCCCCCTTTCTTTTCGCCCACAATCACCAAACCCGGGCCATGGAAACCGGGTGGGCCGACAACCTCAATGCCATGGGCTGGGCCGGACGGATTGCGGACTTGTGGGGGGCGCACACCGAGTCGGGAGTCAATCGTGGTTCTCCTCTGGGCCTGGGGGTTTCTTTTAGCGGCAACAGCCGCTTGCTGACCGGGCGCGAAAACAGCCCTGCGGTCTTGTCACCCAATAACAGCCAGTTGTTTGACGTGACGAACAGCGGTTTTGATACCGGCGTTTTTCGTCAGCTGAATCAGGAACTCGCTGAGGATCACCCCTTGCGCAGAGTGCTGAAAAAGGCCAACCGGAAGGCTGCCGACTTGTCCGATATTCTCGCCAATGAATTTGCGCAAACCGAAGATGATTTTGAAGGGCGAACGGACCCGTACGGCAATTCACTGTTCAGCAACCCGAGCAGAGAACAGCTCAACTTGTCGCGAGGCCTGTCCGGGCGAACGATCAGCTCAATGCATGCCGCCGCGCGAATGATCAGTCTGGGCCGCGACACCCTGGGCTTGAATCGGCAGGTGATTTATGTGGGTATGGGTGGCTTTGACAACCACAGCGATTTGACCGGCAAGCACCCGCTGTTGTTGCGGGAGATAAGTCTGGCGCTGTGGGACTTCCAGGTGGCTATGGAGCATTTGGGAATTGCCGATGAGGTTATGGTCACCACTTTGAGTGATTTTGGTCGCACGCTGGGCAACAACGGCGACGGTACCGATCACGCATGGGCTGGCAACAACCTGATCATGGGTGGGGGCATCAGGGGCGGGCGGCTGCTGGGGCAGTTGCCGGACATGAATCTGGGGGGCGCCAGCGATATCAGCTCCGGTGCCAATGCCAAAGGCCGCTTGATACCCACCACGGCGGTAGACCAGGTGCTGGCCTCAGCCGCCAGCTGGTTTGGGGTGCCCGACAACGATATGCCCGCCATTTTCCCGAATATCAATAATTTCGAAACGACGCCGGGCGATATTCGCAGCGCTTATTTGCCCTTAATGGAAAGTGACGAAGCCCCGGATCCCGACGACCCCTTCCCGCTACCTATTCCGCCGATATTAGCTCTTGGCGGCTAGGGAGAGCCTGGAAAGCTCTGGATTAATAAGCAGGTAGATGATGTTCTTCAACTATTGCATAATGTGATAAGACGCTTCTCATCCATAGGAGATAATAATGAGAATTGCGATGATCGTGCCGGCCTTGTTGATCGCTGCATCGGCAAGCGCCCAGGACTTCAGCTACCGCTACATTGAAGCTTCGGGTTCGGAGCGCAAAGATAACGAAAGTGATATTACTCTCGATACCGCAAACGTTGCTGTTTCGCTGCAAAGCCGCGCTGGTGCGTTATTGCAAATATCATTGGGAGCGGGTGAGGCCGAGGACATTGCGGTGGCTGCAGGCGGCCCCGATGGCGATGTTCGCTCAGCTGAGATATTCATTGGCGGTGCACGGCAGCTGACTGACAGCACGAGCGCCTGGACCGGCATTGGGGCTGGCCGAACGCGCATTGAACCCGACAGGGGTTCGGACGTCGATATCAACGCCGCGCGCTTTTCGCTGGGTCTGCGCCACTGGCTGTTATCGCGCGTTGAGGTCCACGGCAGCACAAGCATCGTCTATTTTGACAACGATAATCTCGCCGACGAAGAGACAGACGCTGAGCTGCGACTGGGGCTGCGTGTCTACCCCTTGCGCAATGTGTCGCTCAATGTCGAAGGTGCCTACCAGTTCGACGAGCGTGTTGAAATTGTAAGCGCATCCCTGCGCTACGATTTCTAAAATCCGCCTCTGATACAGTCCCTTTGTAAAGCGGCTTATATTCAGGCCGCTTTCTGTTAAAATACGCGCCCTAGCAGTTTATACAGGTTGTGTTGGATGGAGCAGCAAGCATCTCCTCAACAATGGGTTCGCGATCAGATTTCCGGTTTGCAGGCCGGCGTTGAAAGCGTTGAGATAGACCGTGATGCGCAGAAAAAGCGTATCAAGGACTTATTGCAGGCGCGTGACGCCGTTCTGGTTGCCCACTATTACACCGACCCCGAAATTCAGGCGCTGGCCGAAGAAACCGGTGGCTGCGTGTCTGACTCCCTCGAAATGGCCCGCTTTGGTCGTGACCACCCGGCCTCGACACTGGTGGTTGCCGGGGTTAAATTTATGGGTGAGACCGCGAAAATCCTGTCCCCGGACAAGCGGGTGCTAATGCCCACCCTGGAGGCAACCTGTTCGCTGGATATCGGTTGTCCAGCCGACGAGTTTTCAGACTTTTGCGACCAGCACCCCGATCGCACAGTCGTGGTGTACGCCAACACCTCGGCGGCAGTGAAGGCGCGCGCCGACTGGGTTGTGACCTCAAGCATAGCGTTGAAAGTGGTGGATTATCTCGATTCGCAGGGTGAAAAAATCCTGTGGGCACCGGATAAACATCTCGGTAGCTACGTACAGCGTGAAACCGGCGCCGATGTGTTGCTCTGGGATGGCGCTTGCATTGTGCATGACGAATTCAAGGCGCAGGGTCTGCGCGATTTAATGGCGGTTTACCCCGATGCCGCTGTTCTGGTACACCCCGAATCACCCGCCTCGGTTGTTGAACTGGCCGATGTTGTTGGCTCAACGACCCAGATCATCAATGCCGCCCGAGACTTGGAGAACCGGCAATTTATTGTTGCAACAGACCAGGGCATTTTCTACAAGTTGCAGCAACTGGTTCCCGATAAGGAATTCCTGATTGCACCGACTGCAGGAAATGGGGCGAGCTGTCGAAGTTGTGCCAACTGCCCCTGGATGGCTATGAATGCGCTGGATAATCTGGCCGAGGCACTTGATCGCGGTTTGAATGAAGTGCTTGTTGATCCCGGGCTGGCGGACAAGGCGATGATGCCCTTGGACCGCATGCTGGAATTCGCCCGCAAAAACCTCTAAAACCTGCTCGCCTGTAGGGCGGGCCTCCAAGTCCTCACCCAAACCCTCTCCCGCGAGGAGAGGGGCGCACTGAAGGTGGTTGCGGGCACCCTGTCCCTCCGGGAGAGGGTCAAGGCAGGGTGAGAGATGTCCTTGGTGGCAGCTACCAGCATAGGCTGGATTGCCTGATACGCTGCGCTTAATCAGGCCTACGTAAAATTCCCCCAGCAGCGTCGCGTCTGGGGAGCCTGCCTTTCCCTCCGGGAGAGGGTCAAGGCAGGGTGAGAGATGTCCTTGGTGGCAGCTACCAGCATAGGCTGGATTGCCTGATACGCTGCGCTTAATCAAGCCTACGTAAAATTTCCCCACCAGCGTCGCGTCTGTGGGAGCCTGCCCTGCAGGCGAATAATCCCGCAAAAGCTGTCCTAAAACTTTTTCAGTGTGTCGCGCAATTCCTGCAGGTCTTTCATGCGTCGGCTTAAACGATGCCGCGCAACTTTGTTGCTCTCTGTGAGTGGCCAGGCGTAGTGCAATTGTTTTTCTGCGCTGTCGAGAAAACCCCGCAGAATAAAGTACTCGGCCCGTGCCATATGCACTCCCAGAATATTGCCTGACAGGCCGTGAACCTCAGCAAGCTGATACCACAGTGCCGGATCGTCAGGGCGCCGCTTGCTTTGTTCTACCAATACCTCTTCAGCCTCGGGTGCCCGGCCCGCACGCTGCAATACATCGGCAAGCGTCATGGTCAGGGCATTGTTGCCGGGGTTCAGGGACACGTGCTTGCGCAGTTGCTCAATAGCCGCGCCGTAGTCCTTTTGCCCGGCCAGAATGTTGGCGTTGGCTACCACGTAAGCGATGCGATTGGGGTCTTCCGCCAGCAGGGGCTTTAATTGTTCGCCGGCTTGTTGCCACTCGTCATTTGCCATCAGGGCGATCACAAGTCCGTAGCTGCTGGCCTCGCTCGGCTTGTTTTTTTGCTCATGTTGCCACTGGTTAAGTATGTCACGCTTGTTGTTTGCCAATTCCAGTTCGGCCCGCTTTTTCATCAGCTGGAAATTCAGGTTGTCGGTATAAACATTGCGAGGATACTGACGAGCGCGGTTTGCGCCATCGCTGATGCGGTTTTCGGTTAACGGGTGAGTCAGCAGGAATTCGGGGGGGCGGTTGCTGTTGAAGCGCAGACGGCGATTCATGATTTCGAACATGGCGGGTATGCCGCCCGGATCCATGCCGGCTTTCGACAGTGTTTGCATGCCGATACGGTCGGCTTCCTGTTCATGCTCCCGGCTGAAGCGCAGTTGCGATTGCATGGCTGCAGCCTGTCCGGTCGCTATTGCGGCAATGCCTGCATCGCTGCCGGTGGTGGCTGCGAGAACGATGCCGGCCAGTAAGCCGGCCATCATCGACAGGTTGCCAGCCGTTTGTTTGTCGAGCGAGCGAACGAAGTGACGTTGGCTAAGGTGGGCCAATTCGTGGCTGAGTACGCCGGCGAGCTGTGCCTCGTTTTCAGCGTACAAGAGCAAGCCGTTGTGCACTCCGACAACTCCGCCGGGCACAGCAAAGGCGTTAAGCGCTCTGTTGTTGACGATTACGAGTTCCAGGCGCTTGTCGCTCAAGGCGCTGTGCCTTGCCAGACGGTAAATCAGATCTTCCAGGTAGTCCTGCATCAAGGGGTCTGATACGGTTTCAACCCGGCCGCGAAAGGCCTTCAGCCAGGCTCTGCCGAGCTCATGCTCCTGCTCCAGGCTGAATTTGCTGGAGCTGCCATCGCCCAACTCCGGCAGATTATAGTCTGAGGTGTTGGTGTCATCGCTGCCCTGCGCAGCTGCGACGTGTGTGAACAAGGGCAGGGTAAAGGCCAGCAACAGGCAGAGCGTCAGGGATTTTACAGCAGTAATATTGGGCATTGTGTCGGGCATGATTGAACAACGTTCCACTTTAGCGTTTAGCCTGTGGGCAAAACAAGCAACAATCTCTCCGACAGCCAATTTTGTGAAAAGTGCCGGTACTTGTGCGGCTGTGACCCTCTTGATGCAACCGTTATACTGCCTCACGTGCCGGCAGCAAAGAAATGCCTGTTATGATTGGCCCGCCGACCACCAAATATATAGTGTGAGCAAGCCCTGAATGAATGAAACCTGTAATGTGACCCTTGATGCGCGCGGTCTCGATTGCCCTCTGCCACTGTTGAAGGCAAAGCAGGCGCTAAACCGGATGGAGGCAGGCGAGTTGCTTGAAATTTATGCAACTGACGCCGGCTCTGTGCGCGATTTTGCCGTATTCTCCGAGCAAAGCGGGCATAGCTTGCTGTGCTCTGAGCAGCTTGGTGACGAGTACCACTACATAATCAAAAAATCCTGAGATCGGAAACCCAATGTTAAACATCATTCGCACCTGGATTAACCGGCTGTTTGCAGAAGAAGAAACAGTGGTACTACTGCTACTCGTAACTGCCGCACTGGTTATGATTGTCACCCTGGGTAATGTGTTAACCCCGTTGATCGCCAGCCTGGTGTTTGCCTTTATGATGCAGGGCCTCATTCTGCAGATGACCCGGCGAGGAGCGCCGCGCTGGTTTGCGATTACGGTTGCGTACCTGCTGTTTATGACCATGTTCTTTGGCTTTATTTTTGGTTTGATGCCATTGGTCTGGAAACAGCTGACCGCCTTGATACAGGAGTTGCCCACGTTGCTGCGGCAATTACAGCAGTCGCTGTTGTTGCTGCCTTCACGCTCGGAGCTGGTATCCGAGGCGCAAGTTCGGGAGTTGGTTGGCGTGGCAGGCGCGGAACTCGGCAAGTTCGGGCAGCGCATTGTATCCTTCTCCATTGCCCAGATTCCCAACCTTCTCGGCCTGCTGATCTATATTGTGCTGGTGCCAATTCTCGTGTTCTTCTTTCTGAAAGACAAAGACCAGATTCTGGGTTGGATGGCGGGTTTTCTGCCTGCCAAGCGTCCGTTGATGACAAAAGTCTGGAGTGAAATGAACGACCAGGTTGCCAATTACGTGCGTGGCAAAGGGATTGAAATTGTTATTGTAGGCGTTGCTACTTACGTCAGCTTTGTCTGGATGCAGCTCAACTATGCTGCGTTGCTCGCGTTGTTGGTGGGACTCTCAGTTGTAATTCCTTACATCGGTGCGGCGGTTGTGACCGTACCAGTATTGTTAGTGGGATATTTACAGTGGGGCACAGGTTCGGAATTTTATACGCTGTTGCTGGTCTATGGCATTGTTCAAGGGCTGGACGGCAACGTGCTGGTACCGCTGTTATTTTCTGAAGTCGTCAATATGCACCCCGTTGCGATCATCGTTTCGGTGCTGGTGTTTGGCGGCATATGGGGCTTGTGGGGAGTGTTTTTTGCCATCCCCCTCGCAACCTTAATCAAGGCCATTCTCAATGCTTGGCCAACGTCAGGGCCTGCATCCGGATATACATCCGATAGTGCTCCGAAGGAGGAAGTATCCGCATCATGAGAGTTCACACCGCACTGAGTTACAGCCTGTTATTGTTGACGGCGGGCTGGTTAACCGCCTGCAGTGGCGGCAAATCGGATTTTACGGTGGCCATGCCGCAGACGGACAATCGCGAAGTGCGCTATGTGCGTCTCGATAACGAGATGCAGGTTGTTCTGATTTCTGATCCGGGTGTCGACAAGGCTGCAGCGTCGCTGGATGTGAATATAGGTAGCCGTCAGGACCCGGATGACCGGCAGGGGCTGGCGCACTTTCTCGAACACATGCTGTTTCTCGGGACTGAAAAATACCCCGACGCGGGCGAGTACCAATCCTTTATCTCCTCGCACGGTGGAACGCACAATGCCTACACCTCGTTTGAACACACCAACTACTTTTTTGATATCGGCGCCGAACACCTTGAAGACGGGCTTGACCGCTTCGCCCAGTTTTTTATCGCGCCGCTGTTTAATCCGGAATTTGTACCCCGGGAAGTCAACGCTGTCGATTCCGAGTATCAGGCGCGCATTCAAAATGATTATCGGCGTGCGCTGGATGTTTTCAAGGAGCTGATCAACCCTGAGCACCCCTTTGCCAAATTTACGGTAGGTAATCTGTCAACCTTGCTGGGCGGGCGCGGAGAAGATGCGTTGCGGCAGTCGTTGTTGGATTTCTACGAGGACTACTACTCGGCCAATAGAATGACGCTGGTGGTTATTGGCAGGGAAGATCTCGATGACCTTCAGGCCATGGTTGATGATCGTTTTAGCGAGGTAGAGAATCGCAAAGTCAAAATTGACGACATTGAAAAGCCCCTGCTGAAAGACGCTCCCCTGCAGTTCACTTTAAAGCCGCGCAAGGAGCTGCGCGAGCTGTCAATAAGCTTTCCGGTGCCTGATTTGAGGGCCCGCTATCACGAGAAGCCGCTCAACTATATAGGCCATATTCTCGGTCACGAGTCTGAAGGTAGTTTGCTTTACCTGCTGAAGGCCAAGGGCTGGGCAGAGCGCTTGCGCGCTGGTAGCGGCATTGAGTTTGATGGCGGCGGCATGTTTTCGATTGATATCGAATTGACGCCGGCCGGTATGGCGAATGTCGACTATGTGAGCGATGCGGTATTTGAAGCGATCGCTTTGCTGCGTGAATCGGGTGTCGAACCCTGGCGTTATCAGGAGCTGGCAGATATCGCCAAGCTGCAGTTTGATTTTCGCACACGCCCCGAGGAGATCAGCGAAGTCAGCCGGCTGGCGCACAACCTGCATTACTACAGCCCGGATGATGTTATTCGCGGTGACTATGCAATGGAAGAGTTCAATGCCGGGCTGATCCAGTCGGTACTTGATGAGATGCGCGTTGACAATGCGGTGGTGGCGATTACACGCCCGGACGTAGAGGCCGAACAGGAATCGCAGCTCTACGCGGTACCTTATACCAGTGCCGCGCCGTCTGAAGAAACACTTGAACGCTGGCGTCAGCGTACCGGGCTGCCCGGTTTGGCCCTGCCCAAGCCCAACCCCTTTATCGCCAGTTCGCTGGCTCTCGAGACGGCAGAGTCGGGAAGCGATGTTCCCAGGCGCATTATTAATACTGATCGCGTGGCCGCATGGCATATGTTGGACAAGCGCTTTCCCTTGCCCAAAGGCAACCTGAATATTCTTGTTCGCTCGCCCAGTGCCAGCCGCGACGCCACCCGGCAAGCGGCTGCTGAAATATGGGTGCGTATGGTGCGCGATGAGCTCAATGCCTTTACCTATCCGGCCCAGCTAGCGGGCCTAGATTACTCGCTCAGTGCACAATGGGACGGCCTGTCGTTGGAGATTCGCGGCTTTGACGATAAGCAGGGCATGCTGCTTGATAGTATCGCCAGCCGTCTGGCGAATCCGGAGTGGGATGAAGTGCGTTTCCAGCGCGTGAAAATGGATTACATTCGCGATCTGGAAAACAACCAGCACAACGAGCCTTATCGCTATTTATCGCAAGAGTTGTCGCAATCGCTGCGTCGTTATCGATGGTCGGCCACAGACCGGCTTGCCGCTGCCAACCGTCTGGGTTTGAAGGAGGTCAAAGCCTACTCACGCGAACTGATGTCGGCCACGCAAATTTATGTGCAGGCGCACGGCAACTACAGCGAGGCTGATACGCGCGAGTTCGCAAATATTACGGCTGATTTTTTATTGGGTGATCGACTGCCCGATGCCCAGCCAGAGCAGGTTCGGCGTATTCCGGAAGGTGATTTTGGAAAACATTTCAAGACAGAGCACGCTGATGCTGCCTTGGTCTGGTATGTGCAGGCGCCGGACCCCGGGCATCGGGCGCGTATCGTAATGGGAATTGCCGGGCAAATGCTCGGTGCGGATTTTTTCCACAAACTGAGAACTGAAAAGCAGTTGGGATACGTGGTATCAGCCGGCGCCTATCCGGTGCGGGAAGTGCCGGGGCTCTACTTTATGGTGCAGTCGCCTGTGGCAGATACGGCAAAGCTTCAGAGAGAATTTACCGGCTTTCTCAGTGACTGGCTGGACAATGGCTTGGAAGAAGCATCCTTTGAGCAGCACAAGCAGGCGCTGCGCGCGAAGCTGATGGAGTCGCCGCGCAACTTATGGGCGGCGGGCGATCAATTCTGGCAGGATCTGATGAACGGCTACACCCGGTTCGATAGCCGTGAGCAACTTGTTTCAGTGCTTGACGACATGGGTTTCGATGCCTGGAAAGATGACTTGCGCGAGGCGCTGGCCACCGACAACAAGCGCTCGCTCTGGCTGCAGATGGGGGGGCGCTGGGGCCAGCAGGCGCTGGGAACTCAGGAATTGCCGGGGGCGCGCAGTGTCGGCAAAAAGCGGCAATATTATCTGTACGAACACCCGCGTATCGGCGGCAGTTTGTAATAAAACTACAAAATTTGTAGTCGCGGCCAGCTCTACATAACACGCTAAAAATTAATATGTTTTCACTGAAAACTATTGGCTGGCCCGCATTGCTACCGGAATTGTCCTTGCAGTTTCAGGTTAAAGCTGTAAAAATTTTACAGTAGTCGGGCGGCCTGAACGGCCTGGGCCCGCGTCGGAAATCGACAATTCAATAACGTGCGCCAGCGCTCAAAAGGTGCTGAGCACAATAATGGCCAGGTGATAACCTTCACCTATCGGCAAGTCTTCAAAGTTGGGGAGCTTCGCGCTCGCCGCAATTTCGAAGTTGCAGATTCGAAGGTAGTAAACACCCGGTCACAACCGGGGTGAGCTATCCTTTGGAACATCCCCCGTTGATATTCACTTGGTCGGTAAGGGACGGTTTGCATGCTTCAGGAACTCGAAGTGCTGCGTGAGCAGCTTCGTGATGATCTAGATCCTCAGGAAACCCAGGAATGGCTCGAAGCGCTTGACGGCGTGCTTCGCAACCACGGGCGGGCACGGGCCGCCTACCTGCTTAAGATGTTGTTCCGCCACGCCGCCCAGCAGGGCACGCGTTTGCCGCCTGCCATTACCACACCCTTTAGAAATACCATCGAACCGACCAGCGAGAAGCGCATGTCGGGCGACTTGTTTATGGAGCGGCGAATTCGCTCGCTGATTCGCTGGAATGCTCTGGCGATGGTCATGCGTGCCAATGACAACGACGAAGGTCTCGGTGGCCACATTTCGTCCTTCTCGTCAGCGGCAACGCTCTACGACATAGGCTTCAACTACTTTTTTCGCGGCGGTGAGAAGCCCGATCTGATTTACTATCAGGGGCACAGTGCGCCGGGCATGTATGCACGCTCTTATCTGGAAGGGCGCCTCAACGAAGATCAGCTAGATAATTTCCGGCGCGAAGTCGACGGCAACGGTCTGTCGTCTTACCCGCACCCCTGGTTAATGCCGGACTATTGGCAATTTCCAACCGTTAGCATGGGGCTTGGCCCGATTCAGGCAATCTACCAGGCTCACGTGATGAAGTATCAGCACAGCCGCGAGTTAACAGATCAGGCTGACCGCAAGGTCTGGTGTTTTCTCGGAGACGGCGAATGCGACGAGCCTGAATCGTTGGGTGCCATCTCTCTTGCGGGCCGTGAACATCTGGATAACCTGATTTTTGTGGTGAACTGTAACCTGCAGCGCCTCGACGGGCCTGTTCGAGGTAACGGTAAAATTATTCAGGAGCTCGAAGGTGTATTCCGTGGCGCCGGCTGGAACGTGGTCAAGGTCATCTGGGGGCGGCATTGGGACAAGCTTCTGGAGAAGGACACCGAAGGCTTCCTCAAACGCCGCATGAACGAAGTGTGCGATGGCGAGCTGCAGAACTACAAGGCCAATGGCGGCGCGTACACGCGTGAGCACTTTTTCGGGAAGTACCCCGAGCTGCTGGAGATGGTTAAAGACCTCTCCGACGACGACATCATGTATCTCAACCGTGGCGGTCATGATCCCTACAAGGTTTATGCGGCCTACGCCAATGCCGTGGAGCATACCGGGCAACCGACCGTCGTTCTTGCCATGACCGTAAAAGGTTACGGCATGGGCAAGGGCGGAGAAGCCCAGAACGAAACCCACGGTATCAAAAAGCTGGATCTGGAAAGCCTGAAGAAATTCCGGGACCGCTTTGCAGTACCGATCTCCGACGCTGAACTCAAGGATGTTCCCTACTACCGTCCTGCCGAGGACAGCCCCGAAATGGTTTACATGCGCAAGCGCCGCGACAAGCTCGGCGGCTATCTGCCGGCACGACGCAGTGACTTTGACGCATTGGACGTGCCGACACTTGACGATTTGAACGGCCAACTGAAGGGCAGCGGCAAACGAGAAATCTCCACCACCATGTCGTTTGTACGCACCCTGTCAACGCTGGTAAAACACAAAGGTGTTGGCAAAGTTGTTGTGCCTATTGTTCCCGATGAGGCGCGAACCTTCGGTATGGAAGGCATGTTCCGCCAGCTGGGTATTTATTCTTCCCAGGGCCAGCGTTATACACCGCACGACTCCGACCAGATCATGTACTACAAGGAAGACAAGCAAGGGCAGATTCTAGAAGAGGGTATTAACGAGGCCGGCGCCTTTTCAGCCTGGCTGGCAGCGGCAACTTCTTACAGCAATCACAACTTGCCGATGATTCCCTTCTATATTTTTTATTCGATGTTTGGCTTCCAGCGCATTATGGATTTGGCCTGGGCAGCCGGCGACAGTCAGGCGCGCGGCTTCCTGCTGGGGGCTACGTCCGGGCGAACCACGCTGAACGGTGAAGGCTTGCAGCATCAGGATGGTCATAGTCACTTGATGGCCAACATGATTCCCAACTGTATTTCCTACGATCCTACCTATGCGCACGAACTGACAGTGATCATTCAGGACGGCATGAAGCGCATGTATCAGGACAAGGAAAATGTCTTTTATTACGTGACGGTGATGAATGAAAACTACGGCCACCCCGAAATGCCGGCCGGTTGTGAAGAAGGCATCGTGCGCGGCTTGTATCTCCTCGGTGAGAACAAAGAAAAAAAGGCGAAGCATAACGTTCAGCTGATCGGCTCCGGCACTATTTTGCGTGAGGTCGAGGCGGCCGCGGAGATCCTCAAGGATTTTGGCGTTGCAGCCAATGTATGGAGTGCAACCAGCATCAACCAGTTGCAGCGAGATGGCGCATCCTGTGAGCGATACAATCTTTTGAACCCCGAAGCGAAAGAGAAGGTGCCCTACGTAACGCAACAGCTCGCCGGACACAGCGGCCCGGTTATTTGCTCAACCGATTATATGAAAGCTTATGGTGAGCAACTGCGGCCCTTTATTCCCGCCCGCTACGTGGTACTGGGTACTGACGGCTTCGGGCGTTCGGATACCCGCGCGAAACTTCGGGAACACTTTGAAGTGGACCGAAATTATGTGGCGCTGGCAGCGCTTAAAGCTCTGGCCGACGACGGTGCAATTGAAAAATCTGCCGTTAGCAAAGCAATGAAAAAACTGGGCATCAGCGCTGATAAAGCTGACCCCCTGTTTTCCTGAGACATAAGGACGATTGCGTGAGTAAAGAAACGATCAAGATTCCTGATGTCGGTTCAGATCAGGTTGAAGTAATAGAGATTTGCGTTGCGGTGGGTGATGAAGTTGCCGCCGAAGATTCGCTGGTTGTACTCGAATCCGACAAAGCTTCCATGGAGGTGCCATCGCCCAAAGCGGGCAAAGTGCTGGCGATACTCGTGAGTAACGGTCAGAGCGTTGGTAAAGACGATGACCTGATTGAGCTGGAGCTGAGTGGTGACGAGGAAGCCGAAGCCTCGAACGATGCGAAAGAGGGTGAAGACGAGCCTGCAGACGACGGCGCCGACACGAAGCGTACTGAAGCCGAGGCCGCCCCGGCAGCTGACGAGCCGGCAGAGAAAGCCGATTCCGGGGCGAAGTCGCAATCGGAGACTGTATCCGTACCCGATATTGGCACTGAAGAGGCTGTCGACGTTATAGAAGTTTGCGTGAGCGCAGGCGACGAGGTGGCCGAAGGTGATTCGCTTGTTGTGCTCGAATCAGACAAGGCTTCCATGGAAATTCCCGCGCCTTTTGCCGGCAAGGTTGAGTCGGTATCTCTCAAGGTGGGTGATTCTGCGAAGCAGGGCGACCCCATGCTGGTGATGCTGGTACAAGCGGAAGCTGAAGCAGAGAAGAAGCCGGCTTCCGAGTCTAAGTCAAAGGGCGATTCTGATAGCGAGCGAACGAGCGAAGACAAATCTTCAGGAGCAAAGGATGCTCAGCCCTCCGAGGCTGCGTCAGAGAAGGAAAGCCCGGCGCGAGAGCCGCAATCTGCGCCGGCAAAAGTGTCGGCAACCCCCGGTTCTGAAGTGTACGCGGGTCCGGCGGTGCGCAAATTGGCGCGAGAATTTTCCATTGAGCTTGGTGCTGTAGCCGGGTCGGGGCCGAAAGGCCGAATTCTCAAGGAAGACTTGCAGGGCTACGTAAAAAATCTGGTTGAGAACAAGTCTGCGCGCAGTGCCGGCGGTTCCGGCATTCCCGCTGTGCCCGAGGTAGATTACTCGGCCTTTGGTGAAGTAGAGAAGGAAGCCCTGACGAAGCTGAACAAACTGACGGCAGCCAACATGCATCGCAGTTGGTTGAACGTGCCTCACGTAACCCAGTTCGACGACGCAGATATCACCGAGCTAGAGGTCTTTCGTAAGGGACTAAAAGCCGAAGCAGAAAAACGGGGCGTGAAAATGACGCCTCTGCCGTTTCTTCTGAAGGCTTGCGCCGCGGCACTGCGCGCCAACCCGAAATTCAATGCTGCGCTGGCGGATAACGGCGAGAGCATTGTTTACAAAAAATATGTTCACATTGGCATAGCTGTAGATACACCTGCCGGCCTCGTTGTGCCGGTGGTGCGCGATGTCGACAAGAAGTCGTTGTGGGAGCTGGCCGCAGAAACGGCAGAGCTGGCTGGCAAAGCCAAAGATCGAAAACTCAAGCCACAGGAAATGCAGGGTGGTTGCTTTACAATCTCCAGCCTTGGTGGAATCGGCGGGCAAGGCTTTACGCCCATTGTGAATACCCCGGAGCTGGCGATACTTGGTGTTTCCAAACTGACGACCAAACCCGTGTGGGATGGCAGTCAGTTTGTGCCAAGAGAAATGTTGCCGCTCTCGCTGTCATACGACCACCGCGCTATTAACGGCGCTGATGCGGGGCGCTTTTTTACCTTCCTGGCTGAAGCGCTGTCGGATATCCGGCGTTTGCTGCTGTAATGCATTCGCCAGCAGGGCTGGCTCCTACAGCAGATGTGTCTGCAATTATGTAGCAGCCAGCCCTGCTGGCGAAAGTACACACCAACTCCCGTCTCTCGTCAGGAAGATTTCCGCTGCTGCTGGAAGCGCTGCTTGCGGCGGTAGGGGAAAAGGTCCGGAATAAAGCCATTGCGGATTTTTTCCTGCAGGTCTCGCCAGAATGCCGGTTCGTACAGGTCGCTATGCATCTTGTCGAATACTTTCTTCGCGCGCTGGTTGCCGGAGAAAAACAGGCGAAACTCTTCCGGAAACACATCTTCAGGTTTGACTTCGTACCAGGGGTGCGTGGACATGGCCTGTTCGTCATTCTGGGGTTCGGGCAACTCGCGGAAGTTGCAGTCCAGAAGGGGGCACAGTTCGTCGTAGTCATAAAAAACGACGCGACCATGACGAGTCACCCCGAAGTTTTTCAGTAGCATGTCGCCCGGAAATATATTGTTGGCGGCAAGCTGTTTGATGGCGCTGCCGTATTCATCCATGACACTGAAGAGTTCTTCGTCGTTGCAATCTTTCAGGTACAGATTGAGGGGCGTCATTTTCCGTTCAACATACACGTGCTTGAACACCAGGGCATTGCCGCTTTCAGAAATTTTGCTGGGCACTTCCTTTTCCAGCTCGGCCATAAGTTCTTCGGAAAATCGACGGCGATCAAAGGCCAGGTTGTTGAATTCCTGGGTATCGGCCATACGTCCACCCCGGTCCCATCGTTTAACCAGGCTATAGCAGGCCTTAACATGTGCCTGCGACATTTCTTTAGGCGGTGTGAAGCGGTCCTTGATGACCTTGTAAACATAGTCGAAGTCGGAGCGGGTAAACACCAACATAACCATACCCTTGATGCCCGGTGCGGTAATGTAGGGCGCGGTGCTGTTCAGGGTTTCGTCCACAGCAAAACGATAAAACTCCGACTTGCCGTGCTTGGGCATACCCATGGCGTTATAAAGCTCGAAAATCTCCTTGTGCGGCATAAGCTTGTGCAGGAACGCGACATACTCGGAGGGAATAGAGGCGTCTACCATGAAGTAACTTCGGCTGAAGCTGAACACGATACTGATATCGTCGGCTTCATTGAGAAGGGCATCCACATAGACGGCGCCCGATCCGTTGTTCTGTATCGGCAGTACAAAGGGTAGCGATATGTCGCCGCAAACTACGCGGCCCACCATATAGGCCGCCTTGTTGCGAAAGAACAGGGATTTAAGGGTTTCTGCCCGGGCCTGGTGATTTCTTAAATCCAGCTTGGGCAGAATTTCGCGTCGAACCACATCCATGATGTAGCCAATATCACGTTCTTGATCTTCCCAGGGAATATTGAAGTGACAGTTGTCGAGCATCTGCCGCACGACATCGGTACCGTCTCCGCTGAAAGGGTAGCTGTGGATAATCTGCTCACCACCTTCAGGTTTGTAGCCAACCGGCGCTGAAACAAAGGCGTGTTGGTCGCGTACTTTTTCGTGTTTGAACACATAACAATAAATGGAGTTGAAAAAAGATTGCGCAATTTCGAAATTGACGTGGTGTTGAATCAACTCTGAAAATTCCGATTTCGCCACTTCCCAGTTATCCCGGTCGTATACCCCCCCGGCGGTTATGGTGGTGACGGCGTCGGCAACAATGGCGCGCTTTTGCTTCCACAGGTCGAGTCGGTCACGCATGGCCTTTTGCGCAGCCGGCCAGTCGGCTGCCTCAAAGCGGGCTTGAGCGCCTAGCGTAATATTTTTGTACTCCGCAAAGAACGCGTCAAAGCCGTTGAGAATGGCCAGTGCCAGCCGGCGGGTAATAGTGGTCACGAGGTTAGGTGCTCCGGTACAAACAAAGCAGTGATGATAGCGGGTTAGGGGGTGGGTTGCGACGGGCTATTGAGCATTCGCCTGCATGGCAGGCTCCCACGAACGCGTCGGCGCTGTGGGAGCGAGCCCTGCTCGCGAATGGTTTGTGCCTTACAGAATGCAGTCTGCAAGAATGGGCAGAACTTCCGGTTGCTGGGCATTGATCAGCATGGTGCCAACTTCGCCGCGAGCACCGGCCGCTTTCCAGTCCTGGGCGCGTTCGCGAATACGGGCCTCCGGGCCAACCAGAGCAATTTCATCAACCAGCTTGTCGGGAACCGCAGCGCGGGCTTCGTCTTTTTTGCCAGCCAGATACAGGTCCTGGATCTTTTCGGCTTCGGCACCATAGCCGCAGCGGGTGGCGTAATCTGTGTAGAAGTTCTTGCCTTTCGCTCCCATGCCGCCAATGTAGAGTGAGAGGAAGTCTTTGACGAAATGGCGGCAGCCGTCGATATTGTCATCCATGATAACGGGAACGCTTGGGGCAACATCGAAGTTTTCCATGCTGCGGCCGCTTTTCGCAAAGCCGCGATCCAGATCCTTTTTCAGAACGTCAAATTTTTCCGGAATCATGAAAATCGGGAATACGCCATCAGCCACTTCGGCGGCGTTAGCCAGGCCAGCGGGGGTGATAGAAGCAAGGTACATTGGTATTTTGGGGTTGCCGTGCAAAATGGACTTGAGCGGTTTACCCAGACCGGTAGTGCCGGGACCTTTAACAGGCATCTGATACATTTTGCCATCGAACTCACAAACGTCTTCGCGCGCCATGATGTTACGCATAATCTGAATGTATTCTTTTGCTCGCGTTACCGGCTTGCCGTAAGGAACACCGTGCCAGCCTTCAACCACTTGTGGGCCGGAGGCGCCAAGACCAACCAGAAAACGGCCTTCAGACAGTTGGTCGAGGGTGATGGCGGTCATTGCAGCCATGGCGGGGGTGCGAGCGGGCATCTGCATAATGCAGGTGCCGACTTTCATTTTTTCGGTTTGTGCAAGAATCCAGGCCGCAGGGCTCACCGCATCGGAGCCATAGGCTTCGGCTGTCCATACCGAGTCAAAGCCCAGTTTTTCAGCTTGTTTGATCAGGTCCATTGGCAGAGTGAGTTTCTTGCCAGAGTAGCCCAGCATCATTCCGAGTTTCATAACTTCTCCTTCTTGTCCGCATGTGCGGTTAGTGTTGCTCAGGCAGCTGTTTCACTGATATCGGTCAGCGCCAGTGCTTCGGTTGAGACGATAATGCCGGTTTTGTCGGCGTAGATAAAATTGCCCGGTTTGCAATTCAGGCTGGCAAACTGCAAGTTGACACCGGTGCGGCCTTCGCCGCGCTTTTCCGTTTTGCGCGGGATGCTGCCCATGGCCATCACCCCGATACCCATCTCGGCGATATCTTCCAGATCGCGGATGTAGCCGTACACAATAATGCCTTTCCAGCCATTGTCCAGTGCCATGCGTACCAGTTTATCGCCCAACAGTGATCGCCGTTGCGAGCCGCCGCCATCAACCACCAAAACCTTTCCGTTGCCATTGCAACGCAGCGATTCGCCGACTTTGGAGTTGTCTTCAAAGCATTTTACGGTGGCTATTTCACCGTAAAAATTTTCGATGCCACCGAAGTGGCGAAAAACCGGGTCGGCAACCTGTACCTTGTCGCCATAAGCATCACACAGATCGGGAGTGGAGATCGTAGTCATGGGGCCTCCTTTGGGTGTCAGAAAGTTTGTCCCGCGAACGCAGTGAGCGCTTTGGGTACCTCTAACGAAAACAAAAAAGGGGCGACATCGCTGCCACCCCTTGGATACTCGTTCAGATTGAGAGCTTCGCCCTCTTAACCGAACTGATTCATCGTGTTGTCTTTACCACCGGCCTTCAGCGCTGCTTCGCCCGCAAAGTATTCTTTGTGGTCGTCACCGATGTTGGAGCCAGCCATATCCTGGTGCTTGACAGTAGCGATGCCTTCGCGGATTTCGCGACGCTGAACGCCACCGGCGTAAGCCAGCATGCCGTCGTCACCGAAGTAGCCTTTAGCCAGCGTGTCGGTAGACAGGGCTGCAGTGTGGTAAGTCGGCAGCGTTATGAGGTGGTGGAAAATGCCGGCTTCACGCGATGCGTCGCGCTGGAAGGTACGGATTTTCTCATCAGCCAGTTTGGCCAGCTCAGTGCTGTCGTATTTCTCAGCCATCAGGCCAGCGCGGTCGTAGGCAGATACGTCTTTGCCTTCGCTTTCCATAATGTCGAACACTTGCTGACGGAAGTTCAGCGTCCAGTTGAACGACGGGCTGTTGTTGTAAACCAGCTTCGCATTGGGAACCACTTCGCGAATACGGTTAACCATGCCGGCAATCTGGCCAACGTGGGGTTTTTCTGTTTCGATCCAGAGCAGGTCGGCACCGTTTTGCAGGCTGGTGATGCAGTCCAGAACTACGCGATCTTCGCCAGACCCGGCTTTGAACTGGAACAGGCCGCTGCGCAGACGCTTGGGCTTAAGCAGTTTGCCGTTAGCTTTGATAACAACGTCGCCGTTCTGAATGTCGTCGGCGCTGCTGATGTAGTCACCGTCGAGGAAAGCGTTGTACTGGTCACCCAGATCGCCCGGCTCGGTGGTAACAGCGATTTGCTTGGTCAGGCCAGCGCCCAGTGAGTCAGTACGGGCAACGATAACGCCGTCATCAACACCCAGCTCCAGGAAGGCATAACGTACAGCGCGGATTTTCGCGAGGAAATCTTCGTGTGGCACGGTAACTTTGCCGTCCTGGTGACCGCACTGCTTCTCGTCAGACACCTGATTCTCGATCTGGATACAGCAAGCACCCGCTTCGATCAATTTCTTGGCCAGCAGGTAAGTGGCTTCAGCATTACCGAAGCCAGCGTCGATGTCGGCAATAATCGGTACAACATGAGTTTCGAAACCGTCGATTTGCTTCTCGATGGCTTTGGCCGCTACGTCGTCACCTTTTTCACGAGCGTCATCCAGATTGCGGAACAGGTGGTTCAGTTCCCAGGCGTCGGCTTGCTTGAGGAAGGTGTACAGCTCGGCAATCAGGTTGGCAACAGAGGTTTTCTCATGCATTGACTGGTCGGGCAGGGGGCCAAACTCGCTGCGCAGGGCTGCAACCATCCAGCCTGACAGGTAGAGGTAGCTCTTATCCGTTGTGCCGAAATGCTTCTTGATCGAGATCAGCTTCTGCTGACCGATGAAACCGTGCCAGCAACCCAGCGACTGGGTGTACTTGGCGGTGTCGGCGTCGTAGTCAGCCATGTCCTTGCGCATGATACCGGCGGTATACTTGGCGATATCGAGGTGAGTGTTGAAGCGGTTTTGCAGCTTCATGCGCGCTGCGTACTCCGGGTTGATATCTCTCCAGGTATCACCCATCTGCTCGCGCAGTTTGGCGATGGCGTCTATTTGTGAACGGTAGTCAGACATAATCGATCCCTTCTTGATTCGACAATGGAATTGGCGTTTGACGCGTATTCTAGGGTTCTCCCCCTGATTTATCTAATTTATAGATTCTATATCGGGTATAAGCGTTCAAAATAAAAGCGGGCAAATGCCTTTACCCGCAGCACCGGATAGCAGCGCGGGAATTACTGCCGTTAAAAATCATTGTAGGCGTCAAAAACCCCTGTATAAACGAAGGCCTACCCCGTAATTTGGGTAGTATTGACTATTCTCGGTATGAATTGCGTGGATAATATGGATTGATTTGTGGAATCTGGCTGCCGTGGCTACCATAATCCGCCTATAAACTGATTGAGTATCATTGCCTTGAGTGCTGCAGCTCGTTTTGCTGCGGCAGCTCATCGTGTTTTTAAGGAGTTAGCATGCCCTCTTCGACAGACCAACGCATTGAACACAGCGGATTGCAGATTGCGGAGTCGCTGTACCGCCTGGTCAATGAGGAAGTAGCGCCGGGTACCGGCGTCGAGCCAGACCATTTCTGGTCTGAGCTATCAAAAATCATCGCCGATCTGGCTCCTAAAAATCGTCATTTACTGGCGATACGCGACGAAATGCAGGCCACAATTGATAGCTGGCACCGCGAAAACCCGGATTTCAAGGCAGACGATTATCGCGCCTTTCTGGAAAAGCTCGGTTACCTCCTGCCCGAACCCGCGAACGTCAGCGTTGATACCGGCAATGTAGACAGTGAAATTGCCACACTCGCCGGCCCGCAGTTGGTTGTGCCGGTGATGAACGCCCGTTATGCACTCAACGCGGCCAATGCCCGTTGGGGCAGCCTGTATGATGCCCTGTATGGCACCGATGTGATCCGTGAAGACGGCGGGGCCGACAAAGGCAAAGGCTACAACCCGGTGCGCGGCAACAAGGTCATTGCCTACGCGCGCAAATTTCTTGACGAACATGCACCGCTTGCGTCCGGCTCACATGTCGACGCCACCGGCTACACAGTCGTTGACGGTGCGCTCAGCGTCAGCCTTAAAAACGGTAACGCCCAGGGTCTGGCTAATGCCGCCCAGTTCGTTGGCTATGCGGGCGAAGCTGCAGCGCCTACTAACGTTTTGTTGGTGAATAACGGCCTGCACATCGATATTCAAATTGATGCCGACCACCCGATCGGCAAGACCGACGCCGCCCACGTAAAAGACGTTGTGCTCGAATCAGCGCTGACCACCATTCAGGATTGCGAAGATTCCGTTGCCGCCGTTGATGCTGAAGACAAGGTGGTGATCTACCGTAACTGGCTTGGTTTGATGAACGGCAAGCTGGAAGAAAAGTTTATGAAAGGCGATCGCGAAATGACGCGCCGCCTGGCAGAAGATCGCGTATTCACAGCTGCCGACGGGGGCAAGCTGGTATTGCACGGCCGCAGCCTGTTGCTGGTACGCAATGTTGGCCACCTGATGACCAACGATGCCATTATCGACGCAGACGGCAACGAGATACCCGAAGGCATTATGGATGCCATGGTCACCTCACTGGCCGCCATGCACGACCTCAAGCAAACCGGTAGCCTGCGCAATTCCCGCGAGGGCAGTGTGTATATCGTTAAACCCAAAATGCACGGCCCGGAAGAAGTGGCCTTTGCCGCTGAACTGTTTGGCCGGGTGGAAAAGGCGCTGGGATTGGCAGCCAATACCCTGAAAATTGGCATTATGGATGAAGAGCGCCGCACCACGGTAAACCTCAAATCCTGCATTCACGCCGCCCGCGAGCGAGTCATTTTCATCAACACCGGCTTTCTGGATCGCACCGGCGACGAAATTCACACCAGCATGGAAGCGGGCGCCTTTGTGCGCAAGGCTGACATGAAGCAGCAAGCCTGGATCAAGGCCTACGAAGACTGGAACGTGGATATCGGTCTGGAATGTGGTCTCAGCGGTAAAGCCCAGATTGGTAAAGGCATGTGGGCCATGCCCGATGAAATGGCCGCCATGATGGAGGCCAAAATCGGCCATCCCAAAGCCGGTGCCAACTGTGCCTGGGTACCCTCGCCAACGGCTGCAACCCTGCACGTAATGCATTACCACCAGGTGAAGGTTGCCGACATTCAGCAGCAACTGGCTGACCGCCAGCGTGCGGCGCTGGACGATATTCTGAGTATTCCGCTTGCCCGGGACACCAACTGGAGTGCCGAAGAAATTCAAAATGAGTTGGACAACAACGCCCAGGGTATTCTCGGTTACGTCGTCCGCTGGATTGACCACGGCGTAGGGTGTTCCAAAGTGCCCGATATCAATGATGTTGGCCTGATGGAAGACCGCGCAACCTTGCGTATTTCCAGCCAGCACATAGCCAACTGGCTGCGCCACGGTATTTGCAGCGAAGAGCAGGTGATGGAAACCCTCAAACGCATGGCGGCGGTAGTTGATCGCCAGAACGCCAACGACCCGGAGTACGTCAATATGGCGCCGGATTTTGATAGCAATGTGGCCTTTCAGGCTGCGTGCGATCTCGTATTCAAGGGCACTGAGCAGCCCAACGGCTATACCGAACCGGTACTGCACGCACGTCGCCGCGAGTTAAAAGCCAAACGCAGCTAGACGCTGCGTTCGGCCCCCGACTTCATACCTGTCAGTGTGAGGCTTGCCCGGCAATAGCCGGGCTTTTTTCTTGTTTTCTTCGCGCAGCGCTTCTGGTTTAATGATTTTCATTAATTATTAGCACTTGGGGAGCATTTATTTAATGAATTTATCCCGCGTCGACCTGAACCTTCTGGTCTACCTAGACGTATTGCTGCGCGAGAAGAATGTCACCCGCGCTGCCGAGCAGCTCGGCATCACCCAGCCCGCTCTGAGCAACGGTTTGCGCCGTTTGCGCGAGCTCTTTGGCGACCCGCTGCTGGTACGCACCAGCGAAGGCATGACGCCCACCGAGCGAGCCAATGAACTGCAGCCGCAAGTGCGCGGCATTCTTGCCGCCGTTGAAAAAGCGGTATTGCCCGTTGCCGAGTTTGACGCAAAAAGCAGTACCCGTGTTTTTCGTATTATGGCTACCGACTACGCCGAATCGACACTGCTCGCGCCGCTGATGAACGAGCTGCGCGACAGTGCGCCCGACATCACTCTTGATATCCTCACGCCCAGCGATGTGTCGTTTCAGGATCTTGAGCAGGGCAAGATTGATATGGCCATAAACCGTTTTGATCAGTTGCCGCAGTCCTTTCATCAGGCCACCGTATGGCGCGACAGCTTCTCCTGTTTGATGAGCGTAAATAACCCGGTGCTGGAAGACTTCAACCTCGAAAACTATCTTGAGGCGCCGCATATTTGGGTCAGCAAAACCGGAATGGGTGTGGGGCGGGGCATGAGCACCAAAGACCCGCAACGCCTGGGCTGGGTTGACGAAGCGCTGGCTGAATCAGGCCGTACCCGTCGTATCCGCTTGTTTACCCGGCATTATCAAATTGCGGCGCAGTTGTCACAGCAACCCGATCTCATTGCCACACTGCCAACGCAGGTGGCCCGCGTACACGCCGACGACCCTCGGCTGGCCGTACGCAAGCCCCCGTTTATGATTATTCCCATCGAGCTCAAGCTGGCCTGGAGCCCCTTGCTGCAGCATGACCCCGGCCATATCTGGTTGCGCCGTGAAATCGTCGATTTGGGTCAGCGGATTATTCAGGAAACCACAAACCGCTAAGATATTGTCGAACGTCGGGCCTGCGGATGTAGGCCCGAACAAGCGCAACGTTTCGGGCAAACTTCACGGCATCGGCAGAAAACACCCGCTCCGCCATACTCAATTCAGCCTACCGCTCGGCACGCAGCTGCGGTAGGCTCTTACGCACCAAAGAATAATAAAAGGTGCTCCCATGCCGCTCTACAAGCGTCCGGTCGATTTACTGCTATTCGCTTTTTACTGTATCTCTGTCACCTACGGTTTGCTGTTCAGCCTGCCCGAGGCAATTGGCGTGCCCGTTAGCCCCGACAGCCCCTGGCCGCCCTTGCAGTGGTTGTATGAATGGGCAATTGCCGAAGAACCACAGCATCTCAACCCGCCCATAACCCTGCTGGCCAGCACCACGCTGGACGGCTTTGTACACTCACCCTTTCTGTTGGTTTTGCTCTACGCCCTGTGGCAACAGCGCAACTGGATTCGGCTGTGGGCCTTGTTATTCGCCGGGTCGTCGGTCACCAATATGTTCTTCTATTTTTACGAGACCTTTAACGGCGCCCATCCGCCGGCGAACACGCTGTACTACCTGATGTTTAATTTGCCGTGGATGCTGATGCCGATATTGCTGGCGTGGCGCATGTGGCCTGAGCAGCCCTTTCAGCCTGAGCAAGTTGCAGGGGAGGGCGCATAATGAACTGGAGTCTGGTGAGTGCCTTGGCCGATGTGCTTGGGGCAACAGCGGTTATTCTGTCGCTGATTTATCTGGCCTTTCAAATCCGCGATGCACGCCGGTCTTTCGTGGCCGGTGCCCAGCAGCAGCTGGGCGGAGATTTTTCGGCGTTTATGGCCTCAATATGGTCCGACCGTGAGGTATTCACTCTGTGGAATACCGCCATTACCGACCCGGAGCAACTCAGCGAGGTTGAGAGTACGCGGTTTGGCATGATCATGTTTTCAATGTTTGCCCATTTCGCCAATGTCTATGAGCTGTCGCGCATTGATAAGGGTTTTCTCGAACGATACGGCACTATTATGGATCGCATGCTCTCGGCCAGTCAGGTGCAGGGCTGGTGGCAGCGTCAGAGTCATACCTACGACGAAAACTCGGATTTTCGGCGCTATATCAACCAGCGCATTGCCCAATTAACGAGCAATTGATTTGAAGTAATCCAATCTTTCGGGCAAAAATCGGCTAATTTCGCCCATTTTCGTGACCTCGGCGCCCTAAGCTGGCATCCTGTCGCCCTAAATTTCTCGGAGCTTATTATGAAAATTGCAAATGATTGTGTTGTCGCGATTCACTACACACTGACAGATGAAGACGGCCAGCAACTGGATTCATCCGCCGGTGGCGAGCCGCTGACCTATCTGCACGGTCACGGTGGCATTATCCCCGGTCTGGAAAACGAGCTGACGGACAAAGCCAAAGGCGACAGCCTGAAAGTGGTTGTACAGCCCGCAGACGGCTACGGCGACTTTAACCCCGACATGCTCCAGCAAGTACCCCGCGAAGCATTTCAGGGTGTAGACAGCATTGAAGCCGGCATGCAGTTTCAGGCTCAAGGCGAGGGCGGCCAAATGCAAATGGTCGTTGTGCGTGAAGTCACCGACGAAACAGTTCTGGTTGACGGCAACCACCCGCTGGCCGGCCAGGTGCTGAACTTTGACGTCTCGATTGAAGAAGTGCGCGCAGCGTCAGCCGAAGAAATCGAACACGGTCACGTTCACTAAGCACTACTCTGTCACTACCCGGTACCTGCGCCCGCTTAAAGCGGGTGCAGGTTCTTCCTTCCTAGAACTGTACGCTTGCTTCCAGATAGACGGTCTTGGCCGGCTCTGTTGACGCCCGGTAGCCGCCCACATCCAGGCCCGATTGCGCGCCAATGCCAAGCGTTAATTCATCTGTCAGATTCTTGCCCACCAATGCCAGCGACCAGTCTTCGTTCACCTGTGCAAGGCGCAGGCGCGCATTGTATTTGGTCACCGAGTCCTGCAAGCCCCGAGGGTCCAGATCGCCTGCAGTAAAATGCTCGCTTCGATAATTGGCATCGGCGGTGAATTCAACCTTTACATTGTCGCCCAGTGGCAGCGTGATCGTGCCCGATAAACTGGCCGTCCACTCCGGTGTTTGCTGGTTAACCTCGCCACTTAAATCACAGGTGCCGGTATTCGCATCTTCTTTGGGCGAGCCCGGAAAGCAGGGGCCGTCCTTGTATTCCAGCCACTCAAAATCCAGATAGGCAACGGCGCCGGTTAGCAGCAACCAGTCGGTAGCGAGCCAGCGGCTGTCAATTTCAATGCCGCGCGTTAGCGCGCTGCCCGCATTGGTTACGTTAAAGCCGGCCACGCCATCAAAAACGCTGACCTGCATCTCGGAGTATTCAACGTTGTACAGGGCAATATTCAAATCCGCCGCGCCATCAGCCAAGCGCATTTTTGCGCCCAGTTCCCAGGCGTCGGCCTGTTCGTCGTCAAATTCGAAATTCGTGCGACCGCCGGTTGGCCCGTCTTCATTATTGTTGCCACGAGCGTCGTAGCCTCCGGACTTTGCGCCCTGGGTATAAGAAAGATAGGTCATAATGTTGTCGCTGGCGTCCCACTGCAGGTTAACCAGTGGTAACAGCACATTGCTGTCGCGCTCACCTTGCAGCCTGTGGCTGTTGATGCGCAATTGTTCCAGTACCGCTATGGTGGCCGGGTTGGCGCTGCTGCGGGTGCCGGGTTCAAAAATGTCAAAGCGCCGGAAGCCCTCTTTTTGTTCGCTCACGTAGCGCACGCCCACGGTGCTGCGCAGTGTTTGGGTCAAACTGAAAGTGAGCTGCAAAAAGGCAGAGGCCGCTTCGCTGTCGAGCGTGTATTCACGCTCAAGGTCTGCCTGCACCAGCACCGCAGTATTGAGCAGGCACAGGCCCGTATCCTGTACGGCGCCGGTTCTGACATTGAGGGGAGTGCTTTCTGCAAATTTGAGCTCACTGCGCTGGTAGTACAAACCGGCAATATAATCTATGCGCTCGCCACCGGGTGAAGCAAAGCGAAACTCCTGACTAAACTGCTCGAAGTCTTCAATGGAGAGGAATTCTGCGGTATCAAAGGTGCTGGAGTCTGCGTCGAAATACTCCGTATTGTCGAAGCCGGACCAGCCCGTAGTTGACGTAAGCGTGCCCGCCGAAAAGTGTTTGCTGGCATTAAAGCTGTTGTTAAACGCATTAAGCTCATCGCTTTCGCGGGTGTCGGTTTGACGCACATCGTTGCGCTCAATGTCTTCACCGGAGCATCCGGTCAAGGCGCTCTCGTGGGTTATTTGCAGGGTTCGCCCACCTTGATTACGGTCGGTTTTCTCCAGTTTCAATTGCGTATCGACAGATTCATAAGGCGACCAGCCCAATACCAGCCGAGCCGACTTTTCTTTCGCTGAAGGCTCGTCGCGCCGCTGTTCCGGGTTAAACACATAGCCGTCTTCATTGCGGTAGCGTAGCGCCACACGCGCTCCCAGCGTTTCGGACAGCGGCCCGGAAATACTCGCCGTCACTTCGTCCTTGTCTTCACCAACGCCCTGAATGCCAGACAGGCGCACTTCCAGTTCATCGCCAGGCTTGGCGGAAATCAGACTGATAGCGCCGGCAATGGCATTCTTGCCAAACAAGATGGACTGCGGCCCGCGCAAAACTTCTACCCGCTCAACATCCATAAACGCCGTGCGTGTCTGGTGAGCGCGCCCGAGGTGAATGCCGTCGGCAAAAATGCCCACCGAGAGCTCAAAGCCCTGATTCGAACCGGAGCCAATGCCGCGCATATACACATTGGGTACCAAGCCGCTGTCGACAAGTTTGAAGTTGGGCGTGTATTCAGACAGGTCTGACAGATTTTCTATACCGGCTTCATTCAGCTTGTCAGCGCCCAAGGCGGTAACCGATACCGGCACATCGCCTAAAGATTCCGCGCGCATCTGGGCAGTAACCAGAACCTCCTCCAGTTGCCGTGTCGGCCTGTCAGTATCGGCTTGCGGGTCAGGTGTCTGGGGCAGGGCGATGCCGCTTGGCAGCAACAGTAAACAGGCAAGGTATCGAATCCGGCGCATGGAAAACCCCTGTATTGTTATTATCGTTATGCGGCAGACCTGTTTCGGGCTTGCCGCCACAGCCTATTCTGGCTTATACCTTCTGGCAGGGATTGCGCCGGGAGCCCTGAAATTGTCCGTAGCCGCTGCGAACCGCAGTGCAGTTCTGCCGTTGAATCAATCCGGTTTAACCGCCAGCCGGCCCGAGCCCAGTAAGCCCACGCAAACCGCGCTGCTCAGGTAAAACATCTGGAGCTCAATGGCCCAGCCGCCGTTCTGCGTGAGCGTAAAAATTTCGGCGCTGTGTACCAACGCAATGGCAAAGAGCATATTCACCGCAGCCAGCCAACCGCCTATACGGCTATACACACCTGCAAGAATCATGAGCGGCGCTATTACCTCGCCAACAATAACTCCGTAGCCAATAATGCCCGGCAAGCCGGCACTGGAAACCATGCCCACAATACCGCCAACGCCATTTTGCAATTTGGCCAGACCGTGCAACAGGAGCAATACGCCGAGCGTTACACGTAGAAGAAGTTTGGCAATGTCGACACGGTTCTGCATGGATCGTCCTCAGGGGTCAGGTAAAAGTGTTTGTACTTATTTTTTACGTACATGCTTACTTGTATTGTTAACGGTATTACTGCTTGTATTGGGCTTTGCCCGCATTATGGATAATGCCAGATTCTAGCAGCAGGGGCGTCTATTCTCACGCGTTCACAGTTTTGCGTCTGAAAAGGGTTTGGGAGCCGTAACGACTAAGCAAGGGTGGCGCAACCCTGCTAAAATTGGCGCAGCTACGCCACGCAGTATTTGAAGAGTTGTACAGAAAGAGCCAAAAGTGAGAATTATGACCAGAAAACTGTCTGTCTGCCTGATGTTGTGCTTGAGCTCCGTTGCTCAAGCGGGCTTGCTATCGCCCTTTAAAGACGAAGACGGCGAAACCAAGTGGCAGTACGTAGCCAACTTTTCAAGCGGCGTTTTGATTCTTACCCTCCTGATGGTGTCGGTATTCCTGTTTGTTGCACACCGCAAAGCAACCCGATCTAACCGCGAACTCACCGAAATCAAGGCGACACTCGAAGACCGGGTGGCGCGGCGCACCGAAAGCCTGGAGGCAACAACTGCCCAGCTTGCCCACAGCGAGGCATATGTTAAGAGCATTGTTGATTCAATGCCTATCATGCTCATAGGCTTGAACAGCCAGATGGAAGTCACCCAATGGAACCATGTTGCCGAGAAAACAACAGGCCGGCCCTTTGACTCGGTAAAAGGCCTTAACCTGTGGGAGGCCTACCCGACCATCACACTCACCCCGTCGCAGGTTGAGAAGGTATTGGAGAGCAAGGCAACCACCACAATCAAACACAGCCAGCGCGGACAATACTATTTCGATATCACACTCTATGCCCTGGCCAGCGGAACCGATACCGGAATTATTATTCTGGTAGACGATATTACCAAACAGATGAAAGCCGAAAACCAGCTGGTTGAGCGCAACAAAATGTCGGCAATGGGCGAGCTCGCTTCAGCAATGGCTCACGACATCAATATTCCCCTGCAGGGCATCAGTAGTGCCATCGACACTATTCATGGCCAATTGAGCGAACTTGATGACACCCGGCGTCAGACGCTAATGCCGATTACCAACAAGGCCAAGGAAAACGGTGAGCAAGCAACCGCTATTGTGCAAAACCTCCTGAGCTTTGCCGCCAGCCATCGGGATAGCAAAACGCAATCGAATATAGCGGACGTGCTCGATTACAGCCTCGGCCTCGCGGGCACCTTGTATTCACAGCCCAACGGGCTTCGTTTCAATGATATAGCCGTTCATCGTAATTACGGGGCCGACGTGCCCTCCATCCCTTGCTATGCAAGCGAGATGCAGCAGGTGTTTCTGCGGCTATTACGCCATGCCTTTTATGCAATATGCCAAAGAGCCGAACAGGCCTCAGGCTTTGTTCCCGCCATAAATGTTGAAGTGGGCAAATTTTACGACTCGGTGTGGGTAAAAATTCAGCACAATGGCGAAGGCCTCTCCCCCGAAGAACAGCAGGACGTGTTCGAGCCATTTTTTTCAAACACCTCTGACCAGCCTGCCTGCCCGGTAGAGCACCGCTTGTCCTATTCACACTTCATCGTTACCGAGCACCACAAGGGCCATATTGCCGTAACTTCCGGTGTAGATGTGGGCACAACCTTCCATATGCAACTGCCGCTGCAATAAACGACTGCCCCGGGCGCTTGCTGCGCCTGTTGGGCTAAAAGAACGGCTCTATGGCAGCGGGTTCTAGTTGGTCAACAAGTGGATAAAAAACTGGGAAGTAATAAAGCAAAATGAAAAGAACAGCACCATCGAAATCACACCGGAAAAAACCACTGGCATAGGGTTGGTTTCTGCCAGCTCCATCAAACGCTTTCGCCCCTTCTTGTTCTGAACAGCAAAAATTAACGAAAATGCCTGCAAAAGCGCCTCGATAAAGGCCAGCGGTCTGGAATCTTCCGGCGTTTGTGGCTCGTCTTTTTCAGGGTCTACCATCGTAATTCTCCGATCGAGTGGCGAATGGGGTTGTGGTTTATAGGGGAGGCTAAGGATAGCGCAGAAGTGTCTAGGATTCTCGGCTGTCCGGCTGACGGTTTTTGTTAGGTTTATCTTGTTCGTATATTGATGATTTTTCCTATTTTTAATGGGTTCCAACTATACGGCATAAGCCTGCCATTAAAGGAAGAGTGATACCACATAAGCTGCACACAAAACTCTCCTAAGCTGTAATACCACGTAGCGCACATTGGCTTTCCAGAACCTTGTTTCTCAAGAGCATGCACCTCAGAAATACCTGAATAACCTAGCCCTTTTGGATCAATACGACTATTCGTAAATATAAGAAAAAGTCCAGGGTGAGGCTCATTGTTGATAATAGACTGACGAAAGGGCGCCAAATCTATAGGAATTTCTTCGTCAGCTATTCGACAGCCAAATAGCTTGCAAAAGTATAACTGCATTAAGATGCTATCCCTTCGGGTAGACCCAGGATATATCCTCTGCATCTTTATTTTTCTATTTTCTGAAATCGATTTCCAGTTGCTCAGGGTATAGCGTGCAAACTTAGCCCATGCTTCGTCATGAGATGCTGTTCCAGAATTATTACACTTTTGGCAGATAACCGGGCCAGTTTTAAAACGATTAGATTTTGCACTACGTACGGGAATATTCTTATTCTTTCCTCCATGAAAATATACAGGCATTTCATGAGATATCTTCCCATACAAAGCCCTAAGATCAGACGCTTTAACCATGTGTTCTTTCGAATCAGCCGGATTCTTTTCACATATCCAGCAAAGAGCTTGGTTCATAGCTAACTCGCAAACCTAGGTGGAGTTCTGGTGGAGTTCTGGGGACAGTTTACTCAATTCCAATTCAACTCAGCGAGAGATAAGTAAACTGTCCCCAGAACTCTGGTCCCCACGGTCCCCAGAACTCCCGCCTTGATCAGTGGAAATTTTAACTATGTGGCTTTTGTGCAAAAATGGAGCGCAGCCGCAATGGGAAAGCCGTCGCTGTGCCTGCGCTTGATACATTACTTATCTTCTTCGCCTCTGATTGATTTCAGCGCGTCTTGCTTCTTTTGATAATCTTCTGCCTTCCAATGAATATCCGTTTCAAGCTTTGAAACCACATAATACTCATAGAGAGTCAAAAAAAGCATTGTAATTGATAGCAGCGAAAAACCGGAGGCGATTCCCAGCATCCAAAAAGGCACATGGGACTCAGCCAATATATTCATCCACGCAGACATTGCCGCAGAACCTAACGCAGCTAATACACCAACCGCTGCTCGTATAAATGCAGTATTTCTTCGTTCCTCTGCTCGCAACCGAAGTCTCCACCTGGCCCAAAAGCCCAATCCTTCAACTTTCTGTATGTCTGATAGTTTTCTAATCACAAGAAAATTTGCGCTTTGCACCAGCCCAGAAACTAATGCAATGGCGATAAACAGTTTGTGTGCACTTTCTCCTGCTACGCAGAAATCTAAAAAATAGAAAGTTAAAACGGCTACGCAAATAACCGAACCATAGAAGATAAACCTTGTAAAAAAGGCTGCTATCATCATGCATCTGCAACTATTTTTTCTTCAGATATCAAAATCTCCAACCACTCTTCCATTCTTTCCCACATATCGCTTTTCTTAACAAGCCCTTCGCTGTTAGTCCCCACTGCAACAGGTCTTCTTAGCTTGAAGTCTTCTCTAGTTATCGTTCCTGATTTTGTATGTATCGTATAATCAAGCTCTGTATCGACATGCCTAAGCTGGTTGGAAATTCGGTCTAGGAGAGCAGTTGGATCGTCCTTATTGAGTCTAGACCATGACAGCTTCAATGTAACCTCAAGGGCCTTATTTAAAAGAACTTCACTTGCCTTTAGCTCACTAGGCAACTTCATCTCCGAGGGCAGGATTTTCTTTAGTACTTCCCAGCCTATATCGTTGGGTTTGAACGAAACGGATTTCATCTCGCCCTGGCTATTCTTCGACTGAATAGGTTCAAATGACACCGGAGCGTGAAATTCAATGCCTTTTGTATTCACAATATTTTTTTGTTTTTTTAACGGCGGCTGATCAGAAAGAGCTACAAAATCTCCTTCATCTAAAAGCTTAGCCTCACCTAAAAGCCAATTTAAATACGCCTCAAAATGTGGCGCTCTTAATGTCATTGACTGACTAAGTATCACAGAATTTTTCCATACTCCGAAATACAGTATGCTATGAAGAAAGTCGCTTTCTCGATCGGGTGGAGCTAATGCCGATATCTCTAATTCTTCGACCTTGTCGTCAAATTTCGCGTATGGCTGTTTATGACCATGCGTGTAGTCAAAGAACTCTCCGACTCTGATCCCTTTATGCGGGCCATGGTAATTTATTAGACTAAACTGTGTTGAGGAATCCCCTTCTTTGCGCCGTGACAAAGCAGATTTCTTCCTCCCCAGCGCCGCTACCAGTAAATCTTGGAGAGTTTTCCCGCCCGTTTCATTATTGAAACGAGCAACTTTGTAAACCAATGCTTTTGTAGTCACACTATATTCCCCATGGAAATGTAACAGCTAATTATACGTAATGGACAAATGTAGCCATCTGTCTCTATCTGGGAATAACTGTCTATATCCGAATCTCTGTATCTACATCCGTGCATTGCTCAGCGGCTCCTTTTACGATGAGATATCTTAATCCCATTTTTACCGTGTCGGTATAGCGCAGTAACCAAAGATTGAGCTGGGGGCTCCATACCGCCCCTGCCTCTTTCACTTTTTTGACGCAATTCGTTTTCTTCATAGCGCACGCGAATGGCTACGACGCGGTTACGGTCTGTGATATTAAGAGCGCGATGATTCAAGGTTGGAATTGAGGCAAGGCGTCCGGCCACGAGTCTATCGCCCAATTCGTCGAGGAAACGGTGGCTGCCATGTTGGTCGGGGCGTATGGTTTTCACAACATCCATGTTGCTGCCTTTTTGTTATTGGGTTGTAGCCCTCATCGACTTGAGGGCTAGGGCGATTATCTGTCTGTTTACCGGTTATGTCTATTCTCAATCAGGTCGTCAACCACCGTCGGGTCGGCAAGTGTGGAGGTATCGCCAAGGTTGTCGAGTTCATCGGCGGCAACCTTGCGTAGTATACGGCGCATAATTTTGCCGGAGCGTGTTTTGGGCAGGCCGGGCGCCCATTGAATCAGGTCGGGTTTGGCGATGGGGCCTATTTCCTGCACGCAGAGCTGGGTAAGTTCCTTCTTGAGTTCGTCGCTGGGCGAGTGGCCGCTGATCAGGGTCACGTAGGCGTAAATACCCTGGCCTTTAATGTCGTGGGGGTAGCCTACGACGGCGGCTTCTGCCACGGCTTCGTGCAGCACCAGTGCACTTTCTACTTCGGCGGTGCCCATTCGGTGGCCGGATACGTTCAGTACGTCGTCTACGCGGCCGGTAATCCAGTAGTAGCCGTCTTCGTCGCGCCGCGCTCCGTCGCCGGTAAAGTAGTAGCCGGGGTATTGACTGAAGTAGGTGTCGATCAGGCGCTGGTGATCGCCATAAACGGTGCGTATTTGTGATGGCCACGAGGCCTTGATAACAAGATAGCCGGAACCGGCGCCTTCAATTTCGTTGCCGTCCTGGTCGAGCAGGGCGGGCTGAACCCCAAAGAAGGGTTTGGTGGCGGAGCCGGGTTTGGTGGCAATGGCGCCGGGCAGCGGTGTCAGCATCATGCCGCCGGTTTCGGTTTGCCACCAGGTATCAACGATGGGGCAGCGCTCTTCGCCAACGATGTGGTAGTACCATTCCCATGCCTCGGGGTTGATGGGTTCACCTACGGTGCCGAGCAGTTTGAGTGATTTACGCGAGGTTTTGCTGACAAAATCATTGCCGGCGCCCATCAGTGCGCGAATGGCGGTGGGTGCGGTGTAGTAGATATTGACCTGGTGCTTGTCGATTACCTGCCAGTGGCGTGAAGCGTCGGGGTAGGTAGGTATGCCTTCAAACATGAGGCTGATGGCGCCATTGGCCAGCGGGCCATACACAATGTAGCTGTGGCCGGTTACCCAGCCCACATCGGCGGTGCACCAGTAAACATCGCCTTCTTTGTAGTCAAAGGTGAATTTGTGGGTCATGGCGGCCTGCAGCAGATAGCCTGCGGTGCTGTGCAGTACACCCTTGGGTTTGCCGGTTGAGCCGGAGGTGTAAAGGATAAACAGCGGGTCTTCAGCGTCCATGACTTCGGGGGCGCAATCGGCAGCAGCCTGAGCGGTAGCTTCGTGGTACCAGAGGTCGCGGCTGTCTTGCCAATCAATGGCGCCACCGGTGCGCTTGACCACCAGGCAGGTGTCTATAGAGGGGCAATGTTGCAGGGCTTTGTCGGTGTTGGCTTTGAGTGGAATGGTTTTGCCGCCGCGCACGCCTTCGTCGGCGGTGATTACCATTTTGCATTCTGAATCGTTAATCCGGTCTTTGAGCGCTTCGGGTGAAAAGCCGCCGAAGACCACCGAATGCACCGCACCGATGCGGGTGCAGGCGAGCATGGCGTAAGCGGCTTCGGGGATCATGGGCATATAGATGCACACGCGGTCACCCTTTTTAATACCGCGATCTTTCATAACATTGGCGAGCCGGCATACCGCTTCGTGCAGTTCACGGTAGCTGATGTTTTTGTCGTCGGCGGGGTCGTCGCCTTCCCAGATGATGGCTGTCTGGTCGCCACGTGTGGCCAGGTGGCGGTCAATACAGTTTACGCTGACATTTAGCTGGCCTCCTTCAAACCAGCGCGCTTCGCCTTTGGCGAGGTCGTATTCGCACACACTTTGCCACTCGTTGTCCCAGCTCAGGAATTCACGCGCCTGCTGCTCCCAGAATACAGCGGGTTGCTCTACAGATTGCCGATACAGTGTTTCGTAGCGTTCGGCATTGATGTGGGCGTTGGCGGCAAAGTCGGCGGGAACGGCATAGGTTTTCACGGGCATTGTGGCAATCCTGTTGGTGTCGATATCGCAAATTGGGTCTAGGCAGGATAACGAGTATGCGGCTGAAGTTGAAGGATCGAATCGTCAATTTGGCCTAGGGCGGTGCTTGAGGCTCGTATTGTTGGTCTCGCGGTTGGGGCCTATGAGGGCATTAATGAAAATCATGGGAAGCCACATTCAGCTGTAGCTGCTCGCTGGCATCTTCAATATGCAGGGCCACTACATGAATAACTGCAGGCAAGGGCGTGCCGTGGGGCTGCTGTGGCGGGGTTGAGCGCTGCAGGTTGCCTTTTATCAGTAGCAATTTGCCTTCCAGAATAGCCCTCCGGTAGCGCTGTTGAACGCTTGTCCAGACCACAATATTGCTGTTGCCGGTTTCGTCTTCCAGGGTAATAAATAACACGCCGGATGCCGTGCCGGGGCGTTGCCTGCAGGTGACAAGCCCGGCAATACGAATAAAGCGGCCGTTATCAATGCGGGGCAGGTCGGCAGCGCGCTGACATTGTGCAAACGGCGCTTTGTGTCGAATCAGTGCCATGGGGTGTTGTCGCAGGCTTAGCCCGGTATGGGCGTAATCGGCAATGACTTCGTTGATCTCGGTGGATTGCTCCAGTTGCACGCCGTCGTTCAGGTCTTCTGTGGCCGGCAGCAGGGGGCTTGCTTGCTCCAGCGCAGAGACTTGCCATTGGCTCTGGCGGCGGTGCAGGGCGAGTGTGCCAAATACATCAGCGCGAGTCAGGGCGTCTCTGTAGTTTTTGCTCAGGGGAACGCGCTTGAAGAAATCGGCGAGGGATGAAAATGCGCCGTCCCGGTTGCGTGCATTAACCAGCTTTTCTGCAGACTCTTTGCTAAACCCCCTGATTTGCCGAAGGCCCATGCGCAGTGCGGGGCTGTTCTGTTCGTATTCAAGCTGATAGTCCCACTGGCTGTGGTTAAGACAGAAAGGGCGCACAATCACGCCGTGTCGTTTGGCGTCCTGAAGCAATTGCGAGGGGCTGTAAAAACCCATGGGCTGGCTATTGAGCAGGCCGGCAAAGAAAGCGGCGGGGTGGTGCCGCTTCAGCCAGGCGGAGCTATAGGCGAGTATGGCAAAACTGGCAGAATGGGACTCGGGAAAGCCATAGGCACCAAAGCCTTTCATTTGGCTAAACAGACGCTCGGCAAAGCTGTGCGGGTAGTTGTTTTCTAGCATGCCGTTAATCAGTTTGTCGCGAAAGGTGTCCAGTTGGCCGTTGCGGCCCCAGCTGGCCATGGCGCGTCGTAGCTGGTCGGCTTCACCTCCGCTAAAACCGGCAGCGACCATTGCCATTTGTATAACCTGTTCCTGAAAAATGGGAATGCCCAGAGTGCGCTCTAATACTTTTTTGATGGAGTTGTTTTCATACACGGTTGGTTCAAGCCCCTGCCTGCGTAGCAGGTAGGGGTTGACCATATCACCTTGAATTGGCCCCGGCCGGACTATGGCAATTTGAATAACGAGGTCGTAGAAACTGCGCGGCGCCAGTCGCGGCAGCATGCTCATTTGAGCGCGCGATTCAATCTGGAAAACACCAATACTGTCAGCCTGACAGAGCATGTCGTAGGTGGCAGGGTCTTCGGCGGGAATGTCTTGCAAGCTGAGTGTTTTGCCACGTTGCTCGCTGATAAGCGCCAGGCTTTTGCGAATGCTGCTGAGCATGCCCAGTGCCAGTACGTCTACCTTCATCAGGTGCATGGCTTCAAGGTCTTCTTTGTCCCACTGGATAATGGTGCGATCTTGCATGGCGGCATTTTCGAGTGGCACCAGGCTGGCAATGGGGTCTTTGCTGATCACAAAGCCGCCAACGTGTTGTGACAAATGGCGAGGAAAGCCGAGAATTTGTTGTACCAGTTCAAAAAAATGTTGGGCGATGGGGCCTTTCAAACCGGCTTGCTGCAGGCGTGCAATAAGTTCTTCCCGCTTGTCCCACCAGGCCATGGATTTACCGAGCTGCGTGATAAGAGCCTCATCAAAGCCGAGCGCTTTGCCAACGTCACGCACGGCACTGCGTGAACGGTAGGTGATAACAGTGGCGGCGAGCGCTGCATGATTGCGACCGTATTTCCGGTAAATATATTGAATCACTTCTTCGCGTCGTTCGTGTTCAAAGTCAACGTCAATATCGGGTGGCTCGTCGCGCTCTTTGGAAATAAAACGTTCGAATAAAAGCTGGCCGCGAGAAGGGTCTACCTCGGTGATATACAGGCAATAGCATACGGTGGAGTTGGCGGCAGAGCCGCGCCCCTGGCAGAGAATATTCTGGCTGCGGGCGTAGTGAACAATATCAAAAACTGTTAAAAAGTAGTGCTCGTAACGCAGCTCGGCAATCAGGGCAAGTTCGTGCTCAATCTGCTGAATAACAGTAGCAGGCACTTTATCCGGCCAGCGCTTGTGGGCGCCTGCCTGCACGAGTTCTCGCAAAAAGGCGCTGGCATTTTTGCCTTTGGGTACCACCTCGTCGGGGTATTGATAGCGCAGTTCATCCAGAGAAAAGGTGCAGCGCCGGGCAAGGCGCTGGGTCTCTTCTAGCAGTGTATGAGGGTAAAGCTTCTCCAGTGCTTTCAGTTCGCGCAGGTAGTGTTCGCTGTTGCCGAGTAATTCGCGCCCCAGTTGTTGAATGGGAGTGTTCAGGCGTATCGCGCTGAGTGTGTCTTGCAGGGGTTTGCGCTGGCGCTCATGCATATGCACGTTGCCACAGGCGAGCATGGGAATATGCAGGGGGGCGGCGAGCTGGTGGCAGCGTTCGTAGAATGCCTGTTCGCCGTGGCGATGCAGACGACTGAACCCGAGCCATAAGCGCTTTTTGAATACCTCGGTGAGTGTTGTGGCGTAAGGTGCTTGTTGTGCAAAACAATGCTGCTCGTAGGCCGGCATCCAGATTGCCAGGCAGTGGGATGTGTTTTGTGCGCAATCATTCAGGCTGAGTTGATATTCGCCCTTTGGGCTGTTGAGGCGCGCGCGTGTGATCAAGCCGGATAACTCACCATAAGCCCGGCGGTTTGGTGCAATCAGAACCAGATGCAGGCCTTCGCTCAGAAAAAACTCTGCGCCGATAATCAGTTTTAATGAGCTGCTTTTGGCCGCGATATGCGCGCGCACTACACCGGCGAGGGAGCATTCGTCGGTAATGGCCAGTGCCTGATAATCGAGTTCAATAGCGCGTTCAACCAGCTCATGCGGGTGAGAGGCACCGCGTAGAAAAGAGAAATTACTGATGCAGTGTAATTCGGCGTAACCCATGGCTCACCCGAACAAACCGTGCAGATACCAGCGCTGTTGCAGGCAATCCCGATACACCCAGCACAGTGCACCGCTGTCTGCACGGGCAATGTAATAGTCTCTCACCTGGCGTTGCTGCCACCATTGGTTGTCGATGCGCTCCGGCCCCTGCAGTAATTGCAAAGGTTTATGCCAGCACGGTATGCCGTCTTGTTCACGCAAGTGATAAGCCTCAGGCAGAAGCCAGAGTGGTCTGGTGGTTGATTCCGCGCGCGCGCTGTATGGCGTGTTGGCCAGAGGGTGGCGCTGGGTGGTTGTTTGTTCCGGCAGGTGTTCGTTGCATAAGGCCGGTTGCCAAACACTGTTTTCGCCCAGACGGGCTTCGAGTTTGTCCAGTACCGCCAGGTAGCGCTCGTGGCGTTGGTGGTCAAATACGGCGTTGTGCTGAAATAATTCATCATTGCGCTGGGCCACAGGTTCAAACCGATGGCACTGCAGGATCAGGGCATCTACCGGCCCCTGCAGGATAAACTTTTCAAGCTTTAATAAAACCAGCCGCAGCAAACGGCGGCGGTCAACATGCTGATGTGATACGGGCATGGAAAGGGTGTCGGATTGGCCATCGCAATAACGAAATTGCCAGTCCATATGCCGGTTCACCCATTGCTTGAGTTGCAGAAAGTAATCCAGCTCGCCCAGCAAGGCGGCAATGGGAAAGCGCAGTTCTTCAGCGCGCGTCAGGCTGCCATTAAACTGGCGCTCGCTATAAAAATAATCCGGTGGCCGGAATGTTTTTCGCGGGTCTGCCTCGATGCCGTACAGCCTGTTGAGCAGGGTGCTGAAAAATGGGCCAAAACGCCGCGTGAGTGCTGTATGGGGCAGTGCGTTAACAGCCCCGATTGTTTGCAGCCCGAGAGTGGCAAGCTGCTGTTGGTGCTTGTCTTCACAGGGCAGGTATTTGACCGGCAGGTTGTTGAGCAAGTGGATAACAGCATTTTTATCCAGCAAGCCGTGTTCGTTCAGCAAGGTACTAATGTCTGTGGTGCTGTGGCTAACCAGCTCGGCGGCCAGAGGGCTGTGGCCAAGGCCGTAAACGGCGGGAATGCGGCGTTTTCTGAACCCCCACTGAAAGCGCCGGTACAGGGGGAGGAAGCCGTTGAATAATTTTAGCGAGCCGGCAACATTCAATAACAAGCCCTCGGGTGTCAGGCATAGCTCCGGTGTGAAGCGATAAGCCCATAAGGCCAGTTGTTCGAGTTGTTTTTGCATGCGATCAGCGCAGGGCGCACGACATTGCAGACCGGGGCAGAGGCTGCGGGCTGTAGTGAGCGATTGCCCCGGACGTACTCCCGCCGCCTGAGCGGCGCGGTTGGCTTCAAGGATACTGCGCTGTGCGAGCAATGCCTGAGGCTCGTTGATGGCCACGCCGGCCCCCGGCTCGCGATCCAGTAGTAATAACGGGAAGCGGACATACAGCCACATCAGTGCAGCTCCACACCTGCGTCCAGGGGTGTTTTCACACGAGGCAGGCGCGCGAGCAACAAGCGGCTTTTGCTGTTGCCGGTGTGCTGTGGCCAGTATTCGGGCGGTTTTTGTTCGTGCAAAAGATGAGCGGCGCGGGCAATCAACAGTTGCTGGCCAGCCGGGCCGCCGGCCTGTTTGAGTACATTGAGTTGTAGCTGCTTGTTTTGACTCGTCAAGCCGATACGCAGAGGAGCCGGAGAGCTGTGCTGTGCTGTGGCAGCGGCGCGAAAATGGATATGCCAGCATTGCTGTTCTCTGGCTGCCAGCTGCAGGCGGCGTAAATCCCGGTCGGCCAGTTTGCTGTTATCGGACCAGTTAAGTACTGCTGCAAAGGCTGTTGCGCGCAATAACTCTTCGGCAGCCCAGAGTTGATCGCTTAGCCCGTTGCAGTGCACAAACAGGCAGTGTTCGAGGTTGATGCCCGCCTGCTGCAAGGCCGGTGCGTAGGGTTCAAAGGGTGGGTTCAGCCACACAATGGCTTGCTGCTGGCTTAATTGTGCCAGAGCGGGTGTTAGCAGGCTGAGTTCCCCCAGGCCAAAGTGATCGCACAGCAGTTCGGTGCTGCCAGCCAGCGGCCAGCCCCGGCTGTGCAGCGCCTGATCCAGACGGCGCAAGCCGGTGCCAATGCTGTTGTGCCCTGCGGCCTGATTTCGGCGGCCACTGCGCCACAACTGCGGATTTTGCAGCAGTTTGCTGAGGTGTGACATAGGAAAACGATAGCTGTATATGTATACAGTATATTGGCAGGACGTTGCTCTTTTGGCAAGTCGAGCTAAATAGCGCATTTTGTGCTATCTATGCGTCGTCGAATGCAGGGTGGCGCGTCATGCTGGAACCCGGGCCAAACCATGACAAAGCCTTATTGTTGTAATGAACAAATATCGCGCCAAAGCAGCGCTGAGGATGACCGGATATGAGTAGAGTTTTACAGGCCTGGTCCAGTATGAGCAGCCGCAGCCGTTTTTTTGTCAGGCGCTTGCGTGAGCGGTTGTGGGTAAAGCCCCTGATGATTTGCCTGCTCTCCATCGCGGCCGCATTTACGGCGGGACTGGCAGATCAGTTTGAGTTTGAATACATTCCCGAAATCAGCCGCGAATCGGTTGAAACACTGCTGTCGATACTTTCTGCCAGTATGTTGGTTATTGCTGTTTTTGCGGTGGGGGCGATGCTGTCGGCCTACGCCTCGGCAAGTAATGCGGCCACACCGCGCACGTTCCCGGTGGTTGTCTCGGATGACGTTTCCCAGAATGCGTTGTCGACTTTTATCGGCTCGTTTATTTTCAGCATCATTGCCCAAATTGCCTTGATGAACGGCTACTACGAAGAGCAGGGACGGTTCGCGTTATTTCTGTTGACCGCACTGGTATTCAGTGTGGTGATTCTCGGGTTTGTGCGCTGGGTGGACCGGATTGCACGCTTGGGTAGGCTCGGTTCAACCATCGACAAGGTTGAGGCCGTAGTGATTAACACCCTTAAACAGCGGGCCAGACACCCGACCATGCGCGCCAACAAGGCGGGGGAGTTTGAAACGGGGATCGCTATTTACGCAGACAGGGTGGGCTACGTACAGCATATTGACGTAGCTAAATTGCAGCGCCTTGCCGAGCAGCAAGACTTCCGTCTGCAAGTGGCCGCCATGCCCGGCAGTTTTGCGACTCCCGGTCAGGCCTTGGCTTATATCAACGGCGTTATCGACGACGAAGCGGCAATAGCCTCGATAAAGGAAGCCTTTATTCTGGGCGGCGACAGAACGTTTGACGAAGACCCGCGTTTTGGATTGGTGGTGCTCGCTGAAATCGCGAGCCGGGCACTGTCGCCGGCCGTGAATGATCCGGGTACCGCGATTGATATCATTGGTACGTTGCTCAGGATGTTTGTAATCTGGACGGATAACTACGAGGAGGTCGACAGCGAAGCGGTTGAGTTTAATCGTATAGCGGTACCTGAATTGAGCGCCAGCGACATGATGGACGATGCCTTTAACGCCATCGCCAGAGATGGCGCAGGGACGATAGAAGTAGCGTTGCGACTGCAAAAAACCTTTGAGGCACTGGCATTGCTGGAGAACAACAATATCAAGGTTGCCGCCAGTCAACATGCAGATTACGCGTATAAACACGCGGAGCTTGCCCTGAAGCTGGACGAAGATATAGCCACGTTACGTTCGGCCATGGCATGGAAAAATGCAGTTAGCTAAATCACAACCCTGAATTTTACGAAAGGTGAAATGATAAATGAGCGATCAGGACATTACATTGCAAAACGGCGAGTTTCAGCTCCAGTGCAACGGCGATATTGCGCGCTTGAAAACCCGTCCGGTTGATGAAGACACCATTGATTTCTACAGCACCTTCGTGCCGCCAGAATGTCGCGGTGGCGGAACCGGCGCCAAACTGGTGTGCCACGGTTTGGAGTGGGCGCGAGAGCAAGGCCTGAAAGTGGTGCCCGGCTGCCCCTATGTGAAAACGGTGGTGAAGCGCTATCCGCAGTATCGAGATGTGTTAACTGAGGCGTAGCGGATTACAGAGACCAACTATTTTTGGATGTTAGTTTGATTTTTTGGGAACAGCAAGCACTCGCTACCGTACTCTGGAGTCGTGTTTGCCCTTGCTTTGCTCCCGTTTCCTTCAGCCTGAAGAAGCATTGCACAGCACTTCGACAACTCGATCCTGTTGCTCATCCGACAAGCCAACCCAGAGTGGCAACCGAACAAGTCGAGCAGATTGCCGGTCGGTGACGCTCAGGTCACCATGTGTACGCCCATAACGCATTCCGGCTGGAGAGGAATGGAGAGGTACATAGTGAAAGACCGAACAGATGTCGTTGCGTTTGAAATCATCCAGAATTTTTTGACGGTCAATTTCCGGAGCAAGCAGAACATAATACATGTGAGCATTGTGTTCGCATTCGTTCGGAACTATTGGCCGCCTCAGTATGCCTTCGGCTTCGAGCGGCTCAAGTAGTTCGTGGTAGCGCTGCCAACTGGCCAGTCGTTCTTTAGTTATTCTGCCGGCCTCTTCAAGCTGAGCCCATAGAAAAGCAGCGATGAGCTCTCCTGGCAGGAAGGATGACCCCACCTCTTGCCATGTGTATTTGTCTACTTCGCCGCGAAAGAAACGGCTGCGGTCGGTGCCTTTCTCACGGATGATTTCAGCACGCAGTGACAGATCAGAATCATTAACCAGTAGGGCTCCACCTTCGCCTGAAATTACGTTTTTTGTCTCGTGAAAGCTGTAGGCGCCCAGGTCACCGATGCCGCCTAATGCCCGCCCCTTGTAACTGGCCATCACCCCCTGTGCTGCATCTTCCACAACTTTCAGGTTGTGACGGCGGGCGATCGCCATGATGCTATCCATTTCGCAGGCAACCCCTGCGTAATGAACCGGCACAATAGCACGCGTGCGTGGCGTGATAGCAGCTTCAATTAGGTGCTCGTCGAGATTTAGCGTGTCTTCTCGGATATCCACAAAAACGGGGACACCACCGCGCAGCACAAAAGCATTAGCAGTAGAGACGAAAGTATACGAAGGCATAATGATTTCGTCCCCCGGCTGAATATCCAACAACAGGGCAGCCATCTCAAGCGCAGCAGTACAAGAGTGCGTAAGTAAGGCTTTATCGCAGGCTGAGTGTTCCTCAAGCCATGCATGGCACCGTTGCGTAAAAGGACCATCGCCGGCCAGGCTACCATTAAAATGTGCTTCGGCTATGTAAAATAGCTCCTTGCCCGTCATATGGGGCCAATTGAACGGAATACGGCTATTTTTTTGTTTCATGCTTGCCCCAAAATCCTGCGTCGATATCTCTGACAGTAATTAAAGTTAATCAGAACGAGTAAGAAAAACCAAAAAACATGTGCAATCCAGGCGTAGCGGGCGAAAGGCTTAAACTCGAGGCGCACGAGGTTCGTCTCGGCAGGTAGCAGCACTCCCTGGAAGACGCCATTGATCTCAATGGCAGAAGCTACCCGCCACTCGTTATTGGTGTATGTATGCGCTTGCCAATCACGATGAAACTTTTGGCTTAATAAAAAAACAGACGGTGCCATAGGGGTCACTTCAAATTCCAGAGCGTCACCCTCATCCAGGACCTTGATCGGTCTTTCATTTCCCAGCATGCGTGGGTCATTGATGGTCATTCTTGCCAGTCTTGTATCAAGCCGCTGGGGAACCACTTGTAAGCTTTCTCCCATACGTGAATTTACCCGATAGAGGTGGGTGCCAGCTACCTCGCCCAAAGCTTCAATATTTCTGTGTGTCAGTTTCACCGGTGAAAGGATCAAACTAATATTGCTCATCCAAAACATTGGACTGGAATAATCAGGTGAAATTGAGCCATTCCAGCGGCCGTAGGTTTGTACTTGTCCTCCAAGCTCCTTGATCAGGGTGTGATAGCGAGTTGAGGACAAACTGTTATAGCTATGCACTGAAGCAAGACCGACTGTAGCATTGAGATTAGGTGGTAAAACCGATACTCCGGGAGTGGCAACGGCATAACGACTTCCTTGGGGAAGATTCTTCCGTATGGTCTCAACTAGGGGCGATGTCATTGCTATCTGGCCAGGGTTTTGCCTGAGAATCAGCGGATAAGAGGTCATGGCGACGACCGATGCCAGAGCGATCACCAGAAGCAGAGGGCGGGGCTGATCGTATTGTGCGATGAGTAATCCAGATGCCAGCAGCATCCCGGTGATCAGTTCCCAGCGCACGGGGGCTTGTTGTGACATACCGTATGCTGTACCGATACCAATCACGACTATCGTTAACGCTCCACTAAAAAATACGATCTTTGCTCGGTCAACTTGTCGGATGCGTTTCGTAAGCGCATCAACACTAAATGCGGTAATGACGGTGAGTGGCAGCATAATGCCGCCCAATGGAGTACTTCGGGACAGATTGAACCCGAGGTATTTGACGCCGAACACATAGAGTGGGTGAACGAAGGCTAGTAAGCACAACACCAGAATGGGCAGCCACCAGCCCCAAGTCTTCTTGAACGCAGCAAGCAATCCTGCCACAGCAAAGAAGATCACAACTAACGTTACGCTTAGCCCATTGTAAGAGAAGGGGAAGGTCGGCGCGATGGGATTACCGAATATTTCCGGCACTGTGCCAAGCACGAAAAAGCGAACGAACTCGGAAAAGTTGCCAACCTTTGGCAAAACGACTGTGAAAAAGGAGGGGTCGGGTGAAGCTCGCGCGGACTCCAATAAAAGAATGAGCAAATCCCGGTAAACAGGAAAAGCGAGCGCAGCCCCAACGAGCAAAGCTGAGACAGCAAGAGCCAGGAATTGAACGGATGTCATTTTGCTGATGCGTATCTGATGGAAGGTCAGCCAGCAACCATACCCACCCAGTATGTAGGCGTGGAAGACTACGGGTTGTGGATATGCCGTCATTAACAGGCTGTACGCGCTGAAGGCTAATACACTCCAGCTAAGAAGGTCATAGTGCTTCGCAAGGCGAGTAACCGCCCACAGCGCCCCTGCGGACCAGCACCATACAGCCGGAAACATGGGGAACGTGAGCCAATACATAAACAGTGGCGAGGTCGCTAGACTTGTTCCCGCAATCAAACCCGCGATAGGGGTTAGGCGGATCTCTCTTGCAAACAGCAAGATAAAAAAGCCAGCAAAAAAGCAGAAGCTCAGTGACAATGCAGTAGCGAGACGCCAGGGGTCTTGAACAATCTTTGAAAAGATCAAAGTCGGGAGATAGGTCGAACTAAAACCTGAGATCTGATACAGCGGCCGCCCAAGCTCCGTACTGTTTGACCATAGGGCTAGCCAGCCAGATCGAGAGGCCGTTAGATGTTCGCTGATTTCGGGGATATATGCATTAGTGAAATCACTGAATTTTCGATTCTCAATATCGGAACGGTTTGAATTGGTAAGCTCGGGCTGACCAACCTCCGTTCCCTGGCGATGGGGCGCCGCAACATGAGTCGAAAAACCAGAGAATAGCAGCGCCATTATTGCTATGTAATAAACTAGCGCTCGTTTGTAGGTATTGATCGGATGCCCACTGAGGGAAGTCTTATTCAATTTTTGTTGCCACAATCAACCTGGACCCGCCGACAGGGTAATTAAGCCCGAGTTTAATTCCTGCAAGCTCCAGCATCATTAATGTGTAAAATGTTGTATTCAATAATGGGTTGATTTTTAGTTCGCCCGCAGGGTCGATGGCTTTGTTAGCTTTCCCTTGAGCGCTTCTTGAAAGCATCATTGCTGGTAACAGCGTCGTTACAAAAGATGTGCTCCTTAAAACTTTAAAGCCAGCTCCTCTGATCTTTTCCTCGATTTCGAAGTTTGTATATCGTCGTACGTGGCAGGCATACTCATCGGAAGCGCTCCATAGCCAGGGGTGCTGTGGCACAGTCAGTAACAAAACCCCTTCGGGGTTTAGCGCTCTGTACAATTGTGCGAGAACTGCCTCATCCTCTTTAATATGTTCTAGTACATCAAAGGCGCCAATTGCATCAAATTCATCTGCATAGGGTACATGACGAGCATCCATCTGCATGAACTTGGCGAGTGGTACCCGAGTGGCAGCATGCGATAAGCCAGCGAGAAATATCTCGCTCCCGCTTAAGGCAGTTTCCGGGTGTGATTCAGCAATGCCCGCTAACACGAAGCCTGTTCCGCAGCCCACCTCTAGGAAATTATGAGCGCCGGGTTTATAAGTGCGTAGCGCCCAGAGAATAAGTTCGTTGCGCGCGCGAAACCAAAAATTATTGCTCTCCAACGTGGCTAATTCGGAAAAATATTCAGATTTGAATCCGCCGCCGCCATTCGCAAATTCCGGCGCATGAGCTTCGACGCCATTTAACCGGGAAGGCGCATAACCACACACGGGGCAGTCCCACCCCGGTGACGAGAAATTTTTAGTGCAACTAAGGCAAATTTTCATGGGCGCAGCGCTTCATTTTTGGTCTGTTTGGGGGCGAATACAAAAAGCCGAGACAATACAAACAAGAGTATTGCTACCACGATGATTGCGACCGCTTGGACAATTTGATGCGCGAACCCCAGCCAGTCAACGAATAGCAACAGTAAACTTAAGTTTAGCAAATAGCCTAATAGTTGCACGAATAGATAGCGAACACCGGCCGCACCAATATGGCCATCGTGACCAAAGGTATAATGTCGGTTAGTGAAAAATCCAATTATCGCGCCGACAGTATAAAGCGCAGTCATGGTCAATTTAGGCGCGCCCCAAAAATATGTGAGGAGAAGGTATAGGGCATAACCCAGTAGGTTGGTTAGTACACCAATCAATGCGTAGCTGAAAAGTTGGCGTAGCGCTCTATTTTCTGTGAGCTGACTAAATTCAGGAATCATTCAGGAGCGCCAAGCCAAAGCCGGTTTTTCCATATTGGTTACCGTTGTAAAGCATATATCGGTCGCCAGTGTGATCAAAAACAAATGGATACTCGATCATATCGGAGTCCCAGCCACTACCAGAGACAGAAATACCGGCGTTCTGTAAATCAAGGGACCAATCTTCTCCGTCATTGCATTTGGCATAGCCAATGCGGTATTTCTCGCCAGAACCACTCCGGTAAGAGAACCACATTTCTAAACCACCTTGCTTTCTGGCGACAACGGTTGGTCTTGAAAAGGCCTGAGCTTGGCCAAGCTCGTAGGGTACTGATAACCCGGTTCGGTGCCACTGATGACCATCATCAGAAGATGCGTGCTGGACAACATGCAGCATTTCACCGTTTCCCGCGTCCCATGTCATTGTTGACCCATACCACATATCGAAGCTACCCGCGGGGTTTGGCTGTACCCAAGGGTAAGACAGGCTAATCGGATCAGTCTCGTCGCTGCCCATGAAGGGTTCAGCGCTATCCAGTTCCAGTGTGAGCTCAGGTGTCACGATCAGGCGACCAATATCTCCTCGCCAATGCCCGTTTTCGGAGTTTTGCCACCCCATGAACAACATGTATCGAACGCCATTTACCTTGTAACAGTTGCCGATGCTTACTCCGTGGGAGAAGAAGCTACCGGCCGGACCATGTTCAAAAAGCGGTTGGCTATGCTCCGTGACTATTCTGCGCTGAACAATATCCACATCCACGGCGCCGACAGATGATCGATTATGCTTGTCACGTCCGCTGAAAAATATTCGATAGACATCACCATTCATATGTACGGGTAAGGGATTAGCTGCATGCGACATTAGTTTCGGATGCCGTCCACTACTCGCAGGGGTGTACAACCTTCCCAGCTTTTTCCAATGTTGGGTCATATGCGCTTGAGTTTTGTACTGGGGACTTTTGAACGTTCTGTCGCGCTGCCGATGTACAGGCCCTCGGGCTCGGCGTCTCCAAGCAACAGCGCCCCCGCACCAATCACACACCGATCGCCAACAGTGATGTGGTCTCTCAAAGTAGCATTCACCCCGATAAAGCATTGCTCTCCAATCGTCACGCCTCCAGAGATTACAACGTGTGATGCAATAAAAGAGTGGTCGTTGATGACGGAGTGATGACCAATATGGTTGCCACTCCATAAAGTCACATTATCGCCTATTTCTACGAAAGGTTGGATTGTGTTGTCTTCAAAGATGAAGCAGTTTTCGCCAATTTTTTCATCATTAAGCACTGTGGCGCTAGAGCTTATGAAACTCACAAGTTTGTAACCCTTTTCCTTCGCGGCGAGAAATTTTTCCTTTCTTATTGCATTAAGTTTCGAATAGCTCAATGCAACGAAAAAGTCATAATCGCCGGGGGGGTAGTCCCTATTAACGTCTTCAAATGGGACCACGGGCAAGCCACAGAATTCGGGCTCCTTTATATAGCAAGAGTCGACGGTGAAGGCGGCGACTTCATAGTCCGAGTCGGTGCTGAAATAATAATGCGAAAGTTGAGCGATATCGCCAGAACCAAATATGACAAGTTTCTTTTTCATTGTGTCTTCCTAACCAGAATGGTGAACTCATATAGTCCGTAGTCATGAAGCAAAGCAATATTGCGAGAATAACGGCGTTTGCAAAGATCGAACAATCGACCGGGATCAGCATAGTAAAGATAGTCGCGTTTTTTGTCTTCGTCGGAGTAAGAGGTTAAGCAATTGAAAGCAAAACCACAGTGGCTGGTGCGATCCAATACATCTAGCGTAGCCTGCAGGTAATCATACCATTCTGCATCCGTTCGCCCGAGACGTACATTAAAAATTCCGCTCGCCATGCCGTAGTCTGCAGCTGTGTCAGGCTCTGCTTTAGCTATAAATCTTGCTGTCGGTCTCCCTGTGTAACGAGATTCTGCCGCCCGAACCATGTCTTCAGAAACATCGACTCCGAGGTATGAGGAAATGGAGTATCTGTCCGACAGGAAATCAAACATGGCGCCATAGCCGCACCCCAAATCGTTCAGAGAAAAGCCTTCTGAATTGTTCTGGATGAGTTTGCAAAGCTGCTCGAAGCGAAGAATCTGACTGTTTTCACCATTCCAGTCGACGCCGCGAGGCGTCTCTCCATGTTCAGCAAGCTTGTCGGAATAATATGATGCTACTTCAGAGAGTAACGATTCGTTGCCTTGTCCATTCATAGGGATTTTGTTCACGAATTTGGTCTAGACTCAAAGTAAATCACCAGAGCACGGTCTGAATTTCTAAATAATTTCTGAAGTAGATGCAGTGGCCATAAAACACGCCTATTCAAAATGAGCCCCAGTAAAGACGGGAAATGCGTTTTAAACTTTACGTTTCTACGTCCCGAGTACTTTGTCCTTTCTATCGTAGAGAGACTTAGTTTCGACTTTTCGCTCCTATGCACCAAAAAATTCGAGACAGGCAGTAAGAAATTCGAGACAGGAAATGTCAAGCCTGCAAGGTGATCAACGCGCCAGTTGTTGTTGGTCATCAAACCTTTGATTTTGTCTCGCGTGTATCGTCTGCAATGACCTGCGATATCATCTTCGATGCCCCAATGTGCGGGAGAGCCGGGCACAAACCCGATCATCATTCCATCACTTTTCAGAATTTCGGATGATTGCCGCATAAAGGAGGACTCCGCAGCATCATCTAGGTGCTCCATGACCATGCAGGAAATCAAAAGATCCGCTGACTTCGACTCCGAGGGCTTCAGTTGCGACAAGTAATCTTTGTTGTCCGGTTGATATTGTCCTTTCCTGATTTCATTGGCAAACCGTATCTGCAAGCGCTCGACGGTGACCGCCTCAAGGTCGTAGGATTTCCCAACCCAGCCCAGATCCAGTAGTAATTGCGTGATCTCACCACTGCCCGGGCCGATTTCAACAAACCGTCCGGGATTGATGCGTTTGAGTCGCTCACGCAAATACATAAGTTGTAGTAGTGTGCCTGGTGGAAGAACTGCCATTTCAACATCTCATTTTCGTGTTTTTGTGGCTTTTTTATGCATCCCGGTTCGTTGGCCGCGAAGCCAGGTAACTCGCGATAGATGCGGGCTCTTGGAAGTTAAACCCTAGCAACGCTTGTGCTTCTGGTGACAGGTCATCAGCATGCATGTTTTCTGGCAAATTAATTTGCTGTTTGAAATAGGGAATGCTGAATACATGATTGATAGCCCTGCGCTCTTTAGCCGTTCTATTGAAACCACCGCTATGAAAAAGCATACAATCCAGCAGTATGTATTGGCCTGCCTTGGCGTTCACCTGTACAGCATTCTTGCGCAGGTAACTCTCAGATGGGAATGCGATTGCCTTGTGCGACGCTGGTAGTACAAAGGCCGCGCCATTCTCGAGGGTATTGTCATCCACGCAAAATAGGGCATTCACGGCAAGTGGCGTGCTAGAGGTATAGTGCTGGTATGGTAGATCCCTGTGCCAAGCACCCTGATTGTAGGTCTCTCCTGGTGGGTTGACGACGCCGTTTTGCTGGTTGAGTATGAATGTACCTGCGATCAATTTCTGCAAAACTGCTGTAAGGTTGCGATTCATGGCAAGCTGCAAAAATGTCGCTCCTCCGTGCGTCAGCAGTGCGCGAATTGTGTGGAATTCGTTCAGGCTTTTAAGTCGTGATTCACCCCAGGTTTTCAGATACTGTTCACGTACCAGATCGAATTCATCTGAAATTTCTTGTAACTGTTCTGATGTATAGCCAGAGTCCAAAATTGCATAGCCAACCCGCCTGATCTGCTCTGCGACTTCTTCTAATTCGGAAGAGAAATGATCCCGTTGCAATATGCCATAGGCGGCTTCCGGTATGCCATCAGATTTCGTCATCTATTCAATCCTCTCTTGTGCGCTGCCATACACATTCCGGACGATGGTATACGGACGTTGCTTAACTTCTGAAAACACTTTGGAGATGTATATCCCCTGTAGACCTATGAAAAATATAATTAGGCCCGAGAAGAGCCACACCGACGCGATAATTGAGGTGTAGCCATCAGCTGGCATTGAGATAAAATAGAAACGAAAGACGAGATAAGCAATAAAAAATAATGCGGAAAGTGAAATCAGCAAGCCTGCATAGAACGTGAATACCAATGGTAGGCTGCTGAAAGACGTCACAGCATTGACTAAATGGCTGAACTTTCGCGCCAGCGTATAGGTGGTTGGACTTGACGCGTGCTTGCGTACAGTGCGCTGTGATTGCTTGAAGCCGGTCATGACCCAGAGGCCGCCAATATTCAATTCACGCTCTTCATGCGCCACCAGTGCTTTTACATAGCGGCGAGTCATCAGTCGGGCGGTCACTAAGTTGTCCGGTTGCGCGATTCCTGTGAGTACACGAAACAGGCGATAGAAAACCCAGCCTGTAAAACTCTCGAATAGCCCACCCTTGCGCGTGTCCTGCACCCCATAAACTACGTCGCATTCGTCAGTCTTCATCTGCTGAGCGAATGTTTCCAGCCACTCTGGTTCCTCCTCAAGATCGCTGTCAATTAGAAAGACTTTCTCCCCCTTGGCGTGCGCCAGCCCGGTCATCATCGCTTTGTGATGACCAAAGTTGCGCGACAAGTCAACTACAACTACGTGGTAGTCCAGCTCTGCAAGTTCAATGGCCAGTTCCAGACTGTTATCCGGAGAACCATCGTTAACAAGGACAATTTCGAAATCATCTCCAACCAACTGTCTTGCGGCCGCGCTCGCGCGCTTGTGAAACTCATTGATATAGGGTGCAGATTGGTAGAGGGTTGCGACGATTGAAAGCTTCATGACACATACCTCATGTAACGAGGGGCCTCTTTGCCACAATTAAACAGGAGATCGAGGATGGTGACACCATGTGTAAATTCACCCCAAAGCTGTTGATATTCAGGGTAACCACCATAATTAAACCAAGTAAGCTCAATTCCATTATCGGCAAAGACCCTTTCGTCGACGTAGTCCTTGGCTGCTGGCCCTGAAATATACTCCGTGCCGCCGGATTGCCTGCAAAGGTCGGCGAGTCGTTCGGTTTTGCCCTCCTCAAGCAGGGGATAGTCCCATGAACTGGTGATGACTGTTTCTATGGCGAGGTAGTTGCAAATAGCCTCAATAAAACGCCGGTTCAATTGCGATATGTGGGAGAAGGACTCCTCGGTGTAGAGTGGTTGGAGCCACGCGGCAATCTCCTCATAATGCGTGGCTCGGCGATAGTTCTGTGCTAGTGCCTTCCAGTGCGCGGCGGCCCATTCGGCACCATTAATTTCCGTCTCGCGGATCTTTTGGTGGTACTTTCCTTTCACCAGAACCGGAACTGTTAGCCATTGAACCCCCTGTGGGGTTTTGATTTGGTTCCTATTGCGCCAATCGCGACGTGTGTACTGCATATCATCGTAGAGAATAAATTCGTCTACTGCTGCAATCATGTCGAAGTAACCCTTCCAGGGTATGTAGTTAGATTGAAGAATGGCGACTTTTTTCATTGCCCCGGCCTCTGTGCTTTGTAGGTTTGGAAGGCTGGATTTTCAGAGATAGGCACCGGGTCAAAATTATCCAGAATAAATTGATGAGTTAAAGGATGTGTATTCTTAAAGCGCAGTTCATCGCGCCCATCGAGCGCTATATCATAAACAAACACAAAACCAGGGTTGGACGCCTTGATGCGTTCAATCTCTTTCTGTTCAAATTTTTCAGGGCGGGGGAACAATGCATAAATTTCCCACATGGGTGATTTTCGTTCTAGTAGCGCATAGGCGCCGGGCCAAAAAGGCGTCGCAATAAAAGTTCGGCCGTTTGAAGTAAAGCGTTCGTCCAATTGTCTGAGCAAAGCAATATTGTTTGCTGTGCCGGGGTGAGCTTGAAGTTGATTGCCAGATACTTCGACGGGGACGCATTGTTTGCTTGCCAGGCATTGCCACCCTGGATGAACTACATGCATGACCCAAATACTTGCAGCACTCAGGGCCAGTGCTAGTGGCCATTTGATTCGAACCGGGGACGCTGCCAGTAAAGTCAGGAGACCGATGAGGAACGGAAAGATCCCCAGAGCCAAGTGGCCAACATCGGCGCGTGAAAAGGCATAGTGTGCGTAAGGAAATGCGAGCGCGGCAGACGCTACCAATACCGGCGGCACCGGTCTTCCCTTAATCTTGCGGTAAATGATCCAGACAACCGAAAGCGCGGCAAACACAAGCGTTCCAAGAAAGAACAGGCCGATCAACAAGCCTCGCGCAATATCCCCGGCTGAAGCTGCTGCAAAGTCGACTGTCCATGGCCAAGGCACGGGCAGGGGTAAGTTGGTGACTTTGTGATCAAGCAAAAAGCGAATGCCTTCCCAGAAAGCGACTCCAAATCCAGGGATCAGGAGTACCATGAGGATCACCGGAGAAAAGCCTATCGCTACTCCGGTTGCCCAAAGGAAGGTTACCTTGAAAAAACTCGGGACCGATCGATTTTGAATGAAAAGCCAGCCTATAACGCCAAGGCTGGCTACGGCACCATAAACGCCATGATTGCGGCCAAAAACAGCAATGAATCCAACGCAAATGCCGACGATAAAATAACGTTTAGGGGCGGGGTTTGTGGCAAGGTAGGTCAAGATTCCGATTAGAAATATGGAGATAGAAATGTCGAAAAGTTTATGACGAGGATACATCCATACGATAAGAGTGATTGCCGACAGCAATATGAAAGCAATATCGATCCTGCTTTTGTTCCGCTGTGATTGCGCCACGAGAAATAGACCAACAAACAATCCCAAGGCTTGAAAAATAGCGACAGCAGCGCGCAGGCCCATGATGCCATTATCGCCAAAAATACCTGCAAGCGCTGCTGACCAATAATACCGGCCTGGATCGTAGGCCATGAAGTCCCGAATTGGGACCTCACCCAACAATACTTGCTGTACCCCGTACCACAAGAAGCCTTCATCCCATAGATTAAATCCCGTG
>DIBR01000065.1:116086-116271 GCA_002415025.1 Spongiibacteraceae bacterium UBA5047
CCATAGATTAAATCCCGTGTTGCCTTGCCATAGGAATGAAATCAATACGATTAGGCACGAAACCGCCAGTGTGGTCAGAGCAGTATAATTATAATTTTGCGTGATTTGGTTCATGAGATTAACGAGCGAGGAAAATACCATTCTAATCGGTGCCGGGGGGGGACGTCATCCTTTTTGCCCCCCCC
>DIBR01000001.1 GCA_002415025.1 Spongiibacteraceae bacterium UBA5047
GCTCGCACCTGTGGGAGCCTGCCGTGCAGGCGAATACACTGCCTAACTACTCTCCAGCAACGCAGCGGTTTCCAGCATATTTTTCAGATCGGCATGATTATCCAGGCTCATATCAAGCTGCGAACTCAGGCTTTGCAGTGCCGACCAATGATACGAGGCAAGAAAAGGTGACTGGCGCAATTTCTCCGCAAAAGCCGCAGCCACCACCGCCTCGCTGGGCTGTTGCAATTCGCGCAAGGCACTGCTGCCGACAACGAGGTCGCGCCGCACGCTGGCTTTGCCAGCCGAGGATTTGTAGCGCAGCTTTACCAGCGCCAGCTCATTGCGCTTGCTTTCCCCAACCGTTTTACTGCCGTAGCGAGGTTCATCAACAAAACGGTATTCATCGTCCGCCAGCGTAATTTCATAGAGTGCAGTCACATTGTGACCGGCGCCAATATCACCGGCATCTTTAGCATCGTTGTTGAAATCGGCATCGGCCAGCTGGCGATTGTTGTAGCCAATCAAACGGTACTCGGCTACCACAGAAGGATTGAACTCCACCTGCAATTTAACGTCTTTAGCCACCGTATACGCTGTTCCTTTCAAGCCGTTGACCAACACCCGGCGCGCCTCCTGAAATCCATCGAGATAAAAGTAGTTGCCGTCACCATGATCAGCCAGCGGTTCCAGCTGCGCATCCATGTAGTTACCGCGGCCCACACCCAGCACGGTGAGATAAATGCCCCGGTCGCGCTGCTGTTCAACCATCTTGACCAATGCATCGCCTTGCAGACCTACATTCACATCACCGTCGGTAGCAAGAATCACGCGGTTATTGCCCTGTTTGATAAAGGCCTTTTGCGCCAATCGGTAGGCGCGCTGAATACCATCGCTGGCGTGGGTTGAACCACCGGCGGTCAGCGCATCGAGTGCCAGCAATATTGCCTGCTTGTTGCTCGCGGAGGTTGGCTCCAGCACGGTTTTGGAGCCGGCGGCATAGGTCACCAGCGCAACCGTGTCGGTCGGTTTCAGGCGCGTCAGCATGACCGAAAAAGCCCGCTTGAGCAGGCCGAGTCGATCTTCGCCCTGCATGGAACCGGACACATCAATCAGAAACACATAGTTGCTGTCAGGCAGTGCCGCCTGCTCCGGCTCCCAGGCGTTCAGACGCACCTGCAACAGCCTGGTTTTGGCATTCCACGGCGTAGCCATAATGCGCGTATCCACTCCCACAGGTTTGTCGCTCGACAACCCCCTCATGGGCTGGTATGCCAGTGCATTGATAATCTCTTCGCTGCGAATCGCGTCAACCGGAGGCATCCTGCCATCTTTCAGAAAACGCCGTGCCAAACTGAAAGAGGCCGCGTCCACATCGATGGAAAAAGTCGACATGGGGGCATCACTCACGCGCTTGACCGGGTTGTCGCTGGTTTCGCTATAACGCTCGCGACCAGGGTAAATGCGATGAGCCTGATAATCTGAAACAAGTGAGCCTATCGCTGCCGGTGCGCCTGGCTTGCGGGCCTGCATACCGATACGGACTTCCTCAGCCATCAACATCTTGGCTTCGTGCTCGCGCCCGGGGCGCTGAACCTCGTGCAGCGCTGCCGACCGCGCAGACTCGGTTGCGGCCGGCTTTTCTGCCTTGGCGGTATCGGTATCGTTAAATGAGCAGGCCGCAATGGCCAGCGATAGCAGGCTTAAGGTGAGTTTGTTAGTAGCATTCATGGTTGTCCCTCCGAGGGGCTGTTAGCAGTAACAGCTTCTCGGACGGACAGATTTCAAAGGTTAGACAAAAATCTACCAACTAAAACGCAACGCGGCATAGGCCTGACGTCCGCTGTTTTGCTGGGCATAGTAGGTGCCGGGAAAAAAGACCGAATCGACCACCTGGTTTTGGGTGCGTTTGTCACTCAGGTTTTTCACGCCGGCTGTAACAGACCAGCGCTCGTCACCGTCGAGCAACGACAGCCGGACATTAACCTTGGTGTTGGCCGGCACTCTTGAAGCCGGGTCCAGGTCAGTATCGGTAAACTGGTCGCCCTGATGAATCACATCCATGCTGACATTGAACAGATTATCAAACACAGGAAAAGTCAGTGTCGGGCTGAGCAAAAAACTGTTTTCCGGCGCAAAAGCGATGGTCTCGTCGCTCAGGTCCTGGCGGGTATCAACTCCCTGAGTGACCGGCGCGGGCGCACCGGTATATTCCTCGTAATAGGCATCAAGTATCCCCAGCGAACCCAGAATCGACAGCGGCTCCCAGGGCGTTAGCCACTGCCAGTCAACCTCGAGCCCTTGCGATACGGCCGTGGCCGCATTACTGACATCAAAAAACACCCCGTTAAAGGCGAGAACCTGCAGGTTCTCATACTCGGTGCGATACAGGGTGGCATTGATATTCAGGCTACGATTCAGATAGCTGCCCTTGGTACCCACTTCCAGGGTAACCGCATTCTCGTCTTCAAACTCAAGATCTTCGCCGGTGAAGGAGATGGAATTGTAACCGCCGCTTTTGAAACCTTTGCTGTAGGTGACAAATACATTGACCTCGTCATTGAGGTAGTACATCACCGATAACTTGGGAGAGACGTCACTTTCCTTGCGCTCCAGGTCTTGCAGAGAATAATCGTTCGCACCGAGCAGCAAACTGGCAACACAGCTGGGAGGGGGCAGCACGGTAGTGCCCTCGCAACTGCCGGTACCTGCCGTGTCTATTTTCTTTGTTTCCCGGTTGATGCGCAGCCCCGGCGTGATAACCCAGCTGTCACCGAGATTCAGGGTCAGTTGGCCGAACAGCGCCCAGGCTTCGGTGTTTTGCACATAATCAAAATCGTAGCGGTCATTGGTCGTCGTTAATGCTGCAAGCTGCAATGCAGGCAGCAAAGGCGCGTCATCGCCCGCCAACTGCTGCGCGTCGTTGGTGCCCAGCCAACTGCCAACATCCCGCCCCAGTACAACGCCGGCATCAAGCTGATAATCAGATTCAAAATAGAACAAGCCGGCAACAAACTGCAGCGAGCTACCGAGGCCAAACAAACTGGCGGCATCACCGGTGAATCGCCACTCCAGTGTGTCCTGCTGGTAGTCTTCGCGGTTTACCAGCGTGGCAATATCGGCGGGCGACACATCCAGATCCTGATCCTGCTCGATAAACAGGTCAGTCGTACCGAACACGGCAACGGTTTCGAGGTTGTAGAGCGATCCCACCTCGCCAAAGCTGTGAGTGAGCTTTCCCGTATAGGTTCGCGAGCCCTTTTCCAGCACGCCATCAACGTTGTAACTGGTTTTGAAGTTTTCCGGGTCATCTTCAATAGCCGGGTCAAAATCGTCGAGATAATCGCGCGTATCGGCGTCGAGGTTGGCGAGTTGCTTGGGCCAGTAATTGATTTGCGTGTCGGATTCAACCGCGATCAATTCCAGCTCCGTACGCTCGCCGGGTAGAAAATTCAGCTTGATACGCTGCGCATCCTGATCAGGGTTCTCCTCGAAACGGTTGATAAACTGATTTTCCAGCTCGCCGTCGCGCTCAAACTCCAGCGCCGATACCCGCAAGCCAAACCACTCATTCAACATACCACCAGCGCCCAGCTCTATACGCTGCTCGCCGTGCTCGCCGGCACGCAGCTCAAGGTCTGCAGAAAATTCCTGCGATACCGGGCGGCTGTAAACACTAAAAACCCCGGACACCGTATTTTTTCCAAACAACGTACCTTGCGGGCCGCGCAAAACTTCTACCCGGTCAATATCGAACATCGCCTCAGTGAAATACGCCGCCCGCCCGAAGAACATTTCGTCCTGCACAAAGCCCACAGAACTTTCAAAACTCGGGTTAAAGGTATTGGTACCAAAACCACGTATGAAAATCTGCGGTGACCCCGGGTCATTGGCGTCAATGCGTACATTGGGCACATATACAGACAGCTCCTTGAGATCGGAAATGCCTGCGTCTTTCATAAACTCACCGTCAACTGCGGTCACCGAGATAGGCACATCCTGAATACTTTGCTTGGTTTTTTGCGCGGTGATAATGACTTCTTCGATCACACGCTGCTGCGCCATCAGCGGCGTTCCCGCAACGGCCAGTGCCAGAACACTGCAATGGAGACCAAAGGTCTGGATTTTTTTCATTGTTATACCCCAGAGTAGCGAAAAAGCCTTACGTCATGAGAGCAATATACCCGCTGAACCGGACGCTGCACAGGCAGACTCGTGAACCGGGTTGCACCGGCGAGTTTTGCGTCTCGCCGTATTCGTATAAGATGCGAGCAGCCATCATCCATTTACTGCCAAGGGACACAGCCATGCGAACCCTACAGATCGCCGCTACCTCAACATTGCTACTCACAACGCTGTTATTCACCGCCTGCTCTGGCGAGTCCGGCAACAGCAACGGTGCTTCGCCTGCCACCACCAGCAAACCCTCCAGCAAAAAGATGATGCCCGACGACCCCGATCTTGCCTCACTTTATACCCAAAGCTGCTTTTCCTGTCATGGCACCGGCGCTGGCGGGGCACCGCGCACCGGCAATAGCAGCGAATGGCAACCTCGTATGGAGAAGGGGATGGATACGTTACTGGATCATACAATTGACGGCTTTCAGGGCATGCCGCCGCTAGGCATGTGCATGGACTGCGATGAAGCACAGTTCACCGCGCTGATAGAATTTATGAGTAGCGGCAGCTAGCCATTCCCCAAAAACCAAAACAGCAGGTCAACCATGAAAAGACGGGATTTCAACCGCTCGCTGCTGATGGCGCCAGTACTCGCTCCACTCGCCACCGCCGCCAGAAAAGTACAGGCTGGTCGCGCCATACCCTGGCAAAACTGGTCCGGAGGTCAACACGCCAGCCCCTCGGGGCGACTGAGCCCGAAAACCGAAGACGAGCTTGCACAACTGCTCAAGAATGCAAGCTCGGTCATTCGCCCCGTCGGTGCGGGGCACTCTTTTAGTCCGCTGGTACCCACCGAAGGCTCTATTCTGTCGACCCGCTACTTCAACACGGTGGCAGCGAGCGATGATTTACGCGCTGTAGTCGGTGCCGGCGTAAAACTGAACCAGTTGGGAGAACCCCTGCACAAGCTGGGGCAAGCGCTGCCCAACATGCCTGACATTGACGAGCAAACCATCGCCGGCGCCTTGTCTACCGGCACCCACGGCACAGGCGCCAATTTCGGCGCCATGCACAGCTATGTTGAGGCACTGCGGCTGGTCACTCCACGCGGTGAAATACTCAATTGCAGTCGCAGCGAAAACCCAGAGGTATTCGACGCCGCGCGGGTCTCGCTGGGGGCACTGGGCGTTATTACCCAATATACCTTGCGCAATATGGTGCCGTACAAACTCAAGCGCAAAACCTGGATGCAACCGCTGCAGCAGACCTACGAAGAATTCCACACCCTTGCCGAATTTCATCGCAACTTTGAGATGTACTACATCCCGCACAGCGAAAATGCCCTGATCATCACCACTGACCTCACCGACGACGAGGTTTCTCCCCGCGGCGAAGATGGCGACAACGACGCGGTACGCGAACTGCAAATGCTGCGCGATTACGCCTCGTGGTGGCCGTGGCTGCGCAAACGGCTGATTACCGCCGTCAGCAATACCATCGAGCCTGAAGAGCATGTGGACTGGTGGTGGAATATTTATCCGTCCGATCGCGCCGTACGTTTCAACGAAATGGAGTATCACCTGCCCCGTGAAGATATCGTGGCGGCCCTGAAGCAGGTTGTCGAAACGGTCGAGACCCGCAACCCGGACGTATTTTTCCCCATCGAAGTCAGGGTGGTGCAGGAAGACGACGCCTGGCTGAGCCCCTTTTACGGCAGGCCCAGCGCATCGCTGGCAGTGCACCGCTATTTCGAGGAAGACTACCAGCCCTACTTCAACACCATAGAACCCATCTACCAGCCGTTGGCAGGCCGCCCGCACTGGGGGAAATTGCACACCCTGGACGCTAAGACACTGGCCGAACGCTACCCTCGCTGGCAGGATTTTAACGAGGTTCGCCGCGAGCTGGATCCGAAGGGCGTTATGCTCAACGCCCACCTGAAAAAGGTTTTTGGCCATGCATGACAAGCCGGTTGATGCGAAGCGGCGCAAGCTGTTGTGGGGCGGTGCCGTCGGCGGCGCACTACTGGCGGCCCCGTGGTTGCGTCCCGGCGATGCCGGCGGCGGCCACAACGACTACTTTCTCCGATTGCAGAACGCCCTGAGCGAAGCCGGACTGTACCGGCCAACACTGGTTCTGGACGCCCAACGCCTGCAGCAGAACACCGGGCGATTGATGCACCACATCAGCTCAAAGTTCGCCTATCGTATTGTCGGCAAATCGCTTCCCAGCTTGCCGCTTATAAAAAGCGTTAGAGACCAGACCGGCACTGACCGGGTTATGGTCTTTCACCAACCTTTTCTAAACCTGATAGCCCACGAAATGCCAGACAGCCAACTGCTGCTTGGCAAGCCGATGCCGGTGCAGGCGGCCAAGCGCTTTTACAGCTACCATACCAACCGCCGCTTTGACCCGGCAAAACAGTTGCAGTGGCTGGTTGACTCTCCGGAGCGCTTGCGCGAGTACAGCGAACTGGCCGCCGCTCTGAATCAAACCATGCAGATTGTACTGGAGCTGGACGTCGGTCTTCACCGGGGCGGATTTCGCGAGTCGGGCGACGTCGGCCTGGCCATCCTGCAGTTAAAGCAGGACCCACACCTGAAATTTGCCGGGTTTATGGGCTACGAGGCGCATGCCTCGAAAATGCCACGGCTTATTGGCGGCCCGGTTCAGGCCCTGAGCAATGCCATGAAATTTTATGAACAGTGTGTGGCCGCTGCACAGAACGTACTGGGGGAGCACTACCGTCCCGAGCAACTGACGCTGAATGCCGGCGGCAGCTCCACCTACCAGATGTACACATCCAAGGACCCCTGTAACGAACTTGCAGTCGGCTCCGGGCTGGTAAAACCCAGCGACTTTGACGTGCAATATTTACAAGACCATATTCCTGCCGCCTTTATCGCAACGCCGGTCATAAAGGCACTGGATAAAACCCTGGTGCCGGGGCTGGAAAATTTCTCGGGCCTGCAAGCCCTGCTCAACCCCAATACCGAGCGCAGCTTTTTTACCTACGGCGGTTACTGGAAGGCAAACCCCGAATCACCGCCGGGGTTGAGCACCAATGCCCTCTACGGCCGCTCAACCAATCAGGAAATGCTCAATGGTTCCACGAGCGTGGAACTTAAGCGCGATGACTTTGTCTTTTTAAGGCCGACACAGAGTGAATTCGTGTTTTTGCAGTTTGGTGACATCGCAGTATTTGACGGCCGTCACATCTCGTCACTTTGGCCGGTATTTCAACAGGGCGCCTAACCCTCTGCCAAGCCACGACTTTTTCACAAAATGCAGGTAGTGTGTAGCTGCCAATAGGTGATTGCCCTCATAGGGGTCTTGTCAGATCCCACCTAAAGTCCTGATTGACGAATAAATTTCCGGTGACTCCATGAATGCCTTTTTAGCCGCTTATCTCTCGTTACACTACATCCCCACGGGGAGCGGGCCACAACTATTGCCCGGCTACCACCACAGCCCCATGCCCATTGCTGCAACCGTGGCCACGCGCGCCTGTCAAACGGGCTGGGGAGAGCGATATCCGGTAGGCGAGCAAATGCTGCTGGGCGGCTTGATGCTACGCTGCGACTACGTTGCGACCTGGCACGATGGCGAATACGAAGGTAACAGCGTGCGCTGGACCGTCAGCAGTCTCTAGCAGGCTGTTGATTTTCTATCTGCGTTGCCACTGCGGCGTTAAAAACTGGCTCAAATCGGTCATTTATTGCGTATAAACTCCCTCATTTCGCCAGTTTTTGCCTTGCATTGGCTGCCTCGAAAACGAAAATCAACAACCTGCTAGG
>DIBR01000066.1:0-67535 GCA_002415025.1 Spongiibacteraceae bacterium UBA5047
GCGAAAGGCCGGCAAAGCCGGCCGGCAGGATACCAGAGAAGCGCGTTCGGTGGGATTGACCGCTACCCGAGGTTAAACAACCCCAGGTAGGAACTCACAATCACTTCCCCCCAAAGCAACGCGATCCACCCGGCGATCGCCAGATGGGGCCCGAACGGGATCCCCTGATCCCGCTTCACGCTGCCGCTGGCCATCATCGACACCGCGAACACCAGGCCCACCACGGAGGAGAGCAGCACCACCACCGGCAGATACTGCCAGCCCAGCCAGGCGCCCAGGGCGGCGAGCAGCTTGAAGTCGCCGTAGCCCATGCCTTCCTTGCCGGTCACCAATTTGAACAGCCAGTAAACGGACCAAAGGCTGAGGTAACCAGCGGCGGCCCCGATAACGGCATCGTACAGGGGAACGGGGCTAATGCCGGTGGCGCTCAACAGCAAGCCTGCCCATAAAAGCGGTAAAGTAAGTTGATCCGGCAGGAGCTGATGATCGATATCGATGGCGGTAAGAATCAGCAGTGTCCAGCACAGCGCAGCAGCCGCAAGCCCGTAAGCACCAAGACCAAACAATGCCAGGCAGCTTACACCAAGCAAGGCCGTTGTCAGTTCAACCGCAGGGTAACGCAGGCTGATGCCTGTTTGGCAGGAGGCGCAGCGTCCTTTGAGTAGCAGATAACTGACAATCGGAATATTCTGCCAGGCTTTTATTGGTGCTTTGCAGTGGGGGCAGTGCGAGTTGGGTATCGCAATATTGAAGTTTGCCTTTTCTTCGGGTGGTGGCGTACTGCTTTGGCTTCCTAAAAGTAACTCACATTCCCGCTGCCACGCAGATTCCATCATCAATGGCAGGCGATAAATAACAACGTTGAAAAAACTGCCGAGCGCTGCAAATACAACAAAGCAGATTGAATAACTTACTAATAGCTCTGACATGTTATACAGCGGCGCCCATTGCAAAGATTGGCAAGTACATGGCGATCATCAGGCCACCAACAAGGATGCCCAGTACCGACATGATCATAGGCTCCAGCAGGGCGGTTAGGCCGTCAACGGCGTTATCCACTTCAGCCTCGTAGTAAGTAGCTACTTTGTCCAGCATGGTGTCCAGCGCGCCGGATTCCTCGCCGATGGAGACCATTTGCAGGAGCATGGACGGAAATAAGCCGGTCATTTTAATCGACATGTAGAGGCTTTGGCCCGAGGTTACATCTATGCGAATCCGGTCGATCGCTTGCTTGTAAACGGCATTGCCGGCGGCGCCACTAACGGATTGGAGCGCATCGACAAGTGGTACACCGGCGGCGAACGTTGTGGCCAGTGTGCGTGAAAAGCGTGCTACAACGGCGTTGTTCACGATGTCGCCAACGACAGGAGCCTTCAGCGCCAGGGCATCAATTTTGTCGGAAAAGGTTTTCGATCGTCGCCGTGCTTCCTTGAAACTGTAGACAGAGGCAATAATAACTCCAAGGCAAATAAACCAGTTGGCCTGCATCCATTCTGACATTGCAACAACCAGTTGGGTAAAAGCAGGAAGCTCTGACCCAAAACTCTCGAATGTTTCCGCAAATTGAGGAACTACCTTTACCAGCAAGATCCCGGTTACGATTACAGCAACACAGATTACGGCAATTGGATAGTTCATCGCCTTTTTGATCTTTGATTTCAATGCCTCGGATTTTTCTTTGTAGGTTGCAACGCGATCCAGCATGGTTTCGAGTGTGCCTGACTGTTCGCCGGAGTCGACCAGATTGCAGAACAGGTCATCAAAATATTTGGGGTGTTTGGTCAGTGATTTGGCAAAGCCGTTACCCGCGGCAACATCGGTCTTAAGGTCGTTTATCAGTTCGCGCAAAGTCGCGTTGTCCGCGCCTTCAGCCACGATCTCGAAGCTCTGAATAAGAGGTACGCCCGCTTTCATCATCGTGGCCATTTGCCGCGAGAAAATAGCGATGTCCATCGGAGTGATCGCCTTTTTCGATTCGAAAAGCGGCTTGGCTTTCTTCTTGACACTTTTTGCCGTTATGCCCTGCTTGCGCAGTTGAACTTTGACAATGGCCGGGTTGGCTGCAGAGACTTCACCGCGCGTTTTCTGCCCTTTTTTGTCAACACCTTGCCACACATAGGTCGCGGTTTTTGAGGCTGTTGTAGTCGCCATAGCTTAATCCTTGGTTACGCGGTTTACTTCTTCAAGGCTGACGAGGCCCTGGGCACATTTTATCAGTGCAGATTGACGCAAGCTGTTAAAGCCGTGTTTTCGCTGCTGGGCCGCAATCTCTAACGAATTGCCATCCTCCATGATAATTTGAGCAATCTCCGGTGTGATGCGAACCACTTCATAAATGCCGGTGCGGCCTTTATAGCCTTTGTTGCAGCGGGCGCAGCCCACCGGTTTGTTGATGGTGGCCGTAGCAATTTGTTCTTCGGAAAACCCGGCTTCCAGCATGACTTCGTGGGGAAGCTCGGCGGGTACAGTACATTCAGCGCACAGTCGTCTGGCAAGGCGCTGCGCAATGATCAAACTTACCGAGGTTGCAATATTAAAGGAAGGAACGCCCATGTTACGCAGACGGGTCAGCGTCTCGGCGGCGCTGTTAGTGTGTAGTGTCGAGAGCACCAAGTGACCGGTCTGTGCAGCCTTGATAGCGATCTCGGCAGTTTCCAGATCCCGTATTTCACCGACCATGACAATGTCCGGATCCTGACGCAAAAATGAGCGGAGTGCGGTGGCAAAGTCCAGCCCGACCCGGGCATTAACCGCAACCTGATTGATGCCTTCGAGGTTGATTTCGACGGGATCCTCGGCGGTCGAGATATTGGTTTCCGGTGTGTTGAGAATATTAAGGCCGGTGTACAGCGAGACTGTCTTGCCGCTACCGGTTGGTCCGGTCACCAGTATCATACCCTGCGGTTGGCTCAGGGCATGCATATACATGTCTTTCTGTTCAGGTTCATAACCCAGCGCATCGATACCCATTTGTGCCGATGATGGGTCAAGAATACGCAGTACGATCTTCTCTCCCCACAGCGTGGGCAATGTGTTTACCCGAAAGTCGATGGCGCGATTTTTAGACAGTTTCATCTTGATGCGGCCGTCTTGCGGCACACGGCGTTCGGAAATGTCCATCTCCGACATGATTTTCAGACGCGCCGCCAACTGCCCGGAGATGGCTTTGGGCGGTTTCGCCACTTCATGCAATATACCGTCAGTACGAAAGCGTACGCGATAGGTTTTTTCGTAGGGTTCAAAGTGAATGTCCGAAGAGCCGCCGCGAATGGCGTCCAGCAGCACTTTGTTGACAAAGCGAACTACGGGGGCATCGTCGCCGTCCGGTGTAACTTCACCGCCTTTGTCGCCGTCCTGATCTACAGCCTCGACTTCCAGCGCGTCCAGGCTGTCATCATCCAGGTCGCCAAATCCGCCGCCGAGTGGTTCTTCCTGGGCTTCCACAAAACCATGCACCAACTCGGACAGTGCCCGTTCTTCTACGACAATTGGCTCTACGTTAAGGTTGGTGTGGAACTTGATTTCGTCCAGAGCCCGCAAGTTGGTAGGGTCGGCAATGCCAATAAACAGCTTCTTGCCGCGCCGTACCAGAGGCAGCACTTTGTGCTTGCTCAATAACTTGGTATCAATGGCGTCTTTTGGGGCGTGCTCCAGATTAAAGGTGCTCAGGTCGAACAAGGGGCAGCCGAACTCGTCGGCCGCGGCCTGAGCAATAATCATCCCGTCTACCAGCTCCTTTCCGACCAGATAGCTCCCGAGTGTGACTTTCTCTTGCTGGGCGGCCGCCATGGCATCAATTGCCTTTTCTTCGGACAGGATTCCTTCCTTGACCAGGCGTCTGGCCAGGCTGTTCAGGGAGATTTTTTGCATTGTTGCTGCCATGTTAACGCCAAGTCTCTTGAGTATAGTCAGCCTGCTGGCTGTATGCGGCTACCGCTTATTTTCTTTCTTAAGATAGACGGGGCAATGCAGCTTACGCGATGCCTCGCTACAAGTATCTATCCGACTCGCCGGGAGGGCGTCTCAAAGGCTATTCCCGCTCGGTCGTCCAACTAGTGAGTTTCAAATATTTATGCTTGCAAATCAAGGTGTTTGCCTTAAGTCGTGGCTTTTGCTACCAAACCTGAGACGGTATTCCCGCGGGGAAAGTCCACAGTGCTTTTTGAATGCCCGGTGGAAGGCGCTCTCGTCCTGATAGCCACATCGACGGGCGATCACATGGGCGGCTAACTCGGTTGTTTCGAATAGTACCTTGCCGCGCTCAATTCTCATTGTTTGCACAAGCGCCTGTGGCGTGCTCCCGGCGTGCTGCTGAAAGCGGCGCAGCAGTGTGCGGGGGTGGGTGTTCAGGGCATTGGCCAAATCCTCTATTTTAAAGTCGTTAGCCAAATTTCCCTTAATCCACAGCCGCGCTTGTGACATAAATTCGTGAGAATCTGTCTTTGCCGGCAAATCCAGCCGGTAGGCAGACTGGCTGCGCCGTTGCCGGTCTGCCATCAGGTATTTGGCGGTGAGCCGACAAACGCTGGGCCCGGCGAGTTGGCGCAGTAGCTCCAGCGACAGATCCTGATAGGCACCGGTTCCGGCGCCGGTGATGTATTTGCCGGATTGTACGACGATGGCATCAGGGTCTACCTGAATCTCGGGGTGTTCCGTGGCGAGCAAATCGGCTAGCCACCAAGCCGTGGTCGCGCATCCGCCATCAAGCAGGCCGGCCTGCGCAAGCAGAAAGCTGCCACTGCAATGGCTTGCAATCGTCTCAAATCGATCATGCTCGGATCCAAGCCAGGCGACAATCTCTCGCCATTGGCGGGTGTGCAGGATGAGTTCGTTTCGAGAGCTGATGCTGGGAGGCGCAATGTAAAGCAGATCAGCTTTGGAGATGTCCCTCAGGGCCGTTTCCACTGCTATAGCGATGCCTTCGCTGCTTTTGATGGGCTCTCCCCCGAGTGAACAGAGGGTGAGGTTAAACAATGATATTGGCTGCTGTGTGCTGGTGATGATGCGATTGGCTGCGGCAAAAAACTCAATGACGCCGAACAGGCTGGCACCTGCGGCGCTGGGGGGAGCAGCTATGACAATTTCGGGCATCCGGTGGCCAGCTTCCATGGCGGTTGATTTGGCTAAATTTACAGGTAATTTGCCAGTTTCGCCAGACGTCGCACCAGGTCGGGGGCTGTGTTCTGCCGCCGCATGCCTTGATGGCCTGGGGATAGAGTGATGGAACCTTGTGTGCGTGCGAAAGTCAGACTCTACTGGGAGGTATCAGCCTGGTGTGTTAAATAGTTGCCCCCGATGGCTGCAAGTTAATAGCGGCAAATCGCTTGGCAGCAGGGGTGAATGATCAGTATGATGCCACGCATAATGCTATAAAAGGATCTACTCGTGAACGGAAAAGTCATTCTCGCAATACTGGTAGTGATTTCTGGTGCCGTTGGCTACGTTTTTTACAGCTCATCTACCTCTGAGTGGAATCAAGTTGAGCAAGAGGAGACTCAGGCACCGGAGCCTGAAGTGAGCGAGCCCGAACCGGCGGAGCCTGAGCCGGTTGAAAAGAAAGTGCCCGAGCCCGTTGCTGCTGAGCCCGAGCCGACACCTGCCGCAGAAGACGAGCCCTCTGAGCCGGAACCGGCAGCGGAGCCCGAGCCTGAAGTTAGCCAGGAACCGCAGCGGGTAAGTGCGCCGATATCGTTGAATAATAGCGACCCGCGCGTTAAGCAAGCCGTAACCGACCTCGCCCAGCGCATGGTCCGCTGGCTCACGCCCCCGGAACAAATTCGCAAGTGGGTATTGGCGGTTGATTTGGTTGCCGAGGGCAAAATTCCCTACAAGCATTCGCCGGTCAAATACGAGAAAGATCCCTTTTTGGTGCTCCCCAGCGGTAACGAGCGCTATGTTGCCGATGCCGGCAATCACTCGCGCTGGGATGCCTTGATAGCCGTTATGGCCGATATTCCGGTGAAGGACGCCGCACGTTATTACCGTGAATGGTTGCCGTTGCTTGAGCGTGCTTACGGAGAGCTGGGCAAATCCGGCACATTTAATCAGCGGTTTTTAACGGCTTTGGGACGCATACGTGCCGTGGGTGAGCCACCTACCGGTGCTGCATTGCACAGACCTCACGTATTCTATGAATACGTTGACCCTGAGCTTGAAGGTGCAACGCCTCTGACTAAGTGGGTATGGCGTCTCGGCCCTGAAAATATGCTGGAGCTTCAGGACTTCGCCCGCAATTTAAGTGCAGAACTGAGTTATCGATAAACCTGATGGGGGACGAGCCTAAATCGAACCCCGTTTTCCCCTGTTGTTTTGAAGTAAGAGAGATACACGTTAATGGATTCTTCGCGTACCTTGCTGGAGCATAACCGGCAGTGGGCTGCCCGTATCAAGGCAGATGACCCGACTTTCTTTGAGCAGTTGTCAGCACAACAAACGCCCGAATACCTCTGGATTGGCTGTTCTGACAGTCGTGTGCCGGCCAACCAGATTCTTGGCATGATGCCTGGTGAAATCTTTGTGCACCGCAACATAGCCAATGTCGTCATTCACACCGACCTGAACTGCCAGTCGGTTATTCAGTATGCGATTGAAGTGCTTAAGGTCAAACACGTTATTGTATGTGGCCACTACGGCTGCGGCGGCGTGATGGCTGCGATGGGGAGCTCCCAGTTTGGCCTGATAGACAATTGGCTGCGCAATATCAAGGACGTTTATCGTCGACATGCGTCCGAGCTTGACGCGCTTAGCGATGAAGCCGAGCGAGTTAACAAGCTGTGTGAATACAACGTATTGGCGCAGCTGGAAAATGTCTGCCACACAACGACCATTCAAAATGCATGGGCCCGGGGCCAGGAGTTGCACGTTCACGGCTGGATTTACAGCGTGCGTGATGGCCTGATTCGCGACTTGCGTTCCACGGTTTCCGCGCCAGATCAGCTGGCAACGGTTTATCAGGTAGAGTGCGAATTGCCTTCCCCGGACGCGTAGCCGTCTCCAGAGTGCTGCGTTCACCCGTTTGGGTGGAGCAGCCCGGCCTCAGCGATCACTACAATGTCTCTTTTCGATGGGAGAGAGACAATGGCTGTAACACCGGTAGATCTTAACGACAAAAAAATCCTGATTACCGGTCCTACTGGCCAGGTAGCGCTGCCCGTGGTGGAAGCGCTTTCGGCAATCGCCGATGTGACGGCGCTGGCGCGCTTTAGTGACGACAGCAGCCGGCAAATGATCGAATCGATGGGCGTGAAAACGGTCAAGGCCGATCTGGCCGATAAGGCAACACTCGCTAATTGCCCGACTGATTTCGATTATGTGATCAATTTTGCGGTCGTAAAAAGCGGTGATTTCGACTATGACCTGAAGGCGAATGCCGAGGGTGTCGGCAATCTCATGACGCACTGCAAATCCGTAAAAGCTTTTCTGCACTTTTCGTCTACGGCGGTCTACGAGTACGCGGGGCAGGAACCACGCAGGGAGTCCGATCCATTGGGCGACAACCATCGGGTGATGTTTCCAACCTACAGTATTGCCAAGATTGCCGCCGAAACCGTTTGCCGTTTTGTGGCTCGTCAGCACGATATACCGACAACCATTGCGCGTTTAAGTGTGCCCTACGGAGATAATGGCGGCTGGCCCTATTTTCATTTACTGATGATGAAGGAGGGCATTCCTATTGATATTCATCCCGAAAAGCCGAACTACTATAATCTCCTACATTCGTCCGACTACATTGCCAAGTTGCCCTACCTGCTGGCAGCCGCGACGAAGGAGGTGACGACTACCAACTTTGGGGGCTCTCAGGCGACCAGTATTGAGGAGTGGTGCGCGTATCTGGCGGAGCTGAGCGGATTTGAGCCGGTCTTCGCGGATAACCCCAAGGCCTTTGGCAGCTTGCAGATTGATGCAACCCGGATGCACGAGCTTATCGGTGAAACCAGTATGAACTGGAAGCAGGGTATCCGCTCTATGGTAGAGAATCTGGCGCCGGAATTGATCAAGGGTTGAGGATTGCTCGCCCCAAAGGCGATGGTGCAGAGAGAGCCACAGCCGTTTCCGGCCGTGGCGCTTTGCTGCTAGCAGCCGGAAGTGGCTAAGACTTCTTCTTGGCGGCAGCTTTTTTCTTCGGTGCGGCTTTTTTCTTTGGTGCAGCTTTTTTAGGTGCCGCCTTTTTGGCCGCAGCCTTTTTCTTGGGTGCTGCTTTAGCCGGCGCTTTTTTAGCGGCAGCTTTTTTCTTGGGTGCTGCAGCCTTTTTCTTGGCCGGTGCCTTTTTCTTCGCTGGCGCCTTCTTGGCCTGAGCTTTTTTGCGTGCCGCGATTCTCGCCTTGCCCAGTGTCAGAGCGCGGTTGTATTCTTTTTTCACCGCGTCGAAGTCATCCTTGGTCAGCGACCAGACTGCACGAGCATCGTTTTCAAGGTCACGGGCTTTTTCTAGCGTATCCTTCGCTTTATTGATTTGCTGTTCGAGCTTGGCGTTGAGTTCCTTTTTGGCCTTTGCCTGCAAGTCCTTCAGGCGTTTTTGCTCGTCAGCAATACGTTTCCGGGCTTTTTCTACCTGGGTTTTTGCTTGTTTTACCGCTTTTTCGGCGTCAGCGACCAAGCTTTTGCGTGCGCTTTCCACTCGGCTTTCCAAGGCGGCGATTTCCTTTTTTATTGCGGCTATAGGGTCTGAAGCTTTGCTAGTGGCCATCCGTAGAGTCCTTTGTTTGCTTTGAAGGTTGGCGTTAATGATTAGAAAGATCACGCGCAGCAAAGAGTGATCAATGCTAACTCAGCAATACAATAGCAGAATCGACGAAATTGAACAGGATTTGTACAGATAAAAGAAAGCCCCGGTGCCGTTGGGCGACCGGGGCTTGTTAGTGCGAGTGTTACCGCTTAGCCGTTTTCGAGGCTGGTTGTGATATCGACAACGGCTTTTTTGCCGTCGCCAAATACCATCAGGGTGTTGTCCAGCGCAAACAGCGGGTTGGGCAACCCGGCAAAACCGGCGCTCAAGCTTCGCTTGATCACAACAACGGTGCGCGCTTTATCCACGTTGAGGATGGGCATTCCATAGATCGGGCTGCCTTTTTCTTCGCGTGCTGACGGGTTGGTGACGTCGTTTGCCCCGAGAACGATGGCCACATCACAGTCGTCAAACTGAGGATTGATTCGCTCCATCTCGATCAGCTTTTCGTAGGGTACTTCAGCTTCAGCCAGCAACACGTTCATGTGGCCAGGCATGCGGCCAGCAACGGGGTGAATTGCATACAGCACTTCGCCGCCATTGCGCTCAATGGCGTCGGCCAGCTCACGAACAGCGTGTTGTGCCTGCGACAGTGCCATACCAAAACCGGGAACGATGATAACTTTTTGAGCTGTTTCCAGCAGCATGCCCACTTCTTCCGGCGATGCGCTGGTGATTTTGCCTTCGTAGATTTCGTCACCGGCGCCTGCGCCTTCAGAGACAGCGCCCATACGGCCGAACAAGACGTTGGGCAGCGAACGGTTCATCGCCACACACATAATGTTGGTCAGAATGAGGCCGGAAGCCCCAACCAGCGAGCCGGATACAATCAATACGGTGTTGCCCATAACGAAACCGGCGAAGGCCGCAGCAATACCGGAGTAGCTATTGAGCAGAGCAATAACAACCGGCATGTCAGCGCCGCCAATCGGCAGCACCAGAGTCAGGCCGAGTATGGCTGCAAGACTGATGGCCGCCCAAAAATACAGCGTATTGGAGGGCTCCACGGCCAGCATCACAGTCAGTGCAAGCGAGCCAATCAGCAGCAGGCCGTTGAAGCCGGTCATGCCGGGGAAGCCGATAGGCTGTCCGGGAATAATTTCCTGTAGTTTGGCGAAAGCGACCAGAGAACCAGTGAGGGTTACCGAGCCTATGACAACGGTGAGCGCTATCGTAATAACGGTGATAACACCCAGCGCACCGGGCGCGAAGCCGGCCCCGCCCAACGATTGCAGGTAGCTGGCCGCAGCCACACCGAGTGAGGCGCCACCACCGAAACCGTTCAAGACGGCTACCAGTTGTGGCATGGCCGTCATTTGTACTTTTTTGGCAACGACAAAGCCGATAATGCCACCCAGTACAGCGCCGCCAATGATCATGTCAAAGCTGACAATGTTCTTGTCGATCAGTGTTACTACAACCGCTACCAGCATGCCGGTTGCGGAAAGCAGGTTCCCGCGCACAGCTGTTTTCGGTCTTGTCAGGCCTTTGATCCCCAGTACAAATAGTACCGCTGCCACCAGGTAGGCAAGATCCATCCCTATATCCAGCATGATTAATTCTTCCTCTTGAACATGGCGAGCATACGGTTAGTTACCATATAACCGCCAACCACATTGATGGAGGCAAAGGTCACTGCAACAAATCCCATCCAGCGAGCCAGTTCGCCGCCATCGGTGTTGCCGGCGGCAAGAATGGCGCCTACGACGGAGATGCCGGAGATGGCGTTAGTGCCCGACATCAGCGGAGTGTGCAGTGTCGGTGGAACCTTGGTAATCAGCTCGACGCCGAGCAGTAGGGCGAGCACAAAAAGGCTCACCTGCATCAATAATATTTCCATGCTTACTCTCCTTTGTTCTCTTCAGCCGGCTCTTCCTTGGGGGTACCCAGGGGCATGGCTGGTAGTTCGAGAATCTGGCGAATCATTGCGTGTGTGACATCGCCTTTGTGGGTGACAACCGTGCCAGCTACGATTTCGTCGTCAAAATCGAGCTGCAGCACGCCGTCGTCGTCCAGCAAATGGCTCAACAAGGTGGTCATGTTGTTGCCAAACATCTGGCTGGCGTGGAAGGGGTGGCGGGCCGGCAGGTTGAGCGGGCCGCTGATGATCACGCCGCCAACATTGATTACTTCGCCGGCTTTGGTCGCTGCGCAGTTGCCGCCGCGCTCGGCTGCGATATCAACAATGACGGTGCCGGGCTTGACCGACTTCAGCATGTCTTCGGTGATCAGGACTGGTGAGCGGCGGCCGGGAACCGCTGCAGTGGTAATGATAATGTCCTGCGTTGCCAGTACTTTGGCCAGTGCAGCCTGTTGCTTGGCCAGCTGATCTGCGCTTTGCTCTTTGGCGTAGCCGCCCGCATCTTCTGACTCTTCGGTTTCCAGTTCCAGTTCGACAGGCTTGGCGCCAACGGAGAGGATCTGGTCGTGAGCAGCGGGGCGAATATCATAGGCTGAAACAACCGCTCCCAATCGCTTGGCGGTGGCACAAGCCTGCAAGCCTGCGACACCAGCGCCGAGAATGAGGACGTTGGCTGCTTTCAGGGTGCCGGCAGCGGTCATCATCATCGGGAAGATTCGCGGCGCGAGACTGGCACCGTGCAGAACAGCGTGATAACCGCCAATAGTCGCCATGGACGACAAAACGTCCATGCTCTGGGCGCGGCTGATGCGGGGTACCATTTCCAGTCCCAGCGAGGTTACGCCGCGCTCGGCAATCTGCTTGGCAAGATCGGATTCACCCAGAGGGTCAAGCATGCCGGCAATCATCTGGCCTTCGCGCAGGCGAGCGAGGTGGGCGTCGCGCAGGCTGGCATCGGGGCTCACGGGTTGAATGCCCAGGACCAGCTCTGATCGCTCAAAAATGGCCTCGGAAGAAGCGACAATTTCAGCGCCGGCCTCCTTAAAGTCCTCATCAGAAATCCCGGCGGCGGTCCCGGCCCCGGTTTCCACCAGGCAGGTTTGGCCCTTTTCAACCAGGGTTTTGATGTTCGGGGGTGTGAGCGCTACACGGGTTTCACCGGCGGCGTGCTCACGGCACAGTCCTATTATCACACCAAGCTCCTTTAGTTTTCTGCTTGTGGGAACCCACGCTGCATGCTTGCTAGCGGGCATTTTGTGGGCGTAGAGGGGGAGGGATTACGGCGTTATGAGCCAAAAACTCCCCCCCAGGAATCAGGCAATTAGCCGAGCAGTATACGATTTTTCAACTTATTCAGGCAATTGATAGCGCTTATAACCTCCATTAATTGTGCTGATGGAGGTGGGCGCTGGCCCAAAATTTGCCGTATTGTGCCTAAATAAATCAAAATCGTCACACTTTTTTCTAGGCCAAACAAAGTAGAGCGAGAGGGTTAAGCATGGCAGACCAACAAACCGAAATAGAGGCCGCAGTGTTTCGACGCTTGCTGGCGCATCTGGATGAACGCAAGGACGTTCAGAACATCGACTTGATGAATCTGGCCGGCTTTTGCCGTAACTGCCTGTCGAAATGGTACGTGGCGGCGGCAGAACAGCAGGGCGAGAGCGTGGAATACGAGTCTGCGCGTGAACGTGTGTACGGTATGCCCTATGCGGAGTGGAAAGCGCTCTATCAGCGAGAAGCTACTGCCGAGCAACTGGCGAAATTTGAGGGCAATTAGATCGCGTACGTTAATGTAGTCACATTCTGAAAGAATAAAGCGTCAAATCGACCCCGTCTGGTACATTTTTACAGCGTTGCCGGTGACAGACAATCATTGTTAGCAGCACCGCAGCGTTTCGGGGTTGTTGCCATGAGACAGACTCTCCAACAGATAGCAATACTGGCTCTTGCCGCCCTCCAGGGGGCGTGCAACGAGGAAGGCAGTTCTGATGCGCCGTCAACGGGCACGGCAAGCTTCGCGGTTACGGATGCGCCGGTAGATGGTGTCAGCCGGGTTCGGGTGACCGTTGACCGTATTGAGTTGAAGCCGGCGAGCGGGGAAAAAATACGCATAGATTTGGATCCGGTGGTCACCATCGAGAATTTGCTGGCCCTGTCCGGCGATCTTGCGGCACCACTCCTTGCATCCACTGAGGTGCCCGCGGGCGACTACAATTATATCCGTGTTTACGTGCAAGCTGGCTCGCCGGCCTCGGAGGTGGAAGTCGATTCGGGCGGAATTTTCGACCTGCTACTGCCGGGGCAGCAGACCGGAAACGACAATCGTTTTTTACAACTTGTGTCCGGCTTTACTGTCCCGGCCGGTGGGCGGGCCGACTTTACGATTGATATCGATTTGCGCAAAGCCCTCACTAAACCTAGCGACAAGGATCATTACCTGCTACGCCCGGCTTTGCGGCTTATCAACAATGTCGATGTGGGCACTCTGAGCGGTTCGGTAGATAGCGCCCTGTTGCAGGATGCTTCCTGTACCAATGATATTGCCGCCGATGAAGGCGTGACCGTTTACCTCTACCGTGACGGAAGCGAGCCGCTTGGCGATATCAATGTCGACGAGGTGGGTGAAGGCGACCACCCGGTTGATGATGCAGACGGCTTCGTCGATGAAATTAATCCGATTGCCACTGCAGCAGTCAAACAAAACCAAAACACCGGTGTTTACGAATACACGCTGGGTTTTATACCGGATGGAAGCTATCGCGTCGCTTTGACCTGCCAGTCGTTAAACGATATGCCCGACACCGACGAAGGGCTGGCATTTTTACAGCAAGCCAGAGTAACCATTGTTGCTGGGCAGACAGCGATGCTGAATTTTGTTGCCGCCAATCCGTGACGGGCAATGGCTTTTTAAGGGAGCGATGAAAGAGGCGCTGGCAGCTATAGGCGACCGTTCGGTACAAACCGGTTGGTTGAATGCTCGCGCAGCCACAACAGTTCGTCGGCATTGAGGCGCTCCCCGCGCTGCTTGAGTAGCCTGTTTGCCCAGATAGCGGGTGAGCTGTCGCCGGCTTCCCAGCCTGGTAACGACATTTCGGCGCAGGTAAAAAAACGAATAAGCCATCGCAGCTCTGCATTGTCAAAGTCAGCCAGAGCGTGGTTCCAGTCTGTCTGCGGCAGACGCATGGTGGGCGCGTAGCGTTCAACCTCCTCGCTACTGATGTGATCGGCTAAAGATTCCAGGTGGCCTTGCTTGGATATCTGGATGGCCTTGCCCAGAAAGTCCGGATCAATCTTGCCGTCAGTTGCCGGTGCCCAGCTGCCAATTGTCATTGTTGATGCCTGCAGATTTTGTTCGGGCTGGGAGTATAGCCCAGCCCTCGGTGTCATGACCAAGCTCGTCATATTTCGGCGCTTGCGCTTAGTGTCGTCCCAAAGCTGTGGTATGTTTTCTGAAAATAACACTTTGGAGACAAAAATGAGCGATGTTGATCCGGTTATGCTGGTTGATTACGGCCCGTTGAGGGCATTGATAGGCGTTTGGGAGGGCGGCGAAGGTACTGACATTTCCCCGGAGCCTGACGCGATTGAAGAAAACCCTTACTACGAAACCATTGTCTTTGAGGCAGCCGGTGACGTAACCAATGCGGAAACCCAGAAACTGGCCATTGTCCGCTACCACCAGATAGTAAAGAGAAAACGTAACGACGAGGTGTTCCATGACCAGATAGGTTATTGGACCTGGGATCCTTCAGACAACACCGTCTCGTTTTCACTGGCCATACCCCGAGCCGTGACCGTACTGGCAGGCGGCAGCTATCAGCCGGATAGCAAGGAGCTAAAGGTCTATGCCAGTGCTGAAGGTGCCGACTGGGGCATTTCGCAATCTCCCTTCATGCTGGAAAAGGCGAAGACCACCGCGTTTGAGATGGTGCTGAAAGTCGACGGCGATACGATGCATTATCGGCAAACAACCTCGCTGAGTATTTACGGACGCGAATTCCCGCATACCGATGAAAATACCTTAAAGCGTGCTGCCTGAATTTTACTGCCCGGCCAGGCCGGGCCCTTTTCACTGTCTGGAATATTATGACCGCATCAATATGGGTAGACGCCGATGCCTGCCCCAAAGTTGTTCGCGATATTTTGTTTCGCGCGGCACAACGCACCGGTATTGAATTGATTCTGGTTGCCAACCAAAGTATTGCTACACCGCCCAACGTCAATATTCGCTCACTGCAAGTGCCACAAGGCTTCGATATCGCTGACAACGAAATTGTGCAGCGCGCGCAGGCAGGAGATTTGGTAGTGACCGCTGACATTCCTCTGGCCGCAGAGGTGATGGAGAAGGGCGCTGAAGCTCTTAATCCGCGTGGTGAGCTCTATACGGCTAACAGCATTCGGCAGCGCCTGAATATGCGCGACTTTATGGATACCATGCGCTCCAGTGGTGTTCACACTGGCGGGCCGCCGCCGCTGGGGCAGAAGGAAAAGCAGTTGTTTGCAAATCATCTTGACCAGTATTTGTCGCGATGGATTGCAGGCCGTAAGGGTTAAAAAAGGGCCGCCGCCGGGAGGTGACGGCCGCCCGAAAGGGAGCTGCCTAGCTCTTGTTCAGAGATTGAAATAAAGCTGTTTGCGTATTGATGGCTGCAGCCAACTCCTGCAACCGGCTCACGTAGTAGTTAAAGCGCGCCGATGAGAGTGTGCTGCATTCCAGCAGTTTTCGTTCAGCCTCCGCAATGTATTGCTTGATGTTGCTGACGGCACTTTTCATTTGTTCATAGGTGGATGTTTGTGCCAGCGGCACGGCGGGCTGTTCGTAAAACGCTGGTTGTTCACATCCGGCAAACGCCGGGGTGGCGCCCGCCAAAATGAGCAGGGCCAAGCATAGAGACCTCAACATACACGATACCTCCTTTGGTTACGTTGTCGTGTACCGGGTAAATTGCAAATGCCGGGCCAAAAGTTATGTAGGCATACCATTATGTTTTAAGTTTTTGATAGTGCTGCTAATTCTCGGGGTAGACCGGCTTTTCGCTCAGGTAGGGAGGCATTTTCCTGCACAAGCGGGTGGCACGCGATAAGAATTGGTGCGCCTGTGTAGCTGGCGCAGGGGCGTCAAATAGATGGGCAGAGCCAGACGGAGCGCTGCCTGAACCGCAAGACTGCGGGATCAGGCAGGACTGTGTGAAGGACTATGTGATCCGGTTTGCAGCTGCTTAGAGCTTTTCCAGTATCAAAGGCATGTCATCCAGCGGCTTGGCAAAGGGAAAGTGTTGCACCTTGGCCGGATACTGGTAGCCGTCTATAAACTTCAGGCGGTACTTTGGCAATATATCTGCCAGCACACATTTGAAAACCATTCCCGCAAAGTGAAGGCCAATGCACTTGTGTGCACCGCCGCCGAAGGGCGCCCACATAAAGGGGTGCTTTTTGTGTTCTTCACGGCCCGGGCCAAAGCGGTCCGGGTCAAAGTTGTGCGGGTTGGTCCACCACTCTTCCATGCGATGGGTGTACAGGGGGGAGGCCTGCACCAGCGTGTGGGCGGGAATATGATGGCCGTCAATTTCGGTATCGCGCACGGTGCGGCGCATCAATTGCGGCACCGGGGGGTGCAGACGCAGCACTTCCTTGAACAACATTTCGGTGTCTTTCAGGTTGTCACCCAGGTCATCAAAGTCGATGTGGCTTTTGTTCAGCGAGGCAACTTCGTCGCGGATGCGATCCTGCCAGTCCTGGTGGCGGGCAAGAAAGGATGCGGTCATGGTCAGGGCGCTGGTGGTGGTATCGTGGGCGGCCAGCATCAGAAAAATCAAATGGTCACCGACAACCTGTTCTGAAAACAGGTTGCCGTCTTCATCGGTTTCCTTGGAGAAAAAGCTGGCCATATCGCGACCGCTGCTCTGACGTTTTTCCGGCACGATATCGATAAAGAATTTTTCGAGGGCACGGCGTCCGTTCATGCCGCGGCGGTAGAGTAGGCCGGGCCAGTCTTTGCGAATCAGGGATACCGTAGCCGACATCATGTCGAGAAAATCCTGATTGAGTTTATTTGTTTCCGGCCCTTCCATATCCATGCCGAGAAAGACTTTGGACGCAATATCCAGCAGTAGTTCTTTTACGTGGGGGTAGAATTTGAAGTCCTTTTGCTCGCCCCAGGCGGGCAGGCTCTTTTCGATCACTCCGTGAATGTCTTCCACATAGCCGCGCATCGCATCGTTTTTAAAGGCCGTTTGCATGATGCGGCGGTGTACCTTGTGCTCGCCGAAATCCCGCATCAACAGGCCGCCTGCGAAAAAGTCGCCCAGTGGGCCGTCGTAGCCCATCCGGGGTGAGAAAATCTGTTCCTGATCCAGCGTCAGCAGCTTGATGTAATCCGGACCAAGCGCAACCGCCATGCGATTAAAGGTCAGGGACGCCTTGCAAATCGGGCCGTAGCTTTTATAAATCTGGTCGAGGACATTGTAGGGCTCAACCAGAAATGGAAACGTGTAGCCAATCAGAGGCAGGCCATATTTGCCTGGCAGATGATCCAGTTTTTTGTTGTCTTTGGCTTTTACGTAGCTGTAATCAGCGTGGCTGGTGCTCATGTGTGTCTCCCTGCAATACAATACAAAGCTATAGGCTATTAGTTGTTAGTCTTATATGCGACCGCTTATCGGGCTGCCTAAGATCATACGCCTGGACGAGGTTGGCTACAACGTGCCCAGCTCCGGATTTTCTACCGCGACGTGCTGGGCTATAGTGACCTGGTCAAAATAAGGAAAAACAATGACCTATCGCACTTCAAACCGTGTATGCATCTACGGAGCCGGCAGTATCGGTACTTATGTTGGCGGGCGCCTGCAGGCTGTTGGTGTGCCGGTGAGCTTTATAGGCAGACCGCGCATTGCCGCCCAGGTGAAAGCGCATGGGCTCCACCTCAGTGACTGGCAGGGGGCGGATGTTCACCTGTCCGCGGAGTCACTGGACTTTAGCGAGAACGATGCGGCTGTGGAACATGCCGATATCGTTATTGTGACGGTCAAATCAGCCGCAACGTATGAGGTAGGGCAGGCATTGGCGAAGCGCCTGCGCCCGGAAGCGGTTGTTATCAGCCTTCAAAACGGTATCGGCAATGCCGCGGTGTTGAGCCAGCACCTGCCCGACAATAGCGTTCTCTCGGGAATGATTTCCTTCAATGTGGTGCAGCAGGGAGAGGGTCGCTTTCACGCCGGGACCGAAGGTGAGTTGATGTGCGACCGGCATGCCTTGCTGGAGCCGATGCTGACCCTGTTCAAGGAAGCTGACCTGCCACTCGAACTGAGAGACGATATGTTACAGGTTCAGTGGTCCAAACTGCTGATGAACCTGAACAATGCCATCAATGCCCTGTCGGGGATCCCGCTGTACGACCAGTTATCGCAGCGCAACTATCGCCGCTGTCTTGCGTTGCTGATTCGCGAAGCATTGGCAGTATTGCATCGGGCGAGTATCAGGCCGGCAAGTTTGATGCCGGTGCCGATGTCGTTGCTGCCTGCGGTTCTCTCTGTGCCTGACTGGCTATTCAAACGTCTTGCTCAACGCATGCTGGCAATCGATCCGAAGGCGCGTTCGTCGATGTGGGAAGACCTCGAAGGTGGACGCCGCACCGAGGTCGATTGGATTAACGGCGAGGTGATCAAGCTGGCGGCCAATGTCGGTGCTCGCGCTCCGGCAAATTCGCGCATAGTAGAACTGGTTCGGGCGGCGGAAGAGGGTGGAGAGCGCAACTGGCGCGGCGACGAGCTATTGGCGGTTCTTAGGGACAGCTGTGGAGGTGCGGCATGAATTTTGCCGGTAAGTCACTGCTGGTGACTGGCGCAGCTTCAGGTATTGGCGAGGCCTGTGCGCGGCGCGCGGGCGAATGCGGCGCGAAGCTTATGCTGTGTGACATTGATATCGAGAAAGGTGAGCAGTTGTGTCAGGAGTTAAATGCGCTGGGTGTTGAGTGCCAGTTTCATGTGTGCAACGTTTCCTCGGAAAAGGACGTTGAAACGGCTGTCAGAAAAACTGTAAAGCTGTTTGGTCGGCTTGACTGTGCGATCAATAATGCCGGTGTTACCGGACTGCCTGCGGCGCTTGACGAGACGTCACTGGAGACCTGGAACACAGTTATTGCGGTCAATATGACGTCGGTTTTTCTCTGCCTGAAGTACCAGCTGCGAGCCATGAAGCAGCAGGGTTCAGGTTCCATTGTCAATATTGCATCCGGTGCCGGTTTGATCGGCACGCCAAATCTGGCCGCGTATTGCGCGTCAAAGCATGGGGTTTTGGGCTTGACCAAAACTGCTGTGGCAGAGAACCCTGAAGGCAAGGTGCGGATTAATGCCGTATTGCCGGGGTCTACCCGTACCCCGATGCTCGAACAAAGCATGGCATTGAGCGCAGAAGTTGAAAAAATGGTGATGGCAAGCGTTCCCTGCGGGAGGCTGGCGGAGCCGGCAGAAATAGCGGAAACGGCGTTATGGCTTTGTTCTGACGCTGCAGCGTATGTGAATGGCCAGTCACTGATCGTCGATAACGGCGGGCTGTCGCGCTGAGGAGACTGCGCGAGCCGGAGCAGACTTCGGCGTCAACCCGGCTTGCTGAAAGCGTCTAAATACTGCTAGCGAAAGCGCCTTGGTAAATATGCCCTGATAAACGTGATGAGCTCTGGCCCAAGCAGGAATAGGCCCCCGTACCATGTAATTTCACCGGCGAGAAACAGGGCGCCGCCCCAACGCAGTTTGTCGTCGCTACCGATAGAAAGAAAGGGAACGAGTAGTAGTGCGGTCCAGATAACGCAGGAAATGACGATAATGGTCCATCCTGCTTTTTGGCGCATCGCTAGACTTTTTCCGTGGCGATATTGAAAAACTCCTGATAATCCCGAAAGCGCCGTCGCTCTTCGTCCAGACGCAAACCGGTCGTCATAAAGTGGTAGCGAGGTTTGCCGTGCTTATCTTCCGGGTTTTGCTCCAGATACTCGCGCATCTGCTCTTCGGCCTTGTCGCTTAAAGGTAAGCCGAAATGCCGGTAGATGCGCTTTACCAAAGCAATGGGGTTGGCCATTAACTCGTCATAGCTAAAATCAAACAGTTGGGGCGACAGCGTGCCGCTTTTGCGCAAGGCGGTGTTGTTGTTGAGGCCACTTTCAATCCAGGCGGTTTGGTGGCGGGCGATATCGTGCATATCAGGGTTGTTAGTAACCATACTGCGCAGGGTGTAGGTCAGGCTGCTTAATGAGCACATGACTTTTACCGGATCACGGTGTGCCTGCACAATCATCGCGTCGGGGTAACGTGCTACCAAAGTATCAAGGCTCCACAAGTGCCCGGGAGAATTCAGCACCCAGCGTTCGCCTTTGTGACGCCATTGGAGAAACTGCAAAAACTGGTAGTGCAGGTTGTAGGCACCGCGAAATTGAGCCTCACTTTGCAGCCAGCGCTGGTATGAGGGTACGCGGTAGCTCACGCTATAGGCCATCGACATAAAGTTCATGGCGGTGATGGATACGCATTCCTGCGGGCGTTCGGCCCCCATAGGATAAATTTTCTTGAATTCGGGGAGTAGGCGGTCTACCTGCTTTAGCTCTTTTGACACCTTGCTGATTCGGGGATCGCTGCGATAGGTTTCGGTGCGCGGCGGCGGAAAGGGGTACTTGGTTTCCCAGGTCATGGGCACCCGATTGTCAGGATCCTGCGCCAGCAAGTCATGCAATAGTGCCGTGCCGGATTGCGGCAGGCCCAGAATAAACAGGGGGCGTTTCACCGGCGCGCCGCTGAGTTCGCGATTGACTTTGAAGGCGTGAATGAGCTTGAGACGGTTTTCCAGAGTCAGCAGGATGTCGGTTTGCGCGATCAGGCGCCCAAAGGCTGTAAGCTCGGCTTCCGATTCGAGCGATTCGCAGAGCCTGGTCAGGCCTTCGCGGAAATCGTCGGGTCCAAAGTCGCTCAGATTAGTGTTCTGCCGGGCTCTTTTCATCAGCCGCTCGGGATTCAGGCTTGCTCCGCGAACACCAATCAGCCGCAGGCTTTTGCCGGCCAGATTCAGTAGTCTGAGGGAAAGAGGTAGAGCTGCCTGGTACATCCAATCACGGTCCATGTTTCGGGGGCGACAGTCTACCCTAGTGGGGATTCGGCTGGCCAGAGATGGCCGGCGCGACAGCAAGGGTTTAATGACAGTGTCATGTTGGCGGCTGTCAATGTGAGTAGAGTGTCAGGCTCACCCATTGAGGGGATGGTATGGTAGTCGCCGCAGGCTATAGTCCTCATTTACTGGAAACCACTACCGGGCATTATTATCAGGAGTAGAGCATGATCGATCTGGAAGCCATTGAACTTATCAAGCAGCTCAAAGCACGTTATTTTCGTTTTCTGGATACGGCAAACTGGGAGGGTATGAAAGATACCGTGTTCACCAGTGACGCGAGCATTAATTTTAAGAGCCCCTCCTACGACATCAGTTTCAACGGCTGGCCGGAGCTGGAAAAGTTTTATCAGAGCGCCTTCACGAAAACGCGCTTTGGCATGCATAACGGCCACCACCCGGAAATCACTGTCAATGGTGATACGGCGGTAGGCTTGTGGTATCTCCACGATATTTTTGTGAACCTTGACGACAATACCCAGTTTGAAGGCAGTGCGCTGTATCGTGACGAGTGTGTGAAGGTCGATGGTGAATGGCGTATCAAAAATTCTGCCTATGAGCGCCTGTTTGAGCAAATAAGCAAGCGCCCCGACGACGTGAAGGTCACAGCAATTCCGATCGGTAACCGTTTTGCCTGTGATTGATGAGCTATCACCAATGCGGTACTACGAAGACCTGAAGGTGGGCAATCGGGTGGTTGGCGATGAGACCTACACGGTGACTGCCGAGGAAATAAAATCCTTTGCCGGTGAATGGGACCCGATGCCTTTTCATCTTGACGAAGAGCTTGCCGAACAGTCGCCTATCGGGCGCCTGTTCGCTTCCAGTGTGCATACCATCGCTATCGCCGTGCGCTTGAGTCATCGTCTGAAAGGCGATTCGTTGGCCGCAGTTGCCGGGCTGGGTTGGGATGAGGCCCGCTTTCATCTGCCGGTATGTGCCGGGGATGATTTGCGGGTTGAGGCCGAGGTGGTCAGCAAACGGGAGTCCGCCAGCAAACAGGATCGCGGAATCTGCATAAATCAACTCTCGGTTTTCAATCAGAACGGTATGCTGGCGGCAGAAATCAAAATCGCCAGTCTGGTGCTGAAACGGCCGGCACCTGCATCATTGTGAACAGATGGTCACCGGGTGTGGCTTGATTTGTTGGCTATCCGGTCGTATAGTCAAATTCAATTAGCGTATCCCATACAAAAACAGGTGGCTTATGATTACCAGCTTTGACGACTACTGCATTCACCAAACTGCGCTGCCAATTGCAGAACCCTCACAGAGCGACCGCAATTTTTATGATCGCTACTGGTTTAATGGCTTTGATGACGGCAATTACCTGTTCGAAATCGGTTTTGGTTTGTATCCGAATCGCCGCGTCATGGATGGCCATTTCAGCGTCGCTATTGGCAACAAGCAGTATGCCTTTCATGCCTCACGTCGCGCGCCGAAAGATCGCCGCGATACATCGGTTGGCCCCCTGAGCATTATCATTGAGGAGCCGATACGCCAGGTGCGGGTCAAGCTTGAAGCCAATGAGCACAACATTGAGTGCGACCTGCTGTTTACCGCTGCCAGTATTCCCCACCGTGAGCCGGCCAACGTGATGCACGATGACGGTCACCTGATTATGCATACCACACGCTTTACCCAGATGGGTTATTGGTCCGGCTATTTCTCAATTGACGGTGAGCGTCATGAGGTTAACAGGGCTTACGGTACGCGCGACAAATCCTGGGGAGTGAGGCCGGTAGGTGAACCCCAGCAGGGCGGGGCTCCCGGTTTGATGAACGATGACCCCGGCGTGTACTGGATATGGAACCCGATCAACTGGGGGGATTTCTGTACCCAGATGGGCAGCTTTGAAGACCGTGACGGCAATGCCACCCAGCTCAGTGCCGACCTCGTGCCCCTGTACGACAAACTGGCGGATATCCCCGAAGGCGACGACCCCGGCATGATCGCAATGACCGAGGTCAAGCATCAGGTACGCTGGAACAAGGGCACCAGGCTGGCGGCGGGTTGCGATATGCAATTTAAGGACAAAAACGGCAACAGCTATGAAATCAGCATGGAACCGCTCAAGCAGTTCTACATGCTCGGTATCGGTTACAACCATTTTGAATGGGGGCACGCATACTGGAAGGGCGAGCTGGCAACGGCGCGAGAAGAATGGAATCTGGACGAGATAGACCCGCTCGATTATCAGTTCATTCACACTCATCAGGCGGTGCGCGCAACGATGGGCGATAAGGTGGGCATGGGTACGCTGGAAACGATCGTTATCGGACGCCATGCGCCCTCGGGATTCAAAGACTACTTTGATGGTGCTGAGTAGTCGTTCACGCTTGTTTTTGTGATGCTCGTCATTCGCCTGCAGGGCAGGCTCCTACCGCCACCGCGTTGGCAGTTGTGGGAGCCAGCCCTGCTGGCGAACTAAACTAGTTGCTCCTGCCCGCAGCACTCTTCCCTGCCATACGACCAAAAAACGTTGCATCCCCTACCGACATACCGCTGGCGTAGCCGGCGGCAGTGCGCGGAATGCCGGCGGTGGTTCGCCCGGCTGCATACAGGCCCGGAACGACATTGCGCTCGGGTGTCAGCACTTCGCCGGTTGGCAACGAATCCAGCCCGCCGAGGGTGAAGAAGGGGTAGAAGGCGCCGTGGCCCAGTGTGCAATCGAGAGCAACGTAAGGCGCTTTTAAGGGCCGCAACCACGCCTCGTGTTTGTGAAACAGCGGGTCTTCGCCTTTTTCGGCATGGGTGTTGTAGGTATCAAGGGTGTGGCACAGCGTCCCTTCGACAAGGCCGAGTTCTTTTTCCAGTTCTTCGGCGCTATCGCCAGTGCCAACGACCTGGGCGCCGAGGTAACTCATTTTTTCATAATCACCATAGCCGTCGACATCGGTAATCAGAAATACACGCTTTGAGTGCTGTTGTTGCTGCACCAGTGCGTTGTAACCCACGCGACCGTGATAGCAATCTTCGTTGATAAAGCGCTGACCTTTATCGTTGATAAAAATGCCGTAAGTGAGCGATGAGGGTGGGTAGAACGGTACGGTGGTGAAGCACTCCTGCATGTTCACCGTACCGGCACCCACGCCTTGGCCCATCAATATGCCGGTGCCGGTGTCGCCGGGATTGCCAATGGGTTCCATGCCTTTGTCAAACAGCGGGGCGTATTTGCGCACCATGTCTTCGTTCATACAAAAGCCGCCGGCGCAGAGCACAACGCCCTTGCGGGCTTTTACGGCAATCTCCTGCTGGTTCATGCGAACTACCAGACCGACCACGCTGCCGCTGTCGTCGATAACGAGTGTCAGGGCGCGGGTTTCGTAATTGACTGCGATATTGTCACGCTTGCCAACCTGCTCGGTCAGTATCTTCATCAGCAGCGGGCCACCGTTGTCGCCCTCTACTTCAAGGTTGTGCCCGCGCGGAACCGGGTAGGCGGCCTCCGTGAAGGGGTAAGCTTTTTCGTTGCCGGTAAACAGCAGGCAATCGTCCGTCAGGGCCATAATGGCGCGTTCTTTCAGCTCAGAATCCTTGAAGGGGACACCCATGCCCACCAGCCAGTTGAAATGTGCGAGGCTGTTTTCGGCGTAGCTGGTTATCTTGTCCTCGTCGGCGTTGCTGCCAAACGCGGTTTTGAGGAAGTTGATCATGTTCTCGGTGCTGTCGTCGTAGCCGCAGGCTTTTTGCACACGCGTGCCGCCGTTGCCGCCCATATAAATTTCTGCACTCGAGAGTGCGGTCGAACCGCCACTGGCACTTGCAAGCTCGAATATCTGTACATCCGCACCCGCGTCAGCCGCTTCCAGCGCCGCACAGGCGCCAGCGCCGCCGAAGCCAATAACGGCCACATCGGTTTCGATGGCCCACTCATTGATATCTTTTGCGCGCTTGGGTTGGGTTGGGCTGGTTTTATCTGTCATTGATCCGGGCTCCGTTCGAGGGAGTGAAAGTTTTAAGGCGGTAGTATTATATTAGTTTTGCCGGTCTTGGGGATAACAATTGCGGCCAGAAGCTGGCCTTGGGTTTGTTTGCCCGCAACGCTGTGCTTATGCGGGCCTACGGTTTGGGTTGGGTAGGCCGGGATAAGCGTGCGTTCCCGGCGCCAGACTGTGTCCGACAACAAAAAAAGGCTGCCGAAGCAGCCTTTTCAAGATCACGTATCTGAATTAATACTCGTAAATAAAATCCAGACCGTAGGTGCGTGGCTCGCCCCAGATAATGGCGCGGTCAATGTGCGGCGTGTTGTCGATGGCGGTCAGTTGAACTTCCTCGTCATCAATGTTTTTCACCCAGGCAGCAACCTGCAAAATGCCGTTGAAAACGGGCATATCGGTCAGTGCCAGACGCGCATTGGTCAGGCGGTAATCATTCAGGAAGGTGCCGCGAGACTTGTCGCCATCTTTAGACACGTTTTCTGTGCGCGAGCCACCGTTACGCTCATCCATAAAGTTATGGCTTACGTTCAGGTTCAGGCTACCCCAGTCGCCCTGCATCAGGGTCCAGTCCATGGCGAGTGTGTAAGAGTGCTCGGGTGCGGAGAAGAAAACGAAAGTGTCAGCGATATCGGCGCCGGTTACCAGGTCGGTTGCTTTGGTAACTTCAGTATCCAGGTAGGCGTAATTGAACAGGAACAGCAGGTCGCGCGTTACCAGGAAGGTAACGTCAGCCTCGAGGCCCATCATTTCCGCTTCACCGGCGTTGCTGACCTTGGTGTCTGCAATGGTGCCGTTGAGAATCTGGTTCAGCTGGATGTCGGTGTATTCGCTATAGAAGACGTCAGCGTTAACACGCAGACGGCGATCCATCAGCTCGCTCTTGATACCGATTTCATAAGACTGAACTTTCTCGGACTCAAAGCCTTCAGCAAAGCCGAAACCGTAGTCAACGCCATCAGAGGCAGGGCCCTGGTTGCCGTCACGCTGCGGGTCGCGGGTGTTAAAACCGCCGGACTTGTAGGCTTCAACAGACTTGGCGTAGATGTTGATATCGTCGGTCAGGTCAAACTCGGCGGTGAAAGTGAAGGAGTCATCAGAGAAGTCCTTGTCGCCTTCAACGTTGACGAATTCACGATCAGCAGAGCTGGGCAGTCCGGCAATCGGGCCGAGGATAGAGGCGAGAATCGGGTTGCTGGCTTCAACTGCGCCGCCGAATGCAACAAGCAGGGGGTTTTCGATGTAGACGAAATCCTGCTGGTTTTTGCGGGCAAAGCGACTGTCTTCAGAGTGACGGTAACCGGCGGTCAGGTGCAAGCGATCCTGAAGAATGGCCGGGGTCCACGTGAACTGGCCAAACAGAGCAGTAGATTCGTTTTCAACATCGTACTTCTGGCTCAGCAGGTTAACAATGCGCGTGTTGCCGCTGGGGTCGCCGTCGACGGGTGAGCTCAGCTGATGGTGCAGCGGAGAGTTGTCTTCCTGTGCGTCTTCCTCGAAGTAGTACGCACCTACAATGTATTCAACGCGGCCATCGGCAAAGTCACCGGTGAACTGCAGTTCGTGAGACATCTGATCCTGAGTGATAACAGGTACAACCAGAGGTGTACAGCCGCCGGTCGCGACCTGAGCAGCCGGGCCGCAGTATTCGTTGGAGTCCAGACGGTAATCCGGGTCACCGGTGCCGCCACTCAGGTCCGCATAGGAGCGGTCGTCGAGGGTGCGGTAAGCTGCAATATATTTTAGCTGCCAGGTATCGAAATCGGCAGCAAAGGTCAGCGAGTGGCCTTCAATTTCAGTTTTGGATTCCTGCATCGGCGAGGCTGAAGCCATTTCGTCGAAACGGCGTTCACCATAGCGCGAGCGGTCGGTGGCAGACTGCTTGATCTGATCAGACTGGCCTTTATTACAGGTGCTGGTATCACCGCCACAAGGTGGGGTGATCGGCTGGTAAATATAGTTGACGTAGCCCATATCCGAATAGTCGTAGGCGTAGTCTACCGTCAGCCAATCGGCTGCATCCCAGCGCACGTCAATGCGATAGCCTTCAACATCCCGGTCGCCGAAGTCTTCGCTGCTGCCGGCAACAAATCCCGGGCTGCTAGTGTCTTGAATGACGCCGTTGTTTTTAATGAAGCCGTCCTGACTGGTTGTCAGATAAGACAACTTGGCGGCCAGGGTGTCGGTCACAGGCAGGTTCAGCGACGTCTTGGACGTAAACAGGTTGCGATTGCCGACTACAAACTTTTGCTTGAACTCAAACGCTTCAGTCGATGGGCGCTTGGTAATCATGTTCACCGCACCGCCAGTTGTGTTACGGCCGTACAGGGTACCCTGCGGGCCGCGCAGAATTTCGATTCGCTCCAGCTCGGCCACGTCCAGCGCTGTACCGGTAGCGCGGGCAACGTACACGCCATCAACGTAGATACCAACCGGCGGATCCTGAGTTACCTGGGTATCTGAAATACCGATACCGCGAATAAAGATACGCAGGGTGGCGTTGTTAATGGGGAATGGCTCGATGGTTAAGCTGGGAACCTTGGAGCCGATGTCAGAAAGATTGTTGATACCATCGGTTTCCAGGCGCCCCGCGCCAAAGGCTGTCAGTGAGATTGGTGTGTCTTGCAGCGATTCAACTTTTTTCTGGGCGGTTACAATAACCTCTTCCAGAGCGATGGGTGCTGCATCCCTGCTTGCCTGAGCCAGTGCAAGCGAGGGTATCGCCGCACAGCCTAACAACGCAGTGAATTTCAGTGCGTACTTATTCATATGTAAACCCTTCCAGCTGGTCGGTGTATCACCGGGAATCGTTATTACTATTGTGCGGCCCTCCCGTTGATGCGCCCATGTGGATGCGGACGGAAAGTGCTGCTGGCCTTATAATTTGGTTTGTGAGCCAGCCGGAAATACTACCACACCACTTTGAAAATAATAGGACAGATTGAGCCGCCTCACTGGCCGGAAATGTTAACGGATTCGGGGGCTGTGGCCTCATTCGTTCGGGTGATTGCCGGTCCGCGCAGGGCGTTGTCGGCAAGCTGTCCGTGCAGCATGGCGACTTGCTGGTCGAGGGAGGCGGAAAAATGGCGTGAAACTGTGAGCCAGTTCGCCTTTTCAATGCAGTTAGACAGGGCTTGGTCCGGCAGCCAGGTCCGGCAGGCATGGATCCATTTCAGAGTGCGGAAACCGTCAAACCAGGTCATTAACCGGCGCTGCATTTGCGCCTCGCTGCGGCTGTTACTGCGCGCCTGGGTAATGGCGTCATCGCAGGCAAAGTCAGACCAGAGCCGGCTGAACCATTCGCTATTGAGGTTGTGTCGAGTCGCAATTCTCCGCGGGGAGGGCGCGAGTTCGTCCTGCGCCGACAGCAGCAGCCCCTCCAGAGCTGCCTTGAGGTAGGCAAAAGACTGCGGGTGATAGCTGCAGAACTTGTCGGGCGCCTCAAGCTTTTGAATGTTGCTTAGCGCCGGCCCCGTTCCGAAGGGAACCCGGTCGGACACTCTCGCACTGAGGCTGACCTGCGGGCCGCTCAGGTGTCGCACACCAGTGAGCTTGGCCAGCTTGTTCAGCAGGTAAAAATCTTCGCCGCCGGCCTTTTTGGGGTAGCCACGCACCTGCGTATACGCGTCTGCGTCAAAGGCAATGCAGCTACCTATGGTTGGCCAAGCATAAGGCGAGCCGGCAAACCGGAGGCCGGCTACGTAGTAGAGCATGTGCAATTCATAGCGAGCGATCGCATCGGCGGTTGGCGGCCTGCGCCGGTGCGAAAACGGGAACACGCAGGCCGAGGCCGGGTCTGTTTGTCGGTGAAGTGCATGCCAATAATCGTCTGGCAGGCGTGCGTCGGCGTCAGTGCAGGCCAGCCACGGCGAACGGAGGTGCCCTGTCGAAAGGAGCTGGCAGGCAATATCTGCCCCGATCTTGCGGGCGAGGCCGACCCCCTGTTTTGCCGGAATCGGCGCGCCTTTTATGCAGCGGTCAGCGACCAGTACATCTGCGTTATCGGCTCGTTGATGTAAAGACAGGTGAACGCACTGCCAGTTGGGCGCAGGCAAGGACTGAATAATAGCCTGCGCCCAGTCGTTATTTGTGTCGTCCGGGGGGCGGTTCAGCACCAGTATCAGCAGAGCATTGGCGGGCATTGCCTGGTCGAGAAAAGCCGGACTTTCCTTGTACGCGGGGATGACCAGCGCCTGCTGCCATCGACCGGGCAATTGTCCGGCCAATGGCCCAAGCATAGTGATCTCGGGCTCTGCGTAGCGCGCCAGATACTGACGCACTAGTGAAGGGCTGGCCGGTGGGCTTGTGCGGCTATCACTTCGGCCTCCAGTGTCAGCCAGTCCTGCAGGCGCTCGCGCACCGTATCCGGCGGGAAGTATTTAACGGCCAGGTCGGTAAACAGCGTGAGGTGACGTTCTTCCGAGCGGCTGATGGACTGGTAAAAGCGTTTTAAGGGGCCGGATTCCAGGACGTCTGCAATCAAGCCAAAGCGTTCTGCACCGCGCGCTTCTATAACGCCACCGAGGAGTAGCCGGTCGAGAAAATAGGCGTCACTGCCCTTGCGCAAGGCTTTGCGCAGGGTGTTTACGTAGGCATCGCGTTCGTCGGCAGCGGTGAAGCCGCCCCGGCTGTGAATGATTTTTACCACCTCGCGATAGTGGCTCATTTCTTCAACCGCAAGATCGGCCATGGCTTCAACCAGTTCGGGTCGGTCCGGGTAGTGCGAGGCCATGGAAATTGCCATCCCGGCAGCCTTTTTCTCGGCGGCCGCGTGGTCGAGCAGAAACAGGTCAAAATTCTCCAGTACTGCAGTGGTCCACTCGGGCGGGGTTTGAAACAACAGTTTAATCACAAGGTGGCACCCTAGTATGGCAATGCAGAGCGGTAATGTTGACGGCGTATATTAGTCGCTCGGGAGCGGGGCTGATAGAATGCCCCGCAGTTAAACAGCCTATTGTAAAAGGAACAAGCTGCATGGTCATTAAACCCCGCGTCCGTGGATTTATGTGTGTCACCAGCCATCCGGCCGGGTGTGAAGCCAACGTCAAACAGCAAATTGATTATGTGAAATCCCAGGGCCCCATCAGCGATGGCCCCAAACGGGTCTTGGTGATTGGTGCGTCCACGGGCTACGGGCTTGCGTCGCGCATCACGGCAGCTTTTGGATGCGGTGCATCGACACTGGGCATCTTCTTTGAAAAAGAGGGTAGCGACAAAAAGCCCGGTACTGCAGGTTGGTATAACTCGGCGGCCTTTCATAAATTCGCCGAGGGCGAAGGCCTATATGCGAAAAGCATCAATGGGGATGCGTTTTCGGATGCGCTCAAGGACAAAACCATCGCCCAGATCAAGGCGGATCTGGGGCAGGTTGATTTGGTGGTATACAGCCTCGCGGCTCCTCGCCGCGAGCACCCCAAAACCGGTGAGGTGCACTGGTCCACACTGAAGCCTGTTGGCAAGGCAGTAACCCAGCGTGGCGTGAATACCGACAAAGAAATCGTGGAAGATGTGACCCTCGAGCAGGCCAACCAGGAAGAGATCGACAACACGGTTGCGGTGATGGGTGGAGAAGACTGGCAAATGTGGATTGATGCCCTCGACGATGCCGGTGTGCTGGCCGACAGCGCCAAAACCACAGCCTATACCTATCTGGGTGAGCGTTTAACCTGGGACATTTACTGGCATGGCACCATCGGACAGGCCAAGCAGGATCTGGATCGGCGCGTCGTCAATATCCGCAGCAAACTTGCTGCCAAAGGCGGTGATGCGCGAGTTTCGGTGTTGAAAGCCGTTGTTACGCAAGCCAGCTCGGCAATCCCCATTATGCCCCTGTACCTCGCGCTGCTTTTTAAGCAAATGAAGGCCGATGGCAGTCACGAAGGCTGCATCGAACAGATTTACGGGCTGTTCAAGCAAAACCTCTACGGCGCTGAACCCAGTTTTGACGCCGAGGGGCGGCTGCGCCAGGACTCGCTGGAATTGCGGCCTGAAATTCAAAATGCCGTGGCCGAGCAGTGGGCCCAGGTGAATAGCGATAATCTGCGCGACCTCACCGACTTTGCCGGATACAAGCACGAGTTTATGCGTTTGTTCGGGTTTGAGCTTGAGGGAGTGGATTACGACGCCGACGTTGATCCGGTGGTGCCGATTCGCAATATGGTTTAGCTGCTGAGCGGCGGGATTGTTCGCCCTGCAGGGCTGGCCCCCGGAGGGTACGCGTTTTTCTGGCGTCTTTGTGGGAGCTGGCCCGGCCGGCGAATATTCTCAGCGGGTCTCGCCAGGCAACATACCCTTCCCATAAGGCCTGATCAGGTTGCATATATTGCCCGGACTAATTTTCCCCAAGGCGTGCAAAGTTGCTGCATTAATTCGCGGGCACGGCTTGTCCCCTCAGGGTAAAATGCCCCGCTTTTGTCCACAGTACAGGATTAGTTGTGTCCCCCTTTCGTAAGGAATTCTCCGCGCTGCTGACGTTGGCCCTGCCGATTCTTGGTACGCAGCTGGCTCAGACCGGCAACGCCTTCGTTGACACCGTGATGGCCGGCAGTGTGGGCGCGGTCGATCTGGCTGCGGTCGCCGTGGGTGCCAGTGCCTGGGTTCCCGTGTACCTGTTTATGACCGGTGTGTTGATGGCAGGTACACCGGTATTGTCGCGTCATGTCGGCTCCAGCCAAATGCAGCGCGTGAATCCCATAGCCCAGCAGCTACTCTATCTGGCTCTGCTGTTAGGAACAGCCGGCTTTTTTCTGCTGAGAAGCCTGGACCCCTTGCTTGAAGTGATGGACGTCGATCCCGAGTTGCTGCCCAAGGTCAGCGCGTATTTGCGCGCCCTCAGCTGGGGAATGCCCGCCGCGGCACTGGTTATTGCCCTGCGCGCCTATACCGAAGCTCTCTCTAACCCACGCCCTGTGTTGCTGATCAGTATTGCCGGGCTGGCGCTCAATATTCCGGCCAACTATATCTTCATTTACGGCAAGCTGGGCGTTCCGGCTATGGGCGGGGTGGGCTGTGGTTGGGCGACTACACTGGTGCTCTGGTTTATGGCCATCGCGCTCGGTGGCTATATTGCGTTGCATAAAAGTTACCAGTCGGTGCGGCTCAATCTTCGCCAGCGTTACTTCGAGCCCAAAACCATCGCCTACCTCACGCGCCTCGGCCTGCCGGTGGGCTTGTCGATATTCTTTGAGATCAGCATTTTTACGGTTATTGCCTTGTTGATCAGCCAATTGGGCGCCGAAGTGGTGGCTGGTCACCAGATTGCACTGAACTTTACCGGCTTGCTATTTATGGTGCCCCTGAGTTTTGCTCTGGCGGCTACGGTGCGCGTCGGCCTTGCTCGCGGGCAGGGCGACCCTGCAGCGATTCAGTTGGCGGTGCGAACCGCGATGATAGTAACGCTGGTGATTGGCGTCATGGCGGGGTTGGGGCTGCTGGCTGCGCGCAGCTGGATTCCCAAAATCTACACCGACAATGAAATGGTCATCGCGTTAACCACACAGCTACTGCTGTTCGCAGCGATCTATCAGGTCTCCGATGCCTTGCAAGTAGCGGCGGCGGGTTGCCTGCGCGGTTTTGAAGATACCACCATTCCCATGGTCATGACGCTAATTGCTTATTGGGGTGTGGGTTTGCCATTGGGTTATATGCTTGGCTTGACGGATATTTTGCGTCCGGCGATGGGGCCGGCCGGCTTCTGGATCGGTTTGGTGGCGGGCTTAACGGCGGCTGCCGTATTGCTGCTGATGCGTTTGTATCAGCAATGGCGCAGCCAGATAATCGAAGATGGCGTACCCTACAAGCACCCGATTAACGACAGTGTATAGCGAGTGAGACTATGACGGACCTGGTGGCAGGACAACTGACCGAGTTGGCGCCGAGTGTGCATCGTTTGATCGCGCCAAACCCCGGCGTGATGACCGGACCCGGTACCAACAGTTACCTGTTTGGCCGGGCCGATATTGCCGTGCTCGACCCCGGCCCTAACGATCCGGTTCATGTGCAGGCACTGCTGGAGGCGGCGCAAAAAATCGGCGGTAAAATCACCCGCATTATTGTGACCCATACCCATCCGGATCACTCGCCTGCCGCAGCAGCCTTGCAGGCGCAAACCGGCGCCGAATTGATTGGCTCGGTGATTGCGCAGGACGGCTTTCAGGACGACAGTTTTCGGCCCGATACCACACCGCAACACGACGCGCTGATTGCCGTCGAAGGCGGGCCCTTGCGGGCAATCTACAGCCCCGGCCATGTGGGCAATCACTTTTGTTATCTGCACGAACCCACCGGTTTGCTGTTCACCGGAGACCACGTTATGCAGGGCTCTACCGTCGTGATCATTCCTCCGGCCGGAGATATGAAAGACTACATCGACTCCCTGCGCCGCATGTTGGCCTACCCGCTTAAATTTATCGCCCCCGGCCACGGCGGCCTGATTCCGGAGCCGGCCAAAGAGCTGGAATATCTGGTAGCGCATCGCCTCAAGCGCGAAGCCAAAGTTGTAGAAAAACTGGCCGGTTTTGACAGCGCAACACTGGAAGAGCTGGTTGTGCCGGTGTACGACGATGTAGACCCGTCACTGCACCCGGTGGCTCAGTTGTCGCTGTGGGCGCATTTGATCAAGCTGAAAAAAGATGGTCGAGTTGGGGAAAGTGATGGCCGCTGGAGCCTGCTGATCTGACTGTAGCCCGCTTGCCGGTCGGCGTATCAGCAATCGCTGAGCCGGCTGGCGGCGTTTGCTGCCAATACCCTCTGCCGGGGCCGGCGTTGTGCCAGCGTAGCGGTCTTAGGTGTATTTGGTCTGCGAAAATCAGTTTATATAACCTCAAAGAATAAATATGCGTACTTAAGTGGTCTATAAATTACGCATTTCTATTGCCAGTGCTTCATCGACTGACTAGACTATTTGCCCCACTGACCACAACCACCACTGCGGAATCGGGATGTCACAAGCCGAACTACCCCTGACCTTGCCGGCGCTGGCGCGCTGGGCTGCCGAGCGCTACGGCGACCATATTGCCATTAAGGAAGAAGGGCGCGCGCTCAGTTACAAAAGCCTGGCGGTGGCGGCGCGCCATTCAGCAGCTGCTTTTATTGCTGCCGGTGTTGATAAGGGTGATCGCGTAGCGATCTGGGCACCCAATATGACCGAGTGGATAGAAGCGGCCATTGGCCTGCAGTCTGTGGGTGCGGTGCTGGTACCCCTCAACAACCGTTTGCAGGGCAATGAGGCGGCGGATATTTTGCGGCGCAGTGGCGCCAAGCTCTTGTTGACCTACACCACGTTGGAAAAGGGCGCGCCGCTGGAGATGCTGGCCGGCGAGAATTTACCGGCCCTCAACACACGGGTATTGCTGCGTGGCGAAGACGAGCGGGCGCTGAGCTGGCAGACATTTCTCGATGCTGGCAAAACCATTGACGGTGCCGCAATTGATGCCCGCGCTGAAGCCGTCGAGGCTGACGACATCGCCGACATGCTGTTTACCTCCGGCACCACCGGCAAGCCCAAGGGTGTGCTCTGTTCGCACCAGCAAAATATCCGCGTGTTTAAAACCTGGGGCGACACGGTTGGCCTGCGCAGTGACGACAACTACCTGATCATCAATCCCTTTTTTCACACCTTTGGTTACAAGGCCGGCTGGCTGGCCGCCATTATTTTTGGCAGTACTATTTTGCCGGTGATGGCCTTTGATAAAGAAGCCGCCATGGCGCAGATCGAACGTGACAAAGTTACCATGCTGCCCGGTGCACCCTCGCTCTACGAAATGTTGCTGGCGGATCCGGCCCGCGATAAATACAACCTCTCCAGTCTTCGTCTGGGTGTGACCGGTGCTGCAGCTGTGCCGGTCAAGCTGGTCAAGGATATGCGATCTGTGCTGGGTTTCGAGACGGTAGTAACCGCTTACGGACTCACCGAATCGACCGGCGTGGTGAGTATTTGTCGGCCCGATGACGATGCGGAAACCATCGCTACCACCTCGGGTCGCGCCATCGACGGCGTTGAAGTGAAATGCGCTAACCCCGAGACCGGCGCGGAAGTGCCGCGTGGTCAGGAGGGCGAAATCTGGGTGCGCGGCTACAACGTGATGCAGGGCTACTTTGATATGCCCGAAGCCACTGCCGAGGCAATTACCGAGCAGGGCTGGCTGCGTACCGGCGATATCGGGGTGATGGATGAGCGCGGCTATCTGAAAATTACCGATCGCCTGAAAGACATGTACATCATGAATGGCGAGAACGTTTATCCCGCCGAAGTGGAAAAAACGCTGTTCGGGCTCGACGGTGTTGCCCAGGTTGCCGTGATCGGCGTGCCGCGCCAGCAACAGGGTGAGGTGGGTATGGCCTTTGTTGTGCAAAAGCCGGGTGCCGATCTGAACCGGGATTCGGTTGTTCGCTACTGCGCCGAGAATCTGGCACGCTACAAAACGCCGTTTTATGTCGAGTTTGTCGACAGTCTCCCCCTGAATGCCTCGGGCAAAGTGGTAAAACCGGAGCTGAAGGCGCTGGCCAAAACCCTGTTAGCGGAGAGGGCGTAGCCATGGCCGAGGGCGTGCTGCGCGATCCGGTCGCCGAGCGCATAGCAGGCAGCGACAGCCTGCCGCTCGATGATATGGATCACCACCTGATTGCGCTTTTGCGTCAGGACGGACGCATGGCCTACAAGAATCTGGCGGAGAAAACCGGTTTGACCGAGAGCACGGTGCGCAGTCGAATTCGCCGGCTCGAAGACAATGACCTGCTGCGTGTTGTGGCCGTGACCGATTTCGAGGCGGCCGGTTTCAATCTTATGCTGGCCGTGGGCGTGCAGGTAGAAGGTCGCAGTGCGGCCGATGTGGCTCAGGATATTGCGCAGTTTCCGGAAGTGTTTTCGGTCTGCCAGGTGGTGGGTACCCACGATATCGAATGCCTGATGGTGGCCGAGGATCAGGAGGCGGTTTCCGTGTTGCTGACTGAAAAACTGGCCCGTGTAGCGGGGGTGAGACGCCTGCTTCCCGCCATGGCCATTGATGTGCTGAAAAACCAGCCCAACTGGGTGCGCTTTGACGCCGAGCGGAGCCGCGTATGAGCAAGCGGCGCCTCGACGAACTGGACCAGAAAATTGTATCGGCACTCGCCCGGGATGCGCGCACCAGCAATCGCAAGATTGCCACCGAACTGGGTGTAACCGAGGGCACGGTGCGAGCGCGCATCAAGCGTATGGAAGAAGAGGGGCAGATACGGATCACGGCCGTGACCAATATCGACCATCTGCGCAATCCGACCCTCGCCTATATCTGGATTGAAGTAGACAGCGCGGCTCAGGTGCAAGCGGTGGCGGCAGCGCTGGCCGAAGTGCAGCAGATCGGCTTTGTGGCCGTGACGCTTGGGCGCTTCGATATCCTTGCGATTACGCTGGTGCAAAACAATGGCCAGTTGGCTGATTTCCTGAACAGCCGGGTCAGCGTGATTCCGGGTGTCAGGCGCACGGAGTGCTCGCTGGGGGTTACCTTTGTCAAGCATGACTACCGGATGTCCAAGATTCTGGCCTGACGCGTTTTGCGTAGACTTTATGTTTTTGTAATACGAAAAATGGTTATTTTGAGTTAAAATAGGAAATTATGCGTAGTATCGGCGTCAGGTCGATATGAGTTAAACAGGAGCGGTTATGAACAAGCAAATAAGCCTGCAGGACTTTGTCGGCCAGTTGGAAGATGGCATGACCATCGGTATTGGCGGCTGGGGCCCGCGTCGCAAACCGATGGCGCTGGTGCGTGAAATCCTCAAATCTGACCTCAAGGATCTTACCGTAGTCGCCTACGGCGGCGCCGATGTTGGCATGTTGTGCGCGGCTGGCAAAGTTAAAAAAGTGGTGTTTGCGTTTGTGTCGCTGGACTTCATTCCGCTGGAACCCTACTTCCGTCAGGCCCGTCAGAACGGCGACATTGAGGTAATGGAAATTGACGAAGGCATGATGTTGCTGGGCCTGCGCGCAGCGGCCTGGGATTGCCCCTTTATTCCCACCAAAGTGGGCCTGGGCACGGATGTCATCAAATACAACTCCGACATCAAAGTGATCGACAGCCCCTACGACGACAAGGAGTGGGTGGCCATGCCCGCCCTGAAATTGGACGCGGCCTTGATTCACACCAACCGCGCCGATACCCGCGGCGTCTGCCAGATCACCAGCCCCGATCACTATATGGATGACTGGTTTGCCCGTGCAGCGGCGAAAACCTTTGTCAGCACCGAAGAAATTGTCGACACCGAATTTTTTGCGGACGAAGCCCAGGCCCGTTTTGTATTCTGGGAACGCAGCCAGACAACGGCCGTTATTCACGTGCCCGGTGGTGCCCATCCCAGCTCCTGTGCGCCCAACTACGGTTTTGATGCGCCGCACTTTAAAGAGTACAACGCCTCTGCCAAAGAGGGCGGATTTGAGGCCTACGCCGGGAAATTCATCACCGGCAAGAGCGAAGACGAATATCAGCAGGCCGTGGGTGGCGCCGACGCCATTCAAAAACTGCCCCTGCCCACATACTAAGGAGACGACAATGGCTACGCCTGCAAAAGACTACACTTTGGCGGAACTGATTATCTGCGCCAACGCCGCCGCCTATAAAGATGACGGCGAAGTACTGATCACCGGTATCGGCGTGTTACCGCGCATCGCTGCCAGTCTGGCAATGAAAACCTGCAACACCGACATCATGATGACCGACAGCGAAAGCTGGTTGCTGTCCGAGCCAAACCCGGTGGGCAACCGTGGTGCGGACTTTAAACAGATGAACGAAACCTGGATGGGCTTTTCGCGCATCTTTGACAATGTCTGGAGCGGTCGCCGTCATCTCACGGGTGGCCCAACGCAGATCGACCGTTTTGGTCAAAGCAACATTTCCGCGCTGGGCGGGACTTACGACAAACCGAAAATTCAAATGCTCGGTACCCGCGGTTTCCCCGGTAACTCGATCTGCCATGCCAATTCCTATTTTGTTCCTTCGCACAATACGCGTGTCTTTATAGAAGGCGAATGCGACGTGGTCTGCACGATTGGCTACAACCCCGATCGCCTGCCCAAAGGCTACACTTTCGACGATATCGATTTGCGCATGATCTTTACCGATCTGTGTGTAATGGATTTTGGCGGTCCCGACAGGCAGATGCGTCTGGTCAGCCTGCACCCCGGTATTACGGTTGAACAAGTTGTCGAGAACACCGGTTTTGAAGTCTTTATTCCGGATTCTGTTCCGACAACCCCTGCGCCAACCGAAGAGCAGCTGGCGATTATTCAACAGATTGACCCGCAGAATTTGCGCAGCAAGCAGTTGAAAGACAATCCACCCGGAGATCGTAGCTGATTCGCCTGCGGGGCAGGCTCCTACCTTGTAGGAGCGAGCCCTGCTCGCGAAGTTTTTCCAAGGTGCATCAGGAAACGTAAATGTCTGAATTACTAAACACCCGCATCACCGACCTGCTCGGCTGCCAATACCCCATCATCCAGACCGCGATGGGCTGGGTGGCAGATCCTAAACTGGTTGCCGGCACGTGTAATGCCGGCGGCTTCGGTTTTCTCGCCGGTGCAACGATTCCGCCTGAAGAAATGGAGCGGGATATTCTGCGTGTGAAAGAACTCACCGATAAACCCTTTGGTGTGAACTTTCATATGTATCAGCCCAATGCTGCGGACATTGTCGATCTGGTTATCAAGCACGGCGTTCGCGCAGTCAGCTATTCGCGCTCACCCGGCCCCGAGTTTATTAAAAAGCTTAAAGATGCCGGTGTGGTGTGTATGCCCACGGTCGGTTTGCCCAAACACGCGATCAAGGCCGTAGAACTCGGCGCGGATGCGGTGGTTGTGCAGGGTGGTGAAGGCGGCGGACACACCGGCGCCGTTCCCACAACCTTGTTGCTGCCGCAGGTAGTCGATGCGGTGGGCGACAAGGTGCCCGTGTTAGGCGCCGGTGGCTTTAAAGACGGACGCGGCCTGCTGGCGGCACTCGCCTTTGGCGCCGACGGTATCGCCATGGGTACCCGCTTTCTGTTGACCAAAGACAGCCCGGTACCGGAGCAAACCAAAGCGCGCTATATCAACTGTAAAAACCCCGGTGAAATTGTTGTCTCGACGGCGATGGATGGCCTGCCCCAGCGCATGATTATGAACAAGGTGCTGGCTGAGCTGGAATCGGCCAGCGCACTGAAAAAGTTGATCATTGCACTGCGCAATGGTTTGGCTTTTCGCAAATTTACCGGCGCCAGTTTGATTGGTCTGCTGAAATCAGCAATGGCCATGACAAAATCCGGCGATCTTACTCTGGCCCAGGCGATTATGTCCGCGAATGCGCCCATGATTATTCAGAAGGCCATGGTTGATGGCCAGCCAGAAGAAGGCGTGCTGCCCTCCGGTCAGGTGGCCGGTGTGATCGACGAATTGCTGAGCTGTGAAGAACTGATTAAGCAGATTGTGGCTGAAGCCGAAGCCGGCCTGAAAAAATTCAACGCACGAACTTTGAACTAAATCTGTGGGAGCCTGCCCTGCAGGCGAACACTCGATAATTCGCCTGCAGGGCAGGCTCCCACAAGAACCAGAGGATGGGGCAATGAGCAAACCATTTAACCTGACTATTTCAGATACCGGCATCGCCGAAATGATCTTCAACAAACCGCCCGTCAACGCCTTTGACAGCGCCGGCTGGTTTGCCATTGCCAACGAACTGGAAGCGCTGGGTAAAAACGACGCCGTGCGGGTGATTATTATCGCCGCCGAAGGCAAAGGCTTTTGCGCCGGAGTGGACATCAAGGAACTGCAGGCCGACGCCTCCAAAATCACGGCGGTAAACAAAGGCAATTACGATACTTTTAAGGCGATTCACCGCAACGAAAAGCCGGTGATTGTTGCCGTTCACGGCTTTGTGCTTGGCGGTGGCATTGGCATCAGCGGGGCGGCGGATATTATCGTCGCTTCTGAATGTGCGACATTTGCGGTGCCTGAAGTTGACCGCGGCGCCATGGGCGGCGGCGCGCATCTGCAACGTATGTTCCCCGTTCAGAAAGTACGCCATATGTACTTCACCGGCGAAGGCATTGATGCGCAGGAAGCCTATCGTCTGGGCGCGGTTGAGCGTGTTGTGCCGCGTGACCAACTGCTCGATAGCGCGCGCGAAATCGCCGACAAAATTGCCGAAAAGTCGCCGCGTATGGTCCAGTTGGCCAAAGAAGCGCTGACGGGTATTGAGGACGGCAACCTTGAAGACAAATACCGCTGGGAGCAGGGTTTTACCCAGGAGGCCTACGCCTCGCCGGATTCCCAAGCCACACGCGACGCCTTTGTCGAAAAGCGCGACGTGAAGTTTTAATTTCCGTGGGAGCCTGCCCTGCAGACGATCTATTCGCCTGCAGGGCAGGCTCCCACAACCACATTCAGGTTTAGATCATGCAACTCGAATACACTACCGAACACCAGGCCTTCCGCGAAGAAATCCGCAGCTGGCTTGCGACTAACGCCCCCGGTGAGCCGCTGAAAACCTTCGATACCGAAGAAGGCTTTCAACAGCACCGGGAATGGGAAGCCAAGCTCTACGAAGGCCGCTGGGGCATGATCACGTGGCCCGAGGAAATGGGTGGCCGTGGCGCCGACCTGATTCAGTGGCTGATTTTTGAAGAAGAATACTACGCCGCCCGTGCGCCCCTGCGCGTGAATCAAAATGGCATCTTTCTGCTTGGCCCCACGCTGATGGAGTACGGCACAGAAGAACAGAAAAAGAAATTTCTGACCGGCATGGCCACAGGTGAGGATGTCTGGTGCCAGGGTTGGTCAGAGCCCAATGCCGGTTCCGATATGGCGGCGATTCGTTCCAAGGCCGAACTGACAGAAGACGGCAAGCACTACATTATCAATGGTCAGAAAACCTGGTCTACGCGCGCGGTGTGGGCGGACTGGTGTTTCGGTATGTTCCGCACTGACCCGGAATCCCAGCGCCACCACGGGCTGACCTTTATCTTATTGCCGCTTGATCTGGAAGGCATTACGGTGCGCCCGATTCCGCAACTCGATGGCTTGCCCGGTTTTGCCGAAATCTTCTTCGACAATGTGAAGGTGCCGGTTGAAAATCGCCTTGGCGGTGAAGGCGAGGGCTGGGGCGTGGCCATGGCCACGGCGGGCTTTGAGCGGGGTTTGATGCTGCGTTCGCCAGCCCGGTTCCAGGAAACGGCCAAACGTCTGGTTGACTTGTATCAGGCAAATCGTGAATCCGCAGACCGCGACCCGGCAATACGCGAAGCCGTTTTGCGTGCCTATATGGATGCCGAGGCCTACACACTCACTACCTATCAAACGGCCTGTCGCCTGATAAAAGGCGGCAAGATCGGCGCGGAATCATCAACCAACAAGATTTTCTGGTCCGAGCTGGATCAGCAGATGCACGCGACGGCGCTGAGTATTCTCGGTGCGCGCGCCGAGCTGCAGGCGCATGCGCCTGATGCAGCGGGTGTTGGCACCTGGCTCGATGGTTGGATGTTTGCGCAGTCTGGTCCGATCTATGCGGGCACCAATGAAATTCAGCGCAATATTATTGCTGAAAGAATGTTAGGAATGCCGCGTAAATAGCGGAGCGGCTGATTGCCATGTGGGAGCCTGCCCTGCAGGCGAAACTTCGCGAGCAGGGCTCGCTCCTACGAAATGACAGAGAGAAAGACATGGATTTTACCTTCACAGAAGATCAGTTGTTATTTCAGGAATCGGTACGCGACTTTCTGGTAAACGAGATTGCGCCCGAAAAAATTCGCGAGCTGTGGGAAAGTGACAGTGGCCGCAGCACAGCGTTGTGGTCGCAACTGGCTGAACTGGGCTTGACAGGTATTACGGTGCCCGAAGCCTTTGGCGGTCTTGGAATGCAGGCGCTGGATTTTGTGTTGCTGGCGCAAGAATGCGGTTATGTAGCTCTGCCCGCGCCTCTGGTGCACACAGCCATGGTGAGTGTGCCGTTGCTGGTGAGCAGTGGCAGCGAACCGCTTCAGGAAAACTGGCTGCCGAAAATTGCCGCTGGCGACGCGATTGTGATGGTGGGTCTTGAACAAAATGTGTTTGTTGAAGACGCGCATATCGCCGATCTGTTAATTCTGGAAAAGGCAGGTGCGCTATACGCCGTTGACCCTAGTCAGGCCACATTGCGTGCCAACGAATCGATTGACCTGTCGCGCAAATTGTTTGCTGTTGAGTTTGATGCAGCGAACGCAGAAAAAATTGCCGAGGGTGACCAAGCCGCCGGCTTAATCGCTGCTGCCCTGAACGGTGGGGCACTGGGAGTCGCTGCCGAATCGCTGGGGCTCGCACAGCGTATGGTCGATATTTCGGTGCAATACACCAGCGAGCGCAAACAGTTTGGTGTGGCGATTGGTACTTTTCAGGCAGTAAAGCACCATATGGCCAATATCGCCTACAAGCTCGAATATGCCAAAGCACCGGCAGCGCGTGCGGCATATGCGATTGATCATCAGCAGAGCAAGGTCGATATGGCCGTCAGCCATGTCAAACTGGCGGCCTGCGAAGTCGCCAACCTGGCGGCCAAAAATTGCATTCAGGTACACGGCGCTATGGGTTACACCTGGGAAGTCGATTTGCACATATACATGAAACGCGCCTGGGCCTACGCCAATACCTGGGGCGATGCGGCGTTTCACAAACAGCGGGTGGCGGATTTTGTGTTGGCAGACAGCGCCAAACTCGGCGCGGGAAATACTTTTTAATCGTTGGATTAATTCGTAGGAGCCTGCCCTGCAGGCGAATGATTCGATTCGCCTGCAGGGCAGGCTCCTACCTAAATAACGGAGGCAACCATGCCAGAAGCTTACATAGTAGATGCAGTAAGAACGCCCACCGGTCGCCGTAAAGGCGGGCTGGCCCACGTACACGGTGCTGACCTGGGCGGCCACGTACTGAAATCCATCGTTGATCGCAATGGTATTCCCGACAACGAGTACGACGATGTGATCTTTGGCTGTGTTGATGCTATTGGCCCGCTGGCGGGCGATATCGCCCGCACCTGCTGGCTGGCGGCGGGGCTGTCGGATGAAGTGCCGGGCACGACCATTGATCGTCAGTGTGGCTCTTCCCAGCAATCGGTGCATTTTGCCGCGCAGGCCATCATGTCCGGGACTCAGGACGTGATCATTGCCGGTGGTGTGCAGACCATGACCCAGATTCCGATTTCCTCGGCCATGACGGCGGCTATCCCGATGGGCTTTAGCGATCCCTTCTCGGGTTCGCAGGGCTGGGTTGCCCGCTACGGCGCCGAGCCGCCAACGCAGTTCAAATCGGCGCAGATGATTGCCGACAAGTGGGGCTTCTCCCGCCGTGATCTTGAAGTCTATTCACTTGAGTCGCACAAGCGTGCATTGAAAGCGATAGAGGAAGGCCGCTTTGACCGCGAGATCGTGCCGCTGGAAAACGTGGATATGGATGAAACACCGCGCAATTCCACACTCGAAAAAATGGCTGAGCTGGATTTCCTGTTCGGTTGCGACAAGGTGACCGCCGCCGTGTCCAGCCAGACCTGCGACGGCGCCAGCGCCATGCTGTTGGTAAGTGAAGATGCACTCAAGCGTTACAACCTGACCCCACGTGCCCGCATTCACCACATTAGCGTGCGTGCGGCCGATCCGATCTGGATGCTGACGGCACCGATCCCGGCTACCCAGTACGCGCTCAAGAAAGCGGGGATGAGCATGAATGATATCGATCTGGTCGAGATCAACGAGGCTTTTGCTTCGGTGGCGATGGCCTGGTTGAAGGAAACCGGCTACGACCACGCTAAAACCAACGTGAATGGCGGTGCCATCGCGCTGGGGCACCCGCTGGGGGCCACGGGAACAAAATTGATGACAACCCTGCTGCATGAACTGGAACGTTCCGGAGGCCGCTATGGTCTGCAGACCATGTGTGAAGGTGGCGGGCAGGCGAATGTGACCATTTTGGAACGTCTATAAGCGTTCGCGAGCAGGGCTCGCTCCTACACGATTTACGTAGGAGCCTGCCCTGCAGGCGAACCGAACATACATCAGGGAGAAAAACATGGGAATTCTAGACAACCGGGTAGCCATCATCACCGGCGCGGGCGGTGGCCTCGGCGCAGCACACGCAAAGGTATTCGCGAGCGAAGGTTGCGCTGTCGTGGTCAATGACATCAATCGGGAGGCAGCGCAAAAAGTTGTCGACGAAATTACGGCTGCCGGCGGCAAAGCTGTTGTTAACACTTCAGATATCACCAACTACGACGACAGCCTGCAGGCCGTGAAGCAGGCTATCGACACTTACGGTGACCTGCACTGCGTGCTCAACAATGCTGGTGTCAATCGCGACCGTATGTTTGCCTCCATGACCGAGCAGGAGTGGGACACCATTATGGCCGTTCATCTCAAGGGTCATTTCTGCATCAGCTCCCACGCGGTGCACTACTGGCGTGGTCAGAGCAAAGAGGGCAAGGAGGTGAGTGGAAGAATCATCAACACTACCTCCGGGGCGGGTCTTCAGGGTTCCATCGGCCAGAGCAACTATGCGGCGGCGAAAGCCGGTATTGCGGCGCTGACACTGAACCAGGCGGCGGAACTGGGTCGCTATGGCATCACGGCAAACGCGATTGCACCCTCTGCACGTACCGCGATGACTACAGGTGTGCCGGAGATGGCCCAGCGAATGGCCAAGCCGGAAGACGGCAGCTTCGACCATTTTGCGCCTGAAAACGTGTCGACGCTGCTGGCGTGGCTGGCGAGTGCGGAATCTTCCCATGTTACGGGTCGAGTTTTCGAGGCAGAAGGCGGTAAAATCTGTATCGCTGACGGCTGGCGAACAACGGACGGTGTGGACAAGGGCGCGCGTTGGGAGCCTGCGGAAGTTGGCACTGCGGTGGCAGAGCTATTGAAAAAAGAAGTCCCCGCACAAAAAGTCTACGGCACCTGACCGGTAGCCGCGCTGGCGCAACCTAAATCGATACCAGGGGTAATTGAACATGAAGCAGGCACTTTTGATTCTGGCACTACTGTCAGCACCCGCTTTCGCAAACGATCTGAGCTTCCAGTTTAGCGATGATGTGGCAGGCATAGCCCTCAATGCGAATTCACCCGATGGAAAAGCATCGGTAGGCTTTGGGGCCGATCACAACGAAGATGATGACGTGCAGATCTACAATGCCGGCTTCTATGCCAATGGCCAGCGCGGTCGCCTTGAAGGGCGCGTCGGGGTAAAAGGCTTTTATGCGGACCTGGATAAAGCTGAAGGGCCGGGTCTGGCTTTCGGTGTTGACTTGAAGGTACCCAGCAGCGATGTGTTCAGTCTGGTTTTTTCCTATTTCTACGGCCCGTCGTCTACGTCGTTTGATGATATGGACGGCTATCGGGACTGGAAGATCGGCGCGCAGATCATGCTGTTTGAAAACTCGGCCCTCGAATTCGGGTTTTCCGATGTCGAAGTGGAAGTGGAAAATGTGCGCGGCGAATACGATTTTCAGGATGGCGCTTACGTCAAGCTACAGCTTATTTTCTAATATCGTAGTCGCCCGCAACGCGATGCTTATGCGAGCCGGCATTTTTCATTCGTAGGCCGTAATAAGCACAGCGTTTCCGGCGCACAGTACCAACAAAAGCAGGCAATTCATGGATTTTGTTTTTACCGAAGAGCAGCAGATGATCCGCGATACGGCGGAGTCCTTTCTGGCTGAAGTATCCACCAGCGAAGCGGTGCGCAAGGCCATGGTCTCGTCGGTCGGTTTTGACGAAGCGCTGTGGCAAAAAATTTGCGCTGACATGTACTGGCAAGCCATTCATATCCCTGAAGAGTTCGGAGGTATGGGGCTGGGCTATGTCGAACTGACTGCCATGATGGAGCAAATGGGGCGCTATCTGTTGTGTGCGCCTTTTTACTCAACCGTGTGCCTTGGTGTGAACACGCTGCTGCTGGCGGCGAATGAAGAGCAGAAAGCCGAGTATCTGGCGGCAATCTGTGAAGGCCGCTTGACCGCTACGCTGGCCTATTGTGGTGTGCGCGGAGGCCGCAATGCCGAGGATATTAGCGCTACCTATTCACAACAGGGTGATGACTTTGTTCTTGAGGGTGAATGCGGATTCGTGGTCGACGGTTTGACGGCGGGTTTGCTGCTTGTGGCCGCACGCGAAAAGGGTAGTTCAGGTGAAAGCGGTATCAGTTTGTTTGCGGTACCGGCAGATACGGCCGGTGTAAGCCGCAGTAATCTGCCCGTGCTGGACCAGACACGAAAGATGGCATCGGTTCGCCTTGAGAGTGTCAAACTCGCGCAAGCGAATCTGCTCGGCTCTGCCGGGCAGGCCTGGCCAGTGCTGGATAAAGTGCTGGATTTGGCGACCATCGCACTGGCTGCAGAGCAGGTGGGCGGCAGCCAGCAATTGCTGGACTCGGCTGTAGCGTACAGCAAGGAACGAGTGCAGTTTAATCGCCCGATTGCGAGTTTTCAGGCTATCAAACATAAGGCTGCCGACATGATGCTGCGTGTCGAAGCCGGGCGTTCCGCAGTTTACTACGCTGCCTGTGTAGCCGATGAAAGCTTGCAAGGTGGCGAGCTGGCTGGCGAGCTGAAGGAGGCCGCCAGTATTGCCAAGGCCTATTGCTCGGACGCCTATTTCAAGAATGCCGGTGAGGCCATGCAGATACATGGCGGTGTTGGTTTTACCTGGGAATACGACGTACACCTCTATTTCAAACGTGCCAAAGCATCTGAACATATGCTGGGTAACGCGGCGTATCACCGCGAGCGTGTTGCGCAAGTGATACTGGACTGAGGAGATCGAACAGTGAAGTTAAGTTTCAGTCCCGAAGATGAAAAATTCCGCGAAGAAATTGCCTCCTGGTTAAAAGCTAACCTGAGCGGGGGGGTTGAACAGCTGAAATTCCGTGGCGGCCCCGGTGATGAGCATATGTTCCCGGAGGAGCGTAAGCAGTGGGAGCAGAAGCTGGCAGAGGGTAAGTGGACCTGTGTGGGCTGGCCCAAAGAACACGGTGGTCGCGGGCTACCCATTGAACAACAGGTGATTTTCTTTGAAGAGTATGCCCGTGCCGGCGCGCCGGGCCGGGTTGGTCATATTGGAGAAGGGCTCGCTGGCCCGACCATCATCGCCTTTGGTAGCGACAAGCAGAAACAGAAGTATCTGCCCGGTATTGTGGCGGGCACAGAGCTTTGGTGTCAGGGATATTCCGAGCCCGGTGCCGGTTCAGACCTGGCGAATGTGAAAACCAAGGCCCGCTTCGACGAGAGCAAGGGCAAGTGGATTATCAACGGCCAGAAGGTATGGACTTCGCTGGCTCACGAGTCTGACTACTGCTTTGTAATTGCACGTACCGACCCTGACTCCAAGGCGCACAAAGGTTTGGGTTTTTTCCTGATCAAGATGGATCAGCCCGGCGTAACTGTGCGCCCCATAGAGCAAATTACCGGTACCTCGGAATTCAATGAGGTGTTCTTCGACGATGCCGAGTGTGATGCCGACGATATTGTGGGCGAACCGGGCGATGGCTGGAAAGTGGCCATGGGTTTGCTGGGCTACGAGCGGGGTGTGTCGACCCTGGGCCAGCAAATGGCCTTTAAAAATGAATTGGATCAGGTGGTAGCCCTGGCCAAAGAGAATGGGGCTGCGAATGATCCCGTTATGCGCCAGCGCATTGCCGATTTGTATCTGCGCCTGAAAATCATGCGCTTTAACAGTATGCGCATGCTGTCGGATAGCGCTGGCGATGGCAGCCTGCAAAAAGAAGCGCTGATCTACAAACTGTATTGGGCGACTTGGCACCGCGATTTGGGTGAGCTCGCTGTGGATGTGCAGGGCGAGACTGGTCAGGTTTTAGAGGCAGAGCCCTACGAGCTGACACGACTGCAGTCGCTGTATCTGTTTGTGCGCTCAGACACCATTTACGGCGGGACTAATGAGATTCAGCGCAACATCATTGCTGAACGGGGCTTGGGAATGCCGAAGGAACCGAAGTGGTAAATTGAATTCGCCTGCAGGGCAGGCTCCTACACGTGAGCCTGCCCGGTATTTGAAAATTTCGTAGGAGCCTGCCCTGCAGGCGAAAAAAGAGATTGAGTTATGGATATAAAAAAACCCGCATACGTACCCGGTCACGGTTTGTTAAAAGATCGATCTGTTCTGATTACCGCAGCCGCCGGTGCCGGTATCGGTTTTGCAGCAGCCAAACGCGCGGTTGAAGAAGGTTGCCGTGCCATTGTGATCAGCGATATTCACGAAGGCCGCCTTGAGTCGTCAGTGCAGAAACTGAAAGACGAAACCGGGCTGGAGCAGGTGTGGGGTAAAACCTGCAATGTTGCCAATGAAGAACAAGTGCAGGCACTGGTGAATTTCGCCGAAGACAAACTCGGTGGCGTGGACGTGCTCATTAATAACGCCGGTTTGGGTACCACCAAGGCCCTGATTGATATGGAAGATGACGAATGGAACAAAGTCATCGACGTAACGCTCAACGGCACCATGCGCATGACCCGCTATATGATGAAGATCATGAAAACACGGGGTGAAGGCGTTATTGTCAACAATGCGTCGGTGCTGGGCTGGCGCGCGCAGAAAGAACAGGCGCACTATGCCGCTGCAAAAGCCGGCGTTATGGCGCTTACCCGCTGCGCTGCGCTGGAAGCCGCTGACTTCGGTGTGCGCATCAATGCCGTGTCGCCGTCGCTGGCGGTGCACCCCATGCTGAAAAAATCTGCACCGGCAGAACTGCTGGCCGAGCTCGAAGGCCGTGAGGCTTACGGACGTGGGGCGGAGGTATGGGAAGTCGCGAACGTAATGATGTTCCTGGCGTCTGACTATTCCTCATACCTGACCGGTGAAACCATTAGCTGTTCGTCCCAGCACGCCTGACAATTTGAACCAGACGCGCTAGGTGTCTGACAAGGAGAAGACCATGAAAGAAGCCGTGATAGTTTCAACCGCCAGAACAGCGATGGGCAAAGCCTTTCGCGGGGCATTTAACGATACCGATGCGCCGGTACTGGGTGGCCATGTGATTCGCAACGCCGTAGAGCGTGCGGGTATCGACGGCGCCGAGGTCGATGATGTGCTGCTGGGCGCTGCCGCGCAGCAGGGTACCCAGGGCTACAACATCGCGCGCCTGAGTGCGATGGCGGCCGGTCTGCCGGTAACCGTGTCCGGAGCTTCGCTGGATCGCATGTGTTCTTCCGGTTTGATGACCATTGGTTACGCCGCCAAGGCTATTATGACCAACGAAATTGATATCGCCGTGGCCGGTGGTCTGGAATCCATTTCATTGACCCAGAACAAACACAAAAATGGCTATCGCAATGTGTCCAAAGCGGTTACCGATCACACGCCTTATATGCACATGGCGATGATCGAGACTGCTGAAATTGTGGCGGACCGCTACAACATTTCCCGCGATGCCCAGGACGAGTTTTCCTACCAGAGTCAGATGCGTACAGCCGCCGCTCAGGAAGCCGGAAAATTCGATGACGAGATTGTTCCCCTGCTGACCCGAAAAGCGGTATTCAATAAGGAAACCAAGGAAACAACCTACGAAGACGTGACTCTGACCAAAGACGAGGGCAATCGTCCGTCCACCACGCTGGAAAGCCTGAAAGGCCTCGAGCCGGTATTCAAGGACGGCATGCTGATCAAGGAAGGCAAGCACATCACCGCCGGGAACGCTTCGCAGTTGTCTGATGGAGCGTCGGCAGTGTGTCTGATGGAGGCCTCGCTGGCCGAGAAAAAAGGTCTGCAACCTCTCGGCGCCTATCGCGGTATGGCGGTTGCCGGCTTGGCTCCCGAGGAAATGGGCATTGGCCCGGTATTTGCCATTCCCAAATTACTCAAGCGCCACGGATTGAAGGTAGGCGATATTGGCCTGTGGGAAATCAATGAAGCCTTTGCCTGTCAGGCGCTTTACTGCCGTGACCAACTGGGTATCGACAACGATCTGCTGAACGTCAATGGTGGAGCCATCTCCATTGGTCACCCCTTTGGGATGAGCGGTGCACGCATGGTTGGGCACGCCCTGATTGAAGGCAAGCGTCGTGGCGTCAAATATGTGGTGGTGTCCATGTGTGTGGGCGGCGGTATGGGTGCTGCCGGTCTGTTCGAAGTGCTGTAAGAAGTGCTGTAAACTGCAGCGCCAATAGAGACGGGGCCGAGCGGCCCCGTTTTTTGTTTGCAAGGCTTGCCATGAAAAAACTGGATCCGGAATCTCGCAGCGCGCTGTTATTGATGTCAGCTTTTGTCGCGCTCGGTCCGCTGTCGACCGATATGTATCTGCCGGCGTTGCCCTCTATGGTGGCGTATTTCGATACCAGTCTAGCGGCGGTGCAGTTTACCCTCAGTGCCTACCTGATTGGTTTTGCCGTATTTCATTTGCTTTGCGGGCCTCTGGCCGATCGCTATGGTCGCAAACCGATCCTGCTGGGCGGCATCGCGCTGTTTACCCTGGCCTGCGTAGCCTGCGCGCTGGCCAAAACAGTTGAGCAACTCGCCCTGTTTCGTTTTATTCAGGGTGTTGGTGCCTGCACCGGGCCAACGCTGGCGCGGGCCATGGCACGCGATATTTACGGCCCCACTCGCGCGGCGAAGGCCTTGGGCTATATGGCCGCTATTATGGCGTTGGCGCCGGTTATTGCGCCGGTGCTGGGTGGCTGGATGCTGACCTGGACAGATTGGCCGGTGATCTTCTGGTCACTGGCGGCTTATGGGCTACTGGGCTTTATTGCGGTGGGCCTCTTGCTGCCCGAATCCCTGCCGTTTAAAAATTCCCTGCGCCTGAAAACCATTCTCGGTAATTACCGGCGATTACTGACACACCGGCATTTTTTGACCTCGGTATTTGGAATCTCGGCGCTGTATTCCGGCGCATTTGCCTTTATTTCCGGCAGCAGTTTTGTGCTGATCGATTTTATGGGTGTTTCGCCGGAAGTCTTTGGGCTCTGGTTTATGGTCATTGTACTGGGCTATATGGGCGGCAGCGTTTTCACTGCGCGTATTGGCTACAACCTCTCGCCCATGCCGGTGATGGTCGGAGGTGCGGTGCTGGGTGTGCTGGCAGGCGCAGCCATGGCTATTTTCAGCTTGCTGGAGATTCACCATCCACTGGCCGTGATTGTGCCGATGATGTTCTACACGGCGGCTGTGGGCATTACCATGCCTCAGGCCATGTCGGTTGCGCTGGCGCCATTTCCGGATATGTCGGCGACAGCTTCGGCGCTGCTGGGTTTTTTACAGATGGGCGCTGCGTCCGTTGCCGGTGTGATTGTGGGGCTGCATCTCGATGGCAGCGCATTGCCTATGGCGCTTACCATCGCGGTGGCTGCAGCGTTGTCGCTGCTGGGTTTTGTGGCGCTGATCAAGTCCGAGCCGCTCTGCTATGATGAGCGTTCGTAAGAGTAAAAGTACAGGGTTGAAAGAATGAGCTGGATTGGCCGGTTTGCGTTTTACGTATTTCGTATTGTGGTACGGCCTGTGCTGTGGGTGGTAAAGCCGCAAGTCATTCCCGAAGATTTAACCGCCCTGAAGGCTGAGCTTGCCGATAAGCCGGTATGTTACGTCTTGGCGCAGCATAGCTGGTCAGACCGCCTCGTGGTTGAACGTCTGTGTCGCGAGCTTGAGCTGCCACGAATTTCTGCGCCCCCGGGACAACTGCCCGATGCAGATCACGGAGCCTGCCTGTACTTGCCGGTATTGGCGCAGCTGGATAGAACCCAAAGCCCAGAGCAACTGCTTCAGGCTCTACGGAACGCAGCGGAGGAATCCGGTGCGAACATGCAGGTGGTGCCGGTGTCGATATTCTGGGGCCGAGATCCCGGCAGCGAGACCTCCATACTGAAACTGCTGGTGGGCGACGCCGAGCGCGCCGGTCGTCTTCGGAAACTGCTTATCATGTTGGTGCAAGGGCGCTCGGTACTGGTGAACTTTGCCAAGCCGGTTGATTTCAAGGAGTTTCTGCAGCGTCAGCCCGATCACGTGCAAGCCGCGAACCTCTTACACCGTGGTTTGTCGTTTCATTTTCTGCGACAAAAAACCGCGACCTTGGGCCCCAGCCTGCTGTCTCGCCAGCAAATGATCAATGCTGTTATGCGACGGCCAACAGTGAAGCAGGCCATGCTGGACGAGGCGCATGATCAAAGCCTCAGTCGCGACGTAGTACGCAAACGTGCTCGCAAAATGGCGGATGAAGTCGCGGCAAATTTCGACCCGCGTATGATCCGCTTTCTCGATATTGTGCTGAGCTGGGTGTTTCGCAAAATATTCAGCGGGGTGAAAACCTACAACGTTGATCGTTTGCGATCTGTGGCGAATAAGTACCACGTTATCTATATGCCCTCGCATCGCAGCCACCTCGACTACTTGCTGATTTCCTGGACCCTGTATTGTCAGGGCCTGGTGCCTCCCCACATCGCAGCGGGGGTGAACCTCAATTTCTGGCCGGCGGGTGGCTTGCTGCGGCGTGGAGGAGCGTTTTATATCCGCCGCAGTTTTGCCGGCCAGCCTCTCTACACCGCAATATTCAAGGCCTACCTGGATGTTTTGCTGGGGCACGGCTATCCGGTGGAATTTTTCCCGGAAGGTGGACGCAGTCGCACCGGACGCCTGCTGCCGGCCAAACGGGGTATGTTGGGCATGGTTGTGGAAAGCTTTCTTGCGCAGCCCAGTCGGGCTGCGGCGCTCGTTCCGGTTTATGTTGGTTATGACAAGTTGGTTGAAAGTGGTGCCTACGTGAAGGAATTGCGCGGCGGCAACAAGCAAAAGGAGTCGGCTGGCGAATTATTGAAAGCGCGCAAAATCTTTAAGTCATCGTATGGAAGCCCTCATGTCGCCTTTGGCGAGCCTATAATTTTGAGCGAAGCGTTGGCCAGACTGGAACCGCAGTGGCGCAGCAAGTGGCAAAACGAGGACAAGAGCTGGTTGCCGGTCGCGACCGAGCGACTGGCGCGTATGAATATGGAGCGCGTTAATCAGGCGGCTGTGATCAATCCGATCGGGCTGGTATCGGCGATTTTACTCTCAAGCCCGCAGCGGGCGATGGCCGAGGATGAACTGCTGGAGCAAATCGATCGCTTTCTTGGTTTGATATCACTGCTGCCCTACAGCAAGGATGTGGTGCTGCCCACACAAACGGCTACCGAAGTGTTTGAAGCTGCAGCGCGCACGGCGGGCCTTTCGCGAATTGATCACGCGTGGGGCCCCATTGTTACCGTTACGGGCAATGAAGCGGTAATGCTGACCTACTATCGCAATTCGATCATGCATGTATTTGCGCTACCTTCGTTGATTGCACGATTTTTCCGACATAGCAGCGACATAGACGAACACGAACTGGTAGAGCGCTGTGTGGGTTTGTACCCCTTTTTGAAACGGGAATTGTTTTTGCACTGGCCGATACGCGATGCCGGCAAGCAGGTCCAGGATTTGATTAACGCGATGGTGGAGCGCGGGTTGCTGATTCGAACCGGAACGACCCTGTCACGGCCGGATATTGGCAGTAGCGATTACAGCGCACTGATCGGTCTCGGGCGTTTGCTGCGTGAAACTTTTGAGCGCTACACGATGTGCAGTCTGGTTTTGGTGCATCAGCTTAGCGATAAGCCAACCCAGCGATCGGCTATTGAAGAGCACATTATCCATATGGCACAGCGACTGGCCATTTTGACTGGCCGTGAAGCACCGGAATATTTCGACAAGACCTTGTTTCGGATCTATCTCGACGCCCTGATTGACCAGGGGCTTCTCGAAGAGCAAACGCATATCGCCAAAAATATACTGACCGTCAATCCTCGTTTGCAAGAGTTGGCTGAACATTGGGTTTGGTTGCTTGGCCCGGCAGTGCAGCAGGGCATACAACAGTTGATTCGCGATCCGCGCCTGTCGTTGCAGGAAATGGCGCCAGAGCCGGAAAGTGCCTGATACACGCAACCAATAAAAAAGGGGCACTCATGAAAAAGCTTCTGACTACGGTCCTCGTTGCTGTTCTTGTTATGGCAGGTTATGGCGGTTGGCGCTTGAAGCAGGAAGCGGATCGTGTGATGTCGGACGACCCCCGCGTATGGTCTCCCGTCATTGAAGAGCTGCTGGAAAAACCCGTGCCTGTAGCCAGGCCAGTGCTGTTCGTCGGCAGTTCGAGTATTCGTTTTTGGGGAGATGATCTGACCGCCGATCTGGCCGATGTCGGTGCCTTCGGGCGTGGCTTTGGTGGCGCCAAAATCGATGATATTCGCCACTACAGTCAACAGCTTATCGGCAATTTGAACCCTCGCGCGATTGTTGTGTATATCGGAAGCAATGATCTGAGCGGGTCGTTTGGTATGCAGGCCATCGGCAATACCGAGGCAGAAGCCCGATACCGGAGCATGCTTGACGAACTCAAACGATACGCCAAGGGTGTGCCGATCTATCTGGTGGCGCTCAAGCCTACCCGACGCAGTGTTGACCGCTGGGCACAGATTCAGGCCTTTAACACGAGGCTGCAAAAGCTGTCTGAGTCGGACGGCCAGCTGGGTTTTATCGATGCCAATAGCGACTTGTGGAACCAACGTGGTGAAGTCAGGTCTGACACTCTGTTATGGGATGGAATGCATCTCAATCGAACAGGATATCAAGTATGGGGCAGAAAAATTCAGGAAAGGCTGCGCGAGGACGGTTACTCACGGCGTTGATGGCGGCAACTATGGTTGCAATGGCTGCAGGCGTCAGTGCGGAGCAGCGAATAGATCTCGACAGCTGGCAGACTAAAAAGCTGGGTGACTGGAATGAAAAATCCTTCGACGGCGAAACCGACTACCAGGCCAGCAACAGCGGAGAATATTTGTCTGCCCGTGCAGAAAACGGCGCATCGGCACTTTTTCTAAAGCGGGAAATAGACGTCACTAAAACGCCGGTTCTGAATTGGCGCTGGCGTGCGAAGGAATTCAATGGCGCCAAGAACCATCTGGTGAAGGAAGAAGACGATTTTCCGGCGCGTATCTATGTCGTCGTCAAGAATGGTTTTCTGCCCTGGGATACGCTGGCCATCAACTACGTATGGGCGGGAGGCGATATCGACAAGACCTCCTGGCCAAACCCCTTTACCGAGAAAGCTATAATGGTGCCCGTTGTTAAGGGTGAGCAGGGCCGTGGTGAATGGCGCCAGGAAAAAGTGAATGTGGTCGAAGACTTCAAGCGCCTGTTTAACAAGGATATCAGCCGTATCGCCGGTGTAGCGATTATGACTGACGCCGATAACCACGGTGGAGTGTCCGCCGCGGATTATGGCGGCATCTGGTTTTCCGATCTTTAGGCCTGTCATAAAACTGTTTCATAACTGTCTTATGAGTGTCATCAGCTAAAGCTACTCTGGCTCCGTGAAATACTCAGGAGCCAGTTCATTGCCCTCATCCACGCTGCGATTCAGAGCGGTCTGGTTGTCCGACATTCACTTGGGGTTTAAGGATTGTCGGGCCGACTATCTACTTGATTTCCTCAATACTGTCGAATGCGAAACCCTCTATCTGGTGGGGGACATTATTGATCTTTGGGCCTTGAAACGTCGATTTTTCTGGCCAGCCTCTCACTACGATGTTTTGCGCGCTATTCTTGAAAAGTCGCGTCTCGGTACGCGCGTTATCTATATTCCAGGCAACCACGACGAACCCATGCGTGACTATGTGCAGGAATCTCTGGGCGCAGTTGAAATCCATCACGAATTTATTCACACCACGGCTGACAACCGCAAACTGCTGGTTTTTCACGGGGATATTCTCGACGCCCATATGCGGCTCAATCGATTCGAGAACCTGCTCGGTGATATTGCCTACGATTTCCTGCTCTTTCTCAACCGTTGGGCAAACTACTTTCGCGAGCAGGCGGGGTTTGGCTACTGGTCACTGGCAAGCTACATCAAAAAGCGCGTAAAGAATGCCAGGCAAGTGGTCGAAATCTACGAACAGGCCGCCGCCGATGAAGCCGCCCGGAGGGGGCTGGATGGCGTTATCTGCGGACACATTCACCAGCCGGGAATGCGGATGATTAACGGAATTGTTTACTGTAACGATGGCGACTGGATCGAGAACTGTAGTGCGCTTACCGAGACTGAGGAAGGGGAATTGCAGCTTTTGCACTGGACTGACCGGCAAACGGTGTTGCGCGACTTTGATTCGCAGATAGATTTGCATAAGGCCGAAGTGATTCCTCTGAAGCAGGCAGGCTAATGATCAGTCTTTTCGCATGCCGCAATACGCAAGCCCTTTTCGGCAGCATCGAAAGGTTAGGCAGCAGCTCAATCATTACGCAGGAGATTCTATGATTTGCGTTGATACGGTTATCAATGAAAAATTTCCCAACATCGTCGAGCGCCACCCCCATGTCCGCAGAACACTGTCTCTGTTATTCAGGTATCTTTTTCATGAGGCCGAGTTCAAACAGTTTGAGCGTGAGTACCCCTACCTGAGTGGAATCGATTTTGTTGACAAGGGCCTGGAGTATTTTGACTTTGATTATAGTGTGAAAGCCTGGGAGCGTGAGCGGATTCCGGTCAGCGGAAAGGTCGTTATCGTAGCCAACCACCCGATTGGCAGTCTAGACGGTTTGGCACTGCTAAAGTTGATCAGCGATGTGCGTCCCGATGTAAAAGTGGTGGCCAATGAGTTGCTGTATAACCTGAAGCCACTGCGACCCCTGCTGTTACCTGTTGACAATATGAATGGCAATACGCCAAAGCAGAACCTGAGAAATATTGAAAGGCATCTTGATTCGGGCGCAGCGCTGATTATCTTTCCGGCGGGTGAGGTATCCCGGCTTCGGGCATCCGGGGTTAAAGACAGTCGCTGGCGTACCGGTTTTTTACGCTTTGCCAGCAAGTCTGGTGCACCGATACTTCCCGTTCATATCAATGCCAGAAATTCGCTGTTCTTCTATGCGCTCTCCTTGCTGGCGAAGCCCCTTTCTACATTATGGTTGATTCGCGAGATGTTCAAACAGAGCCATCGCAGTGCACAAATGACTATTGGCCCGGTGGTCGAAGCCAGTTGCTATGAGCAGCTACCGCTGACACAACATGCGCGGGCGCAGCTGTTCAAGCGACATATCTATAAGTTAGGCGCCAGACAAAAACGCGGCGAAATTGCGTTGATGCCGCAAATGCAGTCTGTGGCTCATCCGGAAGATCGACGGCTTTTGCGCAAGGCGGTGCGCGACAGCGAACGGTTGGGAGTAACACGCGATGGCATGGAGGTTTTCTGTTACCGCTACCTTGAAGACAGCGTGGTAATGCGTGAGCTCGGCCGGTTGCGGGAAATCAGCTTTCGCGCGGTGGGTGAGGGCACTGGCAAGCGCCGGGATGTAGATGCTTATGATGCTTATTATGATCACATACTGCTTTGGGACGATAGCCAGCTCGAACTGGTGGGTGCTTACCGGCTCGCGCGCTGTGCGAGCCTGAGTGCCGACCAAGGCCTGTATACCTCGAGTTTGTTTGAGTTTGGGGAGCAGGCCAGCGGGTATTTTGCGTCGGGTCTGGAGTTGGGGCGCAGCTTTGTGCAACCCCAGTATTGGGGCAAGGCCGCACTCGACTATCTGTGGCAGGGCGTTGGTGCCTACCTGCGCCGCTATCCTGACATTCGCTATCTTTTCGGTCCGGTCAGCATTAGCAATCAACTGCCGGCGGCAGCCAGAGATCTGATGGTTGAATTCTACAGCGCACATTTTCCTGCAGTATCCGACTGGGCTCAGGCGCGACAGCCCTACAGCCGAAGCGATGCGTCTGTTTACGGTTTCACCGGAACACAGTATCCGGAAGAGTTTGCTGCGCTGAAGACGAAGATGGCCGAGCTGTCAGCTAGCGTTCCCCCGCTGTTTAAACAATACTCCGAATTGTGTGAACCGGGGGGTGTGCAATTTGCAGCCTACAATATTGATCCGGATTTTGCAGATTGTGTGGATGGGCTGGTGATGGTGGACATCGAAAAAATGAAACCGGCGCGGCGCAAGCGCTACCTTGATCAACCCATAACTATAAAGGAATCCAGGGCCGCATAGATGGTCAGGCGGAAATCACGCCACCCTACCGACGAATAATAAGAATACATAACCTGCCCGATTACGCGTTAGGCTAATCGGGTTTTTTCCCAAAGCTCTGCAGACAATTTTTCCGGGGGTATACGCTGTTCCGATAGTACCCAGTGGACCAGCGCCTGGGCGACGTCAGGGTAGGGGATAGGACGCGGCGAGGGTAAGCACCTTAACCATCTTTCTATTTGCTGTGTACTCAGGTGACGCATAACGTCGGCGTAGCCCAGCTGCGTCAGGGCCAGTGCATTGGCTTCCTGCTCGCCTTGCCCGCGTACCGGTTTTGCCAGCACGGGTTTGCCTAAATGCAAACACTCGCTAATGAGCTCAAAGCCGGCATTGCAGATAACAGCCTTACAGGATTGCAGGTCGTGCTTGAAGCCCTTGAGGTTTGCTTTGTGCCGGGAAACGTTTCCGACTTTACTGTCGCGGACGTCGGGTGAATATTGGATAAAGGAGGTGCCCGGAAGCCGGTTAAGTAATTCGGTGACTTTGTCTTGTTCTTCAAATGGCAGGTAGACAAGTATCGCGTCGCCGGGTTGGCCTCGTACGTCCGGGTTGATAATTGGCGGCACAATGGCCGCACCAAAATCTGACCAGTGCAGGCCGAGGCCAATGCTGGCAGGTGCGAATGATCGCAGAACGATGCGGCTTAGCAGGTAGCGGGGGCTGGCGGGCACGTCGGCATGGCTGAATGCGTACTGGTGACCAATGCCGATCACAGGCTTGCCGGCGAGTTTGGCCGCCCAGGCTGTGACGGGCTCAAAATCGGTAACGATAAGGTCGTAGCCCGATACGTCAAGTTCGCGAATTTCTCGCAGAAAATTGATCGGGCGGCTTTCCAGAAGGGTTCGCAGATAGCTAATGGCACCGTTGCTGGTGACAAAGCTCAGGCCGGTACGGGTTTGATAATTCCCAAAGCATTGCATGTCGAAATAGCGCCCGAGGTCGCGACCGGAGAAGAGATAGTCTACTTTGCTGCCGCGGAGCGTAAAGTGCCGGGCCATCATGCGTGCCCGGCTAATGTGGCCGTTACCCGTGCCCTGAACGCCGTAGAGGATGCGCATTTTATCCGATCAGTGACACGCTGAGCGAAGCGACTGTCAGGCCAAGTACAGCGCCTGCCAGAATGTCGGTCGGGAAGTGAACACCCAGCAGTACCCGCGATGCGCCAACGAAACCGGCCCAGATCATCAGCGGTGCCGCGGCGGCACCAAAGTGCAGGTAAACCAGCGCCGCGAGCAGGGTGGCAGCGGCTGTGTGGCCGGAGGGGAAGCTGAACTTGTCGTGAGCGGTGATGACGCTGTCAAAACAGGGTATGGCATCTGGCGGGCGCCGCCGCTGAAAGCTGTTCTTCAAAATCCAGTAAATGGGAAGCTGGATGCTGAATGCGAGTAGCACACATAGCAGGAGTGATTGGCCCGTGTCGCCTGCGGTGACGGCCAACAATGCCGGCAAGGCTATCTGCAGGTAGCCATCGCCGGTTCGGGAAACTAGTCTGGCGGTTTTGGCCAGAGTGATCTGGTAACGGCTGTTAACACACCAGAGGAATATCCGCGTATCAAATTGAGTGATATTGCTTAGCAACTGGATTGTTGGCAGGGGTTTGTACACTGGCATAGTTGGTCTTCTCATGGCTATGCAGTTTGGCGAGCCACGATTGCGAAACTGTGACAGTTTTATGATTTATTTATGACAGTCGCAGGCACTCCACTAGTTGTTTTCAATCACCAGAGCACTGCCTGTAAACCGCCGTGGTTCACTGGTTTCGATTGCAAGCAGGTCGGCGTAATGCTCGTCCACGCAGCGCTCGGCCATTTGGGTAAACGGCGGGCGCTGCGGATCCGTTATGATGATTTTGCCAACATCGGCCCCGATGGCCCGGTCAATCAGGTGGAACACCGTCTCAGCCAGCTCGTCCCAAAAACAAATGTCGGCGCCGATGATTACGTCGAAGCGGGACATCTCCTTTTGGGAAATATGCTCAAAGCGTTTAACACTCGTTGTGATCGCAACCTGGTTATGTTCAGCCAGCAGATTGAGGTAGGGAAACACGGCAGCATCGGCATCGACGGCCGTCACCGAAGCATTAAAAGTTTTCGCGCAATAGATGCCGCCCAGGCCCCAGCCACAGCCGATGTCGAGAATTCTGGCGCCATCTTGCAGTGGGTTTTTCTGTAGATATTCCATTAACAGGTAACATGATCCCCACAGTTTGTTGCCATGAATAGAAGGCTCGGTTTGCTGCTTTTTCAGGTGTCTCAAGTCGGGGTGGCGGCTGGTCAGGCTGGTAACGCCATAAGCCTGACGGGTATGTGTAGTCGCACTCATATCCAACATTCTCGTAATGGGTCGCGTTAATGCTTGCTGCTACACTGCACCGGGAGATCAGGAGGAGGGTGTATGCAGAAAACAGCTTTGGTAGTTGGTGGAACCGGCCCTACCGGACATTTTATTGTCAACGGCTTGCTGGAGCGTGGCTTTCTGGTGGCCATTCTACATACCGGTAACCATGAAGTCGCTGAAATCCCGCCTGAAGTAGAGCATATTCATACAGACCCCTACGACAAGACGAAGATTGAAGACGCCCTTGCAGAGCGACAATTTGATTTGTGCGTTGCAACCTATGGGCGCTTGCGTGCCATTGCCGAAGTGATGCGAGGCCGTGTTGGCAAGTTTATCTCCATCGGTGGTCAACCCGCCTACCGCGGCTATATGAGTGCCACGTTGTTTTCTCCGGAAGGCTTGCCGGTCCCGACGCGGGAAGAAGCGCCACTGGTGCAGCAACCTGATGAAGATGAGAAAGGCTATCGCATTGTGCGAACCGAAAAAGCACTGTTTGATTTGCATCCACAGGCCACGCATTTCCGCTATCCCTATGTTTACGGGCCTTATCAACTCGTTCCGCGAGAGTGGTGTATTGTTAAACGGATACTGGACCGGCGGCCCTTTATCATACTGCCCGATGGAGGGCTTACACTGCATAGCTATGGTTATGCGGAGAACCTGGCTCATGCATTACTATTGGCGTTAGATCAGCCTGATATTGCCGCTGGCAAGATCTACAACTGCGGTGATGAAGAGGTGTTGACGCTGCGTCAGGTTGTCGAGCATATCAGCGCCGCCATGAGCTACACTTGGGATATTGTCGATATGCCCTGGTCGTGGGCCGCGTCCGCCCGGCCAATGATTATGCAGCCCTCCACCTGTCACCGAGTTGTCGATATTTCAAAACTTCGCAATGAGCTGGGGTATCGAGACAAGGTTTCCCCTGCGGAGGCCCTGGCGCGAACGGCGCGATGGCTGCGAGATAATCCGCCGCAGAAGGGGGGGATGGAAGAAATGGTGTTGCAGGACCCTTTCGACTATCACGCCGAGGATCAATTGCTAAAGGCCTGGCAGCAAGCTGGCGCGCTGCGGCCGAGCAATATCTTCGCTGAAGAGCCGGGTGTTGGCCTGTCGTATAGCGGGCCGGGCGGCAGGCAGCGCAGCAACACCGAATTTGAATAGTCAGCCCCCTTTTAGTGGAAGTGATATGAGTAGCCAATACGACGTTCTGGTAATCGGTAGCGGGCCTGCGGGAGAGAGTGCCGCGTTAAATGCCGTAAAGCACGGGCAACACGTTGCCATTGTAGAGCAGCAGAACTGGGTAGGAGGGGCTTGCACTCATCAGGGCACGATTCCGTCGAAGGCATTACGGCATACGGTCAGGCAACTGATGCGTTTCAATCGAAATCCGATTTTCCGTGATCTTGGTGACCCGCGTACCTTGAGTTTTCCACGGGTTTTGGGCGCCGCCGACGAGGTTATACGCAAGCAGGTGGCGATGCGCAGCAAGTTTTATCAGCGCAACCGGATTGAAGTGATTCAGGGTCAGGCGCGGTTTGATGACCCGCATACGCTGGTGATTTCGAAAGACGGTCGCGAGCGACGCGTTAGTGCCGAGAACATTGTTATTGCAACGGGGTCCCGCCCGTATCGGCCCGCCAATATCGACTTTGATCATGCGCGGGTGTACGACAGCGATACAATACTTGCCATGAAGCACACGCCGCGCAAGGTTATTATCTATGGTGCCGGCGTCATTGGTTGTGAATACGCCTCTATATTTTCCGGCCTTGGTATAAAGGTCGAGTTAATAAATACCCGCGATCGTTTGCTTGAATTTCTCGACGACGAAATTTCAGATGCCTTGAGTTACCACCTCCGGCATATGGGTGTGATGATTCGTCATCGCGAAGCTTATAGTGCAGTGGTCGCCAACGACAAGGGTGTAGAAATTCAGCTTGAGTCAGGCAAGCATCTTCGCGGTGATGCTTTGCTGTGGTGCAATGGCAGAACCGGCAATACTGATGGTTTGGCGCTGAGTTCCGTTGGGCTTGCCGCAGATCACCGCGGCCAGTTGGCGGTAGACGAGCATTACGAAACCAGCGTGGAAGGTATCTTTGCCTCCGGCGATGTTATCGGTTGGCCCAGCCTTGCCAGTGCGGCCTATGATCAGGGGCGCTCTGCCGCAGCCTCTGCGCGCGGCAAGGAGCACTGCCGTTTTGTTGACGATGTACCCACCGGCATTTATACCCTGCCCGAGATCAGTTCCGTCGGGCTGACCGAGCGTGAATTGACGGAGGCCCGTATTCCCTACGAGGTTGGGCGTGCGTTATTCAAAGATACGGCCCGGGCGCAGATCAGTGGTGAAACGGTGGGCATGCTTAAAATATTGTTTCATGTCGAGACTCTGGAAATTTTGGGTATCCACTGCTTCGGTGCCGAAGCATCAGAAATTGTTCATATCGGCCAGGCCATCATGAAACAGAAGGGGGAAGGTAATTCCCTACGTTACTTTATTACAACAACATTCAATTACCCGACGATGGCAGAAGCGTATCGAACAGCTGCTTTAAATGGTATCAATCGCCTGTAGCTAACGTTACAAATATCTAGGCGTTGGGCTTGACTCATTTATATGAGCGGATATACAGTCAGTTCGCATTGAAACGGATTTTCAATTGGCAGACAAAAAATGGATTTTTCTATGAGCTTCCCTCGCTTCGGTTTTGATCCCCGCGTCTCATCCATGTGTTTTATGTGCTTGATGTAAACATCGAGCGGATTCCGTCTGTCAGTTTTTCGGTTACGGGTGTCTCAGGGATGAGAGTCAGGGCGACGGATTGCCTCACCCACCTTTATACGGTTGCTGCACTTCAAGAGTGCCTGGATTTTAAGTAGTAGGCCCGAATAAGCCACAGGCGTTTCGGGCGGGGCAAGCCATGCCGTCAAGTGAGTGCAATCATTTGTGACGCGCTAGTTCGGAAGAAATCAGCCTCCTGCGTTTTCCCTTATAAATATTGTAATTTCCGCCGCAAACTCCTTGCGCTATTGTCAGGGTGACATAACAACCGGAGGCAAGCATGTCTGCGACTAGGCCCGGCCCCCTTGCGGGAGTAAAAATACTTGATTTGGCGACCGCAATCGCCGCCCCCTTTGCCACGTCCTTATTGGCTGATCAGGGGGCGGAGGTGATCAAGGTTGAGGCGCCCGTTATGGGCGACATCCTGCGGTATGTTGGCGCCAGTCGAAATGGCGTCAGCGCGATGTTCAGCATGACCAATCGCAACAAACGCAGTCTCGCACTTGACCTGAAAAGTACTGACGGTCTCTCCATCCTGAAAAAACTTGTGGCTAGCCACGATGTGCTGATTCACAATTTCCGCCCCGGCGTGGCCGAACGCCTCGGCATCGATTACGACGAGCTAAAGCAGGTAAACAACGAGCTTATCTATGTATCGGTTGCCGGCTTCGGGCATGTGGGCCCGGCCTCAGGCAAACGCGCTTATGACAACGTCATTCAGGCCTACGCCGGGCTGGCCTTTAATCAAGCCAACCCGGAAACCGGCGAGCCCACCCAGAATTATCAGGCGATAGTCGACAAACTGACGGCCTTGACCGCTGCGCAGGCAATCCCTGCCGCTTTGTATGCCCGAAGTCAGGGACGGGGCGGGCAACACATCACTTTGAATATGGTTGATAGCGTTTTGCATTTTCTGTGGATGGATGCAGCGGGAACGGCCAGTTTTCTTGAGCCGGGAGCTAACCCGGGGCAGCAAGTGGCGAAAGGTGTGCGTCTGATCCGTTTTAAAAATGGCTGGGGTCAGGCGGCGCCTTTAGCCGACAGTGAATTCCACGGCATGTGCAAGGCCTTTAAGGTAGATTCAAACTCCGATCCGCGTTTGGCAGGCGTGATGGATCGTATGGCGAACAGGGAAGCGGTAGAAGCGATTATGGCGCAAGTTTATGAGCAGGCGGCGACTATGGATGTTGACGTTGGCGTCGCCGCGATGGAAGCAGAAGACGTTCCCTGCGCCAAGGCCATGACATTGGAAGAGCTGCCGAATGCCCCTCAGGTTCTGGCCAACCAGAGCTTTGTTTCATATCGGCACCCGGTTGCCGGTGACTTGCAGGAGCCGCGCGCAGCGGCGCGGTTTGGCGGCGACCGGACTGATAGCCCTGCTCCCTGCGCCGCATTGGGGGCAGACACCGAAGCGATCTTGAAGGCGCTTGGAATGGAAGCCGAAACGGCGTCTCTTCGTGCACGGGGAATTGTGGTCTGAGAGCGAATATTTTGTTGACAGGATGTTGATTTCGGCATAAATAGGCGCTGACGATAGCCCGTAGCGGCGAGTCGGTATTTCAGGTTTTTTCTATCGCAATGTAAGAGGAGTGGTAGTTATGGCGAAAGGCCTGTCTGAAGCGGCGACTGACGACTTTGACGACAGTTTTGATGATGATTCCCAGGAATCTGCTGAATACAGCGCGGCTATGGGTGGCAGAGACAACAGTATCCGCCGGCGCATAGAAGAACGCATGGAGCGGCGGCGGTTGATGGAGGATCTTGGGGTGGATGAGGACGGATTTGATTTTTAGATATTATGGGGGTGACATTTATTGTCGTCCCCATAATATTTTGCGGCGGTTATTTTTTTTCTTGGCCTATTGCGGGGCGTGATGCCCCGGTAACTGATTGATAGTTGGCGGGTATCTTCCTGGGCGATAGTCCGAAGCTATCTTGGCATGAAGCATGCTTATATACTCTGTAAAATAATAGCGGGCGGAGCCTGGCTCTGTTCGAGAAAAGGGTGTCATGCTTTCAACAGAAAAATTACAACAAGGTTTTACGCTGATTGAGCTAATGATAGTAGTGGCTATTATTGGCGTGTTATCGGCAGTTGCTTTGCCTGCCTACCAGGAATATACCGTTCGTGCGCGTGTCACGGAGGGCATGGCAGTCGCGAAAGAGGCCAAAACTCTGGTCACTGATAACGCTGTTAATGTGACTCCGGCAGCCCAAGGTGGTTTTGCTGCTGGCTTTCTGGCAATGGCAAGTGTTGGCGACCCGGCTCCGGTTGCCTGTACTGCGGCGGGCTGCAACGCTTTGTCTGTCCTGGGTGTCAATAGTGGCGCAGGGCCAGGTGCTCTGAATGTCAACACGGTGGCTATTGAAGAATTGACGGGGCAGGTAACTATAGCGTTCACCGACCGCGTCGCTGCTGATGGAGCAGATACTTTAGTGCTGGTGCCGACAGCGAATGACGACGCTCTGGTGATTGGAGTCCGGCCCGCCGGACCTATTACATGGACGTGCTTCTCTGCAACAAAGGCTGCGGTAGGAAATGCTTTTCCCGTGGTAGCAGCCACCTTGGCGGCAAACTTCGCTCCATCTACCTGCCGTTAAGTGGCAAGGCCTCACCCTCCGTTTAGGCGAAACGTTCGTAGGGAGTGTTTTGTCTTGGGTTCTGGCGCTAAGCACGGCTGCGGGCTGTCGAGTGCGGCGGGAGTGGAATGTGACGTAGTGCGCACTGATTGTGACAATTTACGTCACATTCGCGGGCTGAAGTTGTCTCTTCTAGTGTGCTGTTTTTTTAATTTATTGTTTTTGTTAGAAAAAAATACTCTCGGATGATTGGCACAAAACCTGCTACTACAATAGCTAGCTAAAAGCGGGTTATGGTAACCGTGACCACTTGGCTATCAACATTATTTTGATCTGGAGTTCAGACATGAAAAAATTACAACAAGGTTTCACACTGATCGAGCTGATGATCGTTGTAGCAATCATCGGTATTCTGGCTGCCGTTGCGCTGCCTGCCTACCAGGATTACACCGTTCGTGCGCGTGTTTCTGAAGGTTTGGTATTGGCGACCGACACCAAGCAACTGGTTGCTGATAACGCCGTTAACGTTACTCCTGCTGCACGCGGTGGTTTCGCTTCAGGCTTCCTGGCGCTGGCAAGCGTTGGTGATGCTGCACCGGTTGCCTGTTCTGTTGCAGGCTGTACGACTGTATCGGTTCTGGGTACTAACACTGGTGCTGGCCCTGGCGCACTGAACGTAAACACTATTTCTGTTGCTGAAGGCACAGGCCAAATCACTGTTGCCTTTACTGACCGTATCGCTCCAGACGGTCAGGACACGTTGGTTCTGGTACCGACTGCCAATGACGCGGTTCTGGTTCCTGGCGCTCGTCCTACTGGACCAGTGACCTGGACTTGCTTCTCGTCAACCAAGGCTGCCGTTGGTAATGCCAACCCGACTGTTGCTGCAACTCTGGCTGCTAACTTTGCACCGTCTAACTGCCGTTAATATCTAGAATTTTCGGTAAGTGAATGGGCCTCTTAGGAGGCCCATTTTTTTTGCTGGCCAAATTGCGAGGTCAGTGTTTTTGTGTAAAATTTTGCCGTGTATCGAAAGATCGGAGCGATTCTTAGTGAAATCTCTTGTATTGGCAAAGTTAAAAGCGGCGGCGGTTCACGGCCTTATAACGGCGCTGGTTGCGGCATTAAGTGCCGTGTTGGTTTTTTACTATTGGTATCCTTCGGGTCTTGCCGCACATATGGGCGGTAGCAATTTATATTTGCTGGTTGTAGCGGTTGAGTTAAGCCTTGGGCCTTTAATATCGCTGGTGATATTTAATCCGGGTAAGTCATTTAGGCATTTGCGCAGGGACTATTGCATTGTTGCGTTGATCCAATTCTCTGCCTTGGCCTACGGCCTGCATTCGACGTTTGTATCTCGTCCTGTATATCAGGTCTTTGTCATTGATCAGTTATTGATGATAAGTGCTATAGAGCTGGATGAGGAAGATGTAAGCGAGGCAAGCTCTGACTTTGATCACCTGCCGTGGAGGGTAAAACGTGTTTGCGTTGAACAACCTGCGGACCCTGAAGAGAAAAGCGACTTAATCTTTTCTGCTTTGGCCGGGAAAGATGTCGAGTTCTTTCCTAAGTATTACCGTGAGTGTGAGGAGGGTGAAGTTCTGGCGGGAGCCTATCCCGGTGAGCGACTTTACGAGGCATTGCGTGCTCGAGGTCTTGAGGGGGAGTTCGCCCCTCAGCTCCCTCCGCCAGCCTCGTTTAGCTGGCTGCCTGTAAAAGGGCGTTTCGGATACTGGGTGCAGATATATCCGGGCGGGAGTCTGGAGAGTGGCTATTATCTGGACTTCAATCCATTTTCGTAGTCAGCGAACCATTTACTGTTACAAGACCGGGCGGATAGGCTTAATTTTTGGCCGGTGCTTGCAGAAGGCGCATTGATAAGTCGATGGCGTGGCAATGCTTGGTTAGCCCGCCTATTGAAATATAGTCCACACCGGTTCTGGCGATATCTTTAAGCGTGCTGGTGTTAACGTTACCCGACGCTTCGAGTTTCGTTTCTCCTTGTGCGATCGCTACGGCCCGCGTCATATCGGCGTAAGAGAAATTATCCAGCATGATAATGTCTGCCTTTCCTTCCAGGGCGGCAACTAATTCTTCTAATGACTCCAC
>DIBR01000066.1:67702-72739 GCA_002415025.1 Spongiibacteraceae bacterium UBA5047
CTTCTAATGACTCCACTTCAACTTCCACGGGCTTGCCGGGAGCGATTTGTTTTGCCGTGTTGATTGCCTCAGCTATACCGCCGCAAGCCGCAATATGATTTTCTTTGATAAGAAAGGCATCAAACAAACCAATTCTGTGGTTGTGGCAGCCGCCGCAGGTCACGGCATACTTTTGTGCGGTGCGCAGCCCCGGAATGGTTTTGCGAGTATCAAGTAATTTGACGCCCGTGCCCTCAACCAGATCAGCGTACTTTCGGCAGGTTGTGGCGGTGCCAGACAGTAGCTGGAGGAAGTTGAGAGCGGTGCGTTCGCCGGTCAGCAGGCTTCGCGCAGGGCCGGAGAGCGTAAACAGGACTTGGTTTTCGCTAACCCGCTCGCCGTCGCTGACCAGCCATTCGACCTTTACGTTTGGGTCGAGCTGGGTAAAAACCTCGTTGACCCAAGCCTGGCCGCAAATGATAGCACTTTCCCGGCTGATCACGCTGGCCTGTGCATAACTGGCTGCCGGCACGAGCTGGGCGGTAATGTCGCCATCGCCAATGTCTTCCTGCAATGCTGTTGTAACGGCGGACTGAATATCTAGCGTAAGTTGCTGCTGGTTCAAAATATTGTTCCTTTTGGGGCGCTAAATTCTAGCAGCATCCTGATTGGGAAAACAGGGCCTGAAAGGCCCCTAAGCAGGGCTTTCGGGGGCGGTAAGTACAACTACGAGTGCCCTCGACGCGGCGTCTGGCATATAACTGTACACAGTGTGGTATTTGGCTTAATTATGACGATTATCAGTGATTTATAGTAACTGCGTCACAGTCGGCGCCATGGTAATGTGACAGAAGTCCCAAAATGAGTGCTAGTTGACCTGCGCGCGGCTCTTGGCTACTCTTCACCTGCAGATTCCCGGTCGCGCACAGGGTATTCTGCTGGAGCGATAAGTTGCACTATTCGGGACGATAAGAATTACGAATAACCACTCCGATACGGTGGATATGAGAAGTAGCACATGAGCAACGACAAGAAAGTAGTTAATATCAGGCCTTCTCCCCGTTCTTCGGAGGGACCGTTGCCTGCGGTGCTTGATAGCCTTTATACACAGGGCTGGCAGTATCTTTCCGATCACGTACAAAAACTACTGGATAACGCGGATGACGCGCTGTTCGAGCTTGCTGATCGTGCATTAAATGCAGGCGAACAAAACCTCTATTTTGAGGCAATGCGGGAGATCCGTGTACACCGCCGTCGCCTTGAAGAAGAATTCCGGTCGCAATTGCTGAACCCCTTCCATGCGCTGCTGGGCGCCGGTCAACAGACAGGTGGGTCGCTGTTGCCACTAGAGCTCGTCGATTATGACGACATGGAGGAGCAGGTTGCTGTTGAGAGTATGGCGAGTAAGGCGAGCAAGCGATTTGGCCCGCAACTTGCCTCGTTGGCGCGAAGTCTGGAAAGCTGGTCGCAATCCAACGCCACACCTGTGAGTCTGAACGAAAATCAGTTGCCTCTGGGGCCTTTATCCATATGTGATGCCTTTGCCAAGGCTTCACAGAATCTCGATATCAGCATCAAGCCCAAGCTGGTGCTGTTTAAGCTGTTTGACCGTCACGTGGTCTCGGAATTTTCCGGTTTGTATGCCGAGCTTGAGTCGAGTTTGAAACGTTCCGGTTTCTACGCTACGGAGCAAAGACCGGCGGAGTCGCCTGCCAGTTTAGTGCGAGGCAGCAGCGGGGGCGAGCCTGATTACGGCGAGGGTTTGGAAGGTCAGCCGGTTGATGTTGATGAGCTGGCTGAACAAAGCAACACCACTTTATTTGATGTCCTGAAAAGTCTTTTAACGCTGTCACATGCGGGTGTTGAGGCACAAGCGGAAGCCTCTCCCGGCGGTAAGATACAGCTATCGCGCAGTTCTTTGATGTCCGTTCTGCAGGAGTTGCAGGGGTCCCAGTTGGAGCGGCTATCGGTGCGTGGTACGCACGTTATGCAAGGCGCGGAATTGACAGCATTGCCTTCGGATCTGGCCGAGCGCCTGCGCGGTGTGAGCCGTGAGATTCTCGACGAGTCAGACGAGACGCTAGCGCAGCGTGACTTTGATGTTATCAACCTCGTGTCGCTATTGTTTCAGTATATTCTGGAAGACGAGAGCCTGGCCGGGCCGATGAAGGGGCTGATAGCGCACCTGCAAATTCCTGTACTGAAAGCTGCGATGGTGGACAAGCGCTTCTTCAGTAAGGAAGGTCACCCGGCACGCTTGCTCTTGAATACGATTGCCGATGCTTGCCTTGGTTGGCAGGCACACGGGGATTGCGAGGACGATCCGCTCTATATTGAAATTGATAGTCTGGTGAAGCATGTGCTTTCGACGGCAGATGGCAGCCCGGATGTTTTTCAGGAAGCCCTCGACGATTTTACAGGCTATCTGGAACAGGAGCGCCGCAAAGCGGATATCATCACGAAGCGCGTGCTGGATGCACAAGGCGGCAAGGAAGCAGCGGAAATGGCACGGAATGCAGTTGATAAATTATTGAAAGAGAAACTGGCGTCACAGCCGGTGCCTGACGCCCTGCGAACGCTTATGGAAGACGGCTGGAGCAAGGTGCTGTACCTTCAGTATGTTCAACAAGGTGAAGACAGCGAAGCTTGGAAATCTGCGCTCAAAGTCGTTGATAATTTACTTTGGAGTGTCGAGCCGGTGAGTGGCGCGGGTCACCGTGAAAAATTGTTGTCTGAACTGCCTCCCATGCTTGAACAATTGCGCAATGGATTGAATCAGATTGGTTACAACCCCTTTGATTTGAAAGCGCAGTTGCAGCAACTCGAAGAAGTGCATCTGGATCGTCTTAAAAAGGCGGATGCGGAAACGGAAAGTGCTGTTACTGAAGAGACGGCTCCGTTGGATCACGATATCGATTTGGATCAACTCGACGCTTCATTGGCTGAGTCTCTGGGCGAAACGGCGGTAGTCGGTGCGAAAGAACTGGACGAAGCCTCCCGTCGACTGGCGCGCTTGCAGGTTGGAACGTGGGTAGAATTTCAGCTGCGGGAAGCCAAGCCTTTACGTTGCCGCCTTGCGGCAGTCATCGCGAGTACCGGCCGGCATATTTTTGTGAACCGGTCTGGCATGAAAGTGGCAGAACATGAGAAGGACGAATTGGTGCGGATGCTCGCGACAGACGAACTTTCGCTGCTGGATGATGGCATGCTGTTTGACCGCGCGCTGGAATCGGTGATCAGCAACCTGCGTGATATGAAAGACAAGCCGGTATAACCTCAGTCCTGACCATTAGTTCCCAGTATAGCGGGCCGCCTTGAGCGGCCCGTTTTTGTTTGTGCCTGAGCAATAGGCTTCGTACTATAGCGGTATCGACAAGGCGAAGCGTCAATTGGCTAACAGGAATTCAGATGCAGACGATTGATGGCGGCTGGTTGGCACAAGCGGAGCACTGTCTCTCTCCGAATTACGGCGAGCGACCGCATAACGTAGCGATCAGCTTGCTGGTTATCCACAATATCAGCCTGCCCCCAGGCCAGTTTGGCGGGACGCATATACGCGAGCTATTCTGCAACCGGCTGGACTGCGGCGCTCACCCGGATTTTAATGACCTTGACGGACTGCGGGTCTCGTCGCACCTGCTGATTAACCGTGATGGAGAGCTCTGCCAGTTTGTATCATTTCTCGACCGGGCCTGGCATGCAGGAGAGTCAGATTTTCAGGGGCGTTCCAACTGCAACGACTTCAGCATTGGTATCGAGCTGGAGGGAACCGACGATCTGCCTTATACGGATCAACAATACGACAGCCTGGTTCAGGTGACAAAAACATTACAAAACCACTATCCTCTGATTTCCTCCGGGCGTATCGTTGGCCATTGCGACATAGCGCCGGGGCGAAAAACTGACCCCGGCCCTGCCTTTGATTGGCATCGCTATAAAAAATTACTGGGCTGACTTTAGCGGACAGAACACAGACTAGGTTCACTTATGGAATTTTTGGCGGTTATTACAGTTCTCGTTGCCATGCAGGTTTGGGGGAATGGCGGGGTTGTGCAGCGTGACACCTGGCTGGATGACCTCTACCTGAGACTGAAAAGTATAGGAAATCCACAGCTTAGGCTCGCCGCACTCATTCTTTTACCGGTACTGCTTGTACTGATCGTGCAGGGAATATTGAGCGGTGTGATGTGGGGCCTGCCGTTGTTGCTCTTCTATATAGCCGTGTTGCTTTACAGTCTTGGCCGCGGCGATTTTAGTATGCAGTTAAAGCTCTATTACGAGGCTTGGGATCGGGGGGATCTCGAGGCGTCCTACCAACAGGCCAGGGAGCTGGAAGCCTTCGACGGGGCTGCAGCGCTGGGCAATGCCAGAGACCTGCACGACAATGTAAGGGCTGCAATTTTCTATCAGGGATTTGAGCGCTGGTTTTCGGTCGTGTTCTGGTTCGTCATATTGGGCCCTGCGGCTGCGCTTGCTTACCGGCTGTTCAAAATTATTTCGCAAAAACCTGAAACGGGTGAAGACGAACAGTCAATTCTCGACAATGCTGTGTATTTTGCAGAGTGGCTGCCCGCGCGGCTATTGAGTTTTACCTTTGCGGTTGCTGGCAATTTTGAGCGTTGCATTGGTGTTTGTCGTGAGCAATTTTTGGAACAAACCCCCGCAGTCAACCTGCTGGATACCTGCGGCCAGCTTGCCATATCCCATCCGATTCCGGAGCAGGGCAGCGACGAAGAGTTCAGGGAGCAAGCCTCCAGAGAACTGCATTCCTCCCAGCAGCTTCTCTATCGCAGTGTGTTGAGTTGGGTAATCGTTTTGGCGGTGTTGCAGCTTATCTAGTACGGCCGGCAGGTGGGCTACCCATGCGCATAGGAATCGATCTGGGCGGTACCAAGATAGAAGCTGTCGTTATGTCAGCAGAGGGCGAGATTGTTCTGCGTCGCCGGATTCCCTCGCCCGCTGAAAATTATATCCGTATTGTCGATGCCATTGTGGACCTCGTCGCTACACTCGAAGGTGAGTTGGGTGCCGCCTGTCAGATTGGCATTGGTACTCCCG
>DIBR01000066.1:72937-100214 GCA_002415025.1 Spongiibacteraceae bacterium UBA5047
AGATTGGCATTGGTACTCCCGGCGCTCCCTCTCTTGGCACCGGGCTGATGAAAAACTGCAATAGCACCGAGATGAATAACAAACCCTTGCTGAGAGATCTGGAGCAGCGACTCGGTCGTGAAATTCGCATGGCTAACGATGCCAATTGTTTTGCTTTGTCGGAAGCCATCGACGGAGCCGGCCGACATGGCGCCAGTGTGTTCGGCGTAATTCTCGGTACAGGTGTTGGCGGTGGCCTGGTCATTGACCAGCGTTTACAGATCGGTCGCAATGCCATTGGCGGCGAGTGGGGGCATATACCGATGCCCCGAGTTTCCGAGCGCCGCTCCTGCTACTGCGGACAGTACGATTGTGTGGAAACCTACTTGTGTGGTGGAGGTTTGCTGCGAACCGCACGGCAATACTTGCCGGACTTGCACGACAGTCGCGAGCTGGCGTCTTTGGCCGAGGCAGGGCACCTCGAGGCACAATCAGTACTTCGAACCTACAGCCAGCAGCTGGCTTCGGCATTGGCAATTGTTGTTAATATCGTTGATCCCGACGTGATTGTATTGGGCGGCGGAGTCTCGAATATTTCAGCACTGTACGACACGCTTCCGGAGCTGATGTCAGCAGCGGTATTCGGGAATGACTACCGAACCGACATTCTGCCGGCGCGCTATGGTGATTCCAGCGGTGTACGAGGGGCTGCGTGGCTTTGGCCGGCTATGTGAGCCTGGCCCAGGATTTACTTTGCGGGCTGCCAAAGTACTTCCTGGCCCCCGTCTCGACGGGCGATTACGCGCGCCATCACAAACAATAGATCAGACAGGCGGTTGAGGTACTGCCGGGCGGGCGCATTCACCGCATCGACGGCGTGCAGGCTTACAATGCATCGCTCGGCACGGCGGCAGACAACCCTGGCCAAATGGCACTGCGCGGCGGCAGTGCTGCCACCGGGCAAGATGAAATTTTTCAATGGCGGCAAATCTTCGTTCAGGGCGTCCAGCTCCGACTCAAGTGTTGTTATGCGTTCCTCACTGATCATCTGATAACCGGGAACAGCGAGTTCGCCGCCAAGGTCAAACAGGTCGTGCTGTATGCGCGACAGTAAGGGTAACAGGGGATCGTCGCCAGACAGTGCAGTGATGAGCAGGCCAACATGGCAATTTGCTTCGTCGACCGTGCCAATGGCTTCCATGCGTGGCGCATCCTTTTCGATGCGAGAGCCGTCGCCCAGCCCGGTGGTACCATCATCGCCGGTTCGCGTATAAATTTTAGACAGTCGGTGCCCCATAATGACCTCGTTTCCGTGAGTCCTGTAGAATGCGTTAGCATAGTCTAACGCAAGTAAGATCAATCATGTTCCAGGGCAGGCAGGTGATAGAATTTTTTTTAGGGGGAGCGCGCTCAGGTAAAAGCCGGCTGGCTGAACAGTCGGCGCTTGATAGTGGCATGGAACTGGTTTACATCGCGACGGCGCAGATGCGCGATGGTGAAATGGCGGAGCGAATTACCCATCACCGGCAGCAGCGAGGTAACGGCTGGGTCACCGTAGAAGAAAGCCTGCAATTGGTCACGGCCTTGCAACGTGAATGCAGGCATAATCGCTGTGTGCTGGTCGACTGCCTTACCCTGTGGCTCAGTAACTGGCTCGAACACGACCCTGCAGGTTGGCAACAGGCGCAGGCGGAGCTGTTGGCGTTATTGCCCACCCTTAAGGGGAAAATCATTTTTGTTAGTAACGAGGTCGGCCAGGGAGTTGTGCCAGTGAACGCCCTGGCTAGGAAGTTTGTCGACGAAAGTGGTCGCCTTCATCAGGCGCTGGCGACGATAAGCGACACAGTTTATTTTGTAATCGCGGGCATTCCGCAAGTAATCAAGGAGAAGTAGTCGTGGAGGAAAAGTGGTACCTGCAAGAGGCTCCTGCGCCTGATAAAGATATTATCGAGCAGGCGAAAAGCCGGCAGGATAACCTGACCAAACCCAAAGGCGCGCTGGGTCGTCTGGAAGATGTTGCCATACAACTGGCTGGCAACCAGCGCACTTTGATGCCCAAGATTGAAAAGCCGGCCATTGTGGTGTTTGCCGGTGATCACGGGGTAGCGGCTGAGGGCGTCTCGGCTTATCCGCAATCGGTGACGGGTGAGATGGTGCGCAATTTTTCTGCCGGGGGCGCCGCAATCACCGTATTGGCAAAAACTCTTGGAATTCCGTTTCGCGTGATGAATATGGGCACAGTCGATTCCCTGGAAGATTTGCCTAATGTCGAAGACCGGAGGGTTGCGTCGGGAACCCAGAATATCTGCAATGCACCTGCCATGGATGAACGTCAGTTCGAGGAGTGTATGGCTGCCGGTGCCGAAGCGATTGACTCGGCTGGCGATATTGATGTTTTTATTGGCGGCGAAATGGGTATTGGTAATAGCACGATCGCTGCGGCGATCGCTGTCGCCCACACAAAGCTGGCGGCGCAGGCCATGGTTGGCCGGGGTACCGGTATTTCTGATCAGGGGCTGGCAAAAAAAGCAGCGGTAGTCACGCGCGCCCTGTCCAAACATCTTCCCCACATGCGCGAAGGCGCCGACTATCTACGCCGTATAGGCGGTTTTGAGGTGAATGCCCTGGCGGCAGCCTATATTCGCGCCGCGCAAAAGGGCATTGCGGTGTTGGTTGACGGCTATATTTGTACGGCGGCGGCAATGGCGGCAGTGCGCGTGAATCCAAGCATTCGGCCGTGGCTATTTTTCTCCCATTGTTCGGCGGAACCTGGCCATGAAAAACTGTTGATCAAGCTCGATGCCCAGCCTCTGTTGTCTCTCGAAATGCGTTTGGGTGAAGGCAGCGGCGCGGCGCTCGCATTACCTATCATGCAGGCGGCCTGCGCTTTGCACCGCGATATGGCGAGCTTCGAAGAGGCGGGTGTCAGTCGCGGTGGCTGATTTCTCTGTTACGACAATTGATTTGTTGCGACACGGCGCTTGCGAGGGCGGGGAAATTTTTCGTGGCAGTACCGATGTCGGTCTCAGTGATACCGGGTGGCAGCAGATGCGCGAAGCCGTTAGCGATATTGCCGGCTGGTCGAAAATTCTCTGTTCCGATTTAAAACGGTGTCATGCATTCGCCTCGGAACTGGCAACCGCGCGGGAAACTGATTGGATTCCTGACAGGCGCTTTCGCGAAATTCATTTTGGTGATTGGGAAGGTCAGCTGATCAGTGATATTCGCGAGCAGTTCCCTCAGGAGTGGCGCGCATTTTTCAGTAAACCTTCGCAGGCGACAACACCCAATGGCGAAGCGATGGCTGATTTCCATCAACGGGTGACACCGGCGATATCCGAATGGGCTACGGAGCTGAAGGGGGAGCACTTTTTACTGGTCGCACACGGCGCTGTTATTCGTTCGATTATGGTGAACTGGTTACAGATGCCACTGGATGCCATCACCAGCTTGTCGGTGCCTTATGCCTGTCTGACCCGCTTCAAGATATTTGAACAGAAGGGGAGCGAGCCTTGGGCGCAGCTGGTTTTTCATCGGGGTTGATGCGTAACGATCAGCAGTTCGCCTGCAGGGCGGGCTCCCACAAATCCTCCCCCCTTGGGAGAGGGTGGGGTGAGGGAGAGTAGCATTCAGGGCTTGCAGTCAAACATAGAATCTCCCACAGGTATGCGGTTTTCTGATGTCTTAGTGGGAGCCTGCCCTGCAGGCGAAAAGGCTGGCGGGTCTTAAAACGGGCTACGTCACCAGGGCTAGAACTTTTTCTAGCTGCAAATGTTCTTCCAGACAATCTGCCAGCCGATCAATGTTGCTCTCCTGCAGCCCTTCAAAATCAAACTCCAGCAGGGCGCCGGCTTTGCACCCGGCCCATTGCAGCAAGGTATTACGTGCAGACTTTTGATCGAAAATGCCGTGCAGATACGTTCCCAGTATTTTTCCGTCCGGCGATTGATAGCCGTCCCGGCGCGTTTCGAGTTTCAATGCGGGGTATTTTTCCAGATCCGGGCCGCTACTAATACCGCAGTGAATCTCATAGCCGCGTGCCGGGCTACCATCGCCCGTCATTGTCCCGTTTACTCGACGCAGAATTTTCTGTTCGGTCATGGTGGTTTCAAAATTGGCCAGACAGAGCCCTGCGCTACTGCCCGGCAGACCTTCGATACCGAGAGGATCATGCACGGCCTGGCCGAGCATCTGAAACCCGCCGCAAATTCCCAGTACTTTTCTGCCGGCCTTCAGGTGAGCTATTAGCTGTTCATCCCAGCGTTGTTGGCGCATAAAATCCAGGTCGCCGCGAGTGTTTTTGGTGCCCGGCAAAATAATTAAATCGCAATCGGGTATGGCGCGGCCGGGTCGCACGTAGCTGAAATCAACCTGTGGATGTAGACGCAGGGGGTCGAAATCCGTGTGATTGCCAATGCGTGAGAAGGCCGGAACACAAACGCGCAGCAATGTGTTGTCGAGAACTTGACTGCGATCTACGGCGTCTTCGGCCTCCAGATAGAAGTCCTGAAGGTAGGGAATTACCCCCAGTACAGGTTTGCCGGTTTTCTGTTCAAGCCAGTCGAGACCACTTTGTAACAGGGCAATATCACCTCGAAAGCGATTGATGATAAAGCCCTTGATACGTGCCTGTTCGCTTTCGCTGAGTAGCACGAGCGTGCCGACAATGTGAGCGAACACGCCACCGCGATCTATATCAGCGACCAGTATCACCGGGCAATCAACCGCTTCGGCGAAGCCCATATTGGCCACGTCGCCATCACGGAGGTTGATTTCGGCAGGGCTGCCGGCACCCTCAACCACAACGGCGCTGTACTTTGATGTCAGGCGCTGATGGGATTCCAGTACCGCGCGCATCGCTCTGGGTTTGTAGTCGTGGTAGTCCACGGCCTCCATATTACTGAGCGCTTTACCGTGAATAATGACCTGCGCGCCAATATCCGTATTGGGCTTCAGGAGTATCGGGTTCATATCGGTATGTGGCTCCAGGCCACAGGCGAGGGCCTGTACGGCCTGCGCACGACCGATCTCCCCGCCGTCGACGGTGACGGCGCTGTTCAGAGCCATATTCTGGGGTTTGAAGGGCGCGACATGAAAACCGCGTCGCTTCAAAACACGGCAGAGCCCGGCCACCATGACGCTTTTTCCTGCGTCAGACGTCGTACCCTGAACCATCAGGGTTCTATTCGAGTTCGTCATGCCAGCGATTGTCCATCAATACGGTTGCTAGAGAGTGGCGTTGCGCCCAGTGCTGCTGTTCCAGCATGGGTGATGGATAAAATTCTGCAACCGGACCCAGACACAAAATTGCCAGTGGTTCGGTATCTGCGGGCATGGCTAAAAGTGAGCGCATGGCACTGGGCTCGAACAGTGACACCCAGCCCATACCCAGACCCTCTGCGCGCGCAGCCAGCCACAGATTTTGAATGGCGCAGGCAGTCGAGGCAATATCCATATGTGGCATAGTTCGCCGACCAAAAATATGTGTCTCGCGGCGGCCCATTAAACTGACGACAAGACATTCGGCGCAGTCGCGAATGCCTTCCACCTTAAGTTGCATAAATTCGTTGCTGCGCTCACCCAATGCTTCGGCGGTGGCCAGTCGTTCCTGCTGTACCTGTTGATACAGGGCTTCGCGCAGTTGCGAGTCGCTGATGCGTATAAAACGCCAGGGTTGCATCAGGCCCACGCTGGGCGCAGCGTGGGCAGCACTGAGCATACGCTGAAGCGTTTCCGCTTCCACCTCACCCCCTGTGAAGTGACGCATATCGCGGCGTTCGTAGATTGCGCGGTACACTGCGGCCTTTTCCGCGCTCGAGAAACTCCCTTGCGTACTCATGCCTCGCCCTGCTCCGCGGGAACGAAATAGGGGCGATCATTAACTCTGGCTATCGTCAAAGGCTGGTCGTAGAGCTTTTGCAGGGCAGGTAGTTGCAGCATTTCATCGGCCGGCCCCCAGCAAGCCTCACCGTCGGGGTACAATAAAAGTACGTGGCTGCACCAGCGTGCTGCCAGATTTACATCATGTAGGCACATGCATACTCCGCAGTGGTTTGCTGCTTCGTTGGCTAGCAGTTGCATGATTTTTACCTGATGCTTGAGATCAAGGTGGTTGGTGGGCTCGTCGGCAAGCCAAATGTGGGGCTGCTGTGTTTTCGCGGTTGCAATAGCCAGACGTTGGCGTTCACCGCCTGAAAGAGTGCTCACCAGCCTCTCTTCGTAGTCAGACAATGCCATACTTGCAAGCGCCTGCCGGGCCAGTTGCAGGTCTGTATCGGTTTCCACGTCCCAGGGTGCCATATAGGGGTGTCGACCAATCAGGGCGGTTTCCAGCACTGTGGCGGGGAAGCCATCGTGGCGTTCCTGGAAAACCACGGCAATGTGTTGCGCAACTTGCTTGCGGCGATAGTCCTGCAAAGGCTTGCTATCCAGCAGCACACACCCTGAGCGGGCCTTCCGCAAGCCGGCCAGCGTATGAAGCAGCGTGGTTTTGCCTGCGCCATTCGGCCCGAGCACCGCCCAGCGTTGGCCCGGTTCAATTGCGAAGTTCAATGGCCTGCCATCGTTGCGGCCGGGAATATCGATGACCAGTTCTTCGAGCTGCAGACGCGTCATCAGCGGCTCCGATACAGCAGGTAGAGGAACGTCGGAACACCCAGCAGGGCGGTAATCACACCGGCAGGTAATTGCTCCGGTGCAATGATGGTTCTGGCCAGGGTGTCAGCCAGTACCAGCAGCGCGCCACCTGCCAGCGCGGCGGCGGGTAATATCAGACGCTGATCGTTGCCTAATACCAGTCGCAGCATGTGCGGCACGACAAGGCCAATAAACCCGATACTTCCCGCCGTGGTAACCGCACTGGCGGTCAGCAGGCTGGCGCTGGCATAAACACCCCATTCGAGTGGTCGCACGGCCACTCCGAGCGCGGCAGCCTGCAAAGGGCCGCGCGCCAGTACGTTCAGGCTGCGTCCCATTGGTAGTAGAATCAAGCTGCTAAGTGCCAGCACAATCAAGGCTGGCCACGGGCTACGGGCGTAAGCCAGATCGCCCATGAGCCAGTAGAGCATGCCGGGCAATTGCTCGGTGGGGCCTATTGCCAGCATGAAGGTGATCACTGCGCCCCAGCCCGATGACACAACAACGCCGGTGAGGAGTAGGCGGGTGGTGGTCCAGCTACCGGTGCCGTGTGAAAGTCCAAAAACGAGAATGGCAGAGGCGAGCGCTCCGGCAAAGGCGGCCAGAGATACCAGGACCGGTGGCAGCCCCGCCAACATGCTGAGCAGCGCCGCAACCGCAGCACCACCCGATAAGCCGAGTACGTAAGGGTCTGCCAGCGGGTTGCGCAATAGTACCTGCATCAGGGCGCCGGCAACGGCCAACAGGCCGCCGGTTGCAAAGGCGGCGAGGGCACGGGGCAGGCGAAGTTCAAGTACCAGAGTGCGATGCAGGGGTTCGCCGTGGCCGCTCACAACCGCCCACAGCTCATTGGCTGAAATGGCGATACTGCCAACCGCAACGCTAAGGGCTATGCAGGCAACTGCCGCTATTGCCAGCCACAGCAGTGGCAGTGAGCGAAAGGCGTGCGGCTCAACGTCTTTCACGTGCGGTATCCAGATGTTTACACAACAGGGTTATACCATCTAACAGTCGCGGACTTGGGCGCTGCAGGGTTGAAGGTGGTACAAAAAACAGATTGTCGCTGCGCACGGCATTGAGATTGGAGTAGGCGCGCCAGTCGTCAAGCCAGCCCGGATCGTCTTCGCCCATGCCGCCCGCGATGATAACTTCGGGATTGGCGGCGAGTACGGCCTCCTTGCTGATGCGTGGTGTCAGTCGTTGCAAGTCGCCAAAAATATTCGCTCCGCCACAGAGTGATATTGCGTGCCCAATAAAGTGGTTCGCGTTTGCTGTCATGAGCGGATTAACCCACACCTGATAAAAGGTGCGCACCGGCTCGGCTCTGGCGTATTGCGCACGCAGCTTGCGAATGCGCGTCAAAAAGCGCTCTGCTTCCTGATTGGCAATTGCCTCGGTACCCGCAAGGACTCCCAGTCTCTGAATGGTACCGGCAATATCTTCAAAATTGCGTTGATCGCCGTGGTACACCGGCAAGCCAAGTGCGCGTAGCTGTGCCACCTGTTCGCGGGGGTTGCCCTCTTTCCAGGCGATAATCAGGTCGGGCTGTATGGCGAGAATAGCTTCCATATCAAATCGGTCGTAGGCGCCGATGCGCGGCAATGCTTTGGCCGCTTCCGGGAAGTCGCTGAAACTCACGGCAGCTACAATCTGGTTACCCGCGCCGGCTGCGTAGAGCAGCTCGGTGGCGCCTGGCGAGAGTGCAATAATGCGTTGTGCCGGTTGCGGCAAGCAGACTTCCTGCTGGATATCATCGATAACACAGCGGTTCTGATTCGCGCTCCTGGCCGGGCTTGTAGCCAGTAGAAGGCAGGCACAAAGCAGAACAACACGGACTACCATTCCACACCCTTGCGCGCTTTGATGCCGGCGCGAAAGGCGTGCTTCTCATCACTTACTTCGGATACGGTGTCGGCGATATCTTTTAATGCGGCAGACGCTGCGCGACCGGTAACAATGACCGATTGTTCGCGCGGGCGGTTTTGCAGTGCATTGAATATACGTTCTTGCGAGACCCAGCCATATTTCAGCACATAGGTCAGCTCGTCGAGCAGTACCAGGTGCAGGCTGTCGTCTTGCAGAAGTAGCTCTGCCTGCTCCCAGGCTTGTAGCGCGGCTTCAATATCGCGTTCGCGATCCTGAGTTTCCCAGGTGAAGCCGCTGCCCATAATATGAAAGGGTACCTCGGGGCAGCGCTGTTGGATAAAATCCCGCTCGCCGCAATCCCAGGTGCCCTTGATAAACTGTACGATGCCGGCTCGGTAGCCGTGGCCCAGACAACGGACGACGGTGCCAAAGCCGGAGCTGGATTTACCTTTGCCATTGCCGGTTAACACAATGAGCACGCCGCGTTCTTCGGTTGCCTGAGCAATTTTTTCGTCCACGATCGCCTTGCGGCGTTCCATGGCCTTCTTGTGACGCTCGTTGCGGTTTTCAGTGCTCATTGTATTCTCCCGGCCGCGTTAATTAGCGCATAACGCAAGCATAACGCCGATTACTTTGGTTCGTAAACGATGGTCAGCAGTGACGTGAGGCCGGGGTTGTCAAATCCGCGTGTGGTCTCATACTCCTTGCTGAACAGGTTTTTCAGGCTGAGCTGCACGCTCAGATCGTTATTGATGGTATAGGCTGCGCGTGCGTCGAACAGGGCAAAGCCAGACAGTTCCCGCCTGTTGGCTGTGTCTTCAAAAGCTCGACTCTGGGCGCGTACTACAAAACCGATACTGAATCGTTCGAATGCACGATCCGCCGATACTGTAGCTGCGCGGCGTGGGCGACGACGAACGTCGAGCTCGCTGGCCTTGTCAATCGGACGTATTACGGTCAGGTTGGCATTAAGCAACCAGTTGTTGTGGCGCAAGTAACCGGTGAGTTCGCCGCCGCGAATTTCGACTTCGCTGAGCTGATCCGTCGTAAAAGTTGCCGGATTGAACTGAATCAGGTTGTCGACATCGTTTTCAAAAGCTGACAGAGACCATCCGCCTCGATCAGCGGTATAACGGAACTCGATCTCGGTGTTGTCCGCCTCTTCCGGAACGAAATTCGGGTTTCCGAAACCGGGAAAGTAGAGCTGGTTGAAACTCGGGGCTTTAAAAGCCGTTCCTCGTGACAGGATCAACCGGGCCTGCTCTGACACATCAAATCCGTAGCTCACATTCCAGGTTTTGTAGGCGCCAAACTGTTCGTTGTCCTCGTGCCGTCCGCCGATCACGATATCGTGACGGCCATAGTCACTTTGCAGCTGGGCAAAACCGGCGCGGTTGTAACGCTCGTCGACCACGTAGCTCGTTGTACTGTCCACGAAATCTTCGTAGTACTCGGCACCAATCGAAATTACATGATTACTGATGCTGATGTCGTTTTGCCAGAGAGCGCTATCGCGGCGGGTTGTAAACCTTGAGCGTGCTGTACTTACATCATCCAGCGTCAAGCTATCATCCTTGGATTTTCCGACACGCAGTGACGTAACCCATTCTGATATGACGGGCAAAGTTACGGCTGCACTCCCGCTTTCCACAACTGACTCAATGTAGGGCTGTGAGTTGGGGGAGAAGTTGTTGTCAAATTCATTCTGTGCCTCGCTGCGTTGAAAGCTGAGATCCAGATCGGCACGGCCTATCTTCCCGCCGGTACGCAGGCTTGTTCCCGCCGTGCGGTAGGCATCTGTATCGCCGTTATTGCCGCTGTCGTTTTTCAGGTTGTCGATGCCCTGGGTATCGAAATGCGTGCCCAGCACATTGAAATAGAAGGCGTCGTCGCCACCTGACAAACCTACAACCGCTTTGCTGGTGTTGTGATTGCCGTAGCCGGCTTTAATCAGTGGCGTGAGTTCGCCGCTGGCGGAACCGCGACGCGTGAATATCTGAATGACACCGCCAATGGCGTCGCTGCCATACAGACTGGAGCGCGGTCCGCGAACCACTTCAATCCGCTCAATTTGTTCGGGCTCGAGGGTGGATAGATTTGCGCTGCCCAGCGTTGCACTGCCAACGCGCTGACCGTCAATTAGCACCAGTGTATGGGTAGAAGCGTTGCCGCGAATAAACACGCTGCTGTTGGCACCGGTGCCGCCGTTGCGAGTAATGGTAATGCCGGTAGTATTGCTTAGCAGCTCCAATACGTCGCGGGCTTGTGAGCGTTCAATTTCGTCGCGATCGATAACTGTGACGGGCGCCAGCGTAGTATCAATAGTTTGCTGGGTACGTGTTGCGGTAACGAGTGTGCTTTCTATCGGCGCAGAGTGCGCGAATGAACCCACAAGTGCGGTGCTGCCGAGCACAAGTGCTGCTGTGGCGTTTAGGTTTTTCATTGGATTTCCCCAGTGCATTGTAATAAACGCAATGAGGGAGGGGATTGGGAAATATACAGGTATATGCCCCGATGAAGCCCTCCGCTACATCGATGTATCTGCGAGGGCCGGTTCCGGGCTTTTGACCCTATTGGAACAAGGTCAATTACCGTTGCGGGGGCAGCGATGGACTGGATTCACATTGAATCGTCACCAGACTTCCCGTTTAACCCGTGCCAGCTCTGACGTCTTGTCAGGCCCACGGGCACCCTGTGCAGGTGCGCGCACTCTACTGACTGCGGGGTGTTGTGTCAATTAGAGCGGCGAAGGGAGGGTTTGCTGTAACGTAAGAATTTCCTGGTACAGTGCATTATTCAGCGGTGTTGAAATGCCGCAATCCTGAGCGATCCGGCATAAGTAGCCTGTTATTGATTCGATTTCGCTTGTCCGTCCGGCGCGCACATCTTGCAGCATGGACGAATGGTTGGCAGCGGTTTGGTGCGCAACTGCTGTAACGATGGACTCAAGATTTTCGATACCCTCCATTCTGCCCAGAGCACGGCTGACAGCCAGTATTTCCGAGCAGATTCCGGCCATTTCAGTTCTTGCCCGGGGTATGTTCAACAGCTCACCGTTGCGACATTGATAACGCACAGTCAGCGGATTAATGGCACAATTGATGGCCAGCTTGCGCCAGAGCGTTGGCAGTATGGGGTGGACATAGCGGGTTACAAAACCCGGGCAGTTCAGGCTTTCAATCTCGGCAGTAAGTGAGGGGGGAGGGTGCTCACTGCTGTCTAGCGAGCCAATCAGGGTTTCGCCTTCCCCGGCAGGCACAATATGGAAGGGCGCTGGACGAAAGGCGCCGTGAGTGGTGGTGCCGCACAGAATGCGGTTTGCCGGAAAGCGCTGGCAAACCTGTTCATAGGTGCCCATACCGTTTTGCACCAATACGATCAGTGTATCTTCCTGAATACTCCTGGTCATTGAGCTGAGCGCAGCCAGTGTATCAGTGCTCTTGCAGCAAACCAGTAGTCTTTTGATATCTGCAGTTGGCGTGGCTGACGATACTGCGGCTACCGGAATCAAGCCCTCTTGTTCAATGTGCAGGCCTTGGTATTCGGCTAATCGTTCATGGCGCAGAACCATTACAGGCGCGCGACCTGCCTGATGCAAGCGTGCAGCCCACAGGCCGCCTATGCTGCCTGCGCCGAGAATATGCCAGAAAGGAAATTCAGCCAATGCCCCGTATCCGATTTGCCGCTGTCACTGCGGATGCTACTATTCGCGGCAGGAAAACAGTAGGAGAAATTTGCGATGCCGTCGTTTGATATTGTGTCTGAAGTTGATTTGCATGAATTCACCAATGCCGTCGATCAGGCACAACGTGTTATTGATAATCGCTTCGACTTCAAGGGTGTGAATGCGTCCTTTGATCGCGAGGGTCTGGGGTTGACCATGTTCGCTGAAGCGGACTTCCAGATTAGTCAGATGGAAGACATGTTGCGGGCTGCGTTGATCAAGTGCGAGATTGACCCGCTGGCGATGGAAGTGGGCGAGGTGCAAACCGCGGGTAAACAGGTGAAGGTTGTTGTAACCATTAAAAACGGCCTGGAAACGGAATTGGCAAAAAAGATTGTCAAACTGATTAAAGGCAGCAAGCTGAAGGTGCAGGCCCAGATACAGGGCGATCAGGTACGGGTTACCGGCAAGAAACGTGACGACCTGCAGCAGGTTATGGCCCTGTTGCGTGCTGAAACGCTGGAGCAGCCGCTGCAATACACTAACTTTAGGGACTAGCGCGCCTGGTCGTCTCGCAGGCGATTGGACGGAGTCCTGCCTGCGAGACGCAATCCACTAGTGAACTGTATTTCCGCTGCTCTCACCCTGCATGCAGCTAATAATATCGTGGGCCTGCAGCCCCATCAGTTCAAGAAACGCACCGTGATCCAGATGTATCAAATGCTCGTGATCGCCGCTTTCGAGATAAATATCCTGAACGTCGTTCAGCTCATCATCCCAAATCACCGGCATACCATACACCTGGCCCAGCGGTGGAACAGCGCCTGGTTCGCAATCATCAAATAAGGCGCTTATCTCTGTTTCGGTCGCAAGCCGGTAGCGGCCGTGCATGCGCTGGTTTAGCCAGTCGAGAACCAGTCGGCGATTGGCCGGGAGCACGCACATGCAGTACTTGTCGCCGTCATGCGCGATAACCGCTTTTGCAACTTGTGTTGGCGGTAGCTGTGCCGAGCGAGCAGACTGAATGCTGGTCTTACTGCGTGGATGTTCGATCAGGTTGTAGTGCACACCCACTCGTTGCAAATGGGCTTCGATACGGGGAGCGATGGCCATGGCAGTATCCTCCACAGGCGAGGGCTGGGAATGCGAAACGGCACCGGATGTGACGTTCGCGACGGATAACCCATCATAGAAGCCCGCTGGAGCGCTGTCTAAGACAGGATTTATGTAAGAGACCCGGCTAATAAAGCGGGGCGCTATAAGCAGGGATGTTCAGGAAATTGCTGGGAAAAAAGAGAGGAAATGTGGTGATGTCGGCATTTTAACAAATGCGCGACCGTTGCCATACGCAGGCAACGGTGCACGACAATACCCGCCGATCACTCGGCTTCTTCAAGGTTTTTCTGATATTCATTGACGGCCTGATTGAACTGGTTTGATGCGGTTTTCATCTTGTCGACCATAGCATTGTAACGCTCAACGATTGCTTGTCGTTCTTCCGTACTTGCATCTTTCGCCAGCTCGGCTTCTTTGTTTTTTACGCAGCTGAGATATTGCCGTCCCTCTGCGATAAAGTCTTTAACATCTTCCTGCGCGGCAAGCATGTTCTTCTCGCTTGTAGTCGCACCGTTTGGAATGTCGGGGGCGGTCGGCTTCGTGCAGTCAGCGGCAAGAGAGAATGCCGATGAAAAAGACATCGTTAGGGCGATTGCCATAATCCGTGTAAGTTTCATAATGGCTCCTGTTTTCGATCAAAGCCAAGGTAACATGAGGCCATGTTCGGGATTCAAGGGCCAGAGCGGTAATATGCCGCAAAGCCGCAGTTTCCTTTCGGGAAATGCGAACCGGTAGACGATGATTGTTTGAGGATTGACTACCGGGGTTATATCAAAGAATTTTGCCAGCAGATAAGAGCACCTGAATGACATTTAACCCTGACCACCAGATATTAGTGGATGCTGTGAATCAAAAGATGCCCTTCGGTAAATACAAAGGGCGGCGCTTGCTGGAGTTACCCGAGCCATACTTGGTGTGGTTTAAGCAGCAGGGATTTCCTGCAGGTAAGCTCGGCGAGCAATTGGCCTTGATGTATGAAGTCAAACTGAATGGCCTGGAAAACACGCTGCGGCCATTGCTCGGAAAGTAGGTGATTTTCGCGACGGGAGAGAAAATCGCGGCAGCACTTTTGCAGCCTGCCGCCGCGACATGGTGCGTCGGTGTTAAATGGGTAGCAGGCTGAACAGGGTGCAACCTCCCGCAAGGGGTGTGCCTGCGAACGGGCAGCTTCCGCTGCTGCCGCCGGTCAAATCCAGCAGTGGCCCGAGCAAGGCATCCAGCGGTGTGCCGGTTGGGTTGCTGGCCGAGCCACCTCCGGTCAGGGCCTCGGTGAGTGGCCCCAGAATCACACCCAATGAACCTGCGCCGCCGGCACTGCCGCCACCGGCCAGAGCCGTGGAAACCGGACCCAGAAGAGCGGGTAACAATGTGTTTTCAATCGGGTCGAGCAGTACCGACAGTTCGCCGTCGAGTGCTGCCGTCAATTGCGGCACAGCGGCTGCCAGCAGGTTGTCACCCAGCGCTGACGTTATTTGATTCACACCCGAAATAATCGGGCCGCTCAGCGTACCTTCTTGTCCGGCTTGCGCTTCTGCGAAGTTCACCGGTACAACATTGGTAAGCACATTGACCAGCAGGTTGTTTAGGGTGGTTTCCAGCGCTGCGGCGGTGGAGTCGCCGTTGTAGGCGCCGAAATGGGTCAGGGTCACAGACAAGTCAGCGAGGCCCGTGCTGAGTGTGGTGAGAATGCCGCCAAACACGGGCGCGGTTCTCGCCTCGGCAGGAATTTGTGCAAGGCCTGCATCGAAGGCCAGTGCCAGCTGGCTAACGAGTACAGACACTGAGCGTAAATCCATGTCAGGGCTGTCGCCGGGTTCGCCACCCGCTCCGGGAAACTGCGACAGCACGGGTGCCAGCGCTGCGCCCAGCGGTTCCAGCGGGGTGCCCGCCAGTGGGTTGTCGCCACCGCCGCCAGTGTCGCCACCACCTGCACTGTTGCAGTCACTACCATTGAGTGCGGTAAGCGCGCCGGGCAGGTCATTAGCGAATTCTTCTACGGAAAACTGCACGTTACCCGCTGCCGCTTCAAAGGCCGTGGCGGGGTCCTGGGTTTCTGCGGTCTGCATGAGGGCGAGTGCGATGGAATCAAGCACATCAACCAGATCGATCACAATTGCCTGACCGGCGCAGTCCAGAGTGCCTTCAAGGGGGGTGCCGGCTGCCGCACCCACAAGTTGGCCAAATACGCTTTCTGACAGCGGGGTTTGCACTTCGTCAAGAGGGCCGGAAACGCCATCCGCTACGGTACGGTTGCTTTGTGGCTGGGGGTTGCTGGCTGGCGCACTGCCAGAGCTGCCTGAGGACCCGCCACTGCAGCCGCCAAGAATCAGGCCTGCACTGAGAACTGATGTGGCAAGCACATTCCGTGTGAGTTGGTTAAGCATGTTGTTTCTCCATGCCGCGAATAGAGCGGCGCATTGCAATTGTCCGACCAGCCTGGCTCGCAGCGGGGCCATTCTGGCTTCACCTGCTCTGGGGTGGTGCAGAAGCGGTGACCCGTGGTTAAGCTCGCTTTTTGCTGAGTCTACGTCATTTGCCATGACCTAACGATTGCGCTAAGCGATTTAACCGCCAACTCCATCACAGCTTTGGTAAATGTGTGATGACGTTGAGAGCGTACAAGACAGAGACGAGGAAAGTGATACGTAATTACTACTATACAAATAGCGAAATATGCGCCTTAGCGTTATTTCTCTGATAGCTATAGCAGGCAACAAATACGAGTGATGCAGCTATGCGGCTTTGGATTGGCCCGCCTGAAGCGCTACTACTGACAGAGCCATCGCTTCATCAAAGGCAATAGCGCTGTGAATGCCGCTGGCGCTTCGTATTTTGTCGCCGGGGTGTCCGCAGGTTTTACCAAACATATCAACCAGCAGCCGATGCAGCGGAGGCTCTGAAGTGCGCCCGCCTACGCGGTAGAGTGCTTCCAATACGGAGGCGGTGAGCTTTGCCGCGCGATAGGGCAAATTTCGTACGTTCGACTTGTCGCCGGTCAGTTGCTGCAGGCGGGTAATAAACTCCTGCCAGTTGACGTCGTAGTCATCGCGCACGTTGTAAATGTTGTTCAGTGCGGTATCAGATGTGGCTGACCAGAGGATGTAATCAATCAGGTTGTCTATATACACCAGCCCGGCGTTCGCGCTACCGCGGTCGATAGTCAGCATTGAGCGGTTTCGCAAGGCGTCGTCAATTTGCTCAATGAATTGACTGCCGGGGCCGATGATATTGGTGGGTCTGAGAATGACATAGGGAATGTTGTGGGCATCACCGTAACTGCGTAGAAGTGTTTCGCCATCAAGTTTGCTGTCGCCGTAACCATAGCCGGTTTTGCGCGTGGCGCTTTGTTCGTCGCAGGCGGCGTCCGGATAACCATAGACATCCACGGTCGAGAGGTGAACCAGACGTTTTAACGACAAATTGTTTCTGGATAAGGCCATCAGGAGGGAGTGCACACCACGCAAGTTGGCGGCTTCGTAATTGTCCTGTGTGTCCCAGGTATTGGCATTGGCCGCGCAGTGAAATACGTAGTCGCACCCTTTTACGGCCTGCCGCATTACGGATGCGTTATTGAGGTCACCGTGGAAGATTTCGCAGCGTTCGCGTAGCACATGGGGCGCTGCCTCCGGCCGCCGCAACAGCAAGCGCACCGTGTAGCCATCGTCAAGTAGGCGCCTTGCCAGGCTGCCGCCAACAAAGCCGCTAGCGCCGGTAACCAATGCAAGCGGTGAGTCTGACAAACCAATACCTCATTTAGCTGAAAATCCGGATTATTATTGTTGCGGTATCGTCCCGGGGACGCTTCGCAGTGGGGCGTATGGTAGCGCAGTCGATAGTGGGGCTGCGAGAACCGGGTTCTCAGTCCTGTGGTATTATTTCCTTTCTCTCGTTGTCTGTTCGTGCTTTATGTCCCTGCCAATTCACTCCGTATTGCCGCTCCTTGCAGATGCACTGGTGCAGCGAGACGAAGCCATTCTGGTGGCTGCTCCCGGTGCCGGTAAAACTACTCAGGTGCCGCTGGCCTTGCTGCAGGCGCCCTGGCTGGGCGAGCAGCGAATTCTCTTGTTGGAGCCCCGGCGGCTGGCAGCACGCACGGCCGCCCAGCGCATGGCCGAGTTATTGGGGGAGAAGCCCGGCGAAACAGTTGGCTATCGCATGCGCCTGGACAGTAAGGAATCATCGGCCACACGCATTCTCGTCGTGACCGAAGGAGTACTGACCCGGATGCTGCACAGCGACCCCAGCCTGGAGGGTTACGGGCTGCTCATTTTTGACGAGTATCACGAGCGTTCGCTGGATGCCGATCTGGGGCTTGCACTAAGTCTGTATGCCCGCTCGCTATTTCGGCATGAAGCAAGGCCTGAATCCCCGGGGCTCAAGTTGCTGTTGATGTCGGCAACCCTGGACAGCGAATCGCTGTCGGCCCTGCTTGGGCAGGCGCCGGTCATTCGCAGTGAGGGGCGCAGTTTTCCGGTTGATATTCGCTACGTCAAAACGCCGGAGCTGCGCCATCTTATTGATGAAATGGCCACAACGGTATGCAAGAGTCTGGCTGGCGATCTTGGCAGTTTGCTGGTCTTTTTACCGGGGCAGGCCGAGATCCGGGCGTTGGCCCGTTCACTGGAGCACCGTGTTCCTGCCAACGTCGTGTTGGCGCCTCTCTACGGGGATATGGATCTGGCTTCCCAGCGCCGCGCCATCGAACCTGCGCAGGCGGGTTGCCGAAAGGTTGTATTGGCAACCAATGTGGCCGAATCCAGCCTGACCATTGACGGCGTGAATATCGTTATCGACAGCGGCTTTAGCCGGGCCCCGCAATTTGATCCGCGAACCGGTATGACCCGCCTGCACACAGTGCGTGTTTCGCGTGCCAGTGCAGACCAGCGTGCAGGGCGAGCCGGTCGTCTCGCGCCCGGTATTGCCTATCGCATGTGGAGTGAATCGCAGACTCTGGTGCCATTTTCAGAACCGGAAATTGCCCAGGCCGACCTGGCGCCACTGGCTTTGCAATTGCTGCAGTGGGGCGTCAGGCCGGCTGAGCTGGTCTGGTTGGATGCGCCGCGCAATGCCCCTTACCAGCAGGCGCTTGATCTCTTGCACCGGCTGGGCGCTTGCACCGACCCTGCGATTGAAGCCGCCCGTATCACCGCACACGGTGAAGCGATGGCAGCATTGCCGGTACATCCGCGTCTGGCGCACATGCTGCTGCGTTCATGTGAGTGGGGGGCGCACCAGCTTGCCTGCGATCTTGCGGCCATTCTCGCTGAGCGCGACCCCGCGCCTGATGCCGGCGCTGATATCGCGGTGCGTATCAGGCTGCTGGCAAACGGTTCGAGCAAGCAAAGCGTACTCAAGCGATTACGCCAGCAATCCCGGCAATACCTGCGACTACTCGACGTCACCTCTGCGAGCAATACACGGGGCGCAGGTCTGGAAGGCTTGTTGTTGGCGTTGGCCTACCCCGACCGTATTGCCCGGCAGCGCGCCAGCGGCAGTGAGCAATACCTCTTGGCCAACGGTCGTTCGGCTAGCCTGCGTGATGACGATCCGCTGCGTAACAAGCCCTGGCTGGCGATAGCACAGCTGGGTGGCCGGGCGGGGCAATCGCAGGATCGTATTTATATGGCTGCGGAGTTTGATCCGGCCTGGTTGGACACAGAATTGAGTGACATGGTGTCGGTTCACGACATCGCCGAGTGGCAGCACGATGGCAAATTGCTGCTGGAAACCCAGCTCCGCTTGGGGCGACTGGTGATTAAACGTGAGCCGGCGATCAATGTCGACGAGCAGGTCAGCCAGCGCGCGGTCGTTGGCTGGCTGCAGGAAAACGGGCTGGCCGACTTGCCGTGGGATGAATCCTTGCGTCAATGGCAGCAGCGCATCCTTTGTTTACGTGGGCAATTTGGTGACGACAGCGAATTGCCCGACGTCTCAGACGATTGGCTCAAGCACAATCTGGAGCAATGGTTAGTGCCCTTTCTACCGGCGATCACCCACCGTCGCCAGCTAAGAAAACTGGATCTGAAAGCGGCCTTGCACAGCCTGTTGCCGTGGCCCTTGCCGCAACAGCTCGACGAGCTGGCACCCACGCATATCAAGGTGCCCAGCGGGTCAAACATTGCTCTTGATTACCTGCACTCTCCGCCGGTACTGGCGGTAAAACTCCAAGAGATGTTTGGTCAGAAAACCACTCCGACCATCGCCGGGGGGCGGCTGCCACTGGTTTTGCATCTGCTGTCTCCGGCGCGACGGCCCTTGCAAGTAACACAGGACCTGGAGAGCTTCTGGCAGAATGGCTACGCTGATGTAAAACGGGAATTGAAGGGGCGTTATCCGAGTCACCCCTGGCCTGACGATCCAATGAGTGCCGCGCCCAGGCGCGGCACCAAAAAACAGGGCGTATAAGGGAGTAAGCCTGTTGCGCCTATCGAACTTTTACCTCAGTCCACAGGCGGCTGATAAAACGTCGTTCTTTAGACTTGCGGGCACTGATCGTTTCCAGCGTGGCCAATTGCTCCTGGCTGGGAAATATAGCCGAAATCGCAAGAATCTCGTCGTCAATATAAGCATTGGCAGAGGCATTGGGATTGCCGGTACCCACGATATTGCTGAGTTCTGCCGCGTTTTCCGGCGCCATCATAAAATTGATGAATTCGTGGGCAAGTATCGGATTGCGTGCCTTGTTCGGAATCACCATGTTGTCGAGCGCAAGCACGGCGCCTTGCTTGGGTAGCACAAAGTTCACGCTGAAGTCGCGGTTGGCTTCTTTGGCATCGGCGCGAGCCTGAAACATATCGCTGGAGTAGCCGTGCGCTACCCAGACATTGCCGACCGTTAATTCCTTGATGTAGCTCGACGAGTTAAAAGCTGCCCAGTAGGGTTTGGCTTTGAGGATAACTGCCTGCGCATCTTTCAGGTGCTGCTCGTTGGTGTCGTTGACGGAGTAGCCCAGGTATTTCATTGCCGCGGCAAATAATTCTTCCGAATCATCCATGACGGTTACTTTACCTTTGATTTTTTCGAGCACGGCCGGGTCGAAGATAATTGACCAGTCTGCCGGGTCTATACCCAGCTCGGTGATTCTGGATTCGTTGTAACCGATCAGCGTTGTGGTGAATGCATAGGGCAGTGAGTAGGCGTTGCCGGGGTCGTAGGCTTTGTTCATAAAGCCTGCGGCCATGTTTGTCATGTTGCCGAGCTTGCTTTTATCCAGCGCCATCAGAAAGTTCTGTTTTACCAGTGCTTCCACGGCGTTCTGGGTAGGGATAACGACATCGTAGTCTCCGCCACCGGCCAGCAGTTTAGCCATCATTTCTTCGGTAGACGAAAAGTAGTCCTGAACCACTTTGCAATTGCACTGCTTCTGGAAGCGCGCAACGGTCTCATCTGCGATGTAATCGTTCCAGTTAAACAGGTGCAGCACTTTGTCGGCCGCCGCTAGCGGGGCAAGGCCCGTTGTGCCGGCAATCACCAGTAAACAGCCCAGTAGTTTCTTCACGGTTGTTGTCCTATCAAAAGGTCAGCGTTAGCTTCTCAGCGTTTGCGGCGAGAAGCGGGAAAGCGCGGTGATCAGAACCAGCGTCAACAGCATCAGCAGTGTCGACACCGCATTCACTTCAGGCGTAACAGCGATCTTGACCATGGAGTAAATCTCTAATGGCAGGGTTGTGCTGCCAACCCCCGCAGTAAAGAAGGTAACAACGAAATCGTCAATAGATAGCGTAAAGGCCATCATCATGCCGGCAACAATGCCGGGTAGTAGCAGTGGCAGGGTAACGAGCCGAAAGCTTTGCCAGGGTGTGGCTCCCAGGTCGCGGGCTGCTTCCAGCAGGCTGTCGTCCATACCCGCCATACGTGATTGCACGGCGAGCGCGACAAAGCCGATGCTGAAACTCACGTGGGCGAGGATGATTGAAGTGGCACCCAGGGTCACGTTGAACAGCATAAACATCAGCAGCAGGCTGACACCAATCAGAATGTCGGGCATGGCAACCGGGCCGAGTACCAGCGCCGACAACCATTTCTGCCGAAAGCGGTGCATGGCAACGCCAGCGAGCGTGCCCAGTGTTCCGGACAGCAGGGCACTGACAGAGGCAATGATCAACGAGTTAAGCGCAGCGCGAAGCATTTCGGCATTGCCGAATAACTGGCCGTACCACTTAAAGGTAAAGCCTACCCATTCGGCGTTCAAACGCGAGTCATTGAATGAAAACAGCATGACCACCAGTAGCGGAATATACAAAAACAAGTAGACCAGTACGGTGGCAGTGAGCAGCAATTTGTTGTTCTTCATTTCGCCGCTCCCGGCGTGCGGCCAAGTCGACCGGCGAGAATAACCAGAATCAGGGTGATGGCTGTGAGTACCAGCGACAGCACGCTGCCGAAGGGCCAGTCGCGGGCTTCAACAAACTGCTGTTTGATCACGTTGCCGATCATAATGCCGTTGGTACCGCCCAGGAGGTCGGGGATGGCAAAGATACCGAGCGACGGAATAAACACGAGTACGGCACCGGCATACAAGCCCGGCAGGCTCAGCGGCCAGGTAATCAGCCAGAAACGGCGCGCGCGGCTGGCGCCCAAATCCTGCGCGGCATCAAGTAGCGCCTTGTCGTGCTTCTCGAGATTGGCGTAGAGCGGCAGCACCATAAAGGGCAGGTGCACATAGACCAGGCAGGTAATAACCGCAGTGGAGCTGAACATCAGGTTAATGGGCTCAAGCCCGAACAAGGCGCTTAGCTGATTGATGCCGGCGGTCAGCGCACCCTGCGGGCTGAAAATTATCATCCAGGCGTAGATGCGCACCAGAAAGTTACTCCAGAAGGGCAGTATTACCAGCAGCAGGAGCAGGTCTCTGTTTTTCTTGGGGCTGCGCGCGATAGTGAGCGCCAGCGGGTAGGCCATCAGGGCGCAAATGGCCGTTGTTAACAGGGCAAAGCCCACGGATTTGAGTAGCAGGCCCAGGTAGATTGTGGACTCAAATAGCCGCTGCCAATTCTCAAGTGTAAGCTCCAGCGTCAGCTCGCCATCTTCCAGCAAATACCAGGGCGCCAGTCCGCCGTAGTCTCCGGGGTAGCGAAAGGAGGCGAACAGCATCATCAGGCTGGGCAGGGCGAAGAACAGCAGCAGGTAAACCGCCGGCGGCAGCGAAAGTAGGGTTTTGGCCCAACGCGAGTGCATGCTAGCGCACCAGATGGCCGGCGTGGCGCGGCCAGCAGATCTCGACGCTATCGCCGTTGTCGAATAAACGCGCTCGCCCCGGAGCGTTATTGGCGAGCAGGGCTTCTATCAGAACGCTGTTGCCCTGCGAGTTCTGGCCTACCTCAATGATATAAACCGTGACGTCGCCCAGATACAGAGTGTCGTGAACCTGGCCCTTGAAATGTACTTCGTCGGTGTCAGGGGATACTTCTTTCGCGAGGCGGATTTTTTCGGGGCGCAGGGTCAGGGCGCATTCGTCGCCATCGGCAAACTCAATTTCCGGGTGGCTGAGCACGCTGAGCTCACCCAGTCCGTCAATGCTGATCCGGGTTTGTTCGCCGCGCTGCTCAATAATGTGCCCTTCGAGTAAATTGCACTGGCCGATAAAATCGGCAACAAAGCGGTTGTCCGGGCAGCTGTAGAGGGTGGCGGGTTCGTCAATCTGGCTGATTTCCCCCTCGTTCATTACGGCAATACGGTGTGACAGGGCAAGCGCTTCGCCCTGGTCGTGAGTAACGTATACAAAGGTGATGCCCACGTCTTTTTGCAGATTAATGAGTTCGATCTGCATTTGTTCGCGCAGTTTCGCATCCAGCGCTGACAGCGGTTCGTCCAGCAGCAGCAGGCGGGGCCGGTTGACCAGCGCGCGGGCAATGGCTATGCGCTGGCGCTGACCACCGGAGAGCTCTTCCGGGTAGTGCCCGGCCTTTGCCGGCAGGCGCACATCTTCTAGTATTTTGGCGACGCGCTGCTCGATTTCCGATTTGCTCAGGCCGGCCATGCGCAGGGGGAACGCGATATTCTCCGCGACGGTAAGGTGCGGAAAAAGTGCGTAGCTTTGAAAAACCGTATGTACCGGACGCTTTTCCGGGGGCAGCGCCAGCAGGGATTTTCCATCCAGCAGAATATCGCCGCTGTCAGGCGTATCGAAGCCGGCAATAGCGCGCAGCAAGGTGGTTTTGCCGCAACCGGAAGGACCCAGTAGTGTAAAAAACTCGCCCGCCTGCACCTGCAGGCTGACATTATTGAGGGCCTGATAATCGCCAAAGCGGCGTGATACGTCACGAATTTCTAACACGCCGAGCAGACTCTCCTTTGGGCGCTATACCTCAATGGCAACGCAGTGGTGAAAAAGGCGCTAATGTCAGGCCAACCGGGGCTTTCGTCAATCCCCTAGACTAAAAATATTTACGCTTGCCTGGCAAGCGATTCTTGCGCCTAACGCCGCAGATTGTTGAGCCAGCTTCAGGCCGGTGTTGAGGCGGGTGCCGGAGTACAACCGGAACAGTCGAATTCTCATACCGTCTGCCAGTGATTGCGGGCATAGGGTGCCTGAGGCGGGATCGCCCGCCGGCTGCCGGTCATAATAGTTTGCAATGGTATCAACCGGAGATTGCTATGCCTGAAACCTTTAGCGGACGCTGCCACTGTGGCGCCTTTAGCTACGAGTCCGACTCGGAACTGATTGCCCCGCATTACTGCCACTGCGGCGATTGCCGACGTCTCTACGGTGCCCTTGGTGCCGGATTTGTAGTGCTGGAGGCTCAGACCCGTATTCGCGGCGAATACCGCAGCTATACCAGTCAGGCTGATTCCGGTAATCGCAAAACCCATCTGTTTTGTGGTCAGTGCGGCTCGCCGATCGGAGAGCGGGTAGATGCCTTTCCCGGTACGCTGGTGTTGGTTCCCGGTACATTGGATGACCCCTCCCTGTTCAAGCCCGAGGCGCACTTCTGGACCAGCAAAAAGGCGCCCTGGCAGGTGATAGCCGACGGCCTGGAGCAGCTTGAAGGCCAGCCGGTCACGTAGCGATCTTCGGGGCGCTGGACCGGGCCTTGTGATGCCTTACAATAGCGGCCCTGTTGATTGGAGTGAGTGATGACCGTAGACGAATTAATTGTGCGATTGGGTGCAGGTGCAGTGGCATTTCCCGAAGTGATGGCGGTAATTGAAGAGTGCTACACCTTTACGCCCACGGCATTTAACAATGGCAGCCAGTACAACGAGGCCAACACCAACAATGGCTCGTGTAAAATTTTTGCCTTTGCGCAAATGCATAACCTGGATCAGCAACAGACGCTGAATGCCTTCGGCGACTATTATCGTGTTGATGTTCTGGGGCACCCGGACGCCAGTGATCATGCCAATATCCGCAATTTTATGGTCAGCGGCTGGGCGGGTATCCGCTTTGAAGGCGCTGCCCTGCAGCCGGTTTAGGGCTTTTTCAGAAAATGTCTGTTACCGGCGAACTGCCGCTCCCAAAGCGTATGGCGGAGGGTAATGCTTAGCAGGTTGCGGTGATTCACGTCGGGGCGGCGGCCCTCGGACAAGTCGATGATGTGGCGGTAGTACCACTGGTTGGCCGCGCTGAAGTTGAGGGTGCGCAGGGTGCGGTTGCCGCTGCCCGGTCCTAGCCAGCCGGGGCCAATGCGCAGTTGTTGCTCCCAGGCTGTGAACCCGTGAGATGTACCGGTTAGCAGGTCGTGCACGTTTGGTTCTATGCAGAGTGGGCGGGCAAGGCCAATCAGATCGGTTGCGCCGCTATCGAGCGCGCTTTGCATGGCCGCGTGGCTGCGAAACCCGCCCGTGACCGCCAGCGGCACGCTTGTTACCTTGCGAATACCGTCGGCGTATTCCAGAAAATAGGCTTCGCGGCGGAGGGTAGATTGCGCCTTGCTGTCGTGGTCCGCATCGCCCATCAATGCCAGCTTCTCGTAGGTTCCGCCAGAGATCTCCAGTAAATCAATGCCTGCCTCCGACAACCAACGGGCCACTTGCAGGCTCTCGTCGTGACTAAAACCACCGGTGGAGAAATCGGCGGAATTGAGTTTTACCGCCACCGGAAATTGCGACCCGACGGTCGCGCGCACACGCTGAATGGCCTGCAATAGAAATCGAGCCCGATTTTCCAGCGAACCGCCCCAGGCGTCGGTTCGGCGGTTGGTTATGGGAGATAAAAATTCACTGATAAGGTAGCCGTGGGCGGCGTGCACTTGTACGCCGGTAAAACCGGTTTCTTTTGCGATACGGGCAACACGCGCATAACCGTTAAGCGCCTGCTCAATATCGTCTTCGGTCATGGCTTTGGGTTTGGCAAACATACCGGCAAGTTTTAGCGGCACATCCGAGGGAGCGAAGGGCTGCGCCGAAACCACTTTCTGGCATTGTCTTCCCGGATGATTGATTTGCATCCACAGTTGGTTGCCTGCTGTGGTGCCGGCCGTGGCCCACCGTCGCAAGGCCTGTTCGTCGCTGTTCTCGTCGGCTACAACATTGCCCGGCCGCTCAAGAAAGCGGCGGTCTACCATCACGTTGCCGGTAACCAGTGTGCCGGTGCCACCTTCGCTCCAGCGTCGGTAGAGGGTGTTATGGCGCTCTGTGGCATTGTCATGGAGGTCGGCCAGGCCTTCAGTCATTGCCGATTTGAACAGACGGTTGGGTAGCACTATGCCGCAGGGCAGGGTGAGTGGGCTGTCGAGTTCGGGCATGAAGTTCCTTAAAACAGGGTGAAAACCTGCGCCAGCGGCGCAGGTAAATGACAGTGTACGGTTAGTAACTGAAAATCAGATCAAGGCCGTAGGTACGTGGTTCGCCCCAGAGCGAGGCGCGGCCGGCCTGCGGCAAATTGTGGATATTGTTGATGGTATAGACCGTGTCGGCCAGATTTTTCCCCCAGGCTGCGACGGTCAGCAGGCCGTCAAGGAAGGGAATGTCATAGTAGCCCAGACGGGCATTGAGTACGGAGAAATCGTCCTGTCGGTCGGCCTGGAAGGTGGTGAATTCCTTGACTCCGCCGCCGTTGCGTTCGTCGGTGAAACTATAGGTGGCGTTAAGCGCCAGGCGCCCCCTGTCCGATTCACTCAGGGTCCAGTCGATGGCGGCGGTATAGGCATGGCGCGGCGCCGAGTTGAAGACAAACTGATTGGTGGTCTCGCCGCTGAGGGGGTTGATGGCTTCGTCGATTTCCGAATCGAGATAGGCGTAGTTCACAATCACCAACAGACTGCGAGATGCGAGCCAGGTCATATCCAGTTCAAAACCCTGCAGGGTCGAGGTCCCCGCATTAGCCACCGAAGTGTCGGTGAGACTGCCGGGAATACTGAAGTTCAGTTGCTGGTCTTTGAACTTACTGCGGAAAACATCGCCGTTCAGGCGCAGGCGGTTGTCCAGTAGCTGGGCTTTAATGCCGATTTCCTGAGCGGTGACTTTTTCTTCATCAAAGCCGTTGCGAAAGCGCCGCTCCGAGGCATCACCACCAAAGGCGCCGCTCACGGGCTCGCGGATATTAAAACCGCCACTTTTGTAAGCTTCGGTCTGCTTTGCGTAGAGGTTGATGTCCTCGGTTAAATCAAATTCGGCGATGTAGGCGAAAGAATCGTCTTTGTATTCCTTGTCACCGACCGGGTCTATCGCAGTATCAGCGATTTTGATCCCTATATCGTTGGGGTTTCTGTCCTGCGCATCGCCGTCGCCCGGCGTCACCAGATACGTGGTCAGGCGCCGGAAAAATGTCGACTGCCGACCGTCTTCAGAATGCCGCGCACCGAGCGTGAGTGACAGACGGCTGTCCCAAAAATCGGGGTTCCAGGTTACCTGGCTGAAAATGGCCCAGGCATCGTTGTTGATTGTGGCGCGTTGCTGTGTGAGTACTTCCACGCGCTGGCCGGTATTCCCCAGCGGGCCGGAAAGCTGATGGTGAACTTCGTTGTTATCTTCAATGCCCTCTTCCTCGAAGTAGTACACGCCAGTGATGTAGGAGAGTTGCTCGTTCAGTGCCGATCCGAGAAATTGCAGCTCGTGAGAAAACTGCTCCTGATC
>DIBR01000066.1:100373-101202 GCA_002415025.1 Spongiibacteraceae bacterium UBA5047
TCGTGAGAAAACTGCTCCTGATCAAGTTCCGGGCGGGTATCGTTGTATTGGGTGGAGCGCAATACAGGGACGCCGGTTTGAGAACGGTGGTCAAAGCTGAAAATGGCATTGTTATCGAGCCGGTAGCCGTCGGAGGTAGGGCCCGCGCCGAGATCAATGGCCGCACCGTCGAATAATTCGCGCGCCGCGTAGAGGTATTTGATTTCCAGTTGGTCGCTAAAGCTGTAGGCCAACGTTAGCTGGTAACCGCGAATTTCGGTGTCGGACGGCAATAGCGGTACCGCAGAATCGAGTCGGTCGGGCCGCTTGTCGGGATCAAAGGTGTACACACCCTGGTAAAAATCGCGCGCGCCTTCGCGTATCAGGTTCTGTACGGCGTCACCTTGGGGGTCGCCGGTATCAACAGGCTCAGAGGGAAATATGGGCGTGTAGGTGTAATTGAAGTGATCAACGTCTGTGTGTTCGTAAGCAAGGTCCAATCGTAAACGATCAGAAATATCCCAGGTAAAGTCGAGCCGGTAGCCTTCAATTTCCTTGTCACCGTAGTCGCCTCCCGGTCCTTTATTGTCAATAAAGCCATCCACGTCTTTCACGAAGTAGGCGGCTTTAAGCGCCGAGCGGTCGGTGATAGGCAGGTTAACTGAGGTTTTTGACGAAAATAGATTACGGTTGCCAACGGTAAAGGCCTGTTTAAATTCCAGCTCCTCGGGGTTAGGGCGTTTGGTGATCAGGTTGATGGCGCCGCCGGTTGAATTACGCCCGTAGAGGGTACCCTGCGGGCCACGCAATACTTCAATGCGTTGCAGGTCGGCAATGTCGGTAGCCAGAC
>DIBR01000066.1:101400-101838 GCA_002415025.1 Spongiibacteraceae bacterium UBA5047
GTGCGATATACGCACCGTCGATGTAAACGCCAATAGGCGGGTCTTGCGTTACCTGTGCGTCAATAAGGCCTATGCCGCGAATGTAGATACGCAATTGCGTATTGTTGATCGGGAAGGGCTCGATTGTCAGCGCAGGTACGTTGTTAGCCAGATCGCCAACGTTGGAAATGCCCTCGCGTTCCAGCGCGGCCTCGGAGAAGGCGTCGAGTGCAATAGGTGTATCCTGCAGGGATTCCTCCCGCTTTTGAGCGGTGACGACAATCTCTTCCAGTGCCATCGTGCGATCAGCTTCTTGCTGGGCGTAGCCCGAAGCTGTTGTTAACAGTGTTGCGGCTATCAGCGCCGCCTTGCATGAGGTTGATGCAGCAAACGAAGTGCGGTGAACCATAAACCAAGCCCTCTATCATTATTATAGGCGCCATGACTTATCCCGATGTC
>DIBR01000037.1:0-338 GCA_002415025.1 Spongiibacteraceae bacterium UBA5047
CGCGATGTGGCGCGCGTGCAGGGTAAGCCCTACATGGTGGGAGACAAACTCTCCAAGCTGATACCTTTTGAAGTGGGGATGACGCTTGAAAAGGCGCTCGAAACCGAAGATCAGTTAAAAGAATACCTCGACACTGATGAAGCCGGCCGGGAAATCTGGGATATGGCGGTCAATCTTGAGGGTATTACGCGTGGCGTTGGCAAACACGCGGGGGGCGTTGTAATTGCGCCTTCCATGCTGACGGATTTTTCGCCGCTGTACTGCGATGAAACCGGCGGCGGCCTCGTCACCCAGTATGACAAAAACGATGTGGAAGAGGCCGGGCTGGTCAAGTTCGA
>DIBR01000037.1:514-6684 GCA_002415025.1 Spongiibacteraceae bacterium UBA5047
GGGCTGGTCAAGTTCGACTTTCTCGGGCTGCGTACGCTCACCATCATTGACTGGGCCCTAGAGATCATCAACCGCAAGCGCCATGAGGCCGGTGAAGAAGCGCTCGACATCATGGCCATCCCGCTTGAAGACGAGGCCTCCTTCAACCTGCTCAAGCGCGCCGAAACCACCGCCGTATTCCAGCTTGAATCGCGCGGTATGAAAGACCTGATCAAGCGCCTGCTGCCTGACCGCTTCGAAGACATCATTGCACTGGTTGCGCTATTTCGCCCCGGCCCGCTGCAGTCGGGGATGGTGGACGACTTTATCAATCGTAAACACGGGCGCGAACAACCGTCCTACCCGCATCCGCAGTACCAGCACGAATGCCTGAAGCCCATTCTGGAGCCTACCTACGGCATCATTCTGTATCAGGAACAGGTCATGCAAATCGCCCAGGAAATGGGCGGCTATACCCTTGGTGGTGCAGATTTGTTACGCCGGGCGATGGGTAAGAAAAAGGCCGAAGAAATGGCCAAGCAGCGAGACCTGTTTCAGGCGGGTGCCGCCGAGAAGGGCTTTGATGCGGATCTGGCGTCCAACATTTTCGATTTGATGGAAAAGTTTGCAGGCTACGGCTTTAACAAATCGCATTCGGCGGCCTACGCACTGGTGTCTTACCAGACGGCCTGGCTGAAGGCACATTATCCCGCCGAATTTATGGCCGCCGTCATGAGTTCGGAATTGGATAATACCGACAAGATCGTGACCTTTATCGAAGAATGCCGGGCGATGAAGTTGCCGCTCAAGTTGCCTGATGTAAATGCCGGCGAATACAAATTTACCGTTAACGAAAAAGGCGAAGTCATATACGGTCTGGGTGCTATCAAGGGTTTGGGTGAAGGTCCGGTAGAAAACCTGATTGCAGCGCGCCAGCAGGGCGGCCCCTTTAAAAACCTGTTTGATTTCTGCACCCGCACCGACCCCCGCAAAGTTAACAAGCGGGCATTGGAGGCGCTGATTCGCGCGGGAGCCTTTGATGAGCTCGGTGAAGACCGTGCCGTCTTGATGGCGAGTATGGAAGAGGCTGTTAAAGGTGCGGAGCAGAGCGCCAAGAATGCGGAAGCCGGTATGGTCGACCTGTTCGGTGACAGCTTTGCCAGTGACGAAAGCGACGTCTACGCGGACTTTAGACAAGTCCGGCCCTGGAATACCCGCGACCGGCTGCAGGGAGAGAAAGACACGCTGGGCCTGTTTGTGACCGGGCATCCTATCGATGACTACGAAGCCGAACTGCGCCAGTTTGTACAAAAACGTATCGTTGATCTCAAACCCGACAACCACAAGCAACAAAAGGTTGCCGGACTGGTTGTATCAATGCGCGCGATTAAAACCCGGCGCGGTGATATGGCTATTGTGACGCTGGACGACCGGTCGGCGCGTATGGATGTCGCTTTGTATTCGGAAATATTCCAAGCCAGCCGGGACAAGCTCGGCAAGGACGAGATTCTGGTTGTGGAGGGCAAGGTTACGCCCGACGACTATACCGGCGGCCTGAAAATGTCGGTCGACAGCTTGATGACCATCGATGAGGCCAGAGAGATGCGCGCGCGCCGCTTACGCCTGCTGCTGGATTCATCCAGTATGGCGGATCAGTTCGTACAGCGTATCAAGTCGCACCTCAACCACGCCCGGGGCGGCAATTGCCCGGTAATTATTGCTTACCGGCGGGATGAATGCACCGCTGATATTCGCCTTGGCGAGACCTGGTGCGTGCGCCCCAGCGATGAGCTGATCAACCGTTTGCGTGACGACTGTGGCATAAATAACGTGGTCATAGACTACGATTAACGTATAATGCATAGCGCTTGAGCCTTGTTTTTAAAGAGCATTTTAAGAAAAACAAGTGTTCAGTGTTAACTCATCAGCGACAAAAAGTAGCGGGAATGAATCCTAATTACCTCGAATTTGAACAGCCCATTGCCGAACTGGAGATGAAGATTGAAGAACTCCAGTTGGTGGGGAATGACAACGATCTGAATATCACGGAGGAGATCAATAAACTCCGTGAGAAAAGCACCAAGCTGACCGAAAAGATTTTCAGTTCCCTGACCCCCTGGGATATTGTGAAGGTCGCGCGCCATCCCATGCGGCCTTACACCCTCGATTACATCACACGCGTATTTGACGACTTTGACGAGCTGCATGGCGATCGCCATTTTGGCGATGACAAAGCCATCGTCGGCGGTATTGCCCGTCTCGACGGTATTCCGGTTATGGTGATCGGTCAGGAAAAAGGGCGTGGCGTGCAGGAAAAGGTGCGCCGTAATTTCGGCATGCCCAAGCCGGAAGGGTATCGCAAGGCTTTGCGCCTGATGGAAACCGCCGAGCGCTTCAAATTGCCGATCATTACCCTGATTGATACCCCCGGCGCCTATCCCGGCATCGATAGTGAAGAGCGTGGCATCAGTGAGGCCATTGCCCAGAATCTGGCTGTCATGTCGCGCCTGAAAACACCGATTATTTGTGTGGTGGTGGGTGAAGGCAGCTCCGGTGGGGCCATCGGTATCGGTGTCGGCGACCATCTGGCCATGCTGCAGTATTCTACCTATTTTGTTATTTCTCCCGAAGGTTGTGCAAACATCATCTGGAAAACCAGCGAAAAGGCGCCCGATGCTGCCGAGGCGATGGGGCTTACCTCGACGATCCTCGAAGAACTGGGAATTGTTGATGCCACCATTCCCGAGCCTCTGGGAGGCGCTCATCGCAATATCGACTTGATGGCCGAGCGCCTGAAAAAGCATTTGCTGGAGCAGCTTGGCGATTTGCAGTCTCAGGAACTGGATGAGCTGCTGGAAAGGCGCTATGAGCGCCTGATGTCCTACGGTAATGCCTGATCAGGCATTGCTTTGAAAGGAGAGTTTGCGGTGAAGCCCTCGCAGCTGGCGCAGACTCTCCAGTCCGTTCTTACTCCCTACCAAAACCGTAAACGCTGGGTCGTTGCCCTTAGTGGTGGCCTGGACTCCACGGTTTTGCTGCACGCGGTGGCAGCGATGGAAAAACGCCCGGAGCTTTGTGCCCTGCACATTCATCACGGTTTGCAGTCGCAGGCAGACCAGTGGCAGCGGCAGTGCGAGTCTTTGTGTCGCGATCTCGGTGTGGCGTTTTCGGCGCTGAACGTAACAGTGGTGGCCGGTTCCGGCCCGGAGGCGGCGGCGCGGGATGCCCGCTATCAGGCCTTTTCCGAGTTTCTGCAATGTGGCGACGTTTTGCTGCAAGCTCACCATCAGGATGACCAGGTAGAAACCCTGTTCTTGCGTTTACTGCGCGGTACCGGCGTTGATGGCATGCAGGGCATCCCCGAAAGCCGTGCATTGGCCGACGCGGAGCTGGTGCGGCCGCTGTTGTTGCTGCCCCGTGAAGAGCTTGAGCGCTACGCCGAACTTTCACAATTGAGCTGGGTTGAAGACCCCAGCAATTCTGACGAGCGCTTTGATCGCAATTTTTTGCGTCAGCGCATTCTGCCGCTTCTGGAGGAACGCTGGCCAGCTTACCGTGAAACAGTGACGCGATTTGCGCGGCATGCCTCGGAAGCCGGCGGCAACACGAGCACCGATATTTCCGGCCTGCTTCAATCGTCCGGCTCCGCATATGCAGCGCTCGATGTTGAGTTGCTCCGCGCTATGGCAGAAACCGGGCGCAAGACGGCTATTCGCCAGTGGTTATCGCAGTGGGATCTGCGCCCCACAGAAGCTCAGCTAAAGGCTATTCAGCGAGATATGGTTTTTGCCTCCCGCGATGCCGAGCCGCTGATTGAGCTGGGCAGTGTCCAGCTCAGGCGCTTTGAGCAACGTCTTTACCTCACCGAGCTGGCCGACTTTGATGCGGCCTACCAGCAGCACTGGGATTTCAGTCAGCCCTTGCTGATACCGGGCGCGGGCTGGCTTAGCGCTGAAGCCTGTGAGCAGGGAGGGCTGCAAGCCGATAGTGTGCTGGTGCGTTTGCGCCGGGGCGGTGAGCGCTGCACACCCTTGGGCCGCCGTCATTCGCGCAGTTTGAAAAAGCTGCTTCAGGAGCACCACATCGCGCCCTGGCGGCGAGATCGCCTGCCGTTGCTGTTTGTCGGTGAAGAGCTGGCGGCTGTTGCAGACCTCTGGGTTTGCGAGGGCCACGCCGGGTCAAATAACGCCGATTTGCCTACCGCGACCGGGTGGCGTCTGCGCTGGTCACCCATGGAATAACTCAGCTGCTATAATGCGCGGCCGCATTTTGCATAATAGTTGAGTATTTTACTAAGGTTTGTCAAAATACACCTTCGTGAGCAAGGCTTATTCCCATAGGAAGTGATGCGGGACTTAGCCCTGCTGTCGGTTTTAATTGTTTGATTTTTATATAGAATTTTGAGTGTTAGCTATGTCTCAAGGCGAACAGGCACATATCGATTCCCTGCTGAAAAATGACTACGCAGCCGGTTTTTATACCGATGTGGAGTCCGATACGCTGGCCCCCGGGCTGGATGAAGACGTGATTCGCTTCATTTCCAACAAAAAGGGTGAACCGGAGTGGATGCTGGAATGGCGCCTCAAGGCCTACCGTGACTGGCTGGAGATGGACGAACCTAATTGGGCCCATGTGAAGTACCCGAAGGTCGATTTCCAGGCGCTGTCCTACTTTTCTGCGCCCAAAAGCATGGAAGACAAGCCCAAGAGTCTGGATGAGGTTGACCCGGAACTGCTGCGCACCTATGAAAAACTGGGTATTCCTTTGCATGAGCAGGAAATGCTGGCAGGCGTTGCGGTTGATGCGGTGTTCGACTCGGTCTCGGTTGGCACCACCTTTCGCGGTAAATTGCTGGAAGCGGGCGTTGTATTTTGCTCCATTTCCGAAGCCGTTCACGAATACCCCGAACTGGTTAAGAAATACCTCGGCAGCGTCGTGCCGCGCAAGGACAATTTTTTTGCGGCCCTGAATAGCGCAGTCTTCAGTGATGGCTCCTTTGTCTACATTCCCAAGGGTGTGCGCTGCCCGATGGAACTCTCAACCTACTTCCGTATCAACGAAGCCAAAACCGGCCAGTTTGAACGCACCCTGATCATTGCCGAAGAGGGTAGCCACGTCAGCTATCTCGAGGGCTGTACCGCGCCCATGCGGGACGAGAACCAGCTCCACGCCGCTGTGGTTGAACTGGTTGCGCTGGACGATGCGCAAATTAAGTACTCGACGGTTCAGAACTGGTATCCCGGCGATGCGGAAGGCAAAGGTGGTATCTACAACTTTGTGACGAAGCGCGGCGTGTGCCACAACAATGCCAAAATTTCCTGGACGCAAGTCGAAACCGGCTCCGCAGTGACCTGGAAGTATCCCAGCGTGGTACTGCGCGGTGACAACAGTATCGGCGAATTCTATTCGGTTGCACTGACCAATAATTTTCAACAGGCGGATACCGGCACCAAGATGATTCATATGGGTAAAAACACCCGTTCGACCATCATCTCCAAAGGCATTTCGGCGGGTCGCAGTCAGAACGCCTATCGGGGGCTGGTGCGCATGAGTCAGCGCGCCGAGGGCGCCCGAAACTACACCCAGTGTGATTCGCTACTGATTGGGGACCGCTGCGGTGCCCATACCTTTCCCTATATCGAAAGCCGCAACCCCAGCGCGGTGATTGAACACGAAGCCACCACCTCCAAGGTGAGCGACGACCAGCTGTATCTCTGCCGGCAGCGTGGGCTGGATGCAGAAAAAGCGGTTTCGCTGATTGTTAACGGCTTTTGCAAGGAAGTGTTCAAAGAGCTGCCCATGGAGTTTGCGGTAGAAGCAGGCAAACTTCTGGAAGTGAGCCTCGAAGGTTCGGTGGGTTAAAGCCTGCCGCTCGCCTCGTACGCACTAAAAGCATGCACTACATATACAGAACCCGGAGAACTTGAGTCAATGTTGTCGATCAAAGACCTGCACGCCACGGTAGGTGATAAAGAAATCCTGAAAGGCCTTTCCCTTGAGGTTAAGCCTGGCGAGGTGCATGCCATTATGGGGCCGAACGGCTCTGGTAAAAGCACACTCGGCCATGTGCTCGCCGGCCGCGAGGGCTATGAAGCCACTGCCGGCAGTGTACAGTTTTCGGGTAAAAATCTGCTCGACATGGATACCGAAGAGCGTGCCCGCGAAGGTCTGTTCCTGGCCTTCCAGTACCC
>DIBR01000037.1:6835-33577 GCA_002415025.1 Spongiibacteraceae bacterium UBA5047
GAAGAGCGCGCCCAGGCGGGCCTGTTCCTGGCCTTCCAGTACCCGGTCGAAATCCCCGGCGTTAGCAATATGGAATTTCTGAAAACCTCGGTAGACGCCGTGCGCGCTCACCGTGGCCTGGATGCTATAGATTCCGTTCAGTTTATGAAATTGGCTCGCGAAAAATGCAAGGCCGTTAATCTGAATGACCAGTTTCTCAAACGCGGCGTAAACGAAGGTTTTTCCGGCGGTGAGAAAAAGCGCAACGAGCTGATGCAGATGATGCTGCTGGAGCCGACCCTGTGTGTGATGGATGAAACGGACTCCGGTCTCGATATCGATGCCCTGCAGGTGGTTGCCGATGGCGTGAACGCCATGCGCGCAGCAGACCGCTCTTTTATTCTGGTGACTCACTACCAGCGCCTGTTGACCTATATTCAGCCAGATTTTGTACACGTCCTGTCGAATGGCCGCATTGTCAAATCAGGTGACCGCTCGCTGGCTTTGGAGCTGGAAGAGAAAGGCTACGGCTGGATCACCCAAGAGGTCGCGTGATGACGGTATTCTCACAAAAAGCCTCGCAATTACAGCCTGCCACTGGTTTGGCGTGGCTCGAATCGCTTAACCGACGCGGCCTCGAACGCTGGAAGGTCACGCCGTTTCCTACGCGTAAAACCGAGAACTGGAAGTACACCAGTTTGCAATCGTTGGAAACGGGAGTCTATTTGCATTGGCCGCAATCACCGGCTCTGACGGAGCTAGCCGCCCCCGATGCGATTCCGGGGCTGGAAGATTGCGCGCTGGTGTTTGTGAATGGTGTGTTTTCCAAAGAGCTTTCGAGCAGCCAATGGCCGGAAGGGCTTGAATGCTGTCTGTTTTCCGAGGCCACGGAAGTGCAGCAACAGGCGATTCTGGAAAAGCTGGGCACCGTTGTCGACAGCGAATTACATTTATTCGCTGCGCTCAACGAGGCCTGGCTGCAAGAGGGCGTTTATATTCACGTGGCGGCCAACGCCGTGCTGCGACAGCCCGTTTATATTCACCATATCAGCACCGCACAGGAAGAAAACTTTTCCGTGAATCAGCGCGTGCTGGTGCACTTGGAAAGCAGTGCACAGGCAACCGTTGTGGAGCATTTCAGCAGCAGCCTAGAGGTGCAAAACAGTTTCGCCAATGCGCTCACTGAAGTACAACTCGATGCGAACGCCAGACTGACCCACTACCAGTTGCATCTTGAGGAAGAGCACGCGCTGTCGATAGGCGGCGTGCACGTGAACCTCGAGCGCGATGCGACCTTTAACAGCTTTATGATGAGTATGGGGAGCGTGTTGCAGCGCAGCGACGTGGTGGTGAATCATCGCGGTGAAGGTGCCCACTGCGGTATTCAGGGTATCTACCTGCCGCACAACAAGCATTTGGTCGATTTCCACACCAGTATCGAACACCGGGTGCCCAACTGCACCACCCACGAAGTGTTTCGCGGGATTATTGGCGACAGCGGCAAGGCCGTATTCAATGGCCGAATTCATATTCATCCCGATGCGCAGAAGACCGTCGCTGATTTGAGCAACAAAAATCTGCTCACTAGCCACGACGCGGAAATTGACACCAAGCCCGAGCTGGAAATTTATGCCGACGACGTAAAATGCAGTCACGGTGCCACCATTGCGCAGCTAGACGAAAAAGCCTTGTACTACTTGCAGAGTCGCGGTGTGGATCGCCAGCAAGCGGAAATCATGCTCAGTTTTGGCTTTATCAATGAACTGCTGGAGCAGATTCCCCATGTTGCGGTGCGCGACTTTCTGACGCCGAGAGTGTCGACGTTGTTTCTCAAGAAATTTGACCGTCAGCGAGAAGCGCTATGAACGAAGCGGCTCCCAACATCGTTGCCGGCTTTGATGTTGAGCGTGCTCGGCGCGACTTTCCTGCGTTGGCGCAGGAAGTTAACGGCGCGCCGCTGGTCTATCTGGACAACGCCGCTACCACACAAAAGCCGCAGTGTGTCATCGATGCCTTGTCGCAGTATTATGCGCGCGACAACTCCAATGTGCATCGCGGCGCGCACGCGCTCAGTGATCGTGCCACCGTCGCTTTTGAAGACGCGCGAAAAAAAGTACAGGCTTTCATCAACGCGAAAAGCAGTAGTGAAATACTCTGGACCCGTGGCACCACCGAATCCATCAATCTGGTTGCCAGCAGTTATGCCCGTTCTGTTTTAACCGCGGGCGACAAGGTGCTGGTGTCGGCGATGGAGCACCATTCGAATATCGTACCCTGGCAGATGGTGGCTCAGACCTGCGGCGCCGAGGTGATTGCAATTCCGGTTTCTGCCGATGGCGAGCTGGATATGCAGGCCTACGAAAATCTTCTCGATGAGCGTGTAAAGATCGTTGCCGTGGGCCATGTGTCCAACGCGCTCGGCACCGTTAACCCCGTCGAAAAAGTGATCTCGCTGGCGCACGCGGCGGGTGCCAAGGTGTTAATTGACGGCGCGCAGGGCGTGCCGCATTTTGCCGTTGACGTGCAGGCACTGGATTGCGATTTTTATGCTTTTTCCGGTCACAAAATGTACGGGCCAACCGGTATTGGTGTGCTCTACGGTAAAGCCGACATATTGAATGCCATGCCCCCCTATCAGGGTGGAGGCGAGATGATCAAAACCGTCAGCTTTGCCGGTACGACATACAACGAGCTGCCCTACAAGTTCGAGGCGGGTACGCCAAACATTGGTGGCGCGATCGGGCTGGCAGCGGCGGTGGATTATTTGAGTGGGTTTGATCGCTCGGCGGTTGCCGCCTACGAAAGCGACTTGTTGGCCTATACCCACCAGCGCGCTGCAAATTTCGAGGGCTTGCAGCGCGTTGGCTGCGCCAGGCAAATTGCCGGTGCTTTCAGCTTTTTGCTGGCAGGCGCTCATCCCTCTGATATTGGTATGTTGCTGGATCAGCAAGGCGTCGCTGTCAGAACCGGCGATCATTGCGCGCAGCCCATTATGAAGCAGTTTGGTATTCCCGGCACCGCGCGGGCTTCGTTTGCGCTGTACAACACCCGCGACGATGTTGATCGTTTTTTTGCGGCTCTGGAAAAAGCCAAAACCTTTTTGATGTAAATGACTCTAAGTATCAGTGCATAGAGTGGAGTTGAAAGTATGAGTGTAGAGACCTTTGTTCCCGAACAAGCCGTCACGGTGACCGATGCGGCTCAGGCACATTTTTACAAGCAGCTCGAAGGCCGCAATGACGGGGCCATTCGGCTCTCGGTTAAGGAGAGTGGTTGCACGGGCTATAAATACGTTATCGATATCGTTGATGGCGGCGATGCTGAGGATACCGAAATTGCTCTCGCCAACGGTGTGCGTCTGCTCGTGTCGTCGCAGGCCATGGGGATGGTGCGCGGTACACAAATTGATTACACCAAAGAGGGTTTGAACCGCACCCTGAAGTTTATTAATCCAAACGTAGCTGACGAATGCGGCTGCGGTGAAAGTTTTAGTGTGAGCTGAGCAATGGTAGAACGAAGAATGGTGGCAACGGTCACCGATTGCCCCGGCCGGATTGTTCCGGTGGGCACGCCAGTGACCATTCCCAAAGATACCTTTGTCACCATTACCCAGTCGCTGGGCGGTAACTACACCGTGACCTGGAATGGCAACATGGTACGGGTTGATGGCACCGATGCAGCCGCGCTGGGTTTTGAGGCCGAGGTGCTCAATTTTGAGCAGCCCGAGGGCAGTGACATTCAGGAGTCGCAGGTTTGGGATGCCCTGAGAACCGTGTTTGACCCTGAGATTCCGGTGGATCTGGTGAACCTCGGGCTGATTTACAAGGTTGATATTGCTCAGACCGAGAAAAGGGTGTCGATCGAAATGACTCTCACAGCTCCGGGCTGCGGCATGGGGCCGGTGTTGGTGGGGGACGTGGAATACCGCGTGGCGCAGGTGCCCAACGTTGAGAAAGTGGATGTCGAGCTGATATTCGACCCCCCGTGGAGCCGCGACATGATGTCGGAAGAAGCCCAGCTCGAAACCGGCATGTTTTACTGATATTGAGAAACAGATGACAGTTGCAGCGAGTGAGAACCCTTTTGGTCACAGCATCGGCGCCGACGATATCGTCGACACGCTGGGCTTTTTTGATAACTGGGAAGATCGCTATAAATACATTATTGATCTGGGCAAGGAATTGCCCGCGATGCCCGATGATCTGAAAACGGACGAGCGCCTGATTCGCGGCTGTCAGAGTCAGGTGTGGCTGGAACATGAGCGCCGGGGTAGCGAGTTTCATTTTCTGGCAGACAGCGACGCGTTTATTGTGAAAGGCCTTTTGGGGGTCATTCTGAGCGCCTACAACAACAAGAGTGCGCAGCAGATTCTGGATTTTGATATTGAGCAGTATTTTGAGGCGCTGGACCTGTTGCGCCATCTTAGTCCAACACGGGGCAATGGCCTGCGCGCGATGGTTCAGCGCATTCGCGATATCGCTGCGGCAGAGGCGGGGTAGGGTTTTATGTCTCTGGACAAGATACGCATTGTTCTCGTTAACACTTCGCATCCCGGCAATATCGGGGCGGTTGCGCGTGCCATGAAAAATATGGGTTTGGGCAAGCTGGTGCTGGTTGAGCCGCGCAAGTTTCCGCACGACGAAGCCACCTGGCGTGCGGCAAGCGCCACGGATGTACTCGACTCGGCCCAGGTGTGCGCTACGCTGGAAGAAGCCGTGGCCGATTGCGGACTTGTTGTGGGTACCAGTGCTCGCGGTCGCCGTATTCCGTGGCCCTTGCTTGATCCCCGGCACTGTGCCCAGCGCGCCTATGCAGAAGCGGGAGAGCATGAAGTCGCTTTCGTTTTTGGGCGCGAAGATCGCGGTTTAACGAATGAAGAGCTACAGCTCTGCCATTTGCACGTCAATATCCCGGCGAACGAGGAATACAGCTCCCTGAATCTGGCGATGGCGGTGCAGGTAATAAGCTACGAGCTTCGCATGACGCATCTCAGTGGCGAGCTGACAGCCGATGCGCTGGCGGAGTGGGATCAGCCTCCGGCAAGCACAGAACAACTGCAGCGCTATTTTGAGCATCTGGAAGAAACGTTATTGGAACTTGGCTTTCTTAATCCGAAAGCCCCGAAGCAGTTGATGACCCGTTTGCGGCGCCTATACAACCGCGCCCGACCTGACGATATGGAAGTCAATATTTTGCGCGGCATCCTGACCTCGACCCAGTACCAGTTGAAACATGGCCGTAGCGTAGGCGATGTTTCGACTGCGGCGCAGGACGAGGTGTGATATGGCGGCAGGAAGCTTGCTTTGCCGAATCCCAAAATTTTTCGCGGGAGGCTCTGACTCATGCGTTTAACGACTAAAGGCCGCTATGCGGTAACCGCAATGTTGGACCTGGCGCTGCACAGCGATCAGGGGCCGGTCAGCCTGTCCGAGATATCGGCGCGCCAGCATATTTCGCTGTCCTATCTTGAGCAGCTGTTTGCCAAATTGCGTCGCAGTGGCCTGGTGCGAAGTATTCGCGGCCCCGGCGGCGGTTATCGGCTGGATCGTTCCACCGAAGACACCTATATCGCCGATATTATTGATGCCGTTGACGAAAGCGTTGACGCCACTAACTGCTCCGGAGAGGCCAATTGTCAGGAGGGCGAGGTTTGTCTTACCCACCACCTGTGGGCTGACCTCAGCGTTCAGATTCATCAATTTCTCAGCGGCATCAGCCTGGCCAGCCTGGTCGAGCGTAGGGAAGTACAGCTGATTGCCAGTCGGCAGCACCATCGCGAGTTGGAGCACATCGCGATGACGACGGTGGATTAAGGATTTCCGCCGCTCGATCAACTGAGAGGAGAGGGCATGCAATTACCGGTTTATCTGGACTATGCCGCGACCACGCCTGTGGATGAAAGCGTTGCCGAGAAAATGCTGGCCTGTTTGACCCGTGGCGGCAATTTTGGCAACCCCGCATCGCGCTCACACCTTCCTGGCTGGAAAGCCGAGGAAGCTGTTGAAAATGCGCGCCGTCAGCTGGCCGATTTGCTCGGCGCCGACAACCGCGAAATCGTCTGGACATCGGGTGCCACCGAAGCGAATAACCTCGCAATCAAGGGTGTTGCCGAGGCTTACGCCGGGCGCGGACGCCATATCATTACTTCAAGCATCGAACACAAGGCGGTTCTCGACACTTGCGAGTCGCTGGCGGCGAAAGGTTTCGACATCACCTATCTTGCGCCGAACGCGCAGGGCTGTATTACTGCCGATGCCTTGTCGGCGGCTTTGCGAGACGACACCATTCTGGTCAGTTTGATGCACGTGAACAACGAGCTGGGTTCGATCAACGACATTGCCACTCTGTCTGCGCTGTGTGCTGATCATCAGGCCTTTTTTCACGTTGATGCTGCCCAGAGCGTTGGCAAGCTGGCGATCAACCTTGCGCAAATGAACGTCGACCTGCTCTCGGTCTCGGCCCACAAATGTTATGGCCCGAAAGGCATTGGTGCGCTGTACGTCAAGCGTCGCTCGCGCTGCCAGCTGGCGCCGCAGATTCACGGCGGTGGCCACGAGCGGGGCATGCGCTCGGGCACCTTGCCGACCCACCAGATAGTCGGGTTGGGCGAGGCGGCAGCGCTGGCTGCGGCGCGTCTGACAACTGACCGTGAGTCCCTCACTCTGCTACGCAAGCGGTTTTTGACGCAGGTGCAGAGTCTCGACAAGATAGAACTGAATGGCAGCGGGAACGGCTGGCCGGGCATTATCAATATCAGCTTTGCCGGGGTTGACGGTGAATCCCTGTTGATGGCGCTCAAGGATCTTGCGGTATCCACGGGGTCAGCCTGTGCATCGGCCACTCTGGAACCCTCGTATGTTCTACGGGCCATTGGCCGCAGCGAAGCGCTGGCATTGAGCTCGGTGCGCTTTAGTCTGGGCCGCTACACCTCGGAAGACGAGGTGGATTTTGCCGCTGAACAGGTCTGTACCGCGGTAAACCGGCTGCGTGCGTCGGAGCTCCAGGCGGGGTAGCCGCACAGCGAGATTAATTGTAAGTAGCGTATTCATTTGCCCCTGAAAAGCTTATAATTAGAGGATTTTCAAACTGAACCTGCGCCTTGGCAGGTTTTTTTAAATGTACTGATTTTACTGGAGAAATTTACCGATGGGTGTTGAGCGTACACTTTCCATAGTCAAACCGGATGCCGTTGCCAAAAACGTCGTTGGCGAAATTTACAGCCGCTTCGAAAAAGCCGGATTGCGCATTGTCGGTGCCAAGATGCTGCGTCTGAGCCGCGATCAGGCAGAAGGCTTTTACGCTGAGCACAAAGGGCGTCCGTTTTTCCCTGCTCTGGTCGACTTTATGACCTCAGGTCCCGTTACCGTGCAGGTGCTGGAAGGCGAAGGTGCAGTCAGCAAAAACCGTGAGCTGATGGGCGCAACCAACCCCAAGGAAGCCGAAGCGGGCACCATTCGCGCTGATTTTGCCGAATCTATTGATGCCAACGCCGTACACGGTTCGGATTCAACAGAATCTGCCGCCCGTGAAATTGCGTTTTTCTTTGCTACCAGCGAGCTGTGTGATCGCGCCTGACAGGCTCGATTGGCACCGGACGACACCATGACTGAAGCCGCCATCGTGCACACTGCGCCACCAGCCAACCTGCTGGGAATGACGCGCGCACAGATGGCGGAGTTTATGGTGTCGCTGGGCGAGAAGCCCTTTCGAGCCCAGCAAATCATGAAGTGGATACACCATCGTGGAGTGTCCAACTTTGATGATATGACTGATATCGGCAAGGCCTTGCGGGAACGCTTGAAAAGTGTTGCTGAAATCCGACCGCCGCAAGTGATTAGCCAGCACGACTCCAAAGATGGCACACGCAAGTGGGCCATTGGTGTGGGCGGCGGTAATGTTGTTGAGACTGTACTGATTCCCGACGGCGACCGGGCGACCTTATGTGTTTCGTCACAGGTGGGTTGCAGTCTGGATTGCAGCTTTTGCTCAACGGGCAAACAGGGCTTTCAGCGCGACCTCAGCGCGGCAGAAATCATTGGTCAGGTTTGGTTGGCCATTCAGTCCTATGACGGCTTTCCCTCCCACAGCAAACGTGTTGTCACCAACGTGGTGATGATGGGTATGGGCGAGCCGTTGCTTAACTTTGATAACGTTGTCGCGGCAACCGGCCTGATGATGGACGATCTGGGTTACGGGATTTCCAAACGCCGGGTCACTCTCAGCACCTCCGGTGTTGTCCCCGCGTTGTACAAACTGGCCGAGGTTTCGCAGGTCTCGCTGGCGATTTCCCTGCACGCACCCAATGATTCATTGCGCAGCGAGCTGGTGCCGGTCAACCGGCGTTACCCCATCTCGGAATTGCTGGAAGCCTGCAATCACTATATAGCCGCCCAGCCAGACACCCATCGTGTTGTCACTGTTGAATACACATTGATAGCCGGCGTGAACGACCAGCGTGAGCACGCGATCGAGCTGGCCAAATTACTGAAAGACTTTCCCTGCAAAATTAATTTGATTCCCTTTAACCCCTTTTCGCTGTCTGACTATCAGCGGCCCAGCAAAAATGCAGTTAATCGTTTTTGGCAAGTTCTGACCGATGCCGGCTTTGTCACCACGGTGCGTACTACACGCGGTGATGATATCGATGCCGCCTGCGGACAACTCGCGGGGCAGGTGGTTGACAGAACCAGACGCAGCGCGCGTCATTTGTCTCGCTCGGAAAATATTCAGCCTATAAAACTGGTGAACAATTGATGAAAGTTATGGCCCGCTGCGCCCAGCTGTTAGTAATCGCGTTGCTGTTGACGGCTTGTGTAACAACGACCAACTCGCGCTATGCTGATAAAAAAGATGAGCAAAAGGCTTTAGAGATTTCCAGTCAGTTAGCCCGGACGTATATCAGTCGCGGCGAATGGGAGTCGGCCAAGCGTCATTTGCGTTATGCGATTGAAACCGACCCCAAAAATGCCGAGGCCCACGAAGGCCTTGCGCTGGTATTTCAAAATACCGGTGAACTGGAACTGGCAAGCCAGCACTACGACAAGGCACTGGGCTACGCGCCGGACAATACGCGTGTGCGTAACAACTATGCAGCGTTTCTGTATGATCAGGAACGCTATGTGGAAGCGGCGAAGGAATTTAATCGTGTTGCTGAAGATGTTTTGTACGAAGGCCGTCTCAACGCCTTTCTCAATCTTGGGCGTTGCTACGACAAACTGAACAAGCCTGAACAAGCGGCCGCCACCTACAAGCGCGCTTTTCTGATGGACAGGAATTCGGTGCCGGCATTGTTTGGTATGGCCAAGGCGCTATACGAAACAGGTGATTTCCCCCGGTCGCAGACCTATTACGATGAATTCAGAAAGCGGGTGGAAAAGCAGTCAGCCGCGAGTTTGTGGTTGGGTATTCGTCTGGCAGACAAGTTTGGCGACAAAAATACCCACGCCAGTTATGCGCTGGCATTAAAGAATCTTTACCCGCGATCGCGGGAATACCTTGAGTACCGCGCATACAGCGGCGAACAGTAGCTAGGTCTCAACAGGGGGAACCCTATGGAGCGCGAATTGAACGATAGTGATAGCCGACAGGAGCCGGGCGATAGCCTGCGTCAGGCGCGTGAAGCAGCCGGCCTGACAACGAAGGAAGTTGCCGACAGCCTGAATTTGATTCTCGGCAATATCGAGGCGATCGAGTCTAATCAGTACGAAAAAATGAACGCAGGGCTGTTTGTACGGGGCTACGTCAAAAACTACGCGCGCTTTCTCGGGCTGGATGCGGATGCTCTGGTCGCAGCTGCAGACATTCGGCTGAAGGGCGTATCGCGTGCGGACGGCAAGAGCACACAGACGCGAACAGGTATTGATGGTTTTCCGGAAATCAAGCCGGCTCACAAAGTCATGGCAGCGCTGATCGGAGCTGCTCTGATCTGGTTCGGGGTCAGCGCCCTGTTTTCTGGCGCCCCCGCTGATGATGCGGGTGATGTGAATCAAACGCCAGCGGCTGCTGGTGTGGAGAGTGGGGAATAACTATGCAACACGAGTCTCCAATCGTTCGTCGTAAATCTCGCCAGATTATGGTTGGCAATGTTGCGGTGGGCGGTGATGCGCCTATTTCTGTGCAGAGCATGACGAATACTGAGACCTGTGATGTAGAAGCGACCGTTGCGCAAATACGGCAGCTGGAAAAGGCCTGCGCGGACATTGTACGGGTATCGGTTCCCAGTCTGGATGCGGCTGAGGCGTTTCGGGAAATTCGCAAACAGGTGAACGTACCACTGGTTGCAGACATCCATTTTGATCATAAAATTGCCTTGAAGGTCGCCGAATACGGTGTTGATTGCCTGCGTATTAATCCGGGTAATATCGGCCGTGAAGACAAAGTGCGCGCAGTTATTGATGCCGCCCGTGATAAAAATATTCCGCTGCGAATTGGTGTTAATGCCGGCTCACTGGAAAGGGACTTGCAACGCAAGTATGGCGAGCCGACCGCAGACGCGCTGGTTGAGTCGGCGATGCGCCACGTTGATATTCTCGACAAACTCGATTTCCAGAACTTCAAGGTCAGCGTCAAAGCTTCGGATGTATTTCTGGCAGTAGGCGCCTATCGCAAACTGGCGACGCTCATTGAGCAACCCTTGCATCTGGGGATTACCGAGGCCGGGGCGCTGCGTGGCGGCACAGTTAAGTCGTCAGTGGGTCTGGGCATGCTGTTGATGGACGGCATTGGTGACACAATTCGGGTGTCGCTGGCCGCCGACCCGGTAGAAGAAATCAAGGTTGGCTATGAAATTCTCAAGAGCCTGAAGCTGCGATCCAAAGGCATTAACTTTATTGCCTGCCCCAGCTGCTCACGTCAGAACTTTGATGTGATTGGCACCATGAATGAGCTGGAGGCCCGTCTGGAAGATGTGACTACTCCGGTGGACGTAGCCGTGATCGGTTGTTTTGTGAATGGTCCCGGTGAGTCCAAGGAAGTGGATATTGGCATTACCGGTGGCAGCCCGAGCAACATGATATATATCGACGGCAAAACCGACCACAAAACCCAGAACACCGGGCTGGTGGACCACCTCGAAGGCCTGATTCGCGAGCGCGTTGCGAAAAAGCAGGCTGAAGAACAGGATATTATTGCCCGCCAGTCCTGAACCTGGCGGTTGCTACAAAGATCAAGGGACTATGGCCAGAATCCAGTCAATTCGTGGAATGAACGATCTGCTGCCGGCGGAAACGCCGGTATGGCAGTATCTTGAGGCGCAGCTGCGAGACTTGCTGGGCCGCTACGGCTACAGCGAGATCCGCTTTCCGATAGTAGAACAAACCGAGCTGTTCAAGCGTTCGATCGGTGAAGTTACTGATATCGTAGAAAAGGAAATGTATACCTTCGAGGATCGTAATGGCGACAGTCTGACGCTGCGTCCCGAAGGAACGGCTTCCTGTGTGCGTGCCTGCGAACAGGCCGGGCTGCTCTACAATCAGGTGCAGCGTTTGTGGTATGCGGGTCCGATGTTTCGCCACGAAAGGCCGCAAAAAGGGCGCTTGCGGCAGTTCCATCAGGTTGGCGTGGAAGCGTTTGGCATGACCGGGCCGGATATTGATGCTGAGTTGATCATGCTCAGCGCCCGGTTGTGGAAACAGCTGGGAATCCATTCCGGGCTGACGCTGGAGCTCAATACGCTGGGCAGCAGTGAGAGCCGACGGGCTTACCGGCAAGCGCTGGTGGACTACTTAAGGCCTTTAAAGGCGGAGCTGGATGAAGATAGTCAGCGTCGCCTCGACAGCAATCCGCTGCGAATACTCGACAGCAAGGTCGGGTCGACTCAGGCCTTGCTCGCGAAGGCGCCGGTGTTTGATGCTTATCTGGACGAGGAGTCGCGAGCGCATTTTACCGAGTTGTGCGCGATGCTGGATGCTGTCGGCATCGCCTACAAGTTGAATCCCACGCTGGTGCGCGGGCTGGACTACTATGGCCTGACGGTGTTTGAGTGGACAACCGACCTGTTGGGTGCCCAGGGCACGGTCTGTGCCGGCGGTCGTTACGATGGTCTGGTAGAGCAGCTTGGTGGCAAAGCCACTCCGGCAGTGGGTTTTGCCATGGGTATAGAGCGTTTATGCCTGCTGCTGGAAGCAACGGGCAATTTACCGGAGAAAACGGCGCAGGCTGATGTCTATGTCATAGCCTCCGGCGCGGGCGCCCAGCGTCAGGCCTTGAAACTGGCTGAAACGCTGCGTGAAAGCTTGCCACTGAGAGTGCTGGCGCATTGTGGCGGGGGCAGTTTCAAGAGTCAGTTCAAGAAAGCAGATAAATCCGGTGCTTCTGTTGCGCTCGTTATCGGTGAAGAGGAAGCAGAAGCGGATCAGGTTCAGTTAAAATGGCTGCGCGATGATGGGGCAGAGCAACAAACCCTCCCCCGGAATGCGCTGGTTGATGTCCTGCGTGACAAGCTGAACAGACAATAGAAAAACAACAGTAAACAAGACGCTAAATAGTAGAAAGGAGCGAGTGTGGAACCCTATCGCACAGACGAAGAACAGATTGATGCCCTGAAAACATGGTGGCAAGACAATGGCAAATCGGTGGTGCTGGGTATACTCGCGGCGCTGGCTCTGGTGTTTGGCTGGCAGGGTTGGCAGAAGCAGCAGGGCGACCGTGTTGCCGAAGCGTCGGCGATGTATCAGAGTTTGCTCGAAGCCGATTCTGCCGCAGAAAGCGGCGCTGCGCAGCTCACGACCGCAAAGCACCTGGCAGAAACGCTGAAAAGCGAATTTCCCGGTATGACCTACGCCGTATTCGCGGCCATGTATAAAGCGAAATATGCTGCTAGCGACAACGATTGGCAAACTGCCGAGAAGGAGCTTGACTGGGTTATAGCCCAGAAGCCCGACGCGCCGTTACTGTTGCAAGCCAAGGTGCGGCTTGCGCACGTGTTGCTGGCGCAAAAACGCTATGAAGATGCACAGAAGACGCTGGAAGGCTCTGATCTGGGTAGCTACGCTGCGCTTATCGCTGAAACACGTGGTGATATTTTGCTGGCGCAGGGCAAAAACGCGGAGGCATTGGAGGCTTACCAACAGGCCAAAGCGCAGCTCGCGCTGTTGGAAAATGCGTCGCCAAACCCTCTGCTGGACATGAAGATTCGAGATTTAGCACCAGCCACATCCGGAGCGGCTAGCGAATGAATGGTTTTTTGAAGGCGCTGTTGCCGTTGTCGGTTTTGCTGATCACAGCCTGCGCCGGAACACCCGAAGAAAACGAGCCTGCTGAACTGACCGATTTCGTCATCGAGCGCGAGTTGGATCGCTTGTGGGCAACCACGGTGGGCGAAGGACAGGGCAAGGGTCTGTATCAGTTACGGCCGGTTGTTGAAGGCGACACGCTCTACGTGGTTTCCGCCGATGGTGTGCTGCAGGCGCATGATGCCCTGAGTGGAAAGCAGCGCTGGAAGCGTAAATTGGAGTTGACCATCAGTGGCGGCGTCGGCATCGACGACGAGCGATTGTTTCTTGGCACAACCGAAGGTCTGGTGTTGGCGCTAGACCAGGAGGGCGCCGAGCTGTGGCGCGCGAAGGTCAATGGTGAAGTGTTGGCGCCACCGGTCAGCAATGACGATATCGTTGTGGTTCAGACCTACGACGGACAGCTGGTAGCGTTTGATGCCGGCAACGGTGAAAAGCGCTGGACCTACACCGCCAGCGTGCCACGCTTGACCCTTCGCGGCACCTCTACGCCGGTTCTTGATGGCCAGTTTGTCTTCGCGGGGCTGGCCAACGGCCGGATTGTGGCGCTGGACGAGAAAACCGGCGAGCTTCGCTGGGAGCAACGTGTTTCCGTTGCAAAAGGCAGTACTGAAATTGAGCGTCTGTCCGATGTGGATGGCAGCTTGTTGCTCGATTCCGGAGTGATTTATGCGGCCGGCTACCAAGGCAAACTCATCGCGGTGGAAGCACGCAGCGGGCGGCGCATGTGGGAGCGAGACCTTTCCAGCCATACTGGCCCGGTTGAAGGTTACGGCAACGTCTATGTGGCTGATGCCGAAGGCAGTATTCATGCGTTCGAGAAAAATGGTCAAGGGGTCATCTGGACTCAAACCATTTTATCGCGGCGCAAACTGACCGAGCCGGCGATTCTCAGCGGTAGTCTGGTGGTGGGTGACTTTGAAGGTTACCTGCACTTTGTTTCACAGGTTGACGGCCATCTGGTTTCCCGTGTGCAGGTTGATGACAGCGGTATGCGGGCACCGATGCTGGTCAATGAAGACCGCCTGTATGCCTTCAGCAATGCCGGCACACTGGTTGCCTATAGCTTTGACCGCAGCGGCAGCACCAGCAGTAAGCGCAGCTTCGGCCCTCGACAACTGCGTTAGTTGAACACCTCCCGCAGAAAGCCTTCTGCGGGAAATTTTAAGCAGGACAGAAAGTGAGCATGATTCCGGTTGTTGCCCTGGTAGGGCGACCCAATGTGGGGAAGTCCACGCTGTTTAATCGGCTCACGCGCAGCCGGGATGCGCTGGTGGCCAACTTTCCCGGCCTGACCAGGGACCGCAAATACGGCGAAGTCACGCACGGCGATGCACGTTTTATTGTTATTGATACCGGCGGTATCACCGGCGACGAAGAAGGCATCGATAGCGCTATGGCGCAACAGTCGAAAATGGCGGTAACTGAAGCCGATGCCGTTGTGTTTATGCTGGATTCGCGTGCCGGACTAACCCCTTCCGATCAATTGCTGGCGAGCCAGTTTCGCACTATTGGCAAGCCGGTTTTCTACGTAGCCAATAAGATAGACGGTGTTGACCCCGATGTCGCTATGGCTGATTTTTATCAGTTGGGCGTAGAAGCCATTTATCCCATTACCGCAACCCACGGGCGCGGGGTGAAACACCTGCTCGATGCGCTGGTAGACACCTTCCCGGCGGTTCCAGACGTTGACGAATCTGCCGAAGCGGCAGAAAAAGGCATCCGGATTGCGATTATCGGTCGTCCGAATGTGGGCAAATCAACGCTGGTTAACCGCTTGCTGGGCGAAGAGCGAGTGGTAGTGTATGACCAGCCGGGGACGACCCGCGACAGCATTTATATTCACTACGAGCGCGATGGCGAGCCCTACACCCTGATAGATACGGCGGGTGTGCGGCGCCGTAAAAATGTCACCGAAACTGTCGAAAAGTTTTCTATCGTAAAAACGCTGAAGGCCATCGACGATTCGAATGTCACCATTCTGGTACTTGATGCCCGCGAGGGCGTGGTTGACCAGGACCTGCATTTGCTGGGGCAGGTTATCGAGTCGGGCAGGGCACTGGTGTTGGCGGTGAATAAGTGGGACGGGCTGGAAGCGGACCACAAAGACCGCGTTAAAGTTGAATTGCAGCGGCGCTTGCAGTTTATCGATTACGCCGAAGTGCATTTTATTTCTGCGCTGCACGGCACGGGTGTGGGGCATTTGTATGAGTCCGTTGCCAAATCCTTTGCCTCTGCCACAGACAAATTTTCAACCCGACAGCTGAACACTATTCTGGAGGGTGCGGTGTTTGATCATGCGCCACCGCTAGTGAATGGCCGCCGCATCAAACTGCGCTATGCTCATGCCGGTGGGCATAATCCGCCGATTATTGTCATTCACGGCAACCAGACCGACAAAGTGCCGGATAGCTACAAACGCTACCTGGAAAAAACCTTCCGCAAACACCTTGATATGGTGGGCACACCGATTCGTATCGAGTTTCGCACCAGCGACAACCCCTTCGAAGGCAAGAAAAACAAGCTCACCAACCGTCAGGTCAATCGCAAGAAGCGCCTGATGAAATTTGTGAAAAAGAAGGATTCCAAGAAGAAGCGTGGCAAGTAAACTGGCACTACATTTTCTGTAGGAGCCTGCCCTGCAGGCGAATAACCGGATAAATTCGCCTGCAGGGCAGGCTCCTACAAGGTAGTTTGTGGGACCGCTATGCAAAAGCCCGACCTCGACAACTCTGAACATATCCGCGAATTTGTCGAAGCCTTCTACGACAAATTGCTCAACGACGAGCGCCTCGCCCCCATTTTTCTCGACGTTGCCGCCGTGGATATTCGCGAGCATTTTCCCCGCATTCAGGCATACTGGGAAAAGCTGCTGCTTGGCGGCAGTGACTATAACCGCCATACGATGAACATCCACCGCCAGCTCAATAACAAACAAACGCTGACGGATGCAGATTTTGACCGCTGGCTGGACTATTTTGTCACCACCGCTGACGCGCACTTCTCCGGTGAGCGCACCGAGCGCGCCAAGCGGGTTGCCAGTCAGATTGCTGAGAATATGCGTAAGGCACTGGAGCGGGATTCGGGAAAGCCCCTATAGTACGGTTTTTGTGAGAGATTCTATGTTGTTTGGCAAGACCCTCTGAGAATATTCGCCGGCAGGGCCAGCTCCTACAAAGACGTCACAAAGCCGCATACCCGTGGGAGCCTGCCCTGCAGGCGAATGAACCGGATCCAAAATCTTCGCGAGCAGGGCTCGCTCCCACGAACCCTCACCCCAACCCTTTCCCAGAATGTGAGGCAGGGCAGCATTCAGGGCTTGCAGCCAAACATAGAATCTCCCACATCATCCCGACCAAGCCCTTGCGGGAAGCCCCTCTTGATCGATTTTGTCACACCGATAGGCCACAAATGGTCATTGAGTTCTCGCATCCACTGGGGAATACTGCCTGTCGCTGCCGGCTTCGGTCGGCCTTCGGTTTTATTAAAAAAGCGTAATAATTTCAGGGTATTAGTTTAATGCCCTGGTCAGCGTTTTCAGCCAGTCAGCAAGGAGATAGGCCTATGTCCGCGAGCGCGGAAGTCCTCAGTCAGGCGTTTACCCTCGGCTATACCTATACCCGTTCCACCGGGCCGGTAGTCGGCCGTTTTCTCACCGCGTTGCGCGATCGCAAGATCGTCGGCATCAAAGGCAGCGACGGTAAAGTCATTGTGCCGCCCATGGAGTGGGATCCCGTAACCGCAGAGGCCCTCAGCGACTTTGTCGATCTGCCCGATACCGGCGTGGTCAAAAGCTGGGCCTGGGTCAAGCACCCGCGCGGCAAGCACCCGCTCGACAAGCCATTTGCCTGGGCGCAAATCCAGTTCGATGGCGCTGACATTCCCATGATTCACTGCGTGGATGCCGGTGATGAATCTGCCATGAAAGCCGGTATGCGCGTGAAAGTGCGTTGGGCAGAGGAAACAATAGGTTCCATCAACGATATCGCCTGCTTTGACCCGGCCTGAAGGAGACTCTCATGAGTGATCAAAACACTGAAGCGCTCGAGCCGATCACCGGTATCGAAGTGCCTGTCTATCTGGATTACAACTTCACCGCAGGGCGCGCCACCGCGCGATTTCTGACCGGGGTGAAAAACGGCAAGTTACTGGGCCAGCGCTGCCCCTCCTGCCGCAACGTTTACATTCCGCCGCGCGGTTGCTGTGCGGCCTGTGGTGTGGCAACGGAAGAAGAAGTGGAGCTGTCCAACAAGGCAACCGTTGAGTCCTTCACCATTGTTCATATTCCGATTCCCGGCAACCCCATCAAACCGCCCTACGTTATCGCTAACCTGGTGCCGGACGGAGCCAATATCTCTTTCCTGCATGTGTTGAGCGAATGCAAGAACGAAGATGTTCGTATCGGTATGCGCGTCGAAGCCCTGTGGAAAGATGCCAGTGAGTGGGACTACGCCATGGAAAATATTCAGTACTTCAGGCCGATAGACGAGCCGGATATGGAAGTAGAAGAGATCGGGAGATTGAAAGATGCGTGATATAGCCATTGTCTCTTTTGTTCAGTCTGATTGCGTACGTGATGCCGGTGCGCAAAATGAAGTTGAACTCATTATGCCGGTGCTGCGCAAAGCGCTTGATGCGGCCGGAATTCAAAGTGCGCAGGACGTCGATTTTACCTGCTCAGGCTCTTGCGACTATTTGCAAGGTGCTGCCTTTGCCTTCGTGTCGGGTGTAGACCCTCTGGGTGCTGTTCCGCCGATCAAGGAATCGCACGTTGAAATGGACGCTGCCTGGGCGCTTTATGAGGCGGTACTGAAAATTACTATGGGACAGGCCGAGTCGGCTCTGGTGTACGGCTTTGGGAAGTCATCGCCGGGTGAGCTGCCAATCGTGTTGTCACAGCAGCTGGATCCTTACTACATGGCTCCACTATGGCTGGACTCGATCAGCACTGCCGCGCTGCAAGCGCGCACGATGCTCGACAACGGTGACATTACCGAAAAAGACATGGCGGAAGTGGTAGCGCGCTCGCGCAAAAATGCCAAGTCGAACCCGCATGCCCAGCTTAAAGGTGATGTAAGTGTTGACGAGTTGCTGGCAGAGCCGACCTACCTTTCGCCGCTGCGCAAGCACGATTGCTGCCCGGTGTCTGACGGCGCCTGTGCAATGGTGGTTGCCACGGTTGAAAAAGCGAAGGAATGGGGCAAGCCCTACGCCGTGCTGAAAGGAATTGATCATCGCATCGAGTCCCACAACTTTGGCGCCCGCGATTTGACCCAGTCGCCCTCTACCCAAGCGGCAGCCAAGTCTGCTGGCGTTGCGAACGGGCCAGTGGAAGTTGCGGAAATCTACGCGCCTTTCAGTCATCAGGAAATTATTCTGAAGCGGGCCCTGGGCCTCGGCGATGACACAGTGGTTAACCCATCAGGCGGCGTGTTGGCCGGTAACCTGATGATGGCTTCTGGTCTTTCGCGCATTGGCGAAGTTGCCATGCGTATTATCCGCGGCGACATCAAACGCGGTATCGCTCATGCAACCTCGGGTCATGCCTTGCAGCAGAACCTGGTTGCGGTATTGGAGGAAGCATAATGGCTGATTTAGCTGCAGTTGTTGGTATTGGCCAGACCAAATACCAGACCAAACGCAAAGACGTATCTATCGCGGGTCTTGTCCGTGAGGCGGCCTTTAACGCCTTGACCGATGCCGGTCTGACCTGGGATGACATTGACGCCGTCGTTGTCGGCAAGGCACCGGATATGTTCGAAGGCGGCATCATGCCCGAACTGTATCTCACCGACGCGCTGGGTTGTAACGGCAAGCCGATGCTGCGTGTTCACACGGCCGGTTCGGTAGGGGGGTCAACCGCCATCGTTGCCGCCTCCTACGTGCAGAGCGGTATGTTCAAACGCGTGTTGACCGTGACCTACGAAAAGCAGTCAGAGTCCAACGCCATGTGGGCCCTGTCGAACGCCCAGCCCTTTTCGCCGCATTTGAATGCGGGTGCGGGTGGCTTCTTTGCGCCGATTATTCGCGAATATATGCGCCGCACCAATGCGCCTTATGATGTTGGCATCAAGGTCGCGACAAAAGATCGCCTGCACGGTGCGCGCAACCCGCTGGCGCATTTGCAGTTGCCGAATATCACCCTAAAAGAAGTGGAAGACAGCCCCATGCTGTGGGAACCACTGCGCTTTCTGGAGTCCTGCCCTTCTTCTGACGGCGCCTGTGCGCTGGTTATCTCCAATGAAGAGCTGGCTGCACAGTCGCCGAAAAAACCGGCCTGGATTCGCGGTGCTGCCATGCGCTCCGAACCCACGATGTATGCCGGTCGCGAGCAGGTGAATCCGCAAGCGGGTATCGACTGCGCCAAAGATGTCTACAAGCAGGCAGGCATTACCGATCCACGCAAGGATCTGGACTGCGCCGAAATCTACGTGCCATTCTCCTGGTATGAGCCCATGTGGCTGGAAAACCTCGGCTTCGCCGATGTTGGCCAGGGCTGGAAACTGACCATGGAAGGGGCAACCTCGCTGGACGAAAAAGGCGACATCCCCTGGAACTGCAGCGGTGGTGTACTATCGTCCAACCCGATTGGTGCGTCCGGCATGATTCGCTTCGCTGAAGCCGCCAGACAGGTGCGTGGTGACGCCGGAGACCATCAGGTCGACGGGGCCAAACTGGCCATGGGCCATGCCTACGGTGGCGGCGCACAGTTCTTCGCCATGTGGGTGGTGGGATCAGAAAAGGCCTGATAAACAAGGCGTAAAACCTAACCGGCCACAGATTGTGGCCGGTGTCACAAGACGGGAAGGGAAAAATGCAATTCAATCTAGCGGACATGTTTGAAGTCGTTGCCGACACCGTGCCGGAGCGTGAAGCGCTGGTTTGCGGTTCGCATCGCACGACCTTTGGTGACCTGGAAAAGCGTGCCAACCGCATGGCGCATTATCTGGCGACGCAGGGCGTAAAAGCGGGAGACCACGTCGGCCTGTATATGTACAACTGCAACGAATATCTGGAAGCAATGATGGCCTGCTTCAAGATTCGCGCAGTGCCGATTAACGTGAACTACCGTTATGTCAAAGATGAATTGCTCTATATTTTCGATAACGCTGACATGGTTGCCTGTGTGCATCATCGCGAATTCGCGCCTCACATTGCGGAAATTCGCAGCGCCGCACCGGATCTGAAAACCTTTGTTGCCGTTGACGATGACAGTGGTGCAGACCTGACGGTGATAGCGTCTGTAGAGTACGAAGCAGCCATGGACGGACAGAGTGACGCCCGTGATTTTGGGGACCGCTCCGCCGACGACTATTTTATTCTCTATACCGGCGGCACCACGGGTATGCCCAAGGGCGTTATGTGGCCGCATCAGAACGTGTTCTTCGCGGCTATGGGTGGCGGCGGCCATTTTTCGCCAAACGGTCCTTGCCAGAAGCCGGAAGATATCGCAACGCGAGTGTCTGAAAACCCCCTGTGTGGTATTGCGCTGGCGCCCCTCATGCACGGTGCTTCCTGGTGGTACGCCTGTATTCAACTGCTGGCCGGGAACAAGCTGGTGTTGAACGACAAGAAGTCGCTTGACGGTGAGCACGTATGGGCAATCTGCGAAAGGGAAAAAGTGAACGCCGTGCAGATCGTAGGCGATGCCATGGCGATTCCTCTGCTCGACTCACTTGAAGCCAACCCCGGTCGCTGGGATTTGGGCGCCATATTCAATGTTGGCTCAGGTGGTGCGGTGTTCTCTGAGGCCAAGCAGAACGGTTTCCGCAAACACTTCCCCAACGTATTTATCACCAACAGCTTTGGATCGTCAGAATCCGGCCAGATGGGTATGGATAACGGCGAGAAGAAATCCGAAGCGGGCCTCGGTAATGTCACACGCTCCGAATTTATGGACGTGATCGTTGAAGAAGAAACTCCGCAGCGCCATGCCAAGCTCGGTGAGAAAGGTATTTTTGCTCGCTCGGGCTTTATTCCCAGCGGTTACTACAACGACCCGGAAAAGACAGCCAAAACCTTTATCACCGTGGAAGGCAAAACCTGGCTGCTCACAGGCGATGAGGCCAAGCTTGAAGAAGATGGCTCAATCACCGTATACGGCCGCGGTTCCAACTGCATAAACAGCGGCGGGGAGAAAATTTTCCCCGAGGAAGTCGAAAACGCACTCAAGGCGCACGAGGGTATTTTCGATGCGCTGGTGGTCGCAACACCGGATGATCGCTGGGGCAGCAAGGTAACCGCCGTTGTGCAGCTGCGCGATGACGTTAGTCTGACGCTGGCACAGGTTCAGGATCACTGCAGAAATCATATTGCCGGTTATAAAGTGCCGCGCGCATTGCATATTATTGATTCGGTACCTCGTGCGCCGAGCGGCAAGCCTGATTACAAAACGGCGAAAGCTTTCGCGCTCGATGGTAAAGGCGAGGTCGCCTAGCCCAATAAATCGTGTAGGAGCCTGCCCTGCAGGCGATCCCCCGATGTTCGCCTGCAGGGCAGGCTCCTACGGCAAATAGTTTACGGAGAGTCTTATGGCTGAACTCGACATCAGCACCAAAAATTGCATTATTGAGCAGGAAGGCAAAACCCTGATCGTGACCTTAAACCGGCCTGAGGCAAAGAATGCCTTTAGCCCGGAAATGCTGCTGGGTATGTACAAGGCCTGGCGTCGTCTGGATGAAGACGATTCACTGATGTGTGCGATCCTGACCGCCAACGGTGATACATTCTGTGCGGGTATGGATTTAAAGGCCGGCGCAGACGGCAATCAGAAAAGCACCGAAGAATTTATGGAACTGATGGGCAAGGTACCTAACGTTCACTGGCAGGCGCTGCTGCGTGATAACCGCCCGAGCAAACCCATTATTCTGGCCGTTGAAGGCTACGCATTGGCCGGTGGTACCGAGATACTGGCCGGCACCGATATTCGTGTTGGCGCCGAAGATTCCGTCTACGGCGTGACGGAAGTCGCTCGCGGCCTGTATCCGATGGCGGGTTCCAGCATCCGTTTGCCGCGCCAGATTCCCTACTGTCTGGCGGCGGAAATTGTTTTACTGGGGCGTCACATCACATCAAAAGAAGCGCTGGACTGGGGGCTGATCAATCGCGTCGTGCCCAAAGGGCAGACACTGGCAGAAGCCAAGAAAATTGCAGAGCAGATTGGTCAAACCGGCCCGATTGCGCTCAAGGCGGTAACGCGGTCATTGCGTGAGCTGCAGACCGATATTGCCGAAGACGAAGCGATGCTGAAATCCGATGAATTGGCGGGCCCGGTTTTTGCCTCCAAGGATGCGAAAGAGGGCATGAAAGCCTTTAAGGAAAAGCGTCCAGCCGTCTTTACCGGAGAGTGATATTTCGCATAGCGTAATTCCCGACGCCTGTTTCGCAAGGAGCAGGCGTTTTTTTATGTGTGTAATGGGGGCGATATGGCAGGGCCATTAAAAGGTATAAAAATTATTGAAATGGCCGGCATCGGCCCCGGCCCCTACGCGGGCATGTTGCTCGCCGATATGGGCGCAGATGTGGTTCGCGTTGATCGGGCAGGAACCGCAGAGGCCAATCCGGCCGACGTGACTTCGCGCGGAAAGCGCAGTATCGCCGTTGACTTGAAAAAGCCGGAGTCGGTGGAGGCGGTATTGAAATTACTGGAATCTGCCGATGCCGTGTTTGAAGGCTTTCGTCCGGGCGTCATGGAAAAATTGGGCCTTGGCCCCGATGTTTGCCTGGAGCGCAATCCGCGTTTGGTCTACGGGCGCATGACCGGCTGGGGGCAGCAGGGGCCTTTGTCGCAAAGTGCAGGCCACGATATCAATTATATCGCCGTGACCGGTGCACTGGATGCTATCGGCCGGAAAGCGGGTGGCCCGGTGCCGCCGCTGAATCTGGTCGGTGACTACGGCGGCGGGTCAATGTTTCTGGTGACCGGGCTATTAGCTGCATTGCTGGAAGCGAAGACCTCGGGCAAAGGACAGGTTGTCGACGCAGCGATTACCGACGGTGTTATTTCGTTAATGGCGCCGGCTCAGGCCTATCTCACGGGTGGCACATGGGAACTGCAGCGCGAATCCAACTGGCTCGATGGCGGCTCGCATTTCTACGATACCTACGAATGTGCGGATGGGCGTTATGTTTCCATTGGCTCCATCGAACCGCAATTTTACGCGCTGCTTGCCGCGAAACTGGATCTGGATCTGGGCGAGGGCGGCTATACCCACCTGTTTGAAAAAGATAAGTGGTCGCTATACAAACAGCGTATTGCCGAGCGTATCCGGACTAAAACCCGCGATGAATGGTGTGGCATAATGGAGGGTACCGACGTCTGTTTTGCCCCGGTACTCGATATGAACGAGGCCATGGATTACCCGCACAATCAGGCGCGTGACAATTACATCGAGATAGACGGCGTGCGGCAATCAGCACCTGCGCCACGGTTTTCTCGAACAGTTTCCGCGGTGGAGTCCGGGCCCTGTGCTCTGGGCGCAGAAACCGGGACCATTCTCGCTGAAGCTGGTTTTAGCCAGCAAGACATAGCGACACTGAAAGCGGCAGGAGCAATAGCCAATGAGTGAGCAGTTACAGCAAATCACCTCTGATGACGTACGCGTTAGTGAGTTTCATGCGCTGGTTCGCCAGCGCCGTTCGATTCGGGCCTTCCTGCCCGATCCGGTGTCTGCAGAGACGCTGCAGTCGGTTTTTGACGCCGCACAATATGCTCCCTCAAACTGCAATACCCAGCCCTGGCAGGCCGTGGTGGTGAGTGGTGCCGCAAAGGATCGTTTGAAAAAGCGCATCAGCGAAGACTTTCTCGCCGGGAAAATGACGATGGATTTCCCCTACGATGGCAAGTACGAAGGCGTATATAAAGATCGCCAGTATGCGGCGGCGAAGGCGCTCTACGATGCGTTGGGCATAACCCGGGAAGACAAAGCGGCGCGCGGTGAGGCCTTTTACAAAAACTTCGAATTTTTCGGCGCGCCGCACGTAGCGTTTCTGTTTCTGCCAGAGCCTTTTGGTATTCGCGAGGCGGCGGACTTGGGAATGTATGCACAAAACCTGATGCTGAGTCTTAGCGCACACGGTCTGGCAAGTTGCCCGCAAACTGCGCTCAGTTTTTTTGCGGATCAGATTCGCGAGGAACTGGATATACCGGCGTCGCAAAAGTTGCTGTTCGGTATTTCCTTTGGCGTTGAGGCGGTGGGTTCACCCGCCAATGCCTGCCGTACCGAACGTGCTGAATTGTCTGCCGCCGTCAACTTTATTAACGAATAATACGTGGTGCCTTATGTCTGATACCGTTTTGCAGGAACTCGATGATGACGGCGTTTTGCTGATCACATTGAATCGCCCGGAAAAAAAGAATGCGTTCAATGTCGAGCAATGGACAGCCTTCCGTGAGGCGGTGAATGCCGCACGGGAAAACCCGAAAGTGGCCTGTTTAGTGATCACCGGAGCGGGCAAGGACTTTTCGTCAGGTGTTGATCTGAACGATATGGCCAACGCTGACGGCAACACCGAACATCCTTTTGTATCGAGCGCCAAAGCGCTGCTCGATTTCGACAAGCCGCTTATCTGTGCAGCCAAGGGCGTAGCCGTCGGTGGTGGTGCGACATTATTGTTAAATGCCGATGTGGTCTATGTAGGCGAAAGCCTGCGCATGCGCTTTCCCTTCGTACAGTTGGGTTTGGTGCCGGAATGGGGCAGCAGCTACACTCTGCAAACCGTCATCGGTGCGCGCCGCGCGGCGGAATTGATGTATACCGCCGAGTGGATTGGCGCTGAGCGAGCGGTTGAAGTGGGTATTGCGACGGCAACCGTCAGTGACGATGGCTTGCTCGATCAGGCAATGGTCAAGGCGCGAGAGATTGCCCAGTGGCCCATTTCGTCGTTGGTGGAAACCAAGCGCCTGATGCGACGGGTTCACATGGAGTCTGTTCACAGTGCCAATGACATTGAGCAGGAGGCGATGATGCGTTTGGCAGGTTCGCCAGAGAATATCGAATCGGTTATGGCCTTTCTGGAAAAGCGCCAACCGGATTTTAAACAGTTTCGTAAATAAGCCAGTACCCGATGCAGAAGCACTTTATCTCCGCGCAATCCCTGCTTGATGATGCCTTCGAACTTGCCGCCAGGGTGATTGAAAGTGGTTTTAGGCCAGACTGCATCATTGCACTTTGGCGCGGTGGTACGCCGGTGGGCATTGCCGTGCAGGAGTTGTTTGAATACTGCGGGCTGGCAGTAGATCATATCGCCATTCGTACTTCGCTATACAGTGGCGTGGATCAGCGAGAGCGGCGGGTGAAGGTTCACAACCTGGATTACATTTTCAAAAACTTTAGCACCGACAACAAGCTGCTGATTGTGGATGATGTTTTTGATACAGGCCTGACATTAAAGGCCGTGCTCGCCGAGATTCGCAATAACCTGGGTACGGGGCAGCACGGTGATATTCGCACAGCGGTGCCCTGGTTCAAGCCTGAGCGCAATCAAACCACGATCAGACCGGACTACTACCTGCATGAAACCGATGACTGGCTGGTGTTTCCCCACGAAATTTGCGATTTGGGAGCCAACGAAATTGATGCCAAAGGTGGTCGTGTTGCGCAGATTGTCGAACGAATGGATGCCCTGATTCCGAAGAAGCCGAGTTTGTAGTGGCGCTCGCCGATTATGCCGAACCGCTGCCGGAAGCCTTGTTGGCCGATATACAGCGCGCTTTTGACGAGTCTTACCGGTTGGCCTGTGAAACATTGGGTTACACGGATGCCGCGCCAACGTTGAGGTTCGACTTGAAGAGCGCTCGCATGGCCGGGCGGGCGTTGCCCCGGCAAAACCTGATCGAGCTCAACAAGGTTATCTTTCGCAACAACCCGCAGTGGTCTTTTGTTTACGATACGGTAGCCCATGAAATGGCACATATCGTTGCAAGCAGGTGCTTTCGCTCACGTGCGCACGATGCACGCTGGAAGGCAGTTGCCGAGGCTTTAGGCGCAACACCGCGCGCGTCGGGTCATTTCGACGTTGCCAACGCCGAAGTACGCAAAACCGCTAAACGTAAAACCTATCCCTTTCTCTGTGCCTGTCAGCCCTTTGATTTTGGTCCGCAGCGGTTAAGCAATTTTCTGAAGGGTAGTCGCTATCAGTGCCGCAGTTGCAAAGCGGAAATTAAGCCGGATTTGCGTGATGAGGCGGCATTCAGTTCGATAAAAAGTCCGTTAAAACGTGCGCGCTTAAAAGCGCGGGCGGCGTGAAGATTTTGGGGGCACCGGATACGCTCCGCCCACACGCTTGCTGTAGGCCCGCATAAGCCACAGGCGTCAGCGTGGCCCTGGCTATGCGGGCATTGCTCATTCATTGAATTGCAAAAAAAAGCCCTCGCAAGGACTAGCTATTGGTTTAAAGTGTGGCAGATACACCCAAGGGCTCTCCTCGGGGAGTCCTTTTTTGCTGATGTGGCCTCAAACGCTCCCTGCAGTAGTGCCGTGGAAATAGATACGTGCCCCCGATCCCCCTTGTAGGCGCCGAGAAGCGCAGA